>DAWDQD010000023.1:0-44122 GCA_052349145.1 Segatella copri | reverse complement strand
ATATATAACAATTTAAAACAACTTTGAACTATAAGGGCTATATACCCCCTAGAAAAAAACTGAGGAACTGAGTTATTGAGGAACTGAGTCAATGATAGAGACTTAGAATCTTACTCTTGATACTGTTGAATATGTGCTTATATTAAAAGCTAAGTATCAGATTATCAAATAAACAAAACACTTGCTCCCTTGAAATAAAGGGGCAAGTGTTTATTGTGATACCCATACCCCCTAAAACAGGGTGCATGGGTATAAAAAGGAGTTTTGTTACATTGAACTTTCAAATCGTAACTTGATGAGATCTGGCTGATTTACATCTCAACCACTACTTCATGCTTGCCTTCAGAGCAAGGAATGATGGTGCCTGAGATAGGAGTGCCATCCACTGTAATCTGCTTCACGCCCTTCTGGTTTCCGCTAGGATTCTTTACTGTGATATGGTATTCGCCACCACGGAACTTGCGGGTTACCTCATACTCCTTAGCGGTGCTTGGGAGACAAGGATCGATGAGCAAACCTTCATAATCTGGCTTGATGCCGAGGATGAATTCTGATACTGTATACCACATCCATGCCGCTGTACCGGTGAGCCAGGAGTTCTTTCCTTCGCCCGGTTTGGCTGCATCCTTACCGGCTACCATCTGGCAGTTTACGTAAGGTTCTACCTTGTGAAGTGTCTGATATTTTTCCTCTACATAGCTAGGCAGAATCTTGGTATAATGGCTCCAGGCATCGTTGCCTCGACCGGCTACAGTCTCTCCGATGATGACCCAAGGATTGTTGTGGCAGAAGATGCCGGCGTTCTCCTTGTAGCCTTCAGGATAAGAAGAAATCTCACCCATTTCTACATGATAGGTGGTGTAAGCTGGGTTGTTCAGCACCAGTCCGTGCTCGCATTCCAGTCGTTTCTTGCTGCTATCCAGTGCTTTATCGCAAAGTCCTTCTTCCAGACCGATACCAGCCATCGTACACCAGCCCTGGCTCTCAATGAAGATTTTGCCTTCCTCGTTCTCATCACTACCAATCTTGTTGCCGAAGAAATCGTAAGCGCGGAGGAACCATTCGCCGTCCCATCCATGCTGCTTCACAGCCTCGTTCATCTCATCTACAGCCTGCTGCATGCGCTCGGCTTCTGTCAAATAATCTTCCTCTGCAAGACCGGCTATTTCGCCCTCCTTGCTTTCCAAAGCTTCCTTGGCAAGCTGCTTGCACAGAGCCACATAATCCTTGCCGGTAACCACGAACAGACCGGCTATCATCAGACTCTCTGCCTTGCTTCCTTCGCCCTTGTTTTCGGTGGTCTGGAAACTCTCGTTAGGGTCCCAGGAGAAGCAGTTCAGGTTCAGACAGTCGTTCCAGTCGGCTCTTCCGATGAGTGGCAACTTGTGCGGACCCAGGTTGTTGATAACATGGTTCATCGAAATCTTGAGGTGCTCGAAGAGGCTTACTTCTGTGCCTGGCTGGTTGTCGAAAGGCACCTGCTCAGCGAGGATAGAGAAGTCGCCCGTCTCCTTGATATAGGCTACGGTACCGAAGATGAGCCAGCATGGGTCGTCGTTGAAACCGCCACCGATATCGTTGTTGCCACGTTTGGTGAGCGGCTGATACTGGTGGTAGCAGCCACCGTCAGGGAACTGGGTGCTGGCGATATCGATGATGCGCTGGCGGGCACGGGTAGGTATCTGATGAACGAAACCTACGAGGTCCTGGTTGGAATCGCGGAAGCCCATGCCTCGACCGATGCCGCTCTCGAAGAAACTTGCCGAACGCGACATACAGAAGGTGATCATGCACTGATACTGGTTCCAGATGTTCACCATGCGGTCTAACTTGTCGTTGCCGCTCTTCACGGTGAAGATGTTCAGCAGGTTATCCCAGTACTGGTTGAGTTCTGCGAAGGCAGCATCCACCTTTTCGGTGGTATCAAACTTGGCGATAAGCTGATGAGCTTTCTCCTTGTTGATTACCTTCTTGGCGCTGAACTTCTTGTCCTGCTCGTTCTCCACATATCCCAAAAGGAAGATAAGGTCGCGGCTCTCGCCTGGCTGCAGGGTAACCTCGATATAATGAGATGCGATAGGGCTCCAGCCGTGGGCAAAGCTGTTGCGTGGCTTGCCTTCCATCACAGCCTCAGGCTCGGAAAACTCGTTGTAGAGTCCGATGAAGCTCTCGCGGTCGGTATCGTAGCCCTGAATCTCGGTATTCACTGTGTAGAAAGCATAGTGGTTGCGGCGCTCGCGGTATTCGGTCTTGTGATAGATGGTAGAACCCTCTACCTCCACCTCGCCCGTAGAGAAGTTGCGCTGGAAGTTCTCCATGTCGGTAGCAGCATTCCAGAGGCACCACTCTGCAAAGGAGAACACCTTGAGGGTCTTCACCTCCTCAGTCTGGTTCTTCAGCGTCATCTTCTGCACCTCAGCCCATGTATGGAGCGGAACGAAGAAGAGCACACTTGCCTCTACGCCGTTCTTGCTGCCCGTGATGCGGGTATAGTTCATGCCGTGGCGGCACTCGTAGCTGTCGAGCGGTGTCTTGCAAGGTTTCCATCCCGGGGTCCATACGGTATCGCCATCTTTGATATAGAAATAGCGACCGCCGTTATCCATCGGCACACCGTTGTAGCGGTAACGTGTGATGCGACGGAACTTGGCATCCTTGTAGAAGGAATAACCACCTGCAGTGTTTGAGATGAGCGAGAAGAAATCCTCGTTACCCAAATAATTGATCCAAGGCCATGGGGTCTTTGGGTCAGTAATCACGTATTCGCGATTGGCGTCATCAAAATGACCATACTTTTTTTCTGCCATTGTTTTTTTAATGTTATTTCTTGGTAAAATATACTATTTTGGTGCAAAGATAGTAAAAAGTTTAAGTTTCGGGGTTAGAAAACAGTTTTTTTTTGTATTTTTGCAATGAAAAGTTTGATGATTATCATCATTCTATTAACATTTTATACAGTTGGCTTATGAAAAGAAACATTTTATCACTCCTGATAGCCCTCTTTGCAACCATGCAGGTAGCGGCTCAGACATACGACAACTTGTGGAAGCAAGCTGAAATCAATGCTCAGAAGGACCAGCCTAAGAGCGAAATCGCGGTGATGAAGAAAATCATCGCCAAGGCTTCGGCTGCCAAAGATTACGGGCAGCTGCTGGCGGCTGAGACAAGACAGATGACACTCTGGAATGAGATTTCGGCTGACTCGCTGACGCCTAACGTGAAGCGGATGGAAGCAGAGGTGCTGAAGGTGAACGACCCGGCATTGAAGGCGGTGAGATATGCCGTGCTGGGCAAGGTGTACCGTGATATGAACGAAAAGAAAAGCCAGGAGTTCTTCAAGAAGGCCTTGGGACAGCCTGAACTTCTTGCTCGACATACATCTGCAGAGTATGTTCCATTGACGCTGAAGGGCGTGGATGGCAGTTCCTTTAACAACGATCTGCTGCATCTCATCGGATTCGAGGCAGACAGCAAGGAGGCGTATCTGCAGCTGTACACCTATTATAATAAGGTGGGCAATAGGGGTGCGGCTTGTCTCTGTGCCTATAAGCTCATCGAGAAATACCGCCAGGACGACGTGAGAGAGGTGAAGAAATCGAAGTATCTGCAGACCATCGACTCGCTCATCCAGGTTTATCAGGATATTCCGGAGGCAGGCGAACTTGCCGTGGAGCATTTCCGCTTCATGGAAGGTGCTACCGATGCCAAACCGCAGGATAAGCTCAACTATATCAACTATGCGCTGAGCCGCTGGGGTGGATGGTCGAGAATGAACGAACTGAGAAATGCGCAGAAGCGACTCACCGAACCGATGTTCCGGGTGAAGGATATGCCGCAGGTGTTGCGACCTGGGGAGAAGGCGTGGGTGCATCTGAACGTGCGCAATCTGCAGAACCTGAAAATCAGCATCTTCCGCCTCAACATCACGGCGGATAATGAATATGATGCCCAGGATGAGGCTACCTATAAGATGCTCCTGAAGAAGACCACGAAGCTGCATCAGAAGGATTTCAGCCGCAACTACTATGGTCGTCCGGATTACGAAGAGGTGAAGGATTCCATCGAAATCGGTGGCAATCTGCCGCTGGGTGCCTATCTGATGGAGGTGACTTCGGACAATACCGGCATCGCTCCGCAGCGAGAACTCTTCTATGTGAGCAATCTGGCGGTGATGATCCAGCAGTTGCCTGATGACAGGCATCGCTATGTGGTGGTGAATGCTACCGACGGACAGCCTATCGCCGGGGCGAAGATAGAACTCTACGACCAGCGGTATGATTTCAAGACGAAGAAGGACAAGCGAATAGTTCATGCCCGCTTGACAACAGATGAGAACGGGGAGGCTTACTTCAAGAATGTGGATGGAAATGTATTGATTTCCACCAACAGCGACAAGTTTACGCCTGCCAAGGATATCTATCTTTCTCGCACCCGCTATTACGAACGGAAGGATGACAAGATTAAACATCAGCTGTTTACCGACCGCAGCATCTATCGCCCGGGTCAGACCGTGCATGCCTCAGCCATTTCCTACATCGTGAAGAAGGGCTTGGATGCCAGTGTGCCTGGCAAGAGCATGGAACTGAATTTTATCCTGCGAGATCCTAACTGGAAGCAGGTGGCTGAGCAGAAGGCTACTACCGATGAATACGGTATGGCTTCCGTAGATTTCGAATTGCCGAAGGAGGGAAAGACAGGACAGTATTCCATCTCCGTGAATGGTACAGCAAGCGAATATTTCAGAGTTGAGGAGTATAAGCGTCCTACCTTCGAGATTACCTTCCCGAAGGTGAATGAGAAATATAACTGGGGCGACACCGTGGTGGTGAAAGCTTCGGCAAAGACCTATGCTGGTGTGCCTGTGCAGGGTGCCAAGGTGGAGTATCAGGTGACCCGCAGAAACCAGCTTTGGTGGTGGGGCGCAGGATCTGCCGGACAGTTGGTGAAGACCGACAGTTGCGTGACTCGTGAGGACGGAACCTTCGACGTAGAGATTCCGCTGGAGGCTTCCTTGTCAGGAAAAGACGAGGCTGATATGAGCGAGTTCATGCGCATTGCCCGTTTCTTCAACTTCGAGGTCTCAGCCATCGTTACCGACATCAGCGGCGAGAGCCACGAGGGCGTGATGAGTCTGCCTCTGGGCACCAAGCCAACCATCCTCACGGTGAATCTTCCTAAGCGTATCGAGGCAGACAGTCTGAAGACGGTGACCTTCGCTTACCGCAATGCCAGTGGTATGCCGATTTCTAGTAGGTTGAAATATCGAATTGATAAGGGCGAATGGAAGGATGCCGAGGCGAATGTACCGGTTTCTATCAAGGAATATGCTTCTTCTGCCTCTTCTTCCCTCGTTTGGAAATCTGGCGTTCATCAGCTGGAGGCAATCTGCGGACAGGATACCCTACAGCAGAAGTTCACGCTCTTCAGTATGAAGGATACCCATCCGGTGGAGCCAACTACCGAATGGTATTATCAGACGGCGAAGACCTTCCCTCGTGATGGCAAGCCGGTCTATATCCAGGTAGGCTCTTCGGAGAACGGAGCGCACATCGTATATTCCATCATCGCCGGCAACAAACTGCTGGAGAAAGGTGCCTGGGAGTTGGGCGACAGCATCGTGACCCTGCCTTTCACCTACAAGGAGGAATATGCGTCGGGCATCGTACTGAACTATAGTTTCGTGAAGCAAGGCAAGTGCTATACCCGAATGATGAGCATCGCCCGTCCTTTGCCTGAGAAGAAACTGAATATCGCCTGGAAAACCTTCCGCAACCGTCTGACCCCTGGACAGAAGGAGGAGTGGACGCTGAAGATTACCATCCCTGACGGCAAGCCAGCCAAGGCGCAGCTGATGAGCGTACTCTATGACAAGTCGCTCGACCAGATAGCCCCGCATTTCTGGAATCTCTCCCTGGGCTTTTATCAGAGTTTGCCAAACTGCTACTGGAAGCACAACCTCACTTTCCGTCCATTTTACTTGAATGGCGTTTATCCTACCAAGTATTATGATGAGAAGCAATTGGATGTAGATAAGTTTGATGGCAAATACTTTAGCTATTATGCTTATATGCAAGCGGTAGAGCTGAGCAAGTTGGAACGTTCTTCTGGCGGAACCGTTGAGGTTGTTCGTGTACAGAAAGACGAACTGGTTCGAGAGGAAGCGAAAGTCATGAAAATTCGTGGGAGTAATATGACCCGTGTTGCAGCGGCTGCTCCATCTGCCAACAAGGTTTTTGATGTAGTAGAGGAGATGCCGCAGTTTGCCGGCGGTTCTGGCTCAGATGCAGAACTGTTCCTCGACCAGGTGCAGGTGCGCGAGAACCTGAACGAGACCGCCTTCTTCTATCCTGCCTTGGAGAGCGACAACAATGGCAACGTAGCCATCAGATTTACCCTGCCTGAGAGCGTGACTACCTGGAAGTTCATGGGATTGGCTCATGACAAGGAGATGCGCAACGGTTTGCTGGTGGATGAGGCTGTGGCTCAGAAGACCGTGATGGTGCAGCCTAACATGCCTCGCTTCCTGCGTGAGGGCGATAAGAGCACCATCGTGGTGAAACTCTTCAATACTTCCGACAAGAAGGTGAGCGGCAACGCCCGTATGCAGATTCTCGACCCGGAGACCAACAAGGTGGTTTGGCAGAAGACGCAGAACTACAGCATCGATGCCGAGGGCTCTGCTACCATCTCCTTTGATGTCCAGGGACTGAAAGAAGGCGTATATATTAATAAGGTGGTGGCTGCCGGTAATGGCTACAGCGATGGCGAGCAGCACTATCTGCCGGTTTTGAGCAACCGTGAACTCGTGGTGAACACCCTGCCTTTCACCCTGCATCAGAAGGGTGAGCAGAACTTCGATCTGAGCAAACTCTTCCTGAACAAGGAGGGCAAGCAGGCGAAGGGCGCTGAAGATGCAAAGGTAACCATCGAGTACACCAATAACCCAAGTTGGCTGATGGTGAAGGCGCTGCCAGCTATCAGTAATCCGGATGAGGAGAACGCCATCTCGCTGATGTCTGCCATCTACGCCAATACCATCACCACCCATATCCAGAAGACTCTCTCTTTGGATAATCATTCTCAGAAGAATCTCTCTCAGGAGAGCATCCGTCTGCAGAATCAGGTGGAGAAGCTGCAGAAGTTGCAGAACCCTAACGGTTCCTTCTCCTGGTGGAATGGAATGAAGGGCAGCAGATATATGACAACGTCGGTAGCCGAAATGATGGTTCGATTGAATGCCATCGCAGGTGTGCAGAAATCAACTGCCCGGATGCTGACTTCGGCTCTGAACTATCTCTCTCTGCAGACCGCTCGGGAAGTAAGAGAAATGAAGAAGCAGGAGGAGAAAAAGCAGAAGGTGAGTCCTAGCGAACAGGCGCTGCATTATCTCTACATCCTTTCGATGGATGGCAGAAAGATGAAGCAGAATCTGGAAGCTGACAAGGCTTATCTGCTGGATAAGATGTCGAAGATGACCGGTGATTTCTCCATCTATGGCAAGGCGCGTGCTGCTGTGGTTCTCGCCAGAAATAGCCAGCAGAATGCTGCTTACCGCGAGAAGGCAGGCGAATATCTGCAGAGCGTGAACGAATATGCCGTTTACCGCGAGGAGATGGGCCGCTACTACGATACCCGCAAGGCACTCTACAGCTGGAGAAACTATAAGATACCAACCCAGGTATCCGTGATAGAGGCAATGCAGATGCTGAAGCCGAACGACAAGCAGACCATCGAGGAACTGCAGCGCTGGCTACTGATGTCGAAACGTACCCAGGTTTGGGATACGCCGGTGAACACCGTGGATGCTGTCTACGCCTTTATGAAGGGCAATGAGAACAACTGGAACAGGAAGGCTGAGAATGCCGTTCTGAAACTGGACGGCAAGCTGCTGCCGATGCCGCAGGATTCCACTACTTTGGGCTATGTGAAGACCGAAAGACCGGGCATGGCATCTAGGCTGAGCATCGACAAAAAGAGCGATTATACCAGTTGGGGAGCCGTCTATGCAGAGTTTAAGCAGCCTATCAGCGAAATCGGTTCTATGGAGTCAGGCATCAAGGTGCGCCGTGTCATCGTTCCTGCCGAATCTGAGGGCAAGGGCAAGGCGCAGGCGAAGGTAGGCGAGAAGGTGAAGGTAACACTCCTCATCACCGCCGACCGCGACTACGACTTTGTGCAGATTACGGATAAGCGTGCGGCATGTCTGGAGCCGGTCAACCAGAAGAGTGGTTATCAGTGGGGCATAGGCTGCTATGTTTCTCCAAGAGACCATGCAACAAATTTCTATTTCGATCGTTTATCTAAAGGTAAGCACATCGTAGAAATGGAGTATTACGTGGATAGAAAGGGCGACTATCAGAGCGGAACTTGCATCGCTGAGTGTACCTACAGTCCGGAATTTGGTGGTCGCACAGAGACCTATGAATTGAAAGTTAATAATTGATAGTTAAAAGTTTATAGATTGATAATTTAAAATAGAATAGTATGAAACGGATGAATATATGGATGCTCTCAGCGCTGTTGGCGCTGCCTGCATCAGCACAGAAGATTACAACCCAGCACGAGGTGGTAGACTGCGGACAGGTGGTGTTCCACAAGCCTGTAACTGCCGAATTCGTGCTGAAGAATGACGGGCACAAGCCGTTGGTTATCAACAATGTATTGAAAAGCTGCGGATGTACGGAGGTAGATTATCCGAAGACGAGCATAGCTGCCGGCGAAAGTTTCGTCATCAAGGCGGTATACGATGCCAAGCAGATGGGTACTTTCACCAAGCAGGTTTGCCTCTATACCAATGCGGATGAAGAGCCGTTCATCCTCTCTATGAGGGGAAGGGTAGTGGGCAGCGTAGTAGATTTCGCTGGTTCTTACGATGAGATGCTGGGTGTCATCAAGAGTGATGTCCAGGAGGTGGAGTTTGATGACGTGAACCGTGGCGACCGTCCGGTTCAGCGCATTCATATCTTCAATCCTACCGACGAAGTGCTGGAGCCGGTAGTGATGCATCTGCCATCCTATCTTCATGCTTTCGTATCGCCTTCCAAGGTGGCTCCGCGTCATTCTGCCGAAATCAGTTTCGTGCTGGATTCCAAGAAACTGCGCGACCTGGGCTTGAACCAGACATCGGTTTATCTCGGTGAGCGTCCTGGCGATAAGGTTGCGCCAGAGAAGGAAATCGTGGTATCAGCCGTTCTTCTTCCTGGTTTCGAGAACATGACTCCAGCCAAGAAGGCACTGGCTCCGAAGATAGAGATGTCTGCCACCGATCTCAATCTGGGTAGTTTCAATGGAAAGAAGAAGCTGAAGGGTGAGATTCTGATTACCAATAAGGGTAAGTCGGAACTGGATATCCGCAGCATGCAGATGTTTACGATGGGCTTGCAGGTGAAACTGAAGAAGAGTAAGATTCAGCCAGGAGAGACCGTTAAGATGAAGGTGACGGCTGTGGCTGCCGACTTGAAGAAATCGCGTGTCAGACACCCTCGTATCCTCATAATTACGAATGACCCTGACCATGCTAAGGTGGTGGTGAAGATTTATGTACAATGATTTAAAAATGAATATCGTGCAGATAGAAATAGATAACGGCAGTGGGTTCTGCTTTGGCGTAACCACTGCCATCAAGAAAGCTGAAGAGGAGTTGGCTAAGGGCGGTAAGCTTTACTGCCTGGGCGATATTGTGCATAACGGTATGGAGGTGGAGCGCCTGCATGAAGCGGGACTCATCACGATAGACCATGAGCAGATGGAGGAACTGCAGGGCGTAAAGGTCTTGCTCCGTGCTCATGGTGAACCGCCTGAAACTTATGCCCTTGCTGAGCGAAACAACATTGAAATCATCGATGCTACCTGTCCTGTGGTGCTCCAGTTGCAGCGCCGCATCAAGAAGCAGTATGTCAACAATCCGGAGGCACAGATCGTGATTTTCGGCAAGAACGGGCATGCTGAGGTGCTCGGACTGGTGGGGCAGACGGAGAGTCATGCCATCGTGGTAGAGAAGTTTGAGGATGTGAAGCAGCTGAAGGAAAACGGTCAGCTGGATTTCTCTAAAGATATCTATCTTTACTCCCAGACTACCAAGAGTCTCGATGAGTTCCACCGCATCATCGAATATTGCCAGGAGCATATTGTTGAGGGCGCTGTCTTCAAGAGTTTCGATACCATCTGCCGTCAGGTGGCTAACCGCATGCCTAACATCGCTGCCTTTGCCAGCAAGCATGATGTCATCCTCTTTGTGAGTGGCAGAAAGAGTTCGAACGGCAAGGTGCTTTTCAAGGAATGCAAGAGCGTGAATGCCAACAGCTACCAGATAGAAAGTGCTGACGAAATAGATATGAACTGGTTCAAGGATGTGGAAACGGTAGGTATCTGTGGTGCTACCAGTACGCCGAAGTGGCTGATGGAAGAGTGCAAGGATAAGATTATCAAGGAAAACTCTGCTCTTTTGTAATAATAGCTAAAATATTGATTATCAGCTACTTGAATACTTGGTACGGTGTTCGCCGTATCAAGGGTAGAGGGTAGTTTTATCGTTGATTGAAAAACTTAATATGCTGGTTATTAATTAGTTAACCCATTTGACGTTGTGTTTTACAACGTCAAATGGGTTTATCTTTTATAAACTGTCTGAAAATAAAACAGGTGATAAATCTTCTCCCGAAGACCTATCACCTTCAAAAAACAGTAATTAACTCAAAATTTATAATCTATATCATTACTACCTTGTTAATATGATTGCAAAGATACTAAATTGAAGTTTTTTTTTCAAATCTTTTTCATCGAATAAAATAAATTTATCGGCAAAAATAGTATATTTAACGTATTTTTGCATTAATAACCCGGCAGTCTCTTCTCTGTAGCTTATTCTGCTATTGCTTTTTGATATTGTTCCATCAGCCATGCCTTCTGTTCAGAAATGGTCATGTTGCTGTTGTCGAGCGTGATGGCATCATCTGCTTTTCTGAGTGGGGAAGTCTCGCGGTGGCTATCGATATAGTCGCGCTCCTCTACATTCTTCAGAATCGCATCGAAGTCGGCTGGCATTCCTTTCTTCTTCAGTTCATCGAAACGGCGCTGTGCTCTCACCTGTGAACTGGCTGTTACGAAAATCTTCAGTTCGGCATTAGGGAACACGGTGGTACCTATATCGCGACCATCCATCACGATACCCTTGTCTTCGCCCATCTTCTGCTGCTGTTTTACCAGCGCCTCTCTGACGAAAGGAACGGCGGCAATCGGACTAACGTGGTTGGAAACCTCTAACGAACGGATTTCCTTTTCTACCAGTTCGCCGTTCAGATAGCAGTCTGGGCGACCGGTTGTTGCATTAAACTTGAATGAGATGCTGATGTTCTTCATCTCTTTCTGCAGTTCTTCAGTCTTTACGGCTCCATCTGCTTCGAAGAGCTGATGACGCAGCGCATAGAGGGTTACCGAGCGGTACATGGCGCCCGTATCTACATAAACATAACCTATTTCCTTGGCAAGATCCTTTGCCATCGTACTCTTACCGCAAGAAGAGTATCCGTCTATTGCTATTGTTATTTTCTTCATAATTTCGAACTAACTTTAATGTATAATTTTATCATGTAGAATTTATAATCTGTAACTTACGTTCAGCATGAGACTGTTGCTACTGACGTGATATTTGCCGTAGGCAACGTTCAGATGGAAGCGCTCCAGGTTGATACCGCCACCCACAGAGAAACCGGCTCCATGACTGCTTTCCTCATCTTCTGAGGTGCTGATTTTCATCTCGTTGGCTCTCCGGAAGTTGTAGCCGGCACCTATCCACAGGCTCTCCGAAAGCAGAATGTCGGCACCTACTACGGCATGATCACGAAGACTGCTGTTCCAATGGTTCAGGTTGACCAGTGTGGCTGATACCCTGAACGGTGCGTTGGCGAAGCGTTTCGTCACACCCAACTGCAGGTCGATCGGCATCTTCTCATATTCATTGTCGTAAGCTTTCAGCTGTCCACCCAGGTTCTTTGCCACACAAGAAGCCGACCATTCCGTTTCCGGGTCGTAATAGTTGATGCCCAGATCCACTCCCACAGCGATAGAATTGTAATCGCCAATATACGAAGTGATGAATTTGGCGGCAATACCACCCGCAAACTTTTCACCGAGCATATAAGAGAAGTAACCCGCAACGGCAATGTCCTTTGCCGAGAACTCACCCATCTGGATGTTGTTCTCATCCGTCTCTTTCATCTTGCCGTAGTCAACAAGCTGAGCCGAAACAGCCCACGAAGCCTTGTCGTTGACAATACGGTTGAAACTAGCCGAGGCAGTGTTCACCCCCGACATATAGTTCATATAATTGAGATTGACCGTCTTGTCGTTTACTGATGACAGGAGAGCCGGATTATGGAATATGAGTGCCTCATCATCTTCTATCAAGGTGATGTTGTCGCCACCCAGAGCAGCTGCATGGGCACTCACCGGCAAGCGAAGGAAATTATACCCCGTTTGGCTCTCTTGAGCATCAATAATTGTCGCAAAAAGCGTCAATATTGCTGAAATTACATATTTTTTCATTTAAATTTTCTAATTCTTTGGCAAAGATACTGCTTTTTTCAATAATAAGAAGTAATTTTGCAATGTTTTCGTAGGAAATAACGATTTTAAACGGTTTTTATTGTGGAAATTAAGAAATCAAATAGCGCACAACTGGAAGATAAGCGGGTTACATTTTTTCTGCTGGGGTTGCTGCTGGCTTTTACTTTCATCTTCGTAGGACTCCAATATCAGAGAGGTCAGCAGGGAGATGATGACTTGTCGGAATCGATGGAAGATCTCTCACAGGATCTGGAAATGTCAGCTCGTCCCGACCAGAAAGATATGGTGAGTGCAGAGGCTGTTTCGGCTCCTGCTTCTAAGTCTATTACTCAGGAAGTGAAGGCTGCCGAGCAACAGACTCAGAAGGCACCGCAGAAAATCAGTTCTACAACCAGCGAACTGGTTATCGGCGACGGCTCGGGTGTAGTGGATGGATCTGAGGTGAAGGAAGCGGTTCCTGAAACTCCCATTGAGAATCCGGGAGCTGAGGCTCCTATCAAACTGACCGTCGTGCAGAAGATACCGCAGTTTCCTGGTGGCTGGTCTGCCTTCATGCAGTGGCTTACCAAGAACCTGAAGTACCCTGTAGCTGCCCAGAAGAGTAAGATTCAGGGAACCGTAGTGGTATCCTTTATCGTAAACAAGGATGGAAGTGTTGCCAATATCAAGGTAAGCACTTCGGTAGATCCATTGCTCGACAACGAGGCTTTGAGGGTGATGAAAATGATGCCGAAGTGGAAACCGGGCATCGATAAAGGCAAGGTCTGTCGCACGATGATTGCCATCCCGGTAGTGTTCCAGCTATAAATTATAAATTGTTCATTGTAAATTATACATTATAAATTATACATAATTATGAAGACAGCAGATGAAATTTTAAGCATGGTAAATGAGTTTCTGGCTAATTTGCCTTACGAAAGAAAGCCAAAGTCTCTTTATGAGCCTATCAGATACGTACTTTCTATGGGTGGCAAGCGTATTCGTCCTACGCTCATGCTTCTGGGCTACAATCTTTTCAAGGACAATCCTGAGAAGATTCTGATGAATGCCGTTGCCCTGGAAACTTATCATAACTATACTTTGCTGCATGATGACCTGATGGACAATGCTGATTTGCGTCGCGGTCATGAAACGGTTCATAAGAAATGGGATGCCAATACGGCAATCCTTTCGGGCGACAGCATGCTCGTTCTGGCTTATGAGCGTATGGCTCAATGTGATGAAAAGCATCTTGCCAAGGTGTTGAAACTCTTTACGACCACAGCCCTGGAAATTGGTGAAGGTCAGCAGTTTGATATGGAGTTTGAAAACCGTAACGATGTGAAGGAGGAGGAATATATCGAGATGATCCGCCTCAAGACCAGCGTACTCCTGGCTTGTGCCTTGAAGATGGGTGCAATCCTTGCCGATGCTTCTGATGAGGATGCAGAGAACCTGTATAAGTTTGGCGAGCAGATAGGATTGGCGTTCCAGTTGCAGGATGATTACCTCGATGTTTACGGCGATACCAAGGTGTTCGGTAAGGAGATTGGTGGCGATATCACATCCAACAAGAAGACGTATATGCTCATCAATGCTTTCAACCATGCCAACGACGCTCAGCGTGCAGAACTGCAGAAGTGGGTGAATGCCAAGGAGTTCGACCGCAAGGAGAAGGTGGCTGCCGTTACCCGTCTATACAACGAGATTGGTATCGACAAAATGGCGCAGGATAAGATTGCTTATTATTTCGAGCAGAGCAAGAAGTATCTGGATGCCGTGAATGTGCCTGCTGAGCGTAAGGAGGAATTGGCAAAGTATGCTCAGAAAATGATGAAGCGACAGTACTAATTTCAAAGTTCAATGTTCAAAGTAATAGATACACATACGCATTTTGATGCGGAGGAGTTTGATGAGGATAGGGCGGAGGCTTTCGCCCGTGCCAAGGAAGCGGGGGTAAGCAAGGTGTTCTTGCCTGCCATCGATGTGAAGACCACACACGCGGTACTGGCATTGGCTAAGGAATATCCGGGCTATGCTTATCCGATGATTGGTCTGCATCCTGAAGAGGTGAAGGCTGACTGGAAGGAACAGCTGGCTGAACTCCGAAAGATACTGGAGGAGCATCGCATGACCGGTAATGCCTGTCAGAAGGGTGGTTCTCCTCAGTTTTCAGACTTGATTGCTATCGGAGAGGTAGGACTTGATTATTACTGGAGCCGTGAGTTCGAAAACGAGCAGTTCGAGGCTTTCGAGGAACAGGTAAAATGGTCGGTAGAAACCCAGCTCCCGCTGATGATTCATTGCCGCAAGGCTCAGAACGAGATGGTGCATCTGCTCAGAAAGTATGAGAAGGAACTGCCGGGGGGCGTCTTCCATTGCTTTACGGGCAACCAGAAGGAAGCCGAAGAACTGCTCTCCTTCAATAAGTTTGTTTTGGGCGTCGGTGGCGTATCTACTTTCAAGAGCAGTCATCTGCGTGAAGACCTCCCTGCTGTAGTTCCTCTGGATCGCATCGTTCTGGAGACCGACAGTCCGTATATGGCGCCTGTTCCTTATCGCGGCAAGCGTAATGAGAGCGCTTTCGTGGTAGAAGTGATGAAGACGCTCGCCAAGGCTTATGGCATAAGCGAAGAGGAGTTTGCCCGACAGACCAACCTCAATGCAGAGCGGGTTTTTCCGCTATCCGTATCGCAAGTATAGGACGCAAGCGTTCAAAACTCCTTAAATAAACATAAAAAAACAATGAAAGTTATGGTATTTCGGAGGAAAAGCAATAATTTTGCACTTCGAAATTGTTGCAGCAGCATGTTGCGGCGATTAAGAAGAGTTCTTCGGAATATGGAAAGGTGCTCGAGGGGCTGAAGAGGCACGCCTGGAAAGCGTGTAACCGGCAAAACCGGTTCGGGGGTTCGAATCCCCCTCTTTCCGCTTTTATATATATAATAAAGTATATGAAGAAAAATACAGCTATTGCACGTTTTGCAATATTGGTTTTCACATGGATGTGTTCTCTGCCTATGATGGCTCAAGAAGAGAACATGGGATTTCATCAAGCTCTTAAGACAAAGTTTATAGAGGGTGGTGCGGGATTTATGTCTCTCATTGCCATCGCCCTCATCGTGGGTATGGCTTTCTGTATCGAGCGCATCATCTATCTGAGTCTCTCTGAAATCAACGCCAAGAAGTTGATGCAGGATATCGACCAGAAGGTGGCGGCGGGAGATGTGGAAGGGGCTAAGACGCTCTGCCGGAATACCCGCGGACCGGTGGCTTCTATCTGCTATCAGGGTTTGATGCATATCAGCGAGAGTCTTGATGACATCGAGCGCTCGGTAAGCGGATATGGTACCGTTCAGGCGGCTAACCTGGAGAAGGGCTGTTCCTGGATCACACTCTTTATCGCTATGGCGCCATCGCTCGGATTCCTCGGAACCGTGATTGGTATGGTCATGTCGTTCGACCAGATTCAGCAGGCGGGCGATATCAGTCCTACTATCGTTGCTTCGGGTATGAAAGTGGCGCTCATCACTACCATCTTCGGTATCATCGTAGCCCTCATCCTTCAGGTTTTCTATAACTACATCCTTTCTAAGGTGGAGCACCTGACAAGCCAGATGGAGGAGTCGGCGGTTACTTTAATGGATATTATTGCCAAGAATAAATAAACGAAGAGAGAGATGGTTAAATTTCAATTTTCAAAGCAGAAGACGAAGTCGGCCGAAAAGATATCGCAGCAGGTGTTCTATATCATGATAGGACTGGCGGTGCTGGTTTTCGGTCTGTTCTTTTTGGTAGGCTACGATTTGCCTTTCGAAGAGAACCCCGACTTTAATGCGCCTCTCTTTACCGATGTGCTCATCCTGCTGATGTGGCTCTTCCTGATAGGAGGTACAGGTCTGGCAGTCTTTTCGATGATCAGAGATTATCGCAGCAGCAAGTCGGAGGCTGTAGTGAATGGTATTCCCGTGCGTCGCATCTTCCGCATCACATGGATCGGAACTTTGGCAGTTTTGCTGCTTACCTTCTTTTTGGGCGGTTCTGCTCCGATGCTCATCAATGGCGAGAATTATGCCGACTGGCTCTGGCTCAAGCTTTCAGATATGTTTGTCATCACATCGCTCCTGATGCTGGTGGCAGGAATCGGTGCCTTCTGTTTCGGTGCCACACGTTATATTCGGAAGAAAAACTAAAGAGAGTGCTTTGGGCTCTCTATTCTATAAATAAGGATTAAATATGCTGATTAGAAGGAAGCAACACGAAACCCCGGGACTGAATACCACATCTACAGCCGACATCTCGTTCATGCTGTTGATATTCTTCCTTGTCACCACATCAATGGATGTGGATAAGGGACTGTTGCATCAACTCCCTTCACCTGAACCGCAGAAGAAGGAACAGCAATATTCGGTGGTAGACAAGGCTAACCTCATGGCGTTGCGTCTGACGGCTGGTGATACGCTTTTGGTCAACGGTAAGCCGATGCAGGTGAGCCAGCTCAAGGAAGAAACCATCCGCTTTGTACACCGCCTGGGCAAGAAACATCTCATCTCTATCGAGAGTGACCGCGATGCCGACTATAATCTCTATTTCCAAATGCAGAATCAGCTGATGGAAGCATATAGCCAGCTACGCAACGAAACAGCCCAGAAGAAATATCACAGGGATTATGCCCTCTTGAACAATGACCAGAAAGAACAGGTGCGCAACATCTGTCCGCAGCGCATCACAGAGTCGTATGCCAACGCAATGACTCAAACCGACCAGCGTGTTGATGCCAATGCTGAAGAAAAGCAAGGGGAAGAAAATTCGGCAGAAACAGCTACTGAACAGCAGAAAGGAGGTAAACAATGATGAATTTTCATAAGAAATCGCATGAAGTGCCAGGGTTGAATACATCTTCTCTGCCAGACCTCATTTTCTCCGTACTGTTCTTCTTTATGATTGTTACCCACATGCGCCAGGTTACCTTGAAGGTAGACTGCCGTTTGCCACAAGGCAAGGAACTCACCCGCCTGACCAAGAAATCGGCGGTGAGCCATATTTATATAGGTAAGCCAACCAAAGAGATGCAGGCAAAGTATGGTACCGGTACCCAGATTCAGTTGAATGATAAGTTTGCTTCGGCTCCCGAAGTGATGGAATACATTTCGGCAGAAAAGAAGCGTATGTCGCCGGAAGACCAGAAGCTGATGACCGTATCAATCAAAGCAGACCAAGAGACAAAGATGGGTGTGATAACCGACGTAAAGCAGGCTTTGCGCCAGGCAAAAGCACTAAAAATCAGTTATTCTGCCACAGAAAAAGGAAAATAATATTAATTTATCATGTTTTTCTCTTAAAAAATTGCTTTTATTAATTTTTTGTATTATCTTTGCAAGCAAATTATTAGTATTATGTCAAAACAAATTTTAGATTCATTAGATAGGCAGATTCTGAAGCTGATTTCTCAGGATGCCCGTATTCCATTTTTGGAAGTGGCACGCGCTTGCAACGTGAGCGGTGCTGCCATTCATCAGCGTGTTGCTAAACTTACAAATCTTGGTATCATCAAGGGTTCACAATTCATCATTGACCCAGAAAAGATAGGTTACGAAACTTGTGCTTATATGGGACTCTATCTTAAGGAGCCTGAGAAGTTTGACCAGGTTGTAGAGGAGTTGAAGAAGATTCCTGAGGTTGTGGAGTGCCACTATACTACAGGCGGCTTTGATATGTTTATCAAGATTTACGCGCTGAACAACCACCATCTCCTGGAAATCATCCATGATAAGTTGCAGCCATTGGGATTGTCTCGCAGCGAGACCATCATCTCTTTCAATGCATCTATCAACCGCCAGCTTTCTATGCAGGATCTCAAGAGTTTCAACGATGATGAAGAGGAAACAGATGAGGAGGCTGCAGCAGAGAAATAAGATATAAAAAGAAAAAAAGCAGTAGCTCCCTGCGGGATTACTGCCTTCTATAAAGGGTGAGGAATGTGAACGGTAAGCCGTTTTCATTCCTCATTTCTTTTTCTGTCACTTCCCATTCTGCAGGATTGATTTCCGGAAAGAAGGTATCGGCATGTTCAGGTTCCTTTTCTACGATTGTGAGATAAAGCTTGTCTGCAAAAGGCAAAGCCTGTTCATATATGCTGGCTCCTCCGATGATGAAACATTCATCTGAAGCTTCTTTGTTTCCAACCTCTTCTTTTCTTGCTGCCAGCGCTTCTTCCAGAGAGGTGTATACTTCGCACCCTGTTATCTGCTCTCTTGTCTTCGAGATAACAATATTACGGCGGTTGGGCAAGGCTCCGTTAGGCAGCGACTCAAATGTCTTCCTGCCCATGATGATCGTATGTCCGGTTGTGAGCATACGAAATCGGGTCATGTCCGATGGGATGGCGTAGAGCAACCGGTTCTTGTACCCGATAGCTCTATGCACTTTTGATATACAGGCGATGATGCTGAGCATTTTTTATTTAGAATGTTAAGTGTTAAATGTTGAATTATTCATTCTTGCAGTAAACTGTTAACTATAAACAGCTCTCCCGTCCCGTGGCTGCTC
Source organism: Segatella copri (assembly GCA_052349145.1). Lineage (GTDB taxonomy): Bacteria > Bacteroidota > Bacteroidia > Bacteroidales > Bacteroidaceae > Prevotella > Prevotella copri_V. The sequence goes on along the minus strand of DAWDQD010000023.1, from coordinate 25,030 downwards.
TTGATCTTCCACTCCTGCGGATAGAGGTTGTTGGCACGGTTGCCAATGTTCTTTTCCCAGCCTATCGGAACCTGTCTGTAGGTTATCAGAACATACCCCTTAGGCGTATCGGCAGGCAGATTCACAGCCTCCTTGCGAAGGTAGCGGATGGCATCATCGTAGGATAACTCCACCTGTGGGAAGTGATCTTTGTTGAGCATCGTAGAGAGAGCGAGAGCCTGGTCGGGAATGAGACCCTTTCCCTTGTCTGTTCCCAGTTTCACACCTGCATGCAGCACCTTCAGGTTCTTTTCAGCCTGGTCGTAGATGTCTTTCCATCTGCCCGGAATGGCGTAAACCGTCTCGTTGCTTTCTGCAGGCATCCATTCCGTATCAGTCTTCAGCCAGCCGTCCGGAATCTCCGGTCCCTTTCCTTTAGCCACCTTCTTGTCTTTCTTCTTCTTATCCTTCCTGTTCTCCTTGGCTGGTGAGCCGGCTTCCCATTCGCCCTCTTTCTTCAGAATCGCCATAAACAGACCTTCGCCTCGCGAAACGCCAGGAATGAACCGGTAAACCGGGAAGTCGGTGCCCGTGAGGTTGCGGGTGATGTTCCATGCATCTTCTACACCCTCCAGTGCCATCACTTCAGCGCCAAGTTCTTCGCATATCCAGTCCACGTTTTCCTCATCTTCGTGCGCATTGAAGGTGCAGGTAGAGTAAATCAGGATACCGCCTGGCTTCAGACAGTTCCATATATCCGATACGATTTCGCGCTGCAGCTGCCAGCAGTTGTTCACATTCTGGGTACTCCATTCGCCGATAGCCCCTTCATCTTTGCGGAACATTCCTTCGCCGGAGCAGGGAACATCGGTAAGAATCACATCAAACTGCAACTTAGATTTCTTGTAATCGCGGGGATAGTTGTTGGTAACAATCATATCCGGATGACCGAACTTCTGTACGTTTTCGGCAAGAATCTGTGAGCGGGTGCGCATCGGTTCGTTGCTGAAGAGCAGACTCCTTTCCGGCAAGGCAGCCCTTACGGCTGTCGACTTTCCGCCAGGGGCAGCACAGAGATCCAGCATCATCACCGGTTCTTTTACGTACTGTCGGATAGCCATATCTACAAACATAGATGAGGCTTCCTGTACATAATATAAGCCGGCATGCAGCAGCGGATCGAAGGTGAATCCGGGACGCGTAGAGAGATAACGTCCGGTTTCCGGACACCAGGGAATCGGTTCGCCATCAGCATCCTTGCATTTAAAAGGATTGATGCGGATACTGGTTGGTGCCTCCTCTTCAAGGATAGCATGCTCCAGACGCTGATACAGCTTTTCGCCCATCAGTGCCTGCGTATATGTTCTGAAATCTTCAGGTAATGTCTTCATTCTGTTTCTTTTTCTTTAATTTGTTTGCAAAAATAAGAAATTTTTCGTTTCTTTGCAACTAAATCGCGAAGAGATGCGTCTAAGAAGCAGAAATTTTTCAAATAACAAGGTAAAACAGTAAAAAATAATGATATGAAGAAAGCAATATTGGCATTAGCGCTCGTTATGAGCATCGGAGCCACCCAAGTGTCTTTGGCGTCTTCTGCTCCAAAACATCGTTATCATCCAACTACCCAACAGGTAGATTCAAAGGCTGCTCCTGCATCTGCCGCACAGCCATCTGCTTCGAAGGATAAAGACGACGAGGCGTTGGAGGCTTATTCTGATACAACCAGTACAGATTCGGCCAACTATGATGATTATGATGAGAATGATAATAAGTCTGTTCATTCTAGATACAGTTTAGACAACTATGATGATCCGTTCGATTTCATCGGTTCGGTATTTGGTGGCGGAGCGCTGGCTGTTATGATCATCTTCTGTATCATCTTCGGTCTGCTGTTTGTCTTTGCTCCGCTGATCATCGTATTTCTGGTTATCAGATATCTGATTCGCCGCCACAACGACCGGATGAAACTGGCGGAGATGGCGATGGAGAAGGGCATCAATGTTCCGGAAAGCGACCGGCCGATAGACAAGCAGAGCGATGAGTATCTGGTAAAGCGTGGATTGAGAAATGCCTTCCTGGGAGCCGGTTTGTGCGCCATGTTTGCCTGGTGGGATGCTGATTTCCTGGCTGGCATCGGAGCCCTGGTCTTCTTCTATGGATTGGGACAGACCCTCATAGGTTCGCTTCCAGCCATCAAGGATTGGTGGAGAAACCGCCATGGCGATCAGGGCACAGGGTATAATGGAACTCCGGTATAAAAATCAAACAACAATTATTAGTTAATATATAGTGGAAAAGTTATCCGATATTTCTCTCGTCACGAAGGTGGTGATGCTTCATGACCGCAAGTCGTTCGACTTGCTGGTCAGGAAGTATCAGTCACCCATTCGTGGGTTCTTCCTACGGCAGACGCTGGGGGATGCGCAGCTGAGTGACGACTTGGCGCAGGATACCTTTGTGAAGGCTTATACCCATCTGTCGGGTTTCAGGGGTACAGCCAGCTTTTCCACTTGGCTTTATCGTATCGCCTATAATGTGTGGTATGATTATACCCGCAGTTATAAGGAAACGCAGGATATCGATACGCCGGCGGTTGCCCGACAGAATGCGCAGGGAGTGAATACCGGACTGAAGATGGATTTACTCAATGCCCTGCGGATATTGAGTGAGAACGAACGTACATGCATCACGCTGCAGCTGATGGATGGTCTCTCTATAGATAAGATTGCAGAGGTGACGGGAATGGCGCAAGGCACCATTAAGTCGCATCTCTCTCGTGGAAAACAGAAACTTGCAAGTTACTTAAAAAAGAATGGTTATGACCGATAAGATAAATGATAAGAAGTTGGAGAGCATGAAAGGGGAACCGTTGGACCCTCAGGATGAAGAACTCTTACAGATGTTCTTTTCCGATTGCCAGATGTCAGAGATTCCTGATGACGGATTCTCCGACAGGGTGATGCAGGCCTTGCCGGCTTTACCCGAAACTGGTACAGCGATGTCGCTGGTTAAGCGCCAGCGTCTGGAACATTTATGGACGGCAGCCTGTGTGGCAGCAGGCATCATCATAGCAGTAGTCTGTCAGGGATGGGAGCAGATTCAGGGATGGCTTTTCTCTATGAAGATAGATTTCCTCCTTTCCGGTTCGCGTGCTCTTACGCATGTGGCAGATTCCATCGCCCACTCTCAGAATCTCCTGATGGTGCTGGCTGGCTTCGTTGTCCTCATCATGGTTTGGGGATATAATGAACTGGCTGATGCACGTCAGTAGGCTTCTTCCCTGATATCAATTGTATGAATGATCAACTCTTTCTATTAGCAGAATAGTTTTTAGTGCTAATAGAAAGAGTTTTTTATTACTATAAATATCATCTTTATGTTCTTGAAATCTCCGTTCATCGACGCTGAACGGACATTCAACGTCGCTGAACGGACATTCAACGTCGCTGAACGGACATTCAGCGTCGATGAACGAAGATTTAATATTGCTGAATATAGAAAAACAAATAGGTGCTGCTACTTTTTCAGTAGAGCACCTATGCTTATGATATCGGTTTCTAAAACAATTTATAGGTAGTGCGTAGCACTTTGAACTCGGTTCGGCGGTTCAGCTGGTTGCAGATTTCCTGATGCTCCTTGCTCTGCTTCAGGATAAATTCTTCGTTGAGCACATCGCCTTCCTTGAGCCAAGGATACTTCACGGTGAGTTTCTTGCGCACATTCTTCGGCTTCTCCTTGCCGTAGCCCACAGGGGTGAGGCGCTCTTTCTCTATGCCGTGTTTTATCAGGTAGTCTACTACCGATTGGGCGCGGCGCTGAGACAGATGCTTGTTATATTCGCTGTTTCCCTTGTAGTCGCAATGGGCGCTGAGTTCGATGGTAACGTGCGGGTTCTCTTTCAGCAGCGTTACCAGCTGGTCGAGGGCTGTTGTACTGGCTTCGGTAAGGGTTGCCTTGTCGAAATCGTAGAAGATGTTGTCGATGAGTACAGGGGCTGTGATGGAAGCCAGCGGGAACTGGAGCACGTATTCCTTACTCTCTTTAGCTGAATCAACCCGAAGTTCTTCCTTGTGGTTGAGGTAGCCTTTGCAGGATGCCATCACCAGGTAGTCGACATGCGGATTGATAGGGAGGACAAACGAACCGTCGCCCTTGACGGATAGTTTCCTGTTCGTTCCGTCGTTGCCTACGATTCTCACCTCGGCGGCAGGCAGTTCATAACCGTCTTTCTCGTAAACCCATCCCTTCATTGTGGTAACAATCTCCGGATTCTCGAAGGAGTAGATATGATCGTAGCCTCTTCCGTCTTTTCTGTTAGAGCAGAAGAAACCCTGATTGTGGAGACCCTCGAAAGTCATTCCGAAGTCATCGGCTTCTGTATTCAGCGGATAGCCGGGGTGGGTGAGTTCATATTTCCGGGTGATGGAATTCACTTTGGCGATATAGATGTCGAGTCCGCCCATTCCCACATGACCGTTGCTGCTGAAGTAAAAGTCGCCGTTAGGACGGAAGGTAGGGAACATCTCATCGCCTGGTGTGTTGATAGGTTCGCCCAGGTTCTCTACGCCGCCCAGTCCGGCAGGAGTGATGCGCACTCGCCAGATGTCGAGTCCGCCTTTTCCGCCCGGCATGTCTGATACGAAATAGAGCCATTCGCCATCAGGGGAGATGGCTGGATGGGCAAAACAGCTGAGTGTATCTTTGCTGATTTCCAGATTCGTAGGCTTGCTCCAGGCTGCATCCGAGCGGTTGGAGGTTACTATCTGGGCTAAGCGGGGCGAAGTGGGATCGGTGGCACACTGGGTGAGGTACATCTGCTTGCCGTCTGGGGTAAAGCAGCATGCGCCCTCTTCGTAGTCGGTGTTGAGACCGGTTCCGATGGCTTCCGGCTTGCTCCATTTGCCTTTGTCGTTCTTTTCAGAGAAGAAAATGTCGGCAGATTTCGTTCCTGTCACTCCGTTCAGGTCGCTGCCCTGGGCTTCGTTGCGGGTTGAGGTGAAATAGAGCTGACTGTTGTCATCGCTGAGGAACATCGGCGAATAGTCGTCTCTTCGGGAGTTGAAAACATCCATCCGCTTTACCTTGTACCGGCTTCCTTCCTTCTTCCAGATTGGGGCTTTCTGTGCCGATTCGAGTCCGTTCTTTACCAGCACGTTGTCGGGCATGGAATCGAGCAGGAATTCGAATTCCTTGGCAGCCTGTCTGTAACTTCCGTTCTTCAGGAGAAGCCGGGCGTAAGCCAGGCGGTCGTTGAGGTCTGCCTGCTTGTATCGGATGGCATTGCTGTAGGCAGCCAGTGCCTTCGGCGTACTGTTGATTTTATCATAGCAGCGTGCCATCTTCAGAGCCACCTTGCCCCGGGCAGCCCGCTCTTTGGTAGGTGTCTTGGTGTACACCTTTTTATATTGGGTTGCCGCATCGTAGTATTCGCCTAAAGAAAGATGCTTGTCTGCTTTCTTCAGGTTCTGTTCAATGCCGCAACTTATCAGAAAGAGGCAGCTGATTGCTGTTATGATTTGATAAAATCTAATCTGCTTCATACTGGAACAACTTAATTATTTTACTGAACTTTCGCAAGCAACTCTCCCACACGCCCTGAAAGGGCAGAAGCTCCTAGCCCAGGGCAACGCCCTGGGTATAGTAGCAGTCTGCAAGGCGCCCTGTAAGGGCAAAAGCCTTATAAATTGCCTCGTTCTTTGAAGCTTTTGCCCTTACAGGGCGACAGGTTTGCGTCCATAATGACCCAGGGCGTTGCCCTGGGCTAGGAGCTTCTGCCCTTTCAGGGCGTGTGGAGCTTATATGTGAAACTTGAGTTATATCTTATTACATCTGCGAGAATGGCTGACGATATTGGCAGCCTGCCTTCCAGTTGCTGCAGCCATAGGCGGTCTTGCCCTTGATGATGACGCCCTTGCCGCAGAGCGGACATGGTTTGCCAACCATTGGGTCGGCAGCTGGAGCCGGCTGAGCAGGGGCATTCTGAGAATCTGTATTCTGTGCTGCTGCCTTATCGGCTTTCTTGGCAGGAGCCTTTCGGGCAGCCGGTTTCTTGGCAGCCGGTTTCTTCTTGAGGTCTTCCTCTGTCATGATGGTCACTCTCCGGTTGCTGTTGTCTGACAATACATCGATGACAATCTTGTTGATCTGTTCTTTCAGTCCGTTGATGAAGTCGGCAGGATCGTAGGTCTTGTGCTCGATGTCGCGGAGCTTCTTCTCCCAGATACCGGTCAGTTCACAACTCTTCAGCAGTTCCTCATGAATGGTGTCAATGAGTTCGATGCCTGTCGGGGTTGCCATCAGATTCTTGCGCTGGCGACGGATGTAGTGGCGCTTGAAGAGGGTCTCGATGATGCCGGCACGGGAGGATGGTCGGCCGATTCCGTTCTCCTTCAATGCAGCACGAAGTTCTTCGTCTTCTACGAATTTGCCCGCTGTCTCCATCGCACGCAGCAGGGTTGCCTCGGTATAATACTTAGGTGGCGTGGTCCATTTCTCCGTCAGGGTAGGCTGATGTTCTCCCGATTCGCCTTTTGTGAAGGATGGGAGGGTTCTTTCTTCTACCACTTCCTTCTTGGCGCCGTTTCCTGAGTCTGCGTTTCCGTTGGCGTTATCTGCATCGTCGTCATCGGCATTCTTCGTATCCTTGGCATAGACTACTCGCCAGCCCGGTTCGAGAATCTCCTTACCGCTCACCTTGAACTCTATCTTCTCCGGTTTCGGTCCGTCTTCGTTGATGACTTCGCCCAAAACGGTGGTGGTGGAGAATTTACAGTCCGGATAGAACACGCTGATAAAGCGCTTGGCGATGAGATCATACACGTTTGCCTCCATATCGGTGAGTCCGGTTGGTGGAACACCGGTTGGGATGATGGCGTGGTGGTCGGTTACCTTGCTATTATCGAAAACCTTCTTGCTCTTCGGCAATTTCTTGCTGATTGTTGCGAGCTGCTGGATGAGTGGGAGGTATTTCTGCTGACTCATGATCTTTGCCTGACTCACTCCGTTCAGAATCTGCGGACATTTCGGATAGATATCGTCGGTCAGAAACTGGGTATCTACACGAGGATAAGTGGTGTACTTCTTCTCGTAGAGACTCTGGATGAGCTTCAGTGTAATATCGGCAGAGTAGGCAAACTTCTTGTTGCAATCCACCTGCAGTGAGGTGAGGTCGTAGAGATGAGGTGGCGCCTCGTTTCCCTTCTTCTTGCTAACATCCGTAACGGTGAAGGGTTTGCCGGCGATGGTGCTGAAAGCCTTCTCGCCTTCCTCCTTGCTGGTAAACTTGCCGCTGGTAGCGGTAAACTGTGTGTCGCGGTAGATGGTGGCGAGTACCCAGTAAGGTTCGGAAACGAAGTTGTCGATTTCCTTCTGGCGGTTCACGATGAGGGCAAGGGTAGGGGTCTGCACCCGGCCGATGCTGAGCACCTGTCGGTTCTGACCGTATTTCAATGTGTAAAGTCGGGTAGCGTTCATGCCGAGAATCCAGTCGCCGATGGCACGGGAAAGTCCGGCAAGATAGAGTGACTGGTATTCGGTCTGGTCTTTCAGTTCCTGGAAGCCCTGCTTGATGGCTTCATCGGTCATGGAAGAAATCCACAATCTCTTGACCGGGCATTTTGCCTGTGCCTTCTGCATCACCCATCTCTGGATAAGCTCTCCTTCCTGTCCGGCGTCACCGCAGTTGATGATGCTGTCGGCAGCCTGCATCAGTTTCTCGATGGTAGCAAACTGCTTCTTGATGCCTTCATCGTTGATGAGCTTGATACCGAATCGCTGTGGAATCATCGGCAACGCCGCAAGGCTCCAATGTTTCCACATCGGAGTATAATCATCCGGTTCCTTCAGCTCACAAAGGTGGCCGAAGGTCCATGTTACTTGGTAACCATTACCTTCCATATAACCGTCGCGTGCCGTGGTAGCCCCGATGATTCGGGCGATATCCTTAGCCACACTCGGTTTCTCTGCTATACAAACTATCATGTTTTATTCTTATTTCTGTTTGCAAAGGTACAATAAAATAATGAGATAGCCATCATTTCGCCTCCTTTTTCTCATTGCCGGGAATAAAAAAAGCCCTGTAAGGTTGCTGCCCTGCACCAACGGTTATCTGTTGAAGGGAAAGGACAGAAGCAAGTTTTTGGCAGCACGCCCTGAAAGGGCAGAAGCTCCTAGCCCAGGGCAGCGCCCTGGGTAACCTTATGGCGCAAACAAGACGCCCTGTAAGGGCAAAAGCTTTAAAATACCTAGCAATATATAAAGCTTTTGCCCTTACAGGGCGACTTTGCTGATTGTTATCTAACCCAGGGTGTTGCCCTGGGCTAGGAGCTTCTGCCCTTTCAGGGCGTATTCGTATAAATCTGCGTAATCTGCGTGAGATAAAAATTATTCCCGCGTGCGATTACTCGTACTCCTGCCAGCTCTTAATCTGCAACTGGTCCTGGCTCATTGTGCAGAATGCCTCGATGAAGGCTGAAGCCAGACGGGCATTGGTGAACAGAGGAATGTTGTGGTCGATGGCGCCACGACGGATTCTGTAACCATTGGTCAACTCACGCTTGGTGTGATTCTTAGGGATGTTGACGATGAGGTCGAACTTGTGGTCGGCAATCATCTGCATCACGTTAGGAAGATCCTTTTGGTCCTCATCAGGCCATCCTACGGCTGTAGCCTTCACGTTGTTCTCGTTCAGGAACTTCGCTGTACCGGCTGTAGCGTAGATGGTGTAACCATTCTTCACCAAAGCCTGGGCAGCATCGAGCAGAGAAGCCTTCTCCTTGGCACCACCGCTTGAAAGCATGATGCCCTTGTCCTTAGAAGGAATCTTGTAGCCGGTAGCAATCAATGAGTTGAGCAATGCCTCCTCGAAAGTATCACCCATACAGCCTACCTCACCGGTAGAACTCATGTCCACACCCAAAACAGGGTCGGCGTTCTGCAAGCGGGCGAATGAGAACTGGGATGCCTTCACACCCATACGGTCGATATCGAAAGCAGACTTATCCGGTTTCTGATATGGAGCATCGAGCATGATGCGGGTAGCCGTTTCGATGAAGTTGCGCTTCAATACCTTGCTTACGAATGGGAACGAACGGGATGCACGGAGGTTACACTCGATTACCTTTACATCACGACCCTTAGCCAGGTACTGGATATTGAAAGGACCAGAGATGTTGAGCTCCTTGGCGATGGCACGTGAAATCTTCTTGATCTGACGGGCTGTAGCGAAGGAAATCTGCTGGGCAGGGAAGGTCATGGTTGCGTCACCAGAGTGAACGCCTGCATACTCTACGTGCTCTGAAATACCATACTCTACAATCTCACCGTTCTGGGCAACACCATCGAACTCAATCTCGTTGGTCTCTGTCATAAACTGAGAGATAACTACTGGGTATTCTTTAGAAACCTCAGAAGCTGCCTCCAGGAAGCGACGCAACTCATCATCATCGTGGCAAACGTTCATGGCTGCACCGGAAAGAACGTAGGAAGGACGAACGAGAACAGGATAGCCTACCTCGTCGATGAACTTCTGGACATCCTCCATTGATGTGAGGGCGCTCCACTTAGGCTGGTCGATGCCCAACTTATCGAGCATGGCAGAGAACTTACCGCGGTTCTCGGCACGGTCGATGTTGACAGGAGATGTACCCAGGATTGGCACAGACTGGCGATGGAGCTTCATAGCCAGGTTGTTTGGAATCTGACCACCTACGGAAACAATCACACCACGTGGTGACTCCAGGTCGATGACATCGAGTACACGCTCGAAAGAAAGCTCATCGAAGTAGAGACGGTCGCACATATCGTAGTCGGTAGATACGGTCTCCGGGTTGTAGTTGATCATGATTGACTTGTAACCCAACTTGCGGGCTGTGTTGATGGCGTTTACTGAACACCAGTCGAATTCTACGGAAGAACCGATGCGGTAAGCACCCGAACCGAGAACGATGACAGACTTCTCGTTCTTGTAGTAGTTGATGTCGTAACCCTCTACGGCGTATGTCATGTAGAGATAGTTAGTGAGGTCAGGATGCTCGCTTGCCACAGTAGGGATGCGCTTTACGGCAGGAAGAATGTTCAGCTTCTTACGCTGGGCGCGAACTGCGAGCACCTCCTTCTCCATATTTGTGTTCTGAGTCTTCAATACGAAGCGGCCAATCTGGAAGTCTGAGAAGCCCAATACCTTAGCCTCGCGCAACACCTCGGCAGGAATCTCCTCCAGCGTATTATATTCAGAAAGTTTGTGCTTGTAATCTACGATATTCTTCATGCGCTCGATGAACCAAGGATCAATCTTGGTCAACTCCTCGATGCGCTCGATGGTGTAACCTTCCTCCAAAGCCTGGGCGATGGCGAAGATACGGAGGTCGGTAGGGTTAGAAAGTTCCTCATCCAGGTTATCAAACTTGGTGTGGTCGTTGCCTACGAAACCGTGCATTCCCTGACCAATCATACGGAGACCCTTCTGGAGCATCTCCTCGAAAGAACGGCCGATAGACATGATTTCGCCTACAGACTTCATGGAAGAACCAATCTTGCGGCTTACACCGGCAAACTTGGTAAGGTCCCAACGAGGAATCTTACAGATCATATAGTCGAGTGATGGAGCTACATAAGCTGAGTTAGGAGTACCCATCTCGCCAATCTGGTCGAGCGTATAACCGAGGGCAATCTTGGCAGCAACGAAGGCGAGCGGATAACCGGTAGCCTTAGATGCGAGGGCAGAAGAACGGCTCAAGCGAGCATTGATCTCGATGATACGGTAGTCGTTGGTCTCAGCGTTGAAAGCATACTGGATGTTGCACTCACCCACGATGTTGAGGTGACGGACGCACTTCACCGCGATGTCCTGCAACATCTTCACCTGCTCGTCGGTAAGAGAACAGGTTGGGGCCACCACGATAGATTCACCTGTGTGAATACCCAGTGGGTCGAAGTTTTCCATAGAGGCAACGGTGAAGCAACGGTCGTTAGCATCACGGATGCACTCGAACTCAATCTCCTTCCATCCCTTCAGGCTCTCCTCAACAAGCACCTGAGGTGCGAAAGTGAAGGCAGATTCAGCAATCTCCTTAAACTCCTCTTCGGTCTTGCAGACACCAGAACCGAGACCACCCAGCGCATAGGCAGAACGGATCATGATAGGGTAGCCGATGTTGCGTGCCGCAGCCACAGCCTCCTCCATGTTCTCGCAAGCGTGGCTTACTGGAACCTTGAGGTCAACCTTGTTAAGCTCCTTTACGAAGAGGTCGCGGTCTTCCGTGTTCATGATAGCCTCTACCGAAGTTCCCAACACATCCACACCATACTCCTTGAGCACACCGTTGAGGTAAAGTTCTGTACCAACGTTCAAACCCGTCTGTCCACCCCAAGCCAGCATGATGCCGTCTGGGCGCTCCTTCTTGATAATTTCAGTTACAAAAAAAGGTGTCACCGGCAAGAAATAAACCTTGTCAGCAATACCTTCACTTGTCTGAATTGTAGCAACGTTTGGATTAATGAGGACGGAATTAATACCCTCCTCGCGCAAAGCCTTGAGAGCCTGCGAACCGGAATAGTCAAACTCACCTGCCTGGCCGATCTTCAAAGCACCGGAACCCAGAACGAGGACTTTCTTAAGCTGTTTCTTCATCATTAAATATAACTATAAGTTTGTTCTTTATATGTCTTGGTATTTATGTTTTTAGCAACTAAACTGCATTTGCGTTAGTTCACAAATGGTAGACACACTATTTCTAGATGCAAAGTTACGCTATTTATTTGATTATTCCAAATTTTCTGCAATTCTTTACAGTTAAATAACATCAAATCTCATAATTTCTTCCCTAAAATCTTTTATTATTACTTTTTTTTTTGTTACTTTTGCAGCGGCTTTTAGTCATGTAGAAAAAGAATAAACAAATAGCAAACAAGATAAATATAACAACAATGAAAGTCGGATTATTCGTCCCTTGTTATGTGGATGCCCTTTACCCTGAAGCGGGTGTGGCTACATACAAGTTGCTTAAGCATTATGGACTAGACGTGGGTTATCCCGAAAAACAGACTTGCTGCGGCCAGCCAATGGCTAATGCCGGTTTTCAGGACAAGTCGGAGAAGGTCATAGAGACATTTGATGAGCTGTTCAAGGATTACGATTATATCGTAGCTCCTTCTGCCTCATGTGCTGCTTACGTAAAGGTGTATTATCCTAAAATCCTTGAGGGTAAGCACGAGTGTATTTCCTCAAAGAAAATCATGGATGTTGTGGAGTTCCTTCACGATGTGCTGAAGGTGGATCATGTGCCGGGCAAGTTCCCGCATGTGGTGAGTGTACACAACAGTTGCCACGGTGTGCGCGAACTGGGATTGTCATCTCCTTCTGAGCGCCACATCAAGCCTTTCAACAAAATCATCGACTTATTAAATATGGTGGAAGGCATTACCATCCACGAACCGGAGCGCAAGGATGAGTGCTGCGGATTCGGCGGTATGTTCTCTATTGAGGAGCCTGCCGTTTCTACCCGTATGGGCGAAGATAAGATCAAGCGCCACATGGCTACAGGTGCCGAGTATGTAACGGGTCCGGATTCTTCCTGCCTGATGCACATGGCGGGAATCGCCAAGAAGGAGAAGATGCCGATCAAGTTTATTCATGTTGTTCAAATATTAGCTGCAGGACTATGAGTACAGAACATTCCAAGAGAGCTGCGAAGTTTACGCAGAATGTAGAGAAGACCACCTGGCACGATGCTACCTTCTGGTCTGTTCGTCAGAAAAGAGATAGAATGGCGCAGGGACTTCCTGAGTGGGAAGATCTCCGCGAGCATGCGTCTGAAATCAAGATGCACACGATTACCCATCTTGCCGATTATCTCGATATGTTTTCCAAGAATCTGGAGAGCCGCGGGGTAAAGGTTCACTGGGCAAAGGATGCGCAGGAATTCAATGAGATTGTGCTCGGTATTCTGAAAGACCATAACGTGAAGAAGATGGTGAAGTCGAAGTCGATGCTCACCGAGGAGTGCGAGATGAATCCTTATCTGGAGCAGCACGGCATTGACGTGGTAGAGACAGACCTGGGTGAGCGCATCATCCAGCTTCTGGGTCAGAAGCCTAGCCATATCGTGATGCCTGCCATCCACCTGAAGCGTGAGGAGGTAGGTAAGATGTTCGAGGAGAAGGGTATCTCCAAGGAAATCGGCAACTACGATCCTACTTACCTGACCCGCTGTGCCCGTCATCATCTCCGCGACCAGTTTATGGAAGCTGGAGCAGGTATGACCGGATGTAACTTCGGTGTGGCTGCTACCGGCGATTGCGTGGTTTGCACCAACGAGGGTAATGCGGATATGACTACTTCCATGCCTAAGCTCCATATTGTAGCGATGGGTATTGAGAAACTGGTTCCTGATTATAAGTCATTGGCTGTGTTCCAGCGCCTGCTTTGTCGCTGCGGAACCGGTCAGCCTACCACCGCCTTCACTTCTCATTTCCGCCAGGCTCGTCCGGGTGCCGAGATGCATGTGGTATTGGTGGATAACGGCAGAAGCGATATTCTCGCCGATAAGGACCACTGGCAGACTTTGAAATGTATGCGTTGCGGAGCCTGCATGAATACCTGTCCGGTTTATCGTCGTTCAGGCGGTTACAGTTACACCTATTTTATTCCGGGTCCTATTGGTGTGAACCTGGGTATGCTGAAGAATTCTCAGAAGTACAGCGACAATGTTTCTGCCTGCACCTTGTGCTTGTCTTGCGACAATGTCTGTCCTTCCAAGGTAGGACCAGGTTCGCAGATTTACGTATGGCGCCAGAGTCTGGAGAAGTTGGGCAAGGCAGATCCTGTGAAGAAGGCGATGTCGAATGGTATGAAGTATCTCTTCGACCGTCCTGCGCTCTACACCACTGCCCTGAAGTTTGCGCCGCTCACCAACCTGATTCCTGAATGCTGTACGCACTTCAGCAATTGGAATGCCTGGGGCATCGGTCACGCCATGCCTGAGTTTGCCAAGAAGAGTTTTCATCAATTATGGAAGGAGGGAAAAGTAAAATGAAGAAAGAAGATTTCCTGAACAAGTTGCGCAAGAATACGCATGTTCAATTCGATATGCCTGCCGTAGATGTGAAGGGTATCCAGTATGAGGATACGCTGAAACAGTTTATTGAGATGACGGAATCGGTAGGTGGCCATGTGATAGAAGCGAAGGAGGGTGAGAGTCTGGATGAGCTGGTGAAGAAGGCTTATCCGGAAGCCAAGGTCTTTGCCTCTCATCTGCCAGAAATCACGATTGCCCAGAAGAATCCTGATACGGTGACTGAGGCTAATGACCTGAATGGTACTGATGTGGGTATTGTTCGTGGTGAAGTGGGTGTTGCCGAGAATGGCTGCGTCTGGATTCCTCAGACCATGAAGGAGAAAGCGGTGCTTTTCATCTCGGAATACCTTGTGATATTCCTCGAAAAAGAGAAGATTGTGAACAATATGCATGAGGCTTATGCCCGTATTGAGATGGATCCGAAGTACAATTTCGGTACTTTCATCAGTGGTCCTTCCAAGACTGCCGATATCGAGCAGGCTCTGGTTATGGGTGCGCAAGCTGCTCGTGGTGTGACAGTTATATTGATTTAGTTTATAGTTAAAAGTTGATAGTTTATAGGGCTTAGCCGTTCGCAAGATAGCTATAAACTATCAACTTTAAACTATCAACTATTATAATCTCCATTCGTAAGTATCATAAACCACGCCTCTTCCTCCGAAACCTTCTTTCTGATAGATGAGGCTGGTGTTGAGCACCTTTCCACCTTCTTCATTTGAAGTACCGAAATCTAAGTATTTGCAGTCCTTGTAGTCTTCTTGAAGAATCTTTCTGAATATCGCATCAATAGCATGCATGTGCTTGCCTTTTGGTGTGGCTGATATGTACTGGGAATGAACCACCTGTGGCGTGATGTACAATAACGAACCGCCTAGGGTTTCTTCTCCCAATTTGGCTACATAAAGACGTATTTGTTCTGGAAATCTTGATTTCAGCAGCAACATTTCTTCCAAAGTATGCACGGGCTTGGCTTGATAGGTCTGCATCAGGTTATCTTCTAATATCTTCCAAAACGCCGCAAAGTCGTTGCTTTCTTCGGCGATAATGCCCTCTGTTCGTGCCTTGTTGGCTCCATAGTGCCGGTCGCGACTCCATTTCAGAGGGTGACTCATGTCGATGACGGAGGCGATGTTGCGTACTGCCAGTTGCGCATGGCATTCCTTGACGATGGCGTATAAATCTTCCTCTGATGGTATTTGGTGGTAAATCCAGGGTATTGCCTTATAGACTACTTTTTGGAAACCTGCTGATTGCAGGTAGGAGTTGATGGCAACGAATATGTCGCAAACATCCTTTGCCGAAGCCTTGCTGGTTGTAAGGAGACTCCCATAGGTTAGCCCTTGGTGGGAATAAAAAGTTTTTCCCGATTGGTTGCCGGGAAGTATGGCGTATAGTTTTCCGTCCTTCCATATCATCAGAGAATGGTCTGTGAAACGGTCGCTGTGATAATCCATGTACGAGCGGTTGAGAAGGAAGGTGGCGTTGCGTGCATGTTCTACATAAGCATTCCAGACTTCCTTGTCTGCATCGTTGTATTTTCTGATCTCAAACATGATATTTAGCGTTATTGATTCTCGGTCTTTGAGAGATTAGGACTTTGGGATGAACTGATGAATCTGAGATATTCGTCATATTCGCGTATATAGTCTTCTTCCTCAAACTTGTGGGAAGCCAGAACCAGACACAATGAGCCGGAAGAGAAATCATCCAGTGTTCGCCAGATATTGACATCTACGAACAGTCCCTCCCAAGGGTGGTTGAGATGATAGGTCTTCTTCTGTTCTCCATTATCCAGTGTTACCGAAAAGGAACCGCTGGCTGCTATGATGAATTCCTGGCATTCCTTGTGAGCATGGCCACCGCGACTTTCTCCGCCCGGAACATCATAGGTCCAGTAGGTACGGGCAATGGCAAAGGGAATATGCGTCTCTCCCTCTGCCACTGTCAGGTTGCCTCTAGGGTCGAATATCTTGGGTAATGTGATAATTCTTCCTAATTCTTTCATGTCTATTTCTTCATGTATGGGTCGGTTCCCAATACAGTCTTTGCCAGACGCTTTGCCTTGTCGCGGAGCTGGTTGAGGTCATCGCCCTTCTCGCCGTAGCAGAGTACGACGCCCATGCGGCGGCCTACGTGAGCCTCTGGCTTGCCGAAGATACGGATGCGGGTATGGTCTTCCTTCAGCGCATCGAGCATATTGTAGTTTAATGGCTCGGTGCTTTCCTCTGGCGAGAGGATGACGGCAGAACAGCCGATGTGCTCCAGATGGATTCCGGCGATAGGCAAGCCCATCACGGCACGGAAGTGGAGCTCAAACTCGCTCAGGTTGGTGGTGTGACCAAGGGTTACCATACCTGTATCGTGTGGACGAGGACTCAACTCAGAGAAGATAACCTCGCCCTGCTTGCTCAGGAAGAACTCTACGCCCCAGAGACCGGCACCTGTCAATGCCTTGGTTACTTCGCCGGCAATGTGCTCAGCCTTCTTCAAAGCCTCTTCAGGAATCTGGAATGGCTGCCAACTCTCGCGGTAGTCGCCGCCCTTCTGTACGTGGCCTATAGGTGGACAGAAGAGGGTAGGACCGTCTTTCTGGGTGACGGTGAGGAGGGTGAACTCAGAATCGAAGTCGATAAATTCCTCGATGATTACTTCCTTCACGTCGCCACGACCTTCTTCCATTGCCTCCTTGTAAGCCTCCTTCAGTTCATCATCGTTGTGAACATAGCTCTGACCATGGCCGCTTGAACTCATCAGAGGTTTCACTACGCATGGGAAACCGATTTCATCGGCAGCGTTCTTAAACTCCTCGAAGGTCTTGGCATAGAAATACTTGGCGGTGCGCAGACCCAGTTCCTTGGCGGCAAGGTCGCGGATGGCACGGCGGTTCATGGTGTAGTTCACGGCACGTGCAGAAGGCACAACCTGAATGCCCTCCTTCTCGAAGTCGAAGAGTCGCTCGGTGCGGATAGCTTCAATCTCAGGCACGATGATGTCTGGGTGATGTTTCTCTACCACTGCGGTCAATGCGTCGCCATCGAGCATCGAGAACACTTCTCGCTCGTCGGCTACCTGCATGGCTGGTGCATTGTCATACTTGTCGCAAGCGATGACGTACTGTCCTGCTCGCTTTGCGGCGATGGTAAATTCTTTGCCCAGTTCGCCTGAGCCCAAAAGCATAATCTTCTTCATTTATATGATGTTTTATATTTTATGTCCCTAAAATTAATCCCTAATCACTAATAATTAATCACTAATAATTAAGCACTAAGTCCGAACTTCTTTCTGATAAATTCTGCGATAAACTTCTCTGTTTCTTCGATTCCCAGATGGCTGCTGTTGATGCAGAGGTCGTAGCTCTCGCTGTGTCCCCACTTCTTGCCTGTATAGTAATCGTAGTAAGAGGCGCGCTGCTCCTCGTGGCTTTCGATAAACTTGCGGGCGCTGGCTCTGTCGATGTCCTTTCGCTTGCACACTGCCTTGATGCGGTCGTCGATGTTGGCGGTGATGAAGATGTTGATCACGTTCTTGTAATCACGCAGCACATAGTCGGCGGTTCTGCCCACAAACACGCAGTTGCCCTCATCGGCAGCCTTTCTGATAGCGTCGCTCTGGAACTTGTACAGACCTTCCTGCGAGAAGTCGTTGTGATAGAAATTGTTATCGCTCAGGAAGGGCAGATGGGTATGGAAGAGAGACTTGAAGAATCCCTTCTGCTCATCGTTCTGCTCGAAGAATTTCTCAGAGAATCCACTCTCCTTGGCGGCAAGATTCAGCAGCTCACGGTCGTAACATTTGCAACCGAAATCCTCCGCCAGCTTTTCGGCGATGATATGGCCGCCGCTACCTATCTGGCGACCTACGTTTATGATAATCTTATTCATAATTTATAGTTTATAATTTATAGTTTATAGGGCAATCTTGCTAAACGGCGAAGCTGCTATTAACTATTAACTTTTAGCTGTTCTTGGTGTTGTCTTTTCTGCTTGTTCATGTACCATGACATTACGATGGCAGCGATGACTGCGGCTGAGAAATCAGAGATAGGCATACTGTACCATACGCCATCAATGTCCCATATCATTGGCAGGAAAGCCAGGAGCGGCAGGAGGATGAGCAACTGTCTCGACAAGGAGAGGAAGATGCTGATCTTCACCTTTCCGATGCACTGGAAGAAGTTGGTGATAACCATCTGGAACCCGATGACCGGGAAGCAGAACATCACTACTCTGATCGCCTTAATACCCAAGTCTATCAGTTGCTTATCGGTTGTAAACAGTCGTGCGCAGTAGTAAGGCAGGAACATCGCTATCAGCCAGCCCGTTACCATGATGGCGGTGGCGGCAATGATGCTCAGGTTTAATACGCGCATCAGTCGGTCCCGTTTCTGGGCTCCGTAATTGTAGCCGGCGATAGGCTGCATTCCCTGGTTTACGCCGAATACGAACATCACGAACACCATTGCAATACCGTTGGCTATTCCGTAGGCACCCACGGAGAGGTCGCCTCCGAAACGTACCAGCTGGTTGTTGATGAAGATGACGATGATGCAGGCGCACACGTTCATCAGAAAAGGCGAAATGCCGATGGCGAGGATATTATCCACGAGTTTCCTCTTCAGTCTGTAGATTCCTTTCTTGAAGTGGAGCAGCTCATTCTTGTTGCTGAAGAGCTTGATTTGCCACATCAGCGCCATCAGTTGCGAAAGGATGGTGGCGATGGCGGCACCCTGTATTCCCCATTTGAAAACGAGGATGAAGAGGGCATCGAGTATCACGTTCATCACCACCGTAAAGATGGTGGCAAACATCGCCTGCTTGGGTTTGCTCGCGGCTCGGAGCAGGGCGTTCATGCCGAAATACATGTGGCTCACCACGTTGCCCAGCAGGATGATGACCATGTACTCATGGGCATAGATGAGCGTCTGGTCGCTGGCTCCGAAGAATCTCAGGATAGGGTCGAGGAAGAGCAGACAGATGATGCTCAGTCCGATACCGATGATGAGATTCAGAGAAATCGTGTTACCCAGAATGTTTTGCGCTGTGGCATAGTCTTTTTGTCCCAGCTTCACGCTGATGGCAGTAGATGCTCCTACGCCCACACCGGCTCCGAAAGCGGCGGTGAGGTTCATGAAGGGAAAGGTGATGGCGAGACCTGAGATGGCCATGGCTCCCACACCCTGACCGATGAATACTCGGTCAACGATGTTGTAGAGTGAGGCGGCGGTCATCGCAATCATCGCTGGCAGGGCATACTGAACGAGCAGCTTACCCACCGGCTTCGTACCTAATTCTAATGTTGCTTGTTTATTTTCCATTTATATCTGTTTTTTCCTCATAGCCGTTCGCCCAGCTTCTTTCTGAATGCAATTGCAGCGGCTACTTGTCTGCAAAAGTACAAAAAATATCTGATACCTTATTATATATATGAGAAAAACTTGCATTTCATGATAAAAACTTCCCTTTTCCTTTGGTGTTTTCGTACAATTTCTGTACTTTTGCACTTCAGAATAAACAATTCAACTGATTAATAAATGCAATACAGAAATATTGCAGCAACAACAATAACAAACCGGACTACCGATATAATGATGAAAAAATATTTGATGCTTTATGCATTTTTAATGACCGCTCTTTCTTTGTTTGCTCGCGAAGACAGGGTTAGCAATTTTGAGCAACTGATGCGGTTGCCTCGCATCGCCGAAACCGATATGGTGTCGTATCCGGGAGGCAAGTGTATGATGTATCGTCTTTATCTCAGAGACAAAGACCTCAGTCACACTCCCTTCTCGGTAAGTCGCCCTGCAGATTTTCTCTCTCCCCGTTCCATAGAGCGCAGAAAGAGGCAGAATCTGCCCATCGATGTTACCGATTTGCCTGTGGCTCCTGCTTATGAGCAGGCTGTAAGCGAGGCTGGCATCGAGATTGTGGGCAAGAGCAAGTGGAACAATACCCTGCTGGTCCGCATTCATAAGGAGAAGGAACTACGGAAACTGGATGAACTCGATTTCATCACCCGGAAGATGAAGGTCTTCTCTGCTCCCGATTCTGTCAGTCAGCGCATCAGAAGTAGCGTTCGCAGGGGATTGAACGATTGGACTGGTGGAGTAGGCGAATATGGTGCTGCCGATGCGCAGATCCAGTCGCTCAACGGCAAGCGGCTGCATGGAACCGGACATTTGGGCAAAGGAATGATGATTGCTGTCTTCGACGGCGGATTCATGAATGTGGATAAGATTCCGGCGCTGCATAATATCAGATTGGCGGGCATTAAGGACTTTGTGGTTCCTCAATCCAAGAATATTTTCGCCGAGATGGAGCATGGAACGATGGTGCTTTCTACGATGGCTGCCAACGAACCCGAAAGATTCGTGGGAGTGGCGCCTGAGGCTCAATATCTGTTGGTGCGCTGTGAAGATGAGCGCACAGAGAGTCTGGCAGAAGAGGATTACTGGGCTTTTGCGGCTGAATATGCTGACAGTTGCGGCGTGGATGTCATCAACTCTTCGTTAGGCTATCATGGCTTCGATGATGCGTCTACCAACCATCATTATTATGAGCAGGACGGCAATTCTACCCTCATCTCCCGCACCGCTTCGATGTGTGCTGACAAGGGAATCATCTGTGTCAATTCTGCAGGAAACGACGGAATGGGAAGCTGGAAGAAAATCAATTTCCCTGCCGATGCACGCAATATCCTTACCGTGGGCAGCGTAAACGAAATGGGCGAGAATGCGGCTTTCAGTGCCGTGGGACCTACTGCTGACGGCAGAATCAAGCCTGATGTGATGGCTTACGGAAGTCCTACCTGTGTGATTACGGGCCGTGGAAATATCATCAATGATAACGGAACGTCTTTCTCTTCTCCGCTCATTGCCGGAATGGTAGCGTGTCTCTGGCAGGCTTTGCCTCAGAAGACGGCTAAGCAGATTATGAAACTCGTGAGATTGGCTGGTAATAATCAGCATCATCCCGATAATGTATTCGGATATGGTGTACCTGATTTCTGGAAGGCTTATCAGACGGGAAAAGCGATTAAGTAGGCACGGAGAAAAATAAGGCACGGAGAAAAAAGAATAAGGCACGGATTACACGGATTACACGGAGGCTCGCGCCCTTGTTCTCTGATAAAAAATCCGTGTAATCCGTGTAATCCGTGCCTAAAAAAAAAGTGCCTAAAAAAATCCCGTGCCCCAAAAAATAATTCAGTGCCAAAAATATAAGAGTATGAAGCAAAGATTTTCTCTCTATGAATTAAACTCCATGGTTCGCGACGTTATTTCGATGTCCTTGCCCGACAGCTATTGGGTGGAAGCGGAACTCTCCGAGGCTCGCGAGGGCTACGGCGGGCACTGCTATCTGGAACTCATCGAGAAGGATGAGCGGTCTAATACGCCCATTGCCAAGGCGCATGCCTCCTGCTGGCGAAACCGATGGATGTTCATCAAACCGAATTTCGAGCGCATCACCGGACAGCGCATTCATGCCGGAATGAAAGTGCTGCTCAAGGTACACGCGCAGTTTCATGAGAACTATGGCTTCTCCTGGATAGTAGATGATATTGACCCTAACTATACGATGGGCGATATGGCGCGCAAGCGGCTGGAAATCATCAATATGCTGAAAGCAGAGGGCGTATTCGAACTGCAGAAGGAGCTGGCGCTCCCGATGTTCTGCCAGCGCATCGCCGTCATTTCCAGTGCAACGGCAGCAGGTTATGGTGATTTCTGCAACCAGCTTGCCGATAACGATTATGGTCTGCAGTTTCAAACCCGCCTCTTTCCGGCTACGATGCAGGGCGAGGGGGTAGAGCAGAGCGTGATTGCTGCCCTTGACAGTATCAATGCCGAATGGGAACAGTTTGACTGCGTAGTCATCATCCGAGGCGGAGGCGCTACGAGCGATCTCTCGGGTTTCGACACCCTGGCGCTTGCCGAGAATGTGGCAAACTTCCCGCTGCCTATCATCACGGGAATAGGACATGAAAGGGACGAGAGTGTGCTGGATATGATTTCTTTCCAGCGTGTAAAGACACCGACAGCCGCTGCCGCCTTCCTCGTTAATCATCTTACTGAGGTTTATGCCCGTGTGGTGAATGCGCAGGAGGCTATCGTGCAGAATGTGAAGCACCGTCTGCAGGTGGAGAAGATGAGGCTCGACAGACTGAGCAACACGATTCCTGTCCAGTTTTCGTTGGTGAAGACGAAGCAGGGAGCCTATCTCGACCGCTTGATGAGCCGTTTAAGCACAAATGTCCAGTCGAAACTATCGGAAGCCCAGCGCCATTTCGAGATTCTTTCTCAGAATATTCAGCCGATATTGGAAAGGAAGATGCTCAACGAGGGTCATCGTCTGCAGCTTCTTTCCCAGCGCATCCAGGCACAAGACCCCGAATTGTTGCTGAAACGCGGTTACAGCATCACGCTGAAAGATGGCAAAAGCATCCATTCTGCCTCGCAACTGAAGTCTGGCGACATCATCGAAACGAGGTTTGCCGAGGGCTGCGTGAAGGCAAAAGTTGAATAATAGTTTATAATTTATTGAAGTTTTGCATGTGGTTTAAGTACGGGCTGAAGGCCCAAAAGCTCTTAGCCCAGGGCATCGCCCTGGGTATAATGGCAATCAGCAAGACGCCCTGTAAGGGCAAAAGCTTTAAAATATCCACTGTTAACTCCAAAACAAAAATAAAAAAAATGGAAAAAGAAGGAATGAAATACGAACAAGCCGTAAGAGAGCTTGAAGAAATCGTAGAAAGAATGGAGAATGATGAACTCGATATTGATCAGCTCTCCGAGCAGTTGAAACGTGCCAAAACCTTGGTGAAACTCTGTAAAGACAAACTCACCAAGACCGATGAGGAAATCAAGAAACTTCTCAGCGAGGATTGATTTTCTGCATCTTCCTCTGAACACGAATTGCACGAATTACACGAATATGTTGTTTGAGAACGAAAAAATCCCAACCCATAAGCTTTTTAGGACTTATAAGCTGGGATGATTTTGAACACGAATAACTCGAATAGCACGAATATCTGGGAACTATTTGGGCTTTCTAGAGATGGAAGTCGATTTCCTTCAGCCATTCCTTGACATCGAAGCAAGGACAGCTCTTGCGAACCCAGGGGAGGTCGCGATGACCTAGTATCTCGGCATCGGGATAGTCGAGGACGAGACTGTAGAGGAGGTCTTCCAGAGATGCTTTCTGGGCTGGAGTGCGAGTGTCGGCAGGCTTGCCTTTCTCGTCGAGACCACCCTCGTAGCAGATTCCGATGCTGTGGGCATTGTAGTGGCGGGCGTGAGCACCCTCCTCGGTTTCTGGACGGCAGGGATAGACCACGCCATCCTTCGTAATGTAATAGTGGTAACCGATGGAATGGAAACCACGGGCCTTGTGGCAGGCTTCTAAGGCTTCTACTGGGAAGTCCTGGTTAATACGTGTGGCACTGCAATGTACCACGATCAAATCGATTTTTCTTTGATTCTTCATTGGATTCTATGGATTTTAAAGGGTTAATGATTGTTTCCCACAGATTACACAGATTTTCACAGATTTTTGACTCCTTCGGAGTTTTTCCATTGAGGTTTGGTGATAACTGTTGCTTGCAACAAGATTATCTGTGTATATCTGTGAGATCTGTGGGAGAACTAAAATATCACTTGCAGCTCTGCACACAGAAGGAGCTGAGGACGGCAGTGAGGATGGTGATGACGAAGTTGATGACTTTCTGGATTGTTTCCTTTTTCATTTTAATTAGTGATTAGTGTAATTAGTGATTAATGTTTAATTTTCTCACACGGATCCCACGGATCTCACGGATTTCGACTCCTTCGGAGTTTTCCTGTGAGGCTTAGTGAGAACCGTTGCTTGCAACGAAAAAGATCCGTGAGATCCGTGAGATCCGTGTGGGAGATAAAAGAGAGGAAGCGGGCAGGATGAGCAAGTATCCGTTCAGGGCGATGATTTGACAATGTTGAATGGTGAGTGATGAACTCATTCCTGATGTGCCCTCGGATTACTCCGGACTGCATCCTGCCGATGCGCTTTCTCTTGTTTCAGATGCGAGGCGGGTAGGGCTACTCTAAGCCGTCGCCTCCTCCTTCTCCAGTGGTTCCACTACCGCCCTGGTCGGTGTTTTCGCCACCAGGGGTATCCTTTCCGGTATCCGGGATGGTATCCGGGGTGGCATCCGGGGTGGTGCCATCACCTAACAGAGCAGAGGCCTTCTTCAGCGTAGCTTCGAGGTTGATGGTCTTGGCGCTGAACTCACCGGTGCCACGAGCACGGAGACGGAAACCGTCGATGTTCTTGGCGATGGTGAACTCCTTCTCTGAGGTGGCTCCCTCCTTGTTGCGGATGCCGATGGAGAAGATGGCGAGGTCGTCAATCTTCACAGCGAAACCTTGCAAGGTGAGTTCCTTGATGCACGATACCATATCGGTAATCATGCCCTTGATGGCTCCCTTAGAGAAAGGAGTGTTGTGGCTAGCCATGTGTTCGGCCAGGCCGTCGATACCTACCGTCTGCGTGATGACTGGATAGGCGTAGTACTTGCCGTATGCCTCTGGCATCTTGGCGTTCTGATTTAGTTTTAGTACGTAAAGCAACATAAGTTTTAAGTGTTTAAATGGTTAATAGTTAATGTTGAGTGGGCGCTGCGCAGTGCCTGATTCTTGAACACGAATCTCACGAAATTTTCTCCTCGCGGAGGTTTTTGTTTTCCCACACGGATCTCACGGATCTCACGGATTTTTACTCCTTCGGAGTTTTTTCCTGTGAGGCATAGTGAGTACCATTGCTTGCAACGAAAGAAGATCCGTGGGATCTGTGAGATCCGTGTGCGACTTCTCTTTCTGAATCACAATGCAAAGATACAACATTTCATTTTCCCAACTCACCGATGCTCATTGTTGCTCACTGATACTCACCGATTATCACTGATAAATATCAGGGTTCTCCCAAATGGAAGAAAATATAGGATAC
>DAWDQD010000022.1:0-46311 GCA_052349145.1 Segatella copri | reverse complement strand
ATATATTATTATATATATATATTTATATATATAATAAACTTCTAAATAAAGACAAAAGTGAAGGGTCAGAGAAAAACTGAGGAACTGAGTTATTGAGGAACTGAGTTATTGAGGAACTGAGTCATTCTAGTAAGAAACATCATAACCCTCATAAATGCCTGTTTTACAGCTTAACCCTATACTTTAAGAGAGTAAAGCTATGAGTTGTCACCCATAAAACTATGAGTTGTCACCCATAAAACTATGAGTTGTCACCCGCAAAACTATGAGTAAGGAAGTTTAACTACTTTCAATCTGAAAGCATAGTTTAAACATTTCCTTATCACACCCCCAAACTTGGCAGTATCAGAGAAAAGTTGTATCTTTGCACGGAATTCCATCCATTCCATCCATATCTACCATACCTTCCAACTCCTTCCATTCCGCTCCTTCCATGCCATCCCCACAACTCCTTCCGCCCAGCTTCAGCATGCGTCTCTCCATCCGAAGTATTAAAAGGAAAAAGATAAAAAAGTATGGCTTTTCGAGTTATTTTTTGTACTTTTGCAGCCGATAACGCATTTTGCGAACAAAACAGGATTCTTTAAAGAAAAGAAAGGAAATAACAATGAAGAAAATATTATACTTTGTGGCAGCCCTGGCTGCTGCATCCTTTATCACTACGATGGGTACCAGCTGCAAGTTTGCACCCGACCAGCATGACGGCGACACGGTAGCTGCCAGCGAGTTTTACCCGATAGATACCTCTGCGGCTCATGCCAAGAAGATGGCGAAGATTGCTGCCATCAAGAACGGAAAAGACAGTGTAGGCATCTATTATGTGGGCAGCAATTCTACCAAAGACCTCATCGAGCTCGTATCCTATCCTTCACGCCGCGACACGATGATGTACAGCAAGACCCGACACATAAAGGTGAAGGGCAATGCCGACATCAACCACGTGGTTCGTGTAGACTTCTATCTGCATAACGGCAAGGATTCGCTGGTGAAGTATGTTGAGGAGGTGGTGCTTAAAACAAATCATTGAGCACCACTTCATTCTGGGCTATGCCCGAATACATATTCCGCTGAAGATTATCGTTTGCAAAAATTACAAGTAAAAGCAATTATTGGCTAATTCTTATATAACTTTTAGCCAATAACACCTATTTTTGAGCATTATTGGCTAAAATAAGCGGCACATTTTGCCAATAACCATAAAATCAGCATAAAAAAAGAGGGTGTGTCATAAGTCCAGATAATGGCAGCAAGGTCGGGCTGAAAGCCCAAAAGCTCCTAGCCCAGGGCATCGCCCTGGGTAATGTTGACAAAAAGCAAAGTCGCCCTGAAAGGGCAAAAGCTTTGATATTGAAAGCTTTTGCCCTTTCAGGGCGACTTTTTTGTATTTGTTTTAAAACCCAGGGCGATGCCCTGGGCTAGGAGCTTCTGCCCTTTCAGGGCGTATTGAATGTGACTTGTGCCACACCCTCCTTTTTATATTTCATCAGAATTAATCACTAATCACTAATAACTAATCACTAATCATAGAATCCCGGCTGCTTATACTCAATGCCCAGTTCATCATCTACTGTTGCGATGACACCCTGAATCTGACCCATGGCAAACATACGGCCGAGGAGAGTGTAACCGGCATTGTGACCATGATTGCTCTCATCGAATACGCCACCAGGCTCATCAGTGAAGGTCATACCGTGGTCTACTCGCATTGGCAATCTGCGGCCGGAATTGCACTTGCCTTCCTGCTCAGCCTTCTCGAAGATGCGGCAAAGTTCAATGAGATGGCCGCGACCACCCAAGTGAGAAGCCTCTGTAAAGTTGCCGTTAGGGAAAATGTAGCAAGAGCGCAGATGAACAAAGTGAGTGCGGTCGGCAAACTGCTTCGCCATCGCCACACAGTCGTTGTGCTCGCCGGCAGAGAATGAACCTGCACAGAAAGTCAAACCATTGTGCTTGTTTGGCACTGCATCCAACATCCACTGGATATCCTCGGCACGACCGATGATTCTTGGCAAACCGAATACAGGATAAGGAGGATCGTCTGGGTGAACACACATATTGATATCGTACTCATCGCAGATAGGCATGATAGCCTCCAGCCAGTACTTCATGTTCTCCTGCAACTTCTTCTTGTCGATACCATCATAAAGCTTCAACAGGTCGCGGAACTTCTGGACAGGAGCTGAATCGCCCTCGCTGAAGTTACCGGATACAAAGCCCTGGGTCTTGATGATGATGTTCTCTACCAAGGCATGATCCTGCTCTGGTGTAGAAGTCTTCTTGATTTCATCAGCCTCAGCCACGAGGTCTCTGCCCCACTTGTGCTCCTTAGAGAACTCAGCCCAATCCTCACGAGCGCCTTCACGCTGCAGGATATAGATGTCAAAGTAGGCAAACTCGCCCCAGCTCATATAGAGGTTGTTGGCTCCGTTAGGATTCTCGTGTGCCAAATCGGTACGAGCCCAGTCCAAAACAGGCATAAAGTTGTAGCAGATGCATTTGATGCCTTCCTCGCCCAGGTTGCGGAGACTTTCCTTGTAAACCTCAATCTGATGATCACGGTCAGGACCACCATATTTCAGGGTTTCAACCACAGGCAAAGACTCTACCACGCTCCATTTCATACCATAAGACTCGATGTACTCCTTGAGTTCATGAATCTTCTCGCGTGTCCAAACCTCGCCCAGAGGAACATCGTGCAATGCGGTAACAATGCCCTCAACACCAATCTGCTTCAACTGTGCAAGCGTAATCTTATCTTTCTTGCCAAACCAGCGCCATGTTCTTTCCATAGATATTATATAATGTATAAGTTTAAAAATGAATTATCTTGCAGAAACATATTTATGCAATGTCTGTCTTACAGCACCCTTGCCGGCAAAGAGTTCCTTCACCATGCCCTCAATCTGCTCGCCGAAGCCAGCCTCGTAGAGATCGAGTCCGAATACATCCTTGCGGGAATAGAGATTCTTCAGGCAAGAGTAGTCCTGATCTGCCTTGCCTACCTCCAGAGGAGCTACGATGGCCTGCAGT
This sequence comes from Segatella copri, assembly GCA_052349145.1. Taxonomy (GTDB): domain Bacteria; phylum Bacteroidota; class Bacteroidia; order Bacteroidales; family Bacteroidaceae; genus Prevotella; species Prevotella copri_V. The sequence continues at coordinate 43,281 of DAWDQD010000022.1, read as the reverse complement.
TCTGCCAACAATGGGTCAGAAGATGGCTCGAATGGCTTCAGGTTATCATCCAATGCCTTGAGATAACGGGCATAACCAGCCAATACCAAAGGAATCAACACGAGATTGCTCTTGTCGAGACCACGGTCGATGTACTTCTTGATAGTCTCACCGAAACGGATAGAGAGTTTCTGGCTGGTATCGGTAGCGATACGCTGAGGAGCATCTGGCATGAACGGGTTAGGCAGACGCTTGTTGATAACGGTGCCGATAAACTCGTATGGGTTCAATACACCTGGATCTGTAACCACTGGCATCGCCTCGATATAACCGATCTTCTGGATGAAGGCACGAAGGTCCTCATCAGCCATCTCGGCAGAAATCAAGGTATAGTCGAGCATGCAACCATAGATAGACATCGCTGTATGGAGAGGGTTCAGACAGGTGGTTACCTTCATGGTCTCAACCTCATCCACGGTCTTGCGAGTGGTATAGAGCGCACCGCCCAACTCCAATGGCGGACGACCACAGGTATAAGTATCCTCGCAAACGAGATACTGCACTTCCTCGGCATTTACGAAAGGAGCGGTGAAAGTATGCTTCTCGGTGATAATCGTATTGTTATCCTCGAAACCATCCTCAGCGAGCATCGCCTGTACCTTCTCGTGTGGACGAGGAGTAATCTTATCAATCATAGACCAAGGATAGGTAATCTTGCTGCTGTCATTGATATAATCTACGAAACCAGCCTCTACGATACCATCCTGTGCCCAACGCTCAGCATAAGTCTTTACGCCAGCCTTAACATGGTCGCCGTTGTGAGAACAGTTGTCGGTAGACTGAAGAGTAAGTGGCAACTTGCCTGCCTTATAACGCTCATAGAGAAGAGCGGTAAGCTTACCCATAGCAAATACTGCATCGAGACCACGTGCCAAATCTGCATCATTGAAAGAATATCCCTTCTCGGTGATGGTGAAAGTTACCATCTGCAGACTTGGTGCCTGGAAAATCTGGACCAATCGTGCCCAGTCCTCACCAAACAGCTTATCCGCCTTGAGGCTTTCTGTGATAGAAGCGATGACCTTCTTCTCGATGGTTCCGTTGCTCTGGAGGCTGACGAGAAGAGAGAGATTATTGTAAGGGCGATAAGCCTTGTCGATAATTTCGTAGTCGAAGCTTTCAGCAACAATAACACCACGGTCGTACTTGCCGGTGTTTAGTGCATCGTTGAGGATAGCGGCCGGGAACGCACGGAAGATGTTACCTGCACCAAAGTGAACCCAAGTAGGCTCGTCGTGAGTCTTCTTAGCTACGGCTGCGATGTCATACTTAGGAAGCTCATAACCCTTAGCTTCCCATTCTGCAGCATTAAAGCTGTCTGAAAGAATTTCGTTCAGTTTCATGATTAATAATTATTGATGTTGTTTTATGTAAATTTTAACCTTTTTATAAGCAATACAATGATTTCTTTTCTGTTGGGTCAGGGCAAAATTACGAATTTAATCTGAAATACCGCTCCTTTTTAGAGATTATTTCAAAATATTGAACAATAAGAAACTGAAATTGAACAATTAGAAATGTTTCGGTAACAAAAAATACTTTTCACCCTGTTTCCCTTTTTACCGGTAGTAGACTATTTATATACACTTTACAGATTATCCAGTTCCTTGATCTGCTTTTTCGGTGTCACTCCAAGTCCCTTCAGGCTCTCTACCCTTCTCATCACATTGCCGGTGCCGTCATAGAGTTGCTTCTTTGCCTTATCAAAAGTACCCGAAAGACGGGTTATCAGATCACCCACACTCATAAAGCTATCTTCGAAGCCAGCCACCTTATCATACAGGTCAGCAGCCGTCTTCACGATTTTCTCCACATTCTTGTTCTGCCGGTCATACTGCCAGAGATTATAGGCAAGCTGGAGTGCCATGAGCAGATTGCTTGGTGAGATGATAATAATCTTCTTCTGATAAGCATAACGGCTGAGATCCGGCTGCTGCTTCATCGCTGCGATATAGCTGGTCTCGTTAGGGATGAACATCAGTACGAAGCCGATGGCATCATCCACCAGTTTGGAATAGTCTTTGGCTGCCAGTTCATCGATGTGCTTTCGTACGCTCAGCGCATGTGCCTTCATCAGGCGTTCCTGTTCAGCCTCATCTTCAGCTGCCAGAGCATCGGAATAGGCGGTAAGCGAAACCTTGGAATCGATGACCACACTTCTGCCTTCTGGGAATCGGACGATGACATCCGGACGATAGTTCTTTCCCTCTTCATCTTTCGTATTCTCCTGAATGAAGAATTCCTCATCTTTACGAAGTCCGCTGTTCTCCAGGATGGTTTCCAGCACCATCTCACCCCAGTCGCCCTGCATCTTGCTGTCGCCCTTCAATGCCTTGGTCAGGTTGGCAGCATCGGAGCCAATCTTCTCGGTCTGCTCCTTCAGGTTCAGTACAGCCTGCTGCTGTTCCTGCTGGAAGAGTTTCATCGTTGCCTCGAAGGTATTCTGCAGTTCCTTCTTGTTCACCTCGTTCTGGGTTTTGCTCTCCTCTACCGATTTCTTGAAATCAGCAAACTGTTCCTTGATAGGTTTCAGGAGTTCATCCATCTGCAGACGGTTGGTTTCCTGCAGAGCCGACTGCTTGGCAGCCAACTGCTCAGCCGCCACCTTCTGCTGTTCTATCGTCATTCGGTACATTTCCTGCTTCAGACTCTCGAGTTTCTGTGCCCACTGCTGGTCGCTTTCCGCTCTGAGTTTCGCCGCATACAACCGCTCGTTCTCCATTTGAGATTTCATTGATTGAACCTCAGAAGCATGATGCAGTTTTATCTGTTCGATGTTAGCCGCCAGCACTTGAGCTTTCGCTACGAGCTGGGTTTTCTCCTCTCCCGCACTTTTTGCTTCCATCAGTTTCCCCACGAAGAATCCGATGGCAAGCCCTATGATGATTCCAATTACTATTTCCATTTATCCTTGTTTTGAATGATTCTGTAAATCTGCAAAAATTATGATTTGCAAAAGTAATCATTTCAAGACATAACACCAAACATCATGGGGGATTCTTGTAGATATTTAACTCTTCTGCATTTTACTATGCAAACAAAAAGAGCGCACCGCTATTGGCACGCTCTTTTCTTTAAATCATCTTTTAAATATACATTATCGGTTGGCAGTAGGCCACTGATAAGTATCAGTGCAATGGATATCAGCACTCTGGTCGGCAATCATCAACTTGAAATCGCCTTCCTCCAATCTCCATTTGCCATTCCAACCTACGAAGGCCAAATCGTCTGCCTTTAATTCAAATGTCACGGTCTTGGTCTCACCAGGCTGAAGTTCCACCTTGTCGAAGGCACGGAGACGACGGCCATCAGGCACAATACTAGCGATGAGATCGCTACTGAACAAGAGGACACTCTCCTTGCCTGCCACCTTTCCCGTATTCTTCACATCCACGCTCACCTTGATGATGTCGCCGTGGCGGAAATCAGACTGAGAAACCTTCAGGTTGCTATATTTGTAAGAGGTATAACTCAAACCATATCCGAAGCCCCACTGCTGGGTAATCTTCGCATTATAGTCGTAAGCCCCTTCCATCGTACCCACCTCCTCACTCTTCTTGAAGTCATAGTTGGCGAGCGAATTGATTTCCTTAGGATAGGTGTAAGGCATCTTGCCACTGAAGTTTGACTTGCCCGATACCAGGTTTGCCAAGGCATCGCCACCCATGTTGCCAGGGATAAGGATGTCGATGATGCCCTGTGCCAATGGTTCGATGTCAGAGATGAGACGAGGACGACCTTCATTCAGCACCAAGATGACAGGCTTGCCTGTCTGAGCCAAAGCCTTGACCAGATTACGCTGGTTCTCTGAGAGCCAAAGGTCGGTCAGGTTGCCCGGAGTCTCTGTATAGGAGTTCTCGCCAATGCAAGCCACGATGACGTCAGCATCCTTTGCTGCATCAACTGCGCCCCGAATCTGAGGTTCGTTCTCCTCCCAGTATTTTCCCTTCTCATTATAGGTAACACCCTGGTTCAAGATAACATTCTCCTTGCCATACTCATTACAGAATGCCTCATAGATGGTATTGTACTTGCCGGCAAACTCATCAGCACGATGACCCTGCCAGGTATAGCTCCATCCACCGTTCAGACAACGCATCTGATTGGCATTAGGACCTGTAAGGAGAATCTTCTTGCCATGCTGCAAAGGAAGGATATTACCCTCGTTCTTCAGGAGCACCATACTTTCGGTAGCTCCCTCCAAGGCGAGCTTGGCAAACTCCTCACCACCAAACTTAGGATAATTCTTCAGTTTCTGGGTTGGGTTCTTGAAGAGGTCGAGACGGTACTTCATGCGAAGCACACGGCGACAGGCATCGTCGATGCGACTCATCGGAATCTTACCTTCCTTCACCAGTTCTACAAGATAGCCACAAGCATCGCAAGAATAAGGTTCCATAATCATGTCGATACCGGCATTGATGGCGATGCGGAGCGCATCCTTCTTGTCCTTTGCCACCATCTCACGAGTATAGAGATTGTTGATGTCTGCCCAGTCGGTGATGAGCACACCATCCCATCCAGTCTCTTCCTTCAGCCATCCTGTCAGGAATTCCTTGTTGGCATGCATCGGCACACCATTGACGGAAGCGGAATTCACCATCACGGTTAAGGCTCCAGCCTGCAGACCCGCCAGGAAAGGAGCAAAGTGCTTCTCTCGCAAGTCGGCAGGAGAGATATAGGCTGGCGTACGGTCTTTACCGGTCCAAGGCACACCATAGCCCATGAAGTGCTTCATTGAAGTGGCAATGTGATACTGGTCGATGTTGTTTGGGTCCTCACCCTGGAAACCATAGACCATCGCCTTGCCCATCTCTGAACTGAGGTAGCAATCCTCGCCAAAGTTCTCCCAGATGCGAGGCCAACGGGCATCACGACCGAGGTCAACGGTAGGACTGTAAGTCCAAGGCACGCTCACGGCACGAGTCTCATAAGCGGTAGCCTCAGCCGAACGGCGAGCTATCTCACGATTGAAGGTGGCAGCCACATTGATGTTCTGCGGAAAGAGGGTTCCGCCCTGTGTATAAGTAGAACCGTGGTTCTGGTCGAGACCGAAGACACAAGGGATACCGATGCGCTTCATCGAGATCTTCTGGATTTGCGCGATGTACTTCTCCCACTGCTTAGCGGTTGGTGCGCAGGTATTTGGAGCGTTGAGGATAGAGCCAATCTTATAGCGGGAAAGGATAGAATCGGTCTTGTGCTCGTCGATATAGAACACACCATTCTTGTCGTTGGCACCAAAGAGGTCGGTCACCAATTCCATCATCTGACCTATCTTTTCCTCCAAGGTGAGTTTCTTCAAGGTTTGTTCTACCTGAGCCTCTATCTTAGGGTCGCTCTTGATAACTGGAACATTGGCACTGGCTGTATAAGCCAATGCCAACAATGAAATAGATAATAAAATTTTCTTCATAAACAGTAAAGGTTTGACGCTTTATGATAAAAGCGGAAATCTTTCTAATATATTATTCAATAGTTACTTTATCTACATAATAGCCATGTCCCACACAGATGAACCCTTCCTCTGCAGCCATCTTGTCGAGTGCATCCTGGGTCAACTCAAACTTCACGACATTGCCCTCACCAAACTCGTATGGAGAAGTCAAGTCGGTCCACCAGGTGGTGGCAAGCTTGATCTGATGGTAAGTATCGTCATCCTTCATCGAGCAGTAAACTCGGAGGGTCTGCCCCTCCTTCCACTTAGCTACCTGGTCCTTGGTGATGAGGTTGAAGTTCTTGTTAGGGTCACCATCTCCCAAGTCCCAAGATACATAGTGATGACCTTCCCAAAGCACATTCTCCATAGAAGGCTTAGGCTCGGAGGTTACCTTGATGGTGCCGCCAGGGAACTCCACTCCATCGCCATCCACGAGCGTGATGGCATAGTCGCCATTCTCCAAATCGGCAGGAGCGGTGAGCTTCATGGCTGTGCCCTCTTCCAAGATTTCGAAGGCTACTTCCTTGCCACCTACCATTACTTTAGTAACTGTACCGAGATTCTTGCAATTATGGATAGTGGTCTCAGCACCCGGAGCTACCCAAAGCTCGCTGGCATTGGTACCCAAAGCTGGATCATCGGCAGCAGGAGTCACGGTAACTTTCAAGGTGCGGGATGTGCTCTTGCCTTTAGTGGTGGTTGCCACAATCTTCAGTTCATGTTCACCTACAGGCAAAGCTTGGTCGATAGTATTACCTTCGGCAATCGGATTGCCGTCGAGCAACCATGTCACAGTGGTGTAGTGAGCTGGAGTCACCTTGATTTCCAACTTATAATTAGTCTTGCGGTCTATCTTGGAATCAGCCAAGTCGGTGTTCAAGATACGTGGATTGTCATCTTCGCTGGCTGTGAAGTATGGTTCATCGTCAGAAGAGCAAGAAGACAAGGTAGATGTACCAGCCAGTGCGAAACCCACGGCTAAGAGCATCATCATAGCCTTCAAGACTTTTCCCTTATATTGTTTCATTGTCTTATTCATAATTAATTATTCTATTCTATTGTCCTATAAGACTTAACATTTAACACTTAACATTAAACACTACTTGCTATATCCCTTTCCGAATGGAGGATTGAAGTCTGGCTGAAGGTTTACATCAGCCTTGTCCCACCAGAGGCGCTTGTGCCAATCGTCTGTACCACCCATGCGGTCAATGGCAGCCTTGTAGTTGGCATTGTTGTACTGAGCTTCCAATACAGGATACTGCAAGCGGACAGGCATTGACCAATCGGAATCCGTATAAGTGAAACCATTCTTGGTCAAGAGATCACGATTCAAGATGGCAGGATAGTCAGAGCGGCGCAAGTTAGCCCAACCCTCAGAAGGGTTCATCATGTGGAGAATCCAAGCCTGGGTGTTGATGGTCTCCTTAGGATTGTCACCCAACGGATTGCTGGCAATGAACGCATCAATCTCTTCCTTGGAAATCTTGTTGGATGTAAGATAGTAGTTGTTGAGCAACTCCATGCTGGCACGAACACCAGCCTCGTAGTGACTCTCAGCATCACCACCACCAACATTCCAATCCTTGGTTGCAGCCTCAGCCTTGAGGAACTCCACCTCAGCATAGCTCATCAAGTCGCCAGGACAAGAAGGCATCTCGAAGTCGATGTTCAGGCAAGGGCGACTAGCTCGGGCTATATAATCAGAGTTGGCATAAGTGTTCTCGTCTATCTCTGCATACTTCTTCAAAGTAGGAAGGTCATCCACCGTAGGTGTATTCATCCAGTCTGTGTACCAGGCTGCACCAGGGTTGCAAGGCTCCTCACCGAGGTTCTTGCTCTTGAAGTAAGCCAGGAAATCATCGGTCAAGTCGATGTTCTGCTCCTTATCTGGCTTCACCTGACTACGCTTGATATTGTAGTAGTGACGGCAGATGCGATAGAGACGAGGGTCGTTGGTTTTCTGCAACTGATAGAACAAGGTAGAGCATACCATGGTAGGCGATGTGGCATCCTGACCATAGAGAGTCTCGCTCAATGCATTGGCACGGAAATCGTAGTCGTTGGCTCCATCATAATAGGTAAATGGAGCATCAGCATACTTGATATAAGCATCATCGGCTGCACTGGCGATGGCACCGGCAGCTACAGCCTTCTCAAACTCCTCCTTTGCCTTCTGTGGATTAACATCGGAAATGCGCATGGCATAGCGCATACGGAGTGCATTGGCATACTTCTTCCACTTAGCTACATCACTACCCATGCTGGTGACATCACCAGAAATGCGGTCGGTACCTGTGCCAAGCTGCTTCTCGCAAGCGTCAAGTTCCTCGAAGAACCAGCTGTAGAGCTCCTCTACGGTATCATACTTAGGGGTGGAGATACCTGAGATATAACCCAGACCTGCCTCCGAACAAGGCACGTCACCGTAGGTATCTGCCAAAACTGCCGTGAGATAGACACGATGGATACGAAGTGCCGCATTCAAGTTTGCCTTGTCAGTAGATTTGTGGATGGCATCCACAAGGTTCTTGATACTGATTTCATAATAGCGGTCCCAGACACGACGGGTCATATCATCTTCTCTGAAATTAGAACCAGCGTAATTGGTTACATTCCAACCGCCAGCGAAATACTGTGGAAAACCAGTTATATAGTTACGGTAGGTATCCATCAGACTGAAGTCACCGTAAGTCTGCAACAAAGCTGTTGTCAACTGTGCGTTAGGGTCGAGCTCGTTCACCTTGGTCTTGTCGGTATTGATGTTACTCAAGGTATCATCAGAGCAAGAAGTCATCGCAGTGCCGGTTGCCATCAGGGCGAAAGCCATCATCAGGCTGCTCTTACCTATATATTTTTTGATTATATTGTTCATTTTCTTACCTTATTATATATTAGAACTCTTCTAAAGAAATTGATTCATTTTTTTCGGGACTAGAACTTCACGTTCACGTTCAAACCATAACTCTTGCGAGATGGCAGGGAACCATATTCCAGACCGAGACCTGAGGTGTTGTAGCTGGAGTCTGGGTCGATGTTAGGAATGTTCTTCCAAACAATGAATGGGTTACGAGCCACGAAGGATACGGTCAAGCCCTTGACATACTTGCCCAGGATGCTCTCTGGGAAGGTATAGCCGAAAGTAATCTCACGACACTTCACGTAAGAGTTGTCGTAAACGAAGGCACTCTGCACGCCTTTTGCCACATGCTTCCAGTAATCTTCAGGGTTCACGGCGATGTCGTTCTTGCGATAAGTACCGTCGCCATTGTCGATGACACCATCTACGACAAATCCCTTGCAGTTACCTGCTGCACGCCATTCGGCAAGTTCCATACCCGAAGCCTTGCGAGCCTCCTCAGAAGCGTACCACTCCTCACGGCCTGCCAATGTTCCCTTTGCCTTACCTGTCTCGTATGCAGAACGCATGGACATAGAGTAGATGTCGGCACCTACCTTCACATCGAAGGATGCAGAGAGGCGGAAGTTCTTGTAGCTGAAGGTTGAGTAGAAACCACCTGTCCAGTCCCAAGTAGAGTTGCCGATGGTCTTGATTTCCTGGTCAACCTTTGGAAGACCAGTAGCTGCATCGACAACCACCTGACCCTTGTCGTTGTAGAGGAAGTCGTGTCCACGGATAGCTCCATAGTTCTCACCTACCTTGGCACCTACAGAAACACCGCACCAGTATGCCTTCGCCAACTCGAAGTAGTCCATGCCATCGGTGAGCGACTTCACCTTGTTGGTATTCTTCGAGAAGTTGACACCCAAGTCCCAAGCGAAGTCCTTGATCTGCAAGGCACGCGCATTGAGGGATATCTCGATACCCTGGTTCTGAATCTCACCGGCATTGATGAGGCGGTAAGCATAGCCAGAGGTGGTGGTTGAAGCCAAGCTCAAAATCTGGTTCTTGGAGTTCTGGTTGTAATAGGTGGCATCCAAGCCCAAGCGTCCGTTAAGGAACTTCATCTCCAAACCTACCTCGTAAGAACCTGTCATTGTAGGCTTCAAATCCTTGTTGGGCTGTGTTGAGTTGGCTATCATACCGATGGTATAACCCGCGTAGCTGTACTTGCCCGTGGTATAGTTGAGTGCCAACAGGTATGGATCGGTATCGCTACCTACCTTTGCCCAAGATGCGCGAATCTTACCATAATTGATGAACTTCTTGTTCTTGATAAACTCAGAGAAAACCAAACTACCCGATACAGATGGATATACGTATGTATTGTTATTTGTAGGGAGCGTAGATGACTTATCGCCACGGATGGTTCCCTCCAAATAGTAAGTATGCTTGTAGCCGAGGCTCGCACTGGCATAGAGAGAGCTGATCTGCTTCTTGTACATACTCTCACGAGTGTTCTGTTCCTGATAGTTCATGATATTCTGGATGCCATCCATCTGCTGGTTGAGACCGATGTTTGTAGTGGTCTTGTTGTTCACCTTGAAGATGTTACCACCAGCGGTAGCGTTGACATCGAAGTCGCCCCATGAGTTGTTGTAGAGGGCAAGTATCTCGGCGTTGAGTGTGCGGTTGTTGAAGATTTGGTCGGTAAGCTTTCCGGCAGGAGTTCCTGGAGTTGTCTTGGCGATGAATTCCTGGAAGTTCATGCTGTTGATGTCGGTACCGATAGTACCCTGCAACTTGAGGTGCTTGTTGATGTTCCAGATTGCCTTACCCGTAAAACGGAACACGTCCTTGTCGGATGTATTGCTGTTCTTATAGAGATCCCAGTATGGGTTCTTGTTATACTGATCGTTACCATTCCAGTTGGAGTAGTTGCCATCGGCATCCTCATAGTGCTTCAACCAAGCCTGGTCGTAGGTACCCGCCAGGGTCATGAGGTTCTTACCCACGTTGCTCTGAGAGTCACCAAGGGCAGGACGGTTCTTTACCTTCTCACGAGTATAGTTGGCGGTGAAGTCGAAGTCAACAGGACCTGCAGAGGTATTCACACGGAGGTTGAAGTTGTCACGGCTCATATTGGTATTTGGCAAGATATCCTTATTGCGCATATCGGTAACAGAGAAACGCATACCCGTCTTACCGGAATTAACTGAGAGGATGGCAGAGTTCTGGGTGGTGAAACCTGTGCGGAAGAAATCAGAAGCATTGTTAGGATGCATCATGAATGGACGTTCTTCGCCATCGAAATATTTGAACATGAAGTCATCGGCCTTAGGTCCCCAACTTGAGTTCGTACCAGAAGTGCTGGATGTAGGAAGCTCGCCATTGTAGCCAGCACCATATATTTCCTGGATGTCGTCCCATTTAGCCAACTGGGTATCGATAGTATAAGAACCATTGTACTCCACGGAAATTCTATCCTTCTCCGCCTTCTTGGTCGTAATCAAGATAACACCATGAGAAGCACGGCTACCATAGAGGGCAGAGGCAGCAGGACCTTTCAATACGGTCATCGTCTCGATGTCATCAGGATTGATGGCAGAGATACCATCACCGAGGTCATAACCACCACTTTCACCAGCACTGCCAAAGTTGGTATTATCCAAAGGCACACCATCCACCACGTAAAGAGGCTGGTTATTGCCTGCCATTTCTGTATTACCACGAAGAAGCACGCGGGTAGAACCTGAAGCACCGCCAGCGGTGTTCTGCACAACGAGACCAGCCACCTTACCAGAAAGAGAGTTGATGACGTTGGTTTCCTTCGCCTTGGTAAGTTCCTCACCTTTCACTTCCTCCAAGCCATAGCCGAGAGCCTTGCGGTCGCGCTTGATACCAAGGGCGGTAACAACGACCTCATTCAAGGCCTTACCATCCTCTTGCATCGTGATTTTCATGCCATTAGCAGCTTTCACGGTCATTGTCTTGTAACCGATGTAGCTCACTTCGAGCGTTGCTCCAGGCTTGCAGTTCAACGTAAAGTTACCATCTATATCGGTAACGGCACCGTTGGTTGTACCAGCCACCTTCACGCTAGCGCCAATCAAGGTTTCGCCAGTGGCATCCACCACTGTACCCTTGATGCCTTGGTTCTGCTGAACGCTCATCGCTGCATTGTTCATCTGGGCAGCGAGAATGGCAGAAGCAGGCATCCACATCAAACCTGCACCGAGCAGGCCGAGAAACATAGTTTTCTTTCTCATAATTGATATTTTTGTTTTTAGTTTAACATTATTCTTTCCCAAAGATTCCTTCGAGAATCCAAGGAGCATTCACCTTCATACTCTTGAAACGGTCGAAGATGCCATACTTCTCAGAGCCGTTGCCGAAGTGGTTGTTGTCCCAAACGAAAGTAGAGAAGCCTCGTTTGCGAGCCTCCGTAGTCAAGAACTTACAGTAGTAGGTCATGTTTTCATGCACTTTCTCTGAGTTAGACTTATAGTGATCGGTTACTCCCCACTCTCCTATTACGATACCCAGTCCTTTGTTGCTCCAGGTATTCACCGCCTTGTCGAAGAAATCCGTCATCGTCTTCTCGTTTTCTGCAGGTATCTTGCCAGCATCCTTGTAGGCATCACCCCAGTAATCGTAGGTGCAATCGCCAGCGTAGCTCCATGGCTGATAGTAGTGAAATTCCACACTCATATAGTTGTTGCCATTGCCTTCGGCATCCTTCGGAATGATGAAATCTCCATTCTCTATGCCAAACCATGGGTTACAAACGTAAGTCTGTAAGATGAGGTGGCGCTTGGCATTGTTGCCGCCTGTGGCACGAACCACATCCACGAATATCTGATTGTAAGCATTCTGCACTTCGAGGTTCTCGGCAGTAGGTTTGCCCCAGTTATCTTTGATATGCACTTCGTTAGTTCCTGCGAAAGCAAGACGATAATCATAATTGGCAAACTCAGAAGCGATATTCATCCAGAGGAGCGCAAGCTTCTGGCAGTTTTCTTCCTTATATTGATAGGTAGGACGACCTTCGAGCCATTTTTCATGATGCACATTGATGATAACCTTCAAACCGTTGTCGAGACACCAGCCCACTACCTCCTTGATACGGGCAATCCAAGCCTTGTCGATGCTCATCGCCTGAGCGTTGGTAATGTGGCACTGCCAACGGATTGGAATACGGATGGCATTGAAACCTGCCTTCTTCACGGCTTGTATCATCTTCTTGGTAACAACGGGATTGCCCCAGGCTGTCTCTGCATGGATAGAACCATCAGGGTTGCCAATCTGCATCGACTCACCATCCTGTCCAGGAGCTGAGCACTCGAATGCGTTGCCAAGATTCCACCCCACAACATCTTTATTCCATTGCTGGGCAGTAGGTATGGATTCGCCTACGCCATCAGAACTGCTGGATGAGTGCAACGTACTTGCTTCGCATGAGAGACATGTGAAGACGCCTATTAAAAAGAGGCTAATTTTCAAAAAGTTCCTTTTCATTTTTATGTTTATATTGTTATTGTTTCGTTTTTTAAATAACTGTTTGACTTACTTAACAGAATCTGGTTGCAAAGATAAAGAAAAGGAACTTCCAGAGGGTTAGATAACAAACAAAAAAAGGTTTCAATTCAGACATATCGTCTAAACAGAAACCTTTTCTTTGAATTTAAAACTCTAATTTACAGATACTTACTTGGAGAAACCCCAAAGTGTTTTTTAAATACAGTACTAAAGTACTTCACATTTACAAAACCGGCTTTCACAGATACATCCAGCACACTATCCCCCTGTTTCAGGAAGATTGCAGCCTGCTCCAGACGTATCAAACGCATAAAATCCTGCGGACTTTGGCCCGTAAGAGTCTTCAGCCTACCATAGAAAAGCGTTCTGCTCATCGCCATCTCTCTACAGAGTCGGTCGATATTAAAGTCTGTGTCGCTCAGATGAGCCAACACCAAACGGGTAGCTTTATCTACAAAAGCCTGGTCTTGCGGATTCAAAACAGCTTCTGCCACATTTTCGAATGTCTGGCCTTGCTTATTCAAGACAGTATCATCCTTTTTCTCTTCAGAAGTTCCAGTAGGTTCCAAGTGTTCATAGGATGAATCAGAACCCACAATCTGCTCGGAAGAAGCAGACTCAGAAGCAACCTCTCCTCTAACAAGAGCAAGGCTTCTGTCCATATAATACTGACTCAACCGGCGACGATTCTTCAAAATACTGGCAACCTTACTCGCAAGAATAGCAGTATCGAATGGCTTGGCTATATAGTCATCAGCACCAAGTCCGAGTCCCTCTATCATAAAGTCACGACCAGCCTTAGCAGTCAGCAGGATAACAGGCAGCCATGATGTTTCCTTATTTTCCTTGATGCTGCGACAGAACTCATCTCCGTGCATTCCCGGCATCATGACATCTGAAACAACGATATCACATATCCCGCCCTCTTTCAAATATTTCAGGGCAGCCTCTGCACTCTCCACATCAACTACTTGATAAGAATCACCAAAAGTCATTCTGATATATTTGCGAAGATCTTCATTGTCATCGACAAAAAGAAGTGTATCCGTTGAAACATCAGCATCCTGCAGAACCGCAGAAGACACAGTCTGGCAAGTTTCATCATGCTTATCTTCAGCTAAAGAAGATTCAGTTACAACATTTTTCTTTTCTCCAACAAGCCGGACAGAAGAATCTGTTACATTACCTAATGGCATCTTCACACAGAAAGTAGTACCCTTTCCTTCCTCACTTACGAAACTAAGCTTTCCTCCTAATTTCTCTACAAGCTTTCGTGTAAGCATCAGTCCTAATCCACTTCCCATTTCCTGAGAATTTATCGCATTAGAAGCCCTGAAGAAGGTCTTGAAGATACTCTTAATTTCGGCCTTTGGAATACCTATACCTGTATCACATACATGAATCATAGCCATCTTGCCTTCAACAGAAGCCGACAACGTAACCTTTCCACCTTGAGGTGTATATTTGATAGCATTCGAGAGAAGATTTTCCAATATCAGATCCATCATTTTGACATCAGAATGAATCTGTTGCTGCGGACACGTTTCAATACACAGTTGAATATGCTTCTCCTGAGCTGCCAATACAAACTTTTCCAACTGCACACGTAAAAGCATCGGCAATTCTATATCTTGCAGGCGAACCTGTTCGGCAGACTGCTCTATCTTTTGGAAGTCAAGCAATTCTGTAACCATCTTCAATAGTTTGTTGCCGTTGCGATGCGCCATATCCAAGAATCCACGACTTTTCTCACTCAAGTTGGAATCATTAGCCAGATTATCAAGAGGAGCCAACACGAGACTCAAAGGAGTACGTATGTTATGGGCAGTATTAACGAAGAAATTGATTTTCTCATCATAATACTTTCGCTGTAAGCGCTCTTTGTAATACTGCCAGACAAAATATAAGATGGCAGCAAAAATACAGAGATAGATAATCCATGCCCACCAGGTATTCCACCAAGGCTGGGCTATATGAATCTCCAAAGTTGTTTCTCCCAATTCTCTACCATTACTTCTGCAGATAGCCTTTACATGAAGCACATAGCTGCCCGAAGGCAAATTTACAAATCGTGCCAACTGATTAGAAGATGGTTTACTCCAATTACGGTCGTATCCTTCCAAATAATATTGATATTGAATATCATACTGGTATTGATAATTGATACTCTCGAAAGAAACAACCAGCGTATTCTCATTATGGCTAAGACTCAATTTGCCTTCCTTCAACATTTCAAAGAGACATTCATTCCAGTAATCGGAACGTTCGACACCTTCAACCTCAACACTATGAATACGAAGTGGAGCGGCATAATTCAAACCTTTGGCAAACATAGGAGTCAAAGCGACAACTCCATCGTTGCTGCCAAAAAGCACCCTGCCATCTGAAGTACACGCAACAGACATTCGGTTATACTCACGTTCCATTCCCTTAAAGATGTTGAGGTTTACTATCTTCCCCTGTTTCATGAACGCCAAACCTTTATCCGTACTGATCCACAAATTGCCATTAATACCTTTTATAAGTCCATAAACTGTATTAGAAGGCAAAGCGTTCTGATTCGTATAACGCTTAAACTTCTTTGTCAGTAAATCATAATCATAGAGTCCTCCTCCATCCGTTCCAATCCAGATATGACGGGAATCCTGAAAAGCCATACTGTTGACAAACAAATTAATGTCTTTTTCGGGATACTGTTCAGGATAAAAGAAACGACGAGGATGAAAAGGTTCGCGCTTATCAATCAAATAGCCTCCATGCGAAGTTCCTACAGCAATAAAACGCTTATCCAGTGATTCCGTGATGCATTGCACTTCGTTGACAGGCAGATAGAATACCGACTTTCCCGTTCCATTCAAATTATATTTATCTGAAGGGAAACAAGCCATATCTCCATCCAAACATCCCACCCAAACATTACCATCGCTATCAGTAAAAAGACTGAATACGTAATCACTCTTCAACATTCCTGTTTCCACAGAATAAGCAGGCATACTAGTGCCATCAGCATGAACCTGATATACGCCATTACCATAGGTACCAACCAGAATTCTGCCGTCTACAGTCTGACAAATCGTAAGCGCCACCTTATTATATAATCCATGATGCCAAAGACGAGTCTGCGCATCATAAACACTTACTCCTTTATCTGTGGCATACCATATTTTCCCATCACGGCTTTGGAAAACATCGTTCACACAATTATCTATCAGTGATTGATTGTTGAGATATTCATGTGTGATATATTCCAATGTATGTTTCATTGGTATCGCCAAATCTACTCCTCCCGAGTAAGAGCCTGTCCATAAATCGCCAAAACGATCGCAGCACAAGGTATATAATCCATTTCCATTCAACACGTTACCCGGACGTCCGTCTGTATCAAGCAAGAGCTTGGTTTGTTTATTCGAACTGTCATAAGCATATATTCCTGCTCCATCTACAGCCATCAGAAGAGTCTGCTTATCATATAAAATGATTGAACGTACGGGAATTTTAGGAATGTTTTGCAAAGATTGGAAATCAGCAGATTTTATCAGCTTCCAAGTACGATCATCCATCACTTTAACTCCTTCGTGAAAAGTACCCAGCCAGATACGATGTCCCACAATATCATGATAAGAGGATACTACGGAACTGCCACTAATCTTCTTTTCTAACTTCCGGGCAGACATCGAATAGCAATAAACATCTTTAAATGTTCCTATCAAGAGTTTCTCACCTATAAATTGGATATGATTAATATAGGTATTTTTCAATACAAACCTACCCTTAGCTGTCTCCCGAACTATCTCCTTTCCATCAGTAGCTGCTGATAAGCAATAAATGCCTCTATCCATAGCTAACCAGAAATTGCCCTTTTCGTCTACCAACAGTTCGTTCAACACGATACTTCCACCTAAAATTTTCTGAAGATTACATTTCAAAACAAATGTATCTTTCCTCTTATCATATATATACACCTTTCCCTTGTTGTCGTAGGCGTAAATCAGATGTTGCGCATCCTTAGTCAGTTTAATACTTCTACCACAAGCATCACTATACGGCATCTCTGTGTATAAAGTATAATTGGTTACTTGTTGCCCATTATATCGGTCAACTCCACGCTTAGTACTTATCCACATGGCACCATCCTCTGCCTCGACAATAGAATAAACTCGAGGGCTGGAAAGACCATTGTCTGTATTGAGATTGGAAAGCATGAACATATTTCTGGAAATATGCGCATATGCCTGAAGAGCCGATGCCAACAGCAGCAATATAATTAGAGAACAGGATTTATATCGTTTCATAATTCTTTCATTGATCTTATTTGGGGACAAAGATAATACAAAAAAATGAAAAACAAATAGAATAATGAGATAAAATGAAAAAAATCTATTATCTTTGCAAGATATTAATATAAAGATATAGACTATGATCAAAAGATTATTATCCTTTCTAGACGCATCGCTAGTGAATTTCCTGGCAGTAAAGAATATCTCCGAGGAATTGGAGAAGAACGGGTTCCGACGTATGAACCCACAGGAGCCTTTGGGCAAGATTGAAGCGGGTGAAAAGTTCTTCGTTACCAAGAACGACTCTTCCATCTACGCCTTCCAAATCGGAAAGAAACCTTTGGCAGATGCCGGTTTCCACATGATCTGCGCCCACTGCGATTCGCCTACCTTCCGCATCAAGCCAAATGCAGAGATGCTTTGCGAGGGCGGTATCGTAAAACTGAATACCGAGGTTTATGGTGGTCCAATCATGTCAACCTGGTTCGACCGTCCGCTCACCCTGGCAGGTAGAGTTATCGTGAAGGGCGAGAATGCGATGAATCCCCAGACGCTCCTTCTTCATGTGAAGCGCCCATTGCTGCAGATCAGCAATCTCGCTATCCACTTCAACCGTCAGGTAAACGATGGTGTGAAGTTGAGCAAGCAGAAGGATGTGCTCCCTATCCTCGGCATCATCAATGATGAACTGGAGAAGGGTAACCTCCTGATGAATGTGATTACCGACGAACTGAATATCCAGAAAGAGGATGTTCTTGATTTCGATCTCTATCTGGCTGATGCCACTCCAGCCTGCACCTTCGGTGTACACGATGAGTTTATCTCTTCAGGCAGACTTGATGACCTGTCTATGTGCTGGGCTGGCATAGAGGCGATGATTGCATCTGATGCCAATGATACCACCCAGGTTCTCGCCATCTTCGATAATGAAGAAACGGGGTCTCAGACCAAACAGGGAGCCGGAAGTCCATTCCTTTCATATATGCTCCAGCGCATCGCTCTGGCACAGAGCCATACAGAAGAGGCTTATTATCAGGCAGTAGAGCGTGCCTTCATGATCTCAGCCGATAATGCACATGCCTGGCATCCTAACTATAGCGAAAAATTCGACCCTACGAATCATCCTAAGTTGGGCGGTGGTCCGGTCATCAAGTTCAATGCAGCCCAGAAGTATGCGAGCGATGCTGTATCAGCAGCCATCTTCGCCAACATCTGCGATGCAGCCGGTGTACCATGCCAGCGTTTCGTAAACCACAGCGATGTAGCCGGTGGCAGCACCTTGGGCAATATCCTCGCCTCTTCCATCCCATTGAAGGGTGTGGATATGGGCAATGCCATCCTCGCTATGCACAGTTGCCGCGAAACCGGTAGCGTTATCGACCACGAATATTGCGTGAAGGCTTTCACCAAGTTCTATCAATTGTAAGCTATCCCGATTTATCTCTTCACTCTTCACCTTCTCGCCCGTAACCCCTCTGTTTATCGGGATTTCGGGAGGTGAAGAGTTTTCTTTATCTCTTCACCCACTCTTCACCCCTCTTCACCCATATAGAAATATACTATACGCAATATGGGAAGAAAAAAAGAGGAAAAAGCCCCCGAAGCGTAATAGCTCCGGGGCTTTTTATTTTGCCCCCAGACATCAAATGTGATGCCTGGGGGACGATAGAGTAACAGGGGATAGTCGGCCCATGGGGGGTTCCATTTCCATGACGCTAACCACTGGCTTGATATAATTTCACACCATGTTTTGTTATTATATTTTACCAAGAAATTATTGAATACTGATTGGCATCAGACTGACCACCAGACACACGAACGTGATAAACACTACGCCGAGAATGAGGCAGATATAGAAACGCCCTCTCCTGATGAAATCACCCAGGCTGAAATGATACATCGGGTGATCATCAAGATAGGTCCTGTATTCCCTCACCATGACATTAATCATGATGCCAACATAAATGAGGAGAAACAAAGCTACTATCAGGATAGCCTGTTCTTCTTAGGCAAATGAATCTGTTATACTTTTCATGGTGCAAATATAGTGTTTTTCTTTGAAACAAGGTGTCGCATTCCCCCACAATGGTGTCGCATTCCAACAAAAAAGGTGTCTCCTTCGTGGGGGAAGGAGACACCTAGTACATACTTTTTATAACCAGCCATCGTGACACTTCATATCGCCGGTTCATCCACTTCATGTGCAGACGGGTAATACCCAGGATGAGGATATTGACGAGCATAAATAGGAAACAGGTGAACTGCAATAAATATAATGTATCCATTTCGTTCTTATTTTTGTATTTGGCATCTGCCAAGATTACAGTTTAATCGTCTTAATATGCATGCAAAAGTACATTTTTATTTTGAAATGAGGGTAGAAAAAGGAAAAAAGTGATTTTTAAAAAGAAAAAAATGGTTTTATTTATCGGGGACAGCTGACGAGTGAAACAAGAACAGCAGACTGGAGAAACTAGAACAGCAGACTAGCGGTAGGAAGAACAGTGGGCTGTCTGAGCCAAACAGCGAACGAAAACCGGTTTGCCAGGTTTTTAAATAACCGACAGAACTTTCGCAAGTTTTGCCCCACACGCCCTGAAAGGGCAGAAGCTCCTAGCCCAGGGCATCGCCCTGGGTATAATAGCAGTCAGCAAGGCGCCCTGTAAGGGCAAAAGCTTTGTTAATTGCCAGGTATTTGAAAGCTTTTGCCCTTACAGGGCGACAGGTTTGCGCCCATAATAACCCAGGGCGATGCCCTGGGCTAGGAGCTTCTGCCCTTTCAGGGCGTGTGGGGCATACGGGGCGTGTGGAGCTTACTTGTGAAAATTCAATAGCCGAAATATCACAATGGTTCCGGCTGATATCAGAAAAGAAGAAGAAAAATTGATTTTACTCTTCACTCTTCACCCAATCACTGGGAATGCCTTTATATAAAGGGGATTCGAGAGGTGAAGAGTGGGTGAAGAGAGGTGAAGAGTTACGAAAAACTCTTCACCCTCCGCAACGCCTTTATATAAAGGGGATTCGAGTTGTCGGGTGAAGAGTGAAGAGTTTTTGGCTATTCCATTGCCTCATATCCTTTGTTCTGAACCAACTTGCCATTGAAGGCAAGACTTCGCTGAGGTATCGGGAAGACGATGGAACAGGACGTAAGAGCGGACTGAACAGAACGGCGAAGATGCGAGGACTTGAGGAACTTGCCGAAACGGATAAGGTCCTGACGATGCCAGGTCTCGCCCGCCAGCACAACCTGACGGTCTTCCAGAATATTGGCAAGCGAAGACTTGCGCGCAGGCAAACCGGCATGCGCACGAACCATATTATACTCTGCCCTGCCATCCCCATCGTTACGCTCCATCGCCTCAGCCTTCATCAGCAAAACATCAGTATAGCGGAAACGGAACAGAGGTTTGGCTGGCCGTGGATGCTGAACAGAATCAGCCTCATCCATCACCAGCGCATACTTCGGCATCTGATAACGCGCAGAACTGTTAAAGATTTCATCCTCCTCTAAACTGCAGCCCTCATCAGCCAGTCTGTTGCAATAGAAGATACAGGTTTCCCAAGCATTCAATATCTTGCTGCGGTTCTCACTCGCCTTGCCGCCCGTAATGAGCGAGGCGCCATCGGCAGTACGCACCATAAATTCCAGGTCCCTACCCTTCGGACGCTTCCTGTAACCCTGCGCCCAATCGTTGTACATATAGATTTCAGCATTCAGCGCCAGCTTAGCCAGCAGGAAGTTGACCACAGGCTGCGTGATGCGCCCATAATGAGAGCCTTCCTCCAAACTGGACGTCTGAGGAAGATAAGGCAACACCTGCTGCAATTCGCTGAAGATGAAATGGAAGATTTCGCTCCGTTCGCTCTGAGCCGACAGCTTTTCATCGGTAACCGAAGAGCCCGATGCCGGTTGATAGATGAGTGATTCTGCCGAAGACAGGAGTACCGGAATCCTGCCATACAAATCCATCGCCTCATAATACATCATGGCTCTGATGGCACGCACCTCAGCCTTGAACTGCGCCTTCTGGTTATCGGTAAGGCGTACTGACTGTAAATCAATCATATCCAGCGACTTGTTGCACATGCCGATAGCCCGATAAAGATATTGCCAGGAAGAATAAAGCTGCTCATCATCAGGAGAAAGAGAAAGCAGACTGTCCAGACGCTGAATATCGCGGATGCCTTCCCCATCTATCGTTCCACCCATAAAATCATACAAAGGAGCTATGGTCGTATCGAATATTTCAGACGCAGAACCATTGCTGCCACCCCCATCGAGCTGATCCTTAGGATGCTCATTCAAGCACGATGAGAATGCCAACAGGGTCAGGAAAAAGATGACCCACGTGAACAAATGTGAAATATACCGTCTCATAATCCTATCACATGAAGTTTAGGTTTCAAACTGTCAAGACTGCGAATAACAGCAATCCGACTGCAAATATAAGAAAAAAGAATGATAAAAGGACACAAATATAGTAAAAATCTACGTAAATTTTGCGGTTATCAAATTTATTTGTACCTTTGCACCCGGTTAGCAGAGAGCTAACTAAGGGGTGCTACCGCCGGAAAAGAGAAAAAAGCGGATGCTGAGAATATACCCATCGACCTGAACCAGGTAATGCTGGCGTAGGAAAATAAGGCACATTCCCCCCTTATATGATGTTTTTAATTTAAATAAATGAAAAGATTCAACGGGATCGCACTCAGTGTAGCGTTTTGCTCTTTGGCAAGCCAGGCTGCACTGGCACAGACAAAAATCGACACCTTGAAGGTGCAGAATTTGAATGAAGTGATTGTAAAAGGCGTACGTGCCGCAAAGGAAGCTCCATACGCCGTGGCTAACATCAGGAAATCAGAACTCAAACAATTCTCTTGCTCAGGTCAGGAATTGCCATTTCTCCTTTCTCGTACACCGGGCATCCTCGCCTGGAGTGAGAACGGTATCGGCACCGGTACTACCTATATGCGCATTCGTGGCGCTGCCGGAAGCCGCATCAATGTAACACTCGACGGAGTGGCTCTCAACTCACCGGAAGACCAGACCGTTTTCTGGGCTAACATGAACAGTTATTCTTCGCTCCTGGGCAGCATCCAGGTACAGCGCGGCGTAGGTTCTTCTACCAATGGCGACGGTGCCTTCGGTGGAAGCATCTCTATGGCTACAGCTGCTCCTTCGCTCACCCCTACTGCAGAAGTTACCGGTTCTTTCGGTTCTTACAATACCTATCATACAGGCGCCAGCTTCTCTACAGGTCTGCTCGGCAAGCATCTGATTTTTGACGGTGCTTATCACGAGACAGCTACCGACGGTTATGTAGACGGTACAGCAGGCCGCTCAGGTTCTTACTATGGCGGACTGACCTGGCTGAGCGATAACTTCAAGGTAAGCTACAAGAACATCGGCAACTTCGAGAAGACCGGTCAGGCTTGGAACGGTGTGCTGGGCGGAGATTACAACTCTAACTTCACTCTCCTTGAGGATGGCATCCGCACTTATAAAGATATGTATAAGGCAGGTCTGGATAAGTTTAACGTGCTGACAGGCGATTTGGTTCGCAACGGCAAGGGCGATTATACCATCACTCCTTATACTCTGCGCGACGGAAGCAAATGGGACAAGACTACTGATAACTTCTATCAGAACCACAACATCCTTTCGGCTACCTGGACACCAAGCAGCCACTGGAGCCACAGCCTCTCACTGCATTATACCTATGGCTACGGCTACTACAAGGAGTTTAAGAACAACGCCAAGTTTGCCAAGTTCGGACTCGTCTACAAAGATGCAGAAGATAATTTCATCAAGAAATCTGACTTCATCCGCAAGAAGGGACTCACCCAGCATACCTACGGTATGGTATACAATACCAACTACAAGGATGAGCACTGGGATGTTATCGGCGGATTGAACCTGCAGCAGTTCCGCGGCAACCACTGGGGATACCTTACTTATATCGCCAACCAGGATGCCGAGAAGAAATTCTTCGGCAGCAACGGAAAGTATAAGTACTATGATTCTGATGCCCACAAGTATGACTACAGCGCCTTCGTCAAGGCAAGCTATCGCTTTGCAGACTACTGGAATGCCTTCGCTGACCTGCAGTATCGCCGTGTAGAATACAAGACCGATGGTATCAACGATAAATTTATCGCCCAGGCAGATGGCAGCTACAAGAACCAGGAGCTGAACATCAACGAGAAGTACAACTTCTTCAATCCTAAGGCTGGTATCAGCTTCAACAAGGATGGCCACAAGGCATACGCATCTGTAGCCTACAGCAACCGCGAGCCAGAGCGCAACAACTTTACCGACAACTTCAACTATCCATTCCCTAAAGAGGAGAAGCTGCTCGATGTAGAGTTCGGCTATCAGTATCAGGGCGACAACTGGCATGCAGGCGCCAACTTCTACTATATGGATTATGACAACCAGCTGGCTCAGACCGGACAGTTGAGTGACATCGGCGAGGCGCTGACCACCAACATCAAGGATTCTTACCGTATGGGCGTAGAGCTGACAGCCGGCTGGGCACCATTGTCATGGTTGTCTGTAGAAGGAAATGCCGCTTTGAGCAAGAACAAGATCAAGGACTTTGATGAGTATGTAAGCAACTGGGAAGACGACAAGAAGCCAGGCGTAGTACATTACGACAACTCAACCCTGTCTTATTCTCCATCAGCTATTCTGAACGGATTCATCGACATCCACTATGCCGGTTTCTCAGCTACCTGGCATACCAACTTTGTAAGTCGCCAGTATATTACCAACACTGAAGACCGCGACTTCTCGCTGCCATGCTATTCACAGAGCGACCTGAGCCTGAACTACAGTGCTAAGGTAACCAAGGCACTCGGCATCAAGGAGGTAAGCTTCGGTGTGGACATCAACAATATCTTCAACCGCCACTATGCAGCCAGCGCATTCACCTGGGGCAATGCTACCGGTTACGGATATACATTGGACAAACGATTCAAGCAGATAGCCTACATCCCGATGGCAGATACCACCTGGATGACGCATCTTACATTGAAGTTCTAATCAGAAATCATCATGATGGATTATATTGCATCACATGGTTTAGACATCTTTACCACGGTACTCGGACTGGTTTATATCCTGTTGGAGTACCGTGCCAGTATCTGGCTCTGGCTGGTAGGCATCATCATGCCTGCCCTGGACGTATGGCTCTATTGGAGTCATGGTCTTTACGGCGATGCGGGTATGGCGGTCTACTATACGATAGCCGGTATATATGGTTATGCAGTATGGAAATATGGCAAGAAGCACAACCAGAAGGAGAAAGAAGAACTTCCGATTACCTATATGAAGAAATCGCTCTATCTGCCTACTCTTCTGTTCTTCCTGGCAGCCTGGGGTATCACCTATTATATACTGATAACTTTCACCAACTCTACAGTTCCTCTGCAAGACAGTTTCACCAATGCCCTGAGCTTTGTGGGTCTCTGGGCGCTGGCACGCAAATATATCGAGCAGTGGTTCTTCTGGATTATCGTAGATGCCGTTTGCTTCTATCTCTATATCATCAAAGGTATCCCATTCAAGGCAGGACTTTACGGTCTCTACGTCATCATCGCCGTAGCCGGATACTTTAAATGGAAGAAGATGATGAAAAAGAGTTGATAGTTAATAGTTCAGATATTATAGACGGAAAAAGGAAGCCAAGGCAAAAACAAACTTGCCAGGCTTCCTTTATTTCATTTATATAAACAAGAACCACTATACCAAGGTTCCGCGCTTAAACTTATCCTATCAGCGAAAAGCACATCCTTTATGCCCTTTTCACCTTTAATCCGTTTTCGATACTAACCAGTTCATCGCTGAATCCAGCATCAATCTTCAGTCTTTCTTCCACTTTTGAACAACTGTGGATAACTGTGCTATGATCACGATTACCAACGAGTTTGCCGATTCTCGAAGCAGGCATTTTGGTATATTTCTGTGCCAGATACATCGTTACCTGTCTAGCCACGACATAATCACGCTTACGGCTCTTGCTGTTCACGGCAGTAACCGTTACATTATAATGATGGCAAACCGTTTCTACGATGTCATCGATGGTGAGCGGCTTATCATCCACCTTCACCGCACGCTTGATGACGCGCTCGGCAAGACGGATATCAATGCTGCTGTTATAAACGATGCTATAAGCCAGAAGACCATTGACGGCTCCCTGCAAATCGCGCACACTTCCGTTACAGGTCTGGGCGATGAAAGAGATGACATCTACCGGAATCTTCAAGCCGTCACGACGGATCTTATTGCTCAGGATATCCACACACAACTGGATATTCGGCTTCTCCAACTCGCAGACCAGACCGCAAGAGAAACGGGTGAGCAGACGGTCTGGCATATCCTTCAACTCTACCGGAGGGCGGTCGCACGCCAGGATAATACGCTTTCCGTTGCGGAAAAGGTGGTTGAAGATATGGAAGAAGGTATTCAGCGTCTTCGCCTTACCAGCCCACTCCTGGATATCATCCACAATCAGCATATCGATAGACTGATAGAAGTTGATGAAATCATTGCTCGCATTATGGAGCACGGCATCAGTATACTGGGTCTGGAAAAGACGGGCACTCACATAGAGCACACGCTTCTGAGGATACATCTGCTTCGCTTTCAGGCCGATGGCATTCACCAGATGCGTCTTACCGCTACCCGAAGGTCCGTAAATGAACATTGGGTTAAACTGGGTGGTATTGGGATGCTCGGCAATAGACAATCCTACGGAACGAGGCAGCTTATTGCTGTCACCCTCCATATAATTGTTGAAAGTAAGCTTCGGGTCTAACTGCGTATCAATGTCTTCCTGCTGCTGGGGAGCGGCAGGCTGGGCAGCCGTCTGCTGGGCACGCTCACGAGTTTGCTTTGCCATATCAGCATCGTCTGGATCTGCCTCTATATCTTGAGAAAGCTTATGCTCCTTATCGGTTACAACACGATAAGTGAGACGGATTCCTTCACCAAAATTACGATGCAGCACCTTACTTAACAAGTCAACGAAGTTCTGTTCCAAGTACTCGTATACGAACGGACTCGGAACCTGCACCAACAAAGTCTTTGTCGACGGCTTGTACGATTCAAAGACGATTGGCTTGAACCATGTGTTATATTGCTGCTCTGTTACACTGTCCTTTATGAGCAAAAGACTGTTGTCCCAGAGGGCTTTTGGACTTGCTAACATTGATTACTTATATTATTAATACTTTAATTCACAAATGACGGGACGCACCAAAAGATGCGAAATCACGTGCAAAGTTACAAAAAAAATAGGAGAAATGCAAATCCCCTTATTTAAAATATTTTAATAGATAGTCTTTAAGTTACTGAATACCAAATACTTGTCTAAAATACAAATATAGCAGACTGAAATTCAGTGAAACAATAATGTAACGTCCCCGAAACGGCTAACAAACAAACAGTTTGCGAGTCATTTCGGGGCGTGAAACATACCGAATCTTATTTAGACTAAATTTATTTAGCTCGAACTCTTTTTACTTGTCTTTTCTGCCGAAAACAGAGAAATGGACATAGCGTTTCGGATGTGCCTTCAAGTCGATAACCAAGGAGTCGGCATGACTCATGGTTGACGTCAGATTGTCGTACAGTTTGGTATCGTTCATCAGCAATCCGAGGCTGCCCTGGTTGCTGTTCAGCTTCTCAGTAAACTGATGAGCACTCTCCAAAGTCTGGTTCACCTTGTTCAAAGTGCCCTGCACATCAAGACTGGCCAGATTAGCTGTAAGGCGGTTGGTATTATCCAGCACGCCATTTGCCTTTCCAATCATACCCGGAACCTGTTTGTTGAGTCCTGCCATCAGGGTATTCAGTTCACGTGTAGAAACGGTGAGGTTGCTTGTGATGGTTTCCACATTATGCAGCGAAGCAGCCAGAGCCGGGTCAGCCAGCAGCGCATTCACGCTGGTAAGGATAGAATCCAACTTAGGCAACATCTTTTCCACTACCGGAACCAGGCTGGCAGCCTTATCCATCATGCCTCCGTTTACAGCACCCGGAATGATGCCACCCGGTTCTACTCTTTCGCGCGGATTGTTTGCCAGAAGCAGATTCACCTGCAGGTTACCCATCAGATCTTTTACTATTTCGGCTTTACTGCCCTGCGGGATTCTCAAATCCTTGATAATATCCACCTTTACTTTGATAGGACCATTCTCCTTGTAATCATATTCCAAACCATCCACGGTACCTACCTTATAACCATCCGCATAAATAGGCGTAGAGGCACCCAGTCCCTGGATGTCATCAAACGTTATAAAATAGGTATTGTTGGTAGAGAACAGATTCATGCCTTTCAGAAAATTGATTCCGAAATACATAATCAAAATACCGACAATAGCTACAAGAGCTATCTTGATTTCTTTTGTTAGCTTCATATTTATCTCTTTATATATTCGTGCTTATATCTTATCCTTACTCAGGCCAATCAGCGGTTTCTGTTCTGTTTGAACTCACGTATAGCCTGATTCACATCATATTTCTTTCCATTCTTGAAAGCTATGATGAAAGCTTCCGGGAACTTCTCGGCAAGCGTCTTGCGCAAGCGGAAAATCTCATTATAGTTGGTAGAGGCTCCCATCGTATATTTCACCATATTGCCTTCCTGATAACTGTCATAACCGGTTTCGCCCTTAAAATGGGCATCGCCCTTGCGGAGCGTGCGGTTGCTGACAAATATCTGGAGCTTGAAGACAGGCGCATCGGCTACATGGGCTTTCTGCTGTGCCGGCTTGTTCTGGGCTACAGTTCTGTTCTGCTGGTTCTGTCTGTTCTGCTGCGTCTGTCTGCTCTGCTGAGCCGGCTTATCCTGCTGGTTCTGTCTTCTGTTCTGCTGAACCGTTTTAGCCTTTGTTGCTCTGGTTTCCACCTGCTTCACCGTTCTTCTCGGCGCAGTATCCGCCTCCTCAGCACGGCACTCGTCCTTTTCCTGTTTCGTATCAGAAACTATCTTGGCAACCGGCACCGATTCTGTATCCGCAGCTCGATAAGGAACCGAGATGGATTTATCGTATTTATTGCGATATTGCGCAAAACCTTCGTAGATGCCTCGGGCGATATCATCCACCCTGCTGGCATCGTTGAGCAGTCTTTCTTCATCGGCAGTAGTGATGAAACCGAGCTCTATCAGACAGCTAGGCATCGAGGTTTCTCTGAGAACCAGGAATCCTGCCTGATGCACACCCTTATCCGGACGGTTGGCACCGGAACATACCTTTCGCTGGATATTGCGCGCCAGTTCTACGCTTCTCTCCATATTCTTACCCTGTATAAACTCGAAGATGATGTAACTCTCAGAAGATCGCGGGTTGAAACCCTGATAGGTCTGCTGATAGCCCTTCTCCATCGAGATAACGGAGTTCTCTCGCATAGCCACATCGAGATTATCCTTGGCACGGTGCATACCGAGCGTATAGGTTTCAAAACCGCGGGCTATCTTACCGGCTGGCAGCGCATTGGTATGTACCGAGATAAACAGGTCGGCATTGGCGCGGTTAGCAATGTTGGCACGCTGTTTCAGAGGAATAAAGACATCCGTCTTGCGGGTATAGATGACTCTCACATCCGGCATATTGCGCTCAACATATTTGCCAAACTGCAATGCCACAGAGAGATTGATATTCTTTTCTTTGGAAATAGCACCAAGTGCGCCCACATCATGACCGCCATGACCTGGGTCGATAACGAGCGTGAAACGGCGGTTGGAGCCTGTCGCTGTCAGCACCAACATACACAATAGGGTCAATATGAGTGTTATTTTCTTCAACATATCTTTCTGATGATTTTGCAAAATTACTACTTTTGTATCAGAAAACCTAAATCTACTATAAAGTTTTATCATTTGTTAATACAACTTCTACCCCTGCGCCGTCACAATCTGCTCCAAAAGGAGGATTAACTTTGGTAATAGCGAGTTGTATTTTCTGGATAGTCGGATATTCTGCAAAGAGTCGCTTTCCTATCCTTCCGGCTACATGTTCCAGCAGTTTGCTAGGTATCTCCATCTCCTGTTTCACGAGTTCATAGAGTTCTGCATAGTTGAGGGTTCCAGCCAGTTCATCGGTTTCCATGGCTCTGGAGAAATCATAGAACACATCCAGATTCACCACATAATCGTTGCCCACCCGGGTTTCCTGTGGCAGAACGCCGTGATATGCATGGAAACGGACATTCTTCAAGTATATCTTACTACGGAAAAGCATAGTTTATATCAGTTTCTATCTTGGGGATTAGGATTCGGAATCGCTATCATCGTAAAGTTTCATCAGGCTACCATCCTTCAGATATCTCTTCAGGGCTGTCACAACACCTTTCTTCCAGGTATTGATGTTATCTGAAGTAAGCTGGAGCTGATAAACGAGTTTGATGACATGTTCGATAGGCATACGGTAGCGCAGCACACCGGAAATCAGCTTGGCATAGTTCCAGTATTCAGGATTAAACTTCTCGCTCAATCCCTCAACCGTAATCTTATAGCCTCGCTTGTTCACAAACTGGAAGTCGTATCGCTTCAATCCTCCATCAAGAATGGTCTTCACAATCTTGCCTTTGCTTACAGATTTAGGCAGCATGATGCCCTCGTCCTCATCCTGTAAACCCGTGAAGATTTCGTATGGATGACCGTCGAGCAGTCCTACAAGAGCCACCCATTTCTCCTTATTATTCTGGAATCGCACCACATCGCATTCCAGTTCTCGAGGTCGCACCTCCATTACTTCAGGAGAGAAAACAGGAAGATGAGTTTCCGCAGAAACAACATTGGCTATCTGATCATAGAGTTTATTCCAATCAGACTGTTCTACATGATAATTCTGATGAAGTGTTGCCAGATTAGCATTCAATTCATCTATAAGAGCCTTGGAAGCCTCTTCAAAAGTCATATTTTCAGTATATTTCATATCAAACGTTTCATATTTAGGTGCAAAATTAAACTTTTATTTCTAAAATCTGAAACGTTTTGGCATATATTTCACTAAAAAAGCGAAAGAAAGACAACTTTTTGGGAAACTTTCACTAACTTTGCAGCAAAATAGGGTTCTGAAATGGAACAGAACTCCTATATATATAATAAGGTATAATGATAAAATAAAAAAGATATGGAATCGATTAAGAACAGAACAAGCATCAGAAAATATGCAGAGAAGGAAGTATCTGAAGAACTCCTGAACCGCCTTTTGGAAGAGGCAGAGCGCACCCCGACAATGGGAAACCTGCAGCTTTACAGCGTTGTGGTAACAAGAAGTGAAGAAGGAAAGAAGGCACTGGCGCCAGCCCACTTCAACCAGCCGATGGTAACAGAAGCCCCGGTCGTCCTCACCATCTGTGCCGATTATCGCCGCACAACCCTCTGGGCAGAGAACCGCAAGGGAACCCCGGGCTATGATAACATTCTCTCTTTTATGAATGCAGCTACCGATGCCCTTCTTTTCACCCAGACCTTTACGAACCTGGCAGAAGAAGCCGGTTTGGGCACCTGTTTCCTGGGAACTACGGTTTATATGCCAAAGATGATTATCGACACCCTGAAGCTCCCTAAGCTCGTAATGCCAGTAGCCACATTGACCATCGGCTGGCCGGCAGAACATCCAGCCCTGAGCGACCGTCTTCCTCTGCGCAGCATCATCCACCACGAACATTTCGAAGATTACACTCCAGAAAAGATAGATGACTTCTATGCAGAGAAGGAAGCTCTGGAAGAAAACAAGGAGTTCGTTCGCATCAACAACGTAGAGACCCTAGCCCAGGTTTTCACCGACATCCGATACACAAAGAAGGATTGCGAGGCGATGAGCCAAGGTTTCCTCGAAGCCCTCAAGCAGCAAGGATTTATTTAAAGGTAAAAAAGTAAAAAGGTTAAAAGGGCACCTCGCTGGTTAACATTCCGCTAGGCTTTTTTACCTTTTTACTTTTTTACCTTTTCATTATTCTACAACGATTGGCTTGTACTTAGGAACCAATGCCTTCATGATGCACCAGCCTACGAGGTAAGCAACACTACAGATGCAGAATACAATCATGTAGGCACCTGGCTTGCCATCGAAGCCCATGAAGCTGAAGTCTGAACCCAGACCATCTGCATAGGTGAAGAGCATACCGGAACCCTTGTTGATCAGGAAGGAACCGATACCACCTGCCATCGCACCAATACCGGTGATGGTAGCTACAGTTGACTTAGGGAACATATCACCGATGGTAGAATAGAGGTTAGCTGACCAAGCCTGATGACCTGCACCGAGCAAACCGATGATGATAGCTGGCCACCATGCACTGTACTCACCCATAGGCTGGGCTATCAGACCGAGCAATGGGAAGCAAGCGAAAATCAACATCGCACGCATTCTACCGATATATGGATTCATACCCTTCTTGTCAACAAAGTAGGTTGGCAAGTAACCACCACCAATACTCAATACGGTTACAATAGCATAGAGAGTGAAGATGAGGGCGATACCCATACCTGAATCTGAAGAATAACCATACTGGTCAGAGAAGTAAGCAGGTGCCCAGAAGAGGAAGAACCACCAAACACCATCAGTCATCAACTTACCTACGATGAATGACCAGGTCTGACGATAGCTGAAGCACTTCAGAAAGCCGATAGTTTTCTCCTCAGCGGCAGTCTCTGTCTCTTTCTCAGCCTCAACCTTTTCGAGGTCCTCATCCTGTTCAATATAAGTAAGTTCAACCTTGTTTACATGCTTGCTCTTAGATGGTTTGTCATAGAGCCATACCCAGAGGCCCATCCATACATAACCGAGCACACCGATGATGATGAATGCCCACTCCCAGCCCAGGCTGCGAGCCAACAATGGAATGGTAGCTGGAGCTGCCAAAGCGCCTACTGAAGCACCACTGTTGAAGATAGCGGTAGAGAAAGCACGGTCTTTCTTAGGGAAATACTCTGCTGTTACCTTGATGGCTGCAGGGAAGTTACCTGCCTCACCCACAGCAAGAATCAAGCGGCAAGAGAGGAACAGCCATACACTGATTGTAGCAATCGCTACAGCTGCATCACTACCAGCCTGTACCATGCGGAGCGCCTCGATAGAATCATAACCTTCCATCTGCATAGCTACCCAACCGCAACCGGCGTGCATCACAGCACCTGTTGACCATACGAAGATGGCGATGAGATAACCTTTCTTGGTGCCCATCCAGTCAACAAACTTACCTGCGAAGAGGTTAGCGATGGCATAGAAGATTGAGAAAAGACCGGTGATGGTACCATAGTGATCATCTGTCCAGTGGAATTCTGGAGCAATGAAGTCTTTCCATGTTAAAGAGAGAACCTGACGGTCCATGTAATTGACTGTGGTTGCGATGAAGAGCAGCGCACAGATTACCCAACGGAAGTTGGACATTTTACTTGTTGTAATAGGGCTCATTTTATAAAAAAGTTTTTAAGCGTTATACTTATTTTTATTTTAGATTACTATTTAGACGGCAAAGCCTGGCTCATATTAATCATAAACCAGGTTGCCATATCATGTATCTTATTATTCCAATGTAGGAATCTTCACTACCTGCATATCGTTGTAGATCAGATTCTCACCTGCCATACCCCAGATAAAGGTATAGTTGCTGGTACCTGCTGCACAGTGGATAGACCACTCTGGAGAAATCACAGCCTGCTCGTTGTTCAACCAGATAGGACGTGTCTCCTGTGGTTCACCCATTACGTGGAGAATCTTCTGACCCTCTGGTACATTATAATAGAGGTAAGTCTCCATACGGCGGAGGTGAGTATGAGCTGGCATGGTGTTCCATACAGAACCCTCCTTCAACTCAGTAACACCCATCTGCAACTGGCAGGTACGAACACCGGCTACACCGTCGATAATCAACTGGTGGATTACACGGTCGTTGCTCTCCTTCAGGCTACCAGCCTTGATGTTGTTGGCATCCTTCAGGGTAACCTTCTTGGTAGGATATGTCTGATGAGCACAAGCGCTGTTCATATAGAACTTAGCTGGCTTAGCTGCATCCTTGCTGCTTACCTCGATGTTCTTGGCACCACGACCTACGTAGAGAGCCTCCTGGAAACCGAGCGTATACTTCTTGCCGTCTACGGTAACAGTACCCTCGCCACCGATGTTGATGATACCCAACTCGCGGTTGTCGAGCAGATTCTTCTCATCGTTTGGCTTGTCTGTATAGAGAGGAGCGATAGAAGTCAGCTTCAGAGGAGCGGTTGTTGGCTCAGCACCACCAATGAGGAAGCGGTCGAACATGGTGTATGTCCAGTTTACCTCGCCTGGAGCAAACACCTTCTCGATAGCGAATTCACCGCGAAGGCGGTCTGTTGTATAGTGCTTTGCATCCACCGGATTGCTTGCATAACGAACGTTGTAGTTAGTGTAGGCATTTTCTGCCTTCACTTCATAACCACATTTTTCACACTGACCAAAAGCCTGACTTGCTGTTAATACCATTGCTGCTAATATTAATGTTAATTTCTTCATAATTATCTTGTTTATTATTGATATTTTATCTTTGGGGGACCAGCGATGGAATCGCTGGGAACGGGGACAGGAGGGGAAAAGGCTCTTTTTACCCTTTTACCTTTTTTTCTTCCTTCACGATGCGCTGACGGTTGATAACCATCATGGCTACCGTGATGACTGCGAGAACACCCATACCTACGTATGAAAGCTTCACACCGCGATAGATAACCCATCCGAAGAGAGAGGATGCGAAATCGAGTGCACCGCCTGAGAATCCGTCAGGGATATGAGCGGCATTATCGCCTGTTGCTGCATAAACCTGGTTGGCTGCCAGCGTAAAGTCTGGTGCCATATCGGTAACGAAATAGAGACCGATGACGAGGGTTACCAGGCCGATGATAAGCGTCTTCACCACATTACCTCTTGTAAACGGCAGAATCATTGGGAAGAGGTAGAACATACCTGCCAACGAAGCCAAAGGCAAGAATTGGTTGCCTGGCAGGAAGACTGCGATAGCCAGGATAACCGGAATCAGAATCACAGATGCTACCAGGGTAGTAGGATGGCCGATTACCAGGGCAGGACTCATACCAATATGAACCTTCTTGCCGTTAAACTTGGTCTTCACCAACTCCTGTGTCTTCTCTGAGATAGGCTTCAAACCGTCGATAAACAGGGCTGTAATACGAGGAATCAGCTCCATCACGGCTCCCATCGTTACACCCAGGAAGAGAATCTTCTTGATATCGAGCTGGGCTGCCCAACCTATCAGGGCTCCTACGATAACACCGAGTACCAGTGGCTCACCGAGCACACCAAACTTCTTCTTCAGTCCCTCTGCATCGATATCGAGCTTAGAGAAGCCCGGAATCATATCGAAGAGTTTATTGAAAACGATTGCGAATGGCATGAAACTCTGGCAGAATGGCTGCGGAATTGAGATACCATCCAAATCGTAATATTTCTGGAATCTGTCGGCTGTCAGGTCTGCACAGACCAAGGTATTGATGTAGCAGACGATGGCTGCGAAATAGCCCCAGAGCAAACTCTGACCCATCACGAAGTAAGCCACTGCACCGATAAAGGCGAAGTGCCAGTAGTTCCAGAGGTCGATATTCACTGTACGTGTTGTCTTGGTAATCAACATCAGGAAGTTGACACCCAGACAGATTGGGATAATCAATGCTCCCACTGCTGTATTGTAAGCTACAGCTGCAGCTGCTGGCCATCCCATGTCAAAAACGTTTAACTGTAAGTGGTAGATGTCTGAAATAGCCTTCAATGGGTCGTTGAAGTTGGTAGTCAGCAATGCAGTTACCACGCCCAAGCCTACGAAACCCACGCCTACGAAGAGTCCCGACTTCAGAGCCTTTCCGAATTTCATGCCAATACACAGACCGATGACCGTGAAGATGATAGGCATCATCACGCTCGCACCGAGACTGATAATATAGCTAAATACTTGTTCCATTTTAATTTGTAGTATTGTTTAATTGTTGGAAAATACACGACAAAGAGCACCCTCTTTTGTCTTTTAATGATTTGTTGTGTGCAAAGATACACTTTTTTCTTCAATTACAATACGTTTTGAAGGAAAAAATTACGCAAAAAAAATCCTATCAGAACATTTTCTGATAGGATTTCTCTATTTTTATACGTTTTTAATTGATTTTTTACCGAATTGGTCTTTATTCTACCCTCTTCGTTCTTCCCTCTTCACTTCCTAGTCCTGGAAGTAAACTCTCTTCACACGGTTGCTGATGGTGGTCAGCACCTCGTAAGGGATGGTCTCGAGGATGTCGCTCAGTGTCTGGACAGGCAGATGCTCGCCGAAGATTTCTACCGGATCTCCTTCCTTGCAAGGGATGTCGGTCACGTCTATCATAGCCACATCCATACAGATGTTGCCCACATATTCTGCCTTCTGACCGTTCACCAGACAGTAGGCATGACGGTTGCCCAGACGGCGATTCAGTCCGTCAGCATATCCGATAGGGATGGCTGCGATGACGCTGTCTCTGTCGAGTATCGTCTTGCGGCTGTAGCCCACACTGTCACCTGCCTTCACGTTGTGCATCTGCAGAATGGTTGTCTTCAGGGTGCTCACGCAGTTGATGGTCTTGTTGTTGCGCGAATTGATGCCATAGAGGCCGAGTCCCAGACGGCACATATCCAGCTGGCGCTCCGGGAAGTGCTCGATACCTGCCGAATTGCAGATATGGCGCAAAATCTTATGGTCGAAGGCTGCCTGCAACTGCTTGCTGCCCTTGTCGAAGAGTTCAAACTGATGAGCTGAGAAATCATCGAAGCTGTCGTCATCGCTGCCCACGAAGTGAGAGAACACAGAACGTGGGATGATGGCATTCTGGTGCTTCAACTTGCCGATGAGTTCCTCCATATCGTTCTCAGGGTCGAAGCCCATGCGGTGCATGCCGGTATCCAGTTTGATATGGACAGGGAAACCGGTTACGCCCTCTTTCTCAGCTGCCTTGATGAGCGCATCGAGCAGACGGAAAGAGTAAACCTCCGGCTCCAGGTCGTAATCGAACATGGTCTTGAAGGCGGTCATCTCCGGATTCATGATCATGATGTTGCTGGTAATGCCGTTCTTGCGCAGCGTAACACCCTCATCGGCTACAGCCACAGCCAGATAGTCTACACGATGATCCTGCAGGGTCTTGGCTATCTCCACGGCACCTGCACCGTAGCCGTCTGCCTTGATCATGCATACCAGCTTGGTTTCCGGCTTCATAAACGCACGGTAGTAGTTCAGATTGGCTACCACGGCATTCAGATTCACCTCCAGCGTAGTCTCGTGTACCTTCTGTACCAGCAGTTCGGTGAGCTGGTCGAAGCCAAACTGGCGGGCGCCCTTCAGCAGAATCACCTCATCGCGCAGGGAAGCAAACACCTCGCTGGCGATGAATTCCTCTACATTCGGGAAGAAGAACTTCTCTGAAATCTGAATCACGTCGTGCTGCTTGCAGAGCTCAGGACCGATACCGATGAACTTTACCACGCCACGTTTACGGGCTAAATCGCTCACCTCTTTATATAATGCCTCCGGTGCCTGACCGCTCTGGTAGATGTCGCTCAATATCAGTGTATGGCGACGACCGCGATGGTCTGGACGGCGGTTCATGAAATCGAGAGCGATATCGAGCGAGTTGATATCACTGTTGTAGCTGTCGTTGATCAGCGTACATCCGTGCTGTCCTACCTTCACCTCCAGTCTCATTGCCACAGGTTCGAGCTGTGTCATGCGCTTGTCGATATCTTCAGCCGAAAGACCGAGTTTCGATGCCACGACGGCAGAGATAATGGCATTCTGTACAGATGCATCGTCGATGAACGGGATAGAGAAGCTGTCTTCCTCACCTTTATATATATAGGTAATCACACTCACGCTCTGCTGCTTCTCGATGTTCTTTACATAGAAAGGAGCCTCCGCATTCTTGAGCGACCAGAAGAGTTTCTCGCCCTTATAGTCGGGATATTCGGCTATCACCTTGTTGATAACCTCGTCATCGCCATCATAGATTACGGTCTCTGCGTCATGGAAGAGGATGAGTTTCTCCCGGCATTTCTCCTCCATGGAAGAGAAATTCTCCTGATGGGCAGCACCCAGACTGGTCAGTACGGCGATGGTTGGCTGGATGATGTCACGCAGGGCAAGCATTTCGCCAGGCATACTGATACCTGCCTCGAAAACGCCCACCTGGGTCTGCTCGTTCATCAGCCATACCGACAATGGCACACCTATCTGAGAGTTGTAACTGCGCGGACTGCGAGTAACAAACATGCTTGGAGAGAGCAGCTGGTAGAGCCACTCCTTGACCATGGTCTTGCCGTTTGAACCCGTGATGCCTACGATAGGGATGTTAAACTCGTCACGGTGGCGCTCAGCCAGACGCTGGAGAGCCTCGAGCGTATTTACTACCTTCAGGAAGTTGGCTCCCGGATAATCAGAAGCATAGCCCTTAGGCACATTCGTTACAACAAAATTTTTCACACCTCTGCGATACAGCTCAGGGATGTAGTTATGACCATCATTACGTTCCGACTTGAGCGCAAAGAACAGAGTTTCCTCTGGGAAACAAAGTGAACGACTATCGGTCAGGATAAAACCGATGTTGGTATCATTGTCTCCATAGCGACGCGCACCTATCAGTGTGGTTACCTTTTCAATAGTATATGTCATTGTCTTGTTATTTAAATATTCTTTATTTTATGAGAGATGATATTTCTCCATTTTATAAGAGATGATATTTCTCCTCAAATTGTCTTTTCTTCTCTTCCGTCCTGGCGATGAACTTCTGGTGTTCCTCGCTCTCGGGATGGAAGGGCTTGTGGCCGAGTGCTTCGCGGATAGGTCTCCAGTCTTCCAGAAACTGCTCTGCTGCCTTGCCGAAGTAAGTTGCCCGGAACCGCTCCCAGATATATTCCACAGCCTGTTCGCTCGGGTGCAGCATGTCTTCCTTGTAGAAGCGGTAGTCACGAAGTTCATCGTTCATGATCTCGTAAGCCGGAAAATAGCTCACCACTCCGGGATTCTCCTTCACCAGCTTATCGGCTGCCAGCAGGAGCGTAGCCTTCGAAAGCTGACTCCCGTGATAGCCGTATTTCGCATAGCGGATAGGGCTTACCGTGATGATTACCTTCAGAGTGCCTTCACTGCTACCGGATGCTGCGGTCTGCGATTTCAGCAGATTGATAGCCTTCTGCAGATAGCCGGCACATTCGTCCACGCTCAGTTCCCGCTCTTCGAAGAGGCGCTGCGGGCGTTTCTGGCAGTTGTCCACTATCTCGCCCGTCTCCTTCAGGATATACACATGGTTGGTACCCAGCGTAAAGACAGCCACACGGGGACGCACCTCGGAACATTTCTCTACCGTATGAAGAATGCTTGCCGGATTATACATCACCCCGAAGGGATTCACTGTAGCCCGGAAGCGGTTCTCCACAAACCGCCGCCCCAGATTGTCGGCAAAGCAACTGCCCACAAAGAGCATCCGCTCTGCCGCCCCTATCTCGAAGTCGGCCTTCGGAATATCTATTTCTGTTCTAAATCGCATCATCAGAATTTGCAATCAGTCTGTCAGTCTAAGGGGATTTGCAATCCCCGCTATTCCTTCTTGCGCTTTCTCACCTCAACCACTACACCTATTATAATAAGGAGAGCCAGAACACCATAACCGATGTAAGCCACCGTCTCGGTATTTTTGAGCGACTGAGGATGGAAATCGAGAACCACTTTGTGGTTACCAGCTTTCACGTTCAGCGCACGCAGAATATAGTTCACTCTGCCCAGCTCAGCCGGCTGTCCATCAACCGTAGCCGTCCAGCCCGGATAGTAAATCTCAGAGAATACGATCACGCCGCCCTTGCTCGACTTCACCTCGTAAGTCAGGTTGTTCGGCTTATACTGCGTCATCTTCACCACCGAAGTATCATCCTGCTTCACGCTCTGCGCCAGCTGTTCCTTGAATTTGGCATCAGCCACAGCCACGTGTCGGAGGTTCACCTTGCCCACGCCATCAATTTCCTCGTTAGCATTGTTCACATACTTCACCTCGTCTACGAACCATGCATTGCCGTAGGCATACGGATTCAGAACCGGAACGGTCTGTCCGCCCTGCAGCGGCATGATGAAGTATTTGGTATTCAGCATGTTCAATACCGGATAGATACTGTCGCCGTTCACCTTGGTCATATCGCCGCCCGCAGCAGCTACCGCCTGCATCGTCTTCTGCATCTCAGGAGCGATATGTGCCTCAATCATCTCCTGGTAGCGACGGAGCTTGGCTGGATGATAACCGCCGATGCTCTTGTGGTAGTAAGAGGTTTCGTTCTCATTGAATGTATTCGATGCCAGATTCAGCACACGGTAGTCGAGTTCCTTGTCACGGCAGATAATCTTGTCGGTCTCGGTCATCTGCTGCGGTGTATCGCGCTGCGCCTTGTCTACGAACATATCATCGTAGAGATAGCGCTTGTTCACCATCCACATATCCACCAGACAGAGCACGGCGATGCCGGCAATCATATATTCCTTGCCCAGCTTCTTCATCTTGAAGAGCATCAGCAGTGCCGAACCGATGAGGATAATCCAGAACGAACGCCAGCAGTCGGATGTAAAGATGCCCTTGCGGATATCCGTCAGATTGCTCATGATTGGAGAGATATACTCCTGAGGCAACTGCTGCAGCGCCTGTGTCTCCTGTACCGATACGAAATCTGGGAAGAATACGCCCGGCATGATGGCAAAGAGCAGACAGAAGCCTGCTGTCAGACCGAAGCTGGCATATACATATTTTATCTTCTCTGTCAGAATCTCCGGCTCATCTACAATCTTCTTCAGCGCCATCATCGACAGGAACGGGATGGTGAATTCTGCGATGACCAGGATAGATGCCACCGTTCGGAACTTGGCATACATCGGCACATAATCGAGGAAGAAATTGGTAAACGGCATGAAGTTTCTACCCCAGGCGAGCAGAATGCTCAGGATGGTGGCAGCAAGCATCGCCCACTTCATCGGACCCTTCACGATAAACAGGCCCAGGATAAAGAGCATGCAGACGAAGGCACCTACATATACAGG
Source organism: Segatella copri (assembly GCA_052349145.1). GTDB lineage: Bacteria > Bacteroidota > Bacteroidia > Bacteroidales > Bacteroidaceae > Prevotella > Prevotella copri_V. Next base: position 3,049 of record DAWDQD010000022.1, on the reverse strand, counting down.
TCCGCTCGTTCCCGGCTGGTTGCCCCAGTACTGTCCCAGCTGCTGGTAAATCTGAACGAAGTTAGGATCAGCCTTTTCCATCGCCTGCTGGTTCTGCGCCAGCGGCACGGAGGCACCGCCCTTGGCATTCGGAATCATCAGCGTCCACGTTTCGTCGATACCATAGCTCCACTGTGTGATATAGTCTCTATCCAGACCGCTGCTGGTCTGGTTAGCCGCATTTTTCTTTACGAGTTCACTCTTTCCACGCATGGTTTCCTGACCATACTGCCAGGTATGATAAAGGTTCGAGAGGTTGAGCGAGATACCGATGAGGGCACCCACCACGCATACCGCCGTAGCCTTTCCGAAGCGTGCGAGTTCACCTTTCTTGATGGCATCTGCCAGGAAGGCAATCACCATGAAGAGGATGATAAAGAGGTAGTAATAAGTCATCTGCACGTGGTTAGCCTGCACCTCGAAAGCCGAGAAGATGGCAGTAAGGAGCAGTCCCTTGAGATACTTGCCCCGATAGGCAAGCACCACGCCCGCAATCATCGGCGGCAGATAAGCCAGCGCCCATACCTTCCAGATATGTCCGGCAGCGATAATGATAAAAAAGTAGGACGAGAATGCCCAGATGATACTTCCCAGCGCCGCCAGCGACTGTCTGAAGTTGAAGGCACGCAGCATGATATAGAAACCCAGGAGGTATACAAAAACATACCAAACATAGTCTGGCAACCACAGATGATATGCCTTCACAATCTGGCTGAGCACCTGATTACTGTCATACGAAGGCGACATCTGATAGGTAGGCATACCGCCAAACACCGAGTTCGTCCATCGTGTAGTCTCTCCCGTCTGCTGCTGGAAGAGTTCCTTTTCATGTCCCAGTCCCTTTCCTGCCGCTGCATCATGTCGGAAGAGGATTCGTCCGTCCATATCGGCAGGCATAAAGTAGACGAAGGAGATGATTGCAAATGCAATAACTACCAGAATATCCAGTAGATACTTCTTCAAAAATTTCATAATTTCTATATAAACGTTTATAATTTGAAGGCAAAGATAGCACAAATTGGAGACAAAACAAAAAATATAGCAAAAATTTATATTTTTTTTGTTGAGAAAGTTGTATTAGGTCAGAAATAGGGGTTCCCCTCTATCATTTAGGGAAACGCTCGCTGCCGTTTCGTTTTTTATTCGTACCTTTGCACCATAAAACAAATTTCTTCAAACAGTATATATTAATGTATAAAAGAATAAGAATTATGAAAAGATTAGCATTCATCATGATGGCATTGCTCCTGGCTCTGATGCCGGCAGCAGCACAGAATTATCGTGACAGCAGATATTACAACAGCAGGACAGACCGTCTCGACTACCGTTACAACTACAACAGCCCGTATTACGGATTCCGCATCGGTCCTGCCTTCACCTTTGTCAATTCCGACGATTCCCGTCTGGATGGTGGCGACTGGCAGACCGGCCTGAATGTGGGCGTAGTAGCCGGCATTCCATTGACCGACAGCGCCCCACTCTATCTCGAGACCGGACTTTCGTATATAGAGAAAGGTGGCAAGAAGGATCTTCCTGAAGGCAAGAAGATGACCTACGACCTCAACTATCTTGAGATTCCAGCCGTACTGAAGTACAAGTACGAGGTAGACGACCACTTCTCCATCCAGCCTCAGGTAGGCGGCTATTTTGCCGTTGGTGTAGGAGGCAAGATCAAGAACTTTGCCGAGCGTGAAGCAGAGAGCTCATTCAAGGATGCAAACTTCCGCCGCCTTGATGGTGGTATCCGCATCGGCTGCGGCATCGGCTACGACATGTTCTATGCCGATCTCACCTACGACATCGGTCTTGCCAACATCTGCCACGACAGTTTCGACAAATCGCGCAATGGAGCCCTCCAGTTCAATTTCGGAGTTAACTTCTAGGAACAGACAAAAGCCCCTGATGCAAGAACACATCAGGGGCTATAAACTATTAACTATAAACTTCACACAGTTCCCAGTATCGCTGGGCGAGGTCATGGATGAACTTTCGTCCTCGCTCGGTCCATACGAGATAGGTATGGGTGTAGGCTCTGCCCATCTTCTCCTGTCTGCCATCGCTCTTCGGGTCAAGGAAGGCGCTGTAGCGGGTGCGGCTCTTGGCTAAACCCATGTGGGCATAATCGGCATAGAGGAGATACTGACCGCTCTGGTAATACTGGATATGCAGGGCACAGAGCGAGCGGTTCAGCTCCTGGGCTGTGATACCGAGTTCCTTCGCAATCTGCGTCGTGGTGAAGCAGGAAACGGAATCGAGCACGTTATCGCTATAGAGCGCCTTCGGCAGAAGATTACCCACCTGATTCTCCAACTGGATGATGTTATCACCATTCTTAGCGATGCGAACCACCTGTTCATCCACAACTCCATTCAGACGTCGGATTTCCGTATCCTGTTCGCCGATAAGCTTCTTCTGCTGTTCAATCTGCAGACGTTGCTTCTTCAGCAGATTCTCCTTCTCTTTGAGCGTAGCACGGAGGATTTCTTCCGCATGTCGGATTGTCTCCTCATCACTCTCGCCCTGCTGCACCGGGATATAACCGCCCGTCTTGCGAATCTGTGGCAGCACATCGGCCGTAACCCAGTTCTTGAACTTCACGGCAGTAGAAAGCTTGGAGCCGAGAACTAAAGCATAGAAACCGCTCTCGTTGACGAAGATCATCTTTTGGAGTCGTTTAGATGGGGTTCCATCCTTACGAAGGCTTCCCGATACCTTGACGCTGTGTTTTACAGCGTCAAGTGGGTTAACTAGCTGAGCTACAGCGCATCTTGCTCTTTTATACCCCAGCACATCACAGACATCCTTTGCACAGAACAAAGGCTCCCCATTTTCATCGGTCAAGGTACGAATCTTACCGAATTCAGGGTTTTCAAATACGACAGCAGCTACTGCCTTCTTATCCATTTCTACTTTATTTGTATTAACTGACTTTACCATAATAATTTGTTTTTAAAAATTACCTCAGTTCGGGATAAGAAATAGTGCCTAAAAAAGTTGGTAATCTCCGATA
>DAWDQD010000021.1:0-48494 GCA_052349145.1 Segatella copri | reverse complement strand
GTAGTACAACAGTAAGACGATTACTCATGCCCATAGGGGGTGCTGAGTAGTTACGGAAATATTCAATCAAGTTAAAACTTTCAAAATAGCCACAACAGAGAAAATAGATACAATCTACTTCCAATACAAGATACAAGGTTCACCAACTTTAATCCATTCAAAAGTAGATGTCAAGATTATCGGCTATGGCTACAATAATAAATCAATTTTAATGAAGTAACCTCTTCATAACTATCTGATTATTTGATGTTTCTGAATGCAAAAATACATTTTTTATTTCAATGAACACAAAAAGTCGTCCTTAAAAATGTATAAAACCACAAAAAGTCGTCCTTAAAAGTGTGGAAAATCACAAAAAGTCGTCCTTAAAAGTGTATTTTATATTAGCCATCTAACAAATCAATGGGGCCAAACTGAAGAAACTATAGCCCCTGTTTATCCCTTCTTGCCGATGGTTCTGTATTAAATAAAAAGACCAAAACACACAGATAATCTGCGCTAACGTGCTTTTTTTATATCATTAGCGCAGATTATCCGCGAATAATTTGCGCTAATGGGGATTTTTTTATATCTTTGCGCAGAAAATAAGTTGCACTCGCAATTTGAAAGCAAGCTTTCATTGCGCTCGCTTGCATTATTCTTTGCAAAAAGAAAATAACGAAAGATATGGAACAGAGACTGATAGGAAGAGAAGCAGAACTCAAACTGCTCAATGAATATATAAACTCCGATAAATCAGAGTTTATCGCCGTCTATGGAAGACGACGTGTAGGCAAGACTTTTCTCATCAGAAAAGCCGTAGAGGACCATTTTGCCTTCTTCATGACAGGAATGAACGGAGTTGCCAAAGGCGAACAGCTTGTCAACTTCAGCATTGCCCTACAAAAATATACCCACTCCACCACTCTGCAGACATTCAAGAGCTGGCTGCTGGCATTCTATGCCCTGTCACAATACATAGAAACACTTCCGGAAGGCAAGAAAGTAATATTCATCGATGAATTGCCATGGATGGATACCGCCAAATCGGGATTCATACCTGCACTGGAAAACTTCTGGAACAGCTGGGCTGTACTGCGCAACGACATCAAACTCATCGTTTGCGGATCCGCCACCTCCTGGATGATCAACAACCTGATTCGCAACCGTGGTGGCTTGCACAACCGACTGACCCATCATCTGATTGTAAAACCATTCACCCTGCACGAATGTGAAGAATACTTCAAGGCTTACCACTTCGGCTACAGCCGAAAACAGATAGCAGAATGCTATATGGTTATGGGAGGAATACCTTATTATCTGTCTATGATGGATAAATCGAAAAGTCTGGCACAGAACATCGACCAGCTGTTTTTCGCAGACAATGCAGAACTGAAAGATGAGTTCAACGACTTATACAGAGCTTTGTTTAAGAAATCAGCCGACCATATCGCCGTGGTTACTGCCCTTGCTACCAAAGGAATGGGTATGACCCGACAGGAACTGGTCAAGGCATCGGGAGGAAAAGATAATGGAGCCTTCTCTACTGTACTGGAAGAATTGGAACAATGCGGATTCATCCGTCTGTATGAACCATTCAGTACAGCCAATAAGATGACTTCCGACATTCGCCAAAAGCGAAACACCTTATTCCAGTTAGTAGATTTCTATACGCTCTTCTACTTCCGTTTCATCAAGCACAACAAGTATCAGGATTCCAGTTTCTGGTCATCCTCCCAAAACAGTCAGCTATACCATACTTGGGCTGGCTTGTCTTTCGAGATGCTTTGTCTAAACCATACAGACAAAATCAAGCACGCCCTGGGAATTTCGGGAGTACAGACCTTGGTTTGCTCATGGCGAAGCAGCAACACAGAAAAAGGAACTCAAATAGACTTGCTGATAGACCGGAAAGATGAAACCATCAATATCTGTGAGATGAAATTCTACAAGAGCGAATTCGAAATCAGCAAGGAATATGAGGAGAAGTTGCTGGAGAAACTGCGTATCTTCACAGAAGAGACGAAAACCTCCAAATCGCTTCTCCTCACATTGATTACTTCTTTCGGATTGAAGCAGAACAAACATAGCGACATCGTACAGAAACAGATTACGATGGATGAATTGTTTATTTAATTGGCAAGCCAATTATATTGAATATTTTTATTAACAGAATTTTCGAATGTGGTGAAGAGTGGGTGAAGAGTGGCTAAGAACTCTTCACCACGCCAAATACCTTGTTTATAGGCATTTACAAAGGAAAGGTGAAGAGTGAAGAGTTTTTGGCACAGGGACTCCTCACCGACCGCTATCTCAACAGAATACCGGCAGACAGCCGTATGACAAAAGAGCATTAAATTCATAAAAAACTTGCATTTTATTTTGTTATGTGCCAAAATAAATGTAATTTTGCACCTTGAATAGGGTTATACCTTATTATATTTAAGAAAAGAAACATAATTATTAGATAAAACAATGGAATACAACTTCAGAGAAATCGAGAAGAAATGGCACCAGAAATGGGTCGAGAACAAGACCTACAAGGTGACTGAGGATGAAAACAAGAAGAAATTCTATGTGCTCAACATGTTCCCTTATCCATCAGGAGCTGGTCTGCACGTAGGTCACCCACTTGGTTATATCGCTAGCGATATCTATGCACGCTACAAGCGTTTGAACGGATTTAACGTACTGAACCCTATGGGTTACGATGCTTACGGATTGCCTGCAGAACAGTATGCTATCCAGACAGGTCAGCACCCAGAGGTAACTACCGTAGCCAACATCAACCGCTATCGTGAGCAGCTCGACAAAATCGGCTTCTCTTTCGACTGGGACCGCGAGGTTCGTACCTGCGACCCTAAGTATTACCATTGGACTCAGTGGGCTTTCCAGAAGATGTTCAACTCATTCTTCTGCAACAGCTGCCAGAAGGCTCAGCCTATCGAGAAGCTCATCAAGCGCTTCGAGGAGAAGGGTTCTGCTGACTTGAACGTGGCTCAGAACGAGCAGATTGACTTCACTGCCGAGGAGTGGAACAGTTTCGACGATGTGAAGAAGCAGCAGATTCTGATGAACTACCGCATCGCTTACCTCGGCGAGACGATGGTTAACTGGTGCCCAGGCTTGGGTACTGTGCTTGCCAACGACGAGGTAGTAAACGGCGTAAGTGAGCGTGGCGGTTATCCTGTTATCCAGAAGAAGATGCAGCAGTGGTGCTTGAGAACATCTGCTTACTCTCAGCGATTGCTCGACGGATTGGAGACCATCCAATGGAGCGACAGTATCAAGGAAACCCAGAAAAACTGGATTGGCCGTTCTGAGGGTACAGAGGTTGAATTCTCTGTAAAGGACAGCGACGTGAAGTTTACCATCTTCACCACACGTGCCGATACTATGTTTGGTGTAACCTTCATGGTTCTGGCTCCAGAGAGCGAGTATGTTCAGCAGGTAACTACTGCCGAGCAGAAGGAAGAGGTGGATAAATATCTCGACTACGTGAAGAAGCGTACCGAGCTTGACCGTATGGCTAACCATAGTGTAACTGGTGTATTCTCAGGAAGTTATGCCATCAATCCATTCACTGGCGAGGCAATCCCAGTATGGATTTCAGAATATGTATTGGCAGGATATGGTACAGGTGCCATCATGGCTGTGCCAGCTCACGATAGCCGTGACTACGCCTTCGCCAAGCACTTCAACCTGCCTATCATTCCTCTTATCGAGGGTGCTGATGTTTCAGAGGAGAGCTTCGATGCCAAGGAAGGCATCGTAACCAACTCACCTGTAGCAGGCAAGAGCAGCATGGATGGTTTCTCTCTGAACGGACTCACCGTGAAGGAGGCTATCGCAGCTACCAAGAAGTTTGTTACCGAGAAGGGCATCGGCCGAGTAAAGGTAAACTATCGTCTCCGCGACGCCATCTTCTCCCGTCAGCGCTACTGGGGCGAGCCATTCCCTGTATATTACAAGGACGGAATGCCACAGATGGTTCCAGAGGAGTGCCTGCCACTCGAATTGCCTGAGATTGAGACCTATAAGCCAACAGAAACTGGCGAGCCACCATTGGGCAGAGCCAAGAAGTGGGCTTGGGATGCCGAGAAAAAAGAGGTGGTTGACAAGAGCCTCGTAGATAACAAGACCGTATTCCCACTGGAACTCAACACCATGCCAGGTTTCGCAGGTTCATCTGCTTACTACCTGCGCTATATGGATCCTCACAACGATGAGGCACTCGTAAGCAAGGAGGCTGATGAGTACTGGCAGAATGTAGACCTCTACGTAGGTGGTTGCGAGCATGCTACCGGTCACTTGATTTATTCCCGTTTCTGGAACAAGTTCCTGTTCGACCTCGGCGTAAGCTGCAAGGAAGAGCCATTCCAGAAGCTGGTGAACCAGGGCATGATTCAGGGCCGTTCTAACTTCGTTTACCGCATCAACAGCGATGACCACGACAAAGCTCCTGTATTCGTAAGCTTGAATCTGAAGAAGGATTACGACGTAACTCCTATCCACGTAGATGTAAACATCGTAAGCAACGATGTTTTGGATATCGAGGCATTCAAGGCTTGGCGCCCTGAGTATCAGAACGCTGAGTTCATCCTGGAGGATGGCAAGTACATCTGCGGATGGGCCATCGAAAAGATGTCTAAGAGTATGTTCAACGTGGTGAATCCAGATATGATTGTTGAGAAGTATGGTGCTGATACCCTGCGTCTCTACGAAATGTTCCTGGGTCCTGTAGAGGCAAGCAAGCCTTGGGATACCAACGGTATCGATGGTTGCCACCGCTTCCTGAAGAAGTTCTGGGGTCTGTTCTACGAGAACCGTACCGACAACTTCCTTCCATCAGCCGACGAGGCAGCGAAGCCAGAGAGCCTGAAGAGCGTTCACAAGCTCATCAAGAAGGTAAGCGAGGATATCGAGAAGTTCTCTTACAACACTTCTATCTCAGCCTTCATGATTGCCGTGAACGAACTCGGTCAGCAGAAGTGCCGCAACAAGGAACTCCTGACAGATCTCGTCATCCTCATCGCTCCATTCGCTCCACACATCGCAGAAGAGTTGTGGGCAGCACTTGGCGAGCAGGGCAGCGTTTGCGATGCAGCATGGCCAAAGTATGATGAGCAGTATCTGAAGGAGAACGATATGCAGCTCACTATTTCCTTCAATGGTAAAGCTCGTTTCCAGATGACTTTCCCTGTGGATACTCCTAACGAGGAAATCCAGAAGCAGGTATTGGCAGACGAGAAGAGCCAAAAGTACTTGGAAGGATTCAACGTGTTGAAGGTGATCATCGTACCAAAGAAGATCGTCAACGTTGTGTTGAAAAAGTAATTATTGATAATATACAGAAGGTCGTCTCATCTAAAAATGGGCGACCTTCTGTGCTTTAAAAATACGAGGAAAATATTATGCAAATAGCAATCAGTCAAACAATTAAGAATGAGTGCAAGGATTATTTCTACATTACCCTTGGACTCTTGCTTTACACATTTGGATGGACCATCTTTCTGCTTCCATACCAGATAGTAACGGGTGGCGTAACGGGTATCGCAGCCGTGATTTACTACGGCACGGGGATACCTATCTATTTGTCTTATTTTCTCATCAATGCCGCCTTGCTGCTTGCAGCGCTGAAGATACTGGGATTCAAGTTCATGGTGAAGACCATCTATGCCATCATCATGCTCTCCCTATTCCTGGCTCTGGCGCAAGACTGGATGATAGGTGAAGATGGCAAGATGGTACAGATATTGGGAGAGGGACAGGACTTCATGTCGCTCATCATCGGCTGTCTGTTTACGGGTTTATCACTCGCCATCGTCTTTCTGCATAATGGAAGTACAGGTGGAACGGATATCATTGCTGCCATCGTCAACAAATATCACAACATCTCGCTGGGCCGTGTGCTTATCTTCGTGGATCTCCTCATCGTGGGCAGTTCATTCTTCGTCTTCAATGCAAAACCAGAGTTTACCACGATAGACGCTGTTAGAAAGGTAGTATTCGGTCTCTGTACGATGGTGATAGAAAACCTGGTACTCGACTATGTGATGAATGCCAAGCGAGAAAGTGTGCAGTTTATGATATTCAGCAAGAAATATCAGGAGATAGCCAATGCCATCGGTATGCAGATGGATCATGGCGTAACCATTCTCGATGGCCACGGCTGGTACACGGGCAACGAGATGAAGGTGCTCTGTATCCTAGCAAAGAAGAACGAGAGCGTCACCATCTTCCGTATCGTCAAGATCATCGACCCAAATGCCTTTGTAAGTCAGAGTTCCGTAATCGGTGTGTATGGCGAGGGATTTGATGAGATGAAGGTGAAAATCAAAGATAAAGACATTAAAACAATTAAAAGTTAAAAGTTTATAGCGGCTTCGCCGTATAGATAGCAAGAAGCACTATTGCAAGAATGCCCTATAAACTATTAACTATAAATTATAAACTTATGAAAAGGATAGTTTTTGCAACAAATAACCAGCATAAGCTCCAGGAGATTCGCGACATCCTGGGCAGCGACTACGAGGTAGTATCGCTGAAGGAGATAGGATGCGATGTGGATATTCCTGAAACAGGCAACACATTGGAAGAGAATGCCTTGCAGAAGGCGCAGTATGTTTATGACCATTACCACGTAAGTTGCTTTGCCGATGATACCGGTCTGGAGGTAGAGGCACTTGATGGTGCCCCTGGTGTTCACAGTGCCCGCTATGCTGAGGGTACCGACCACGACAGTGAGGCTAACATGGCTAAGCTGTTGAGAGAACTGGACGGCAAGGAAAACCGCCAGGCCCGCTTCCGCACCGTTATCTGCTACATCGAAAAGCAGGATGTATGTCCTTGCGGCTGCACCAGCATCAAGAAAATTCACCAGTTCGAGGGTATCGTAAACGGCCATATCGCCACCGAGAAGCATGGTACCGAAGGCTTCGGCTACGACCCAATCTTCGTTCCTGAAGGATATGACCAGAGTTTTGCTGAGCTGGGTGAGGAAATCAAGAACGGCATCAGCCACAGAGCCAGAGCCGTGGCTAAATTGGTAGAGTATTTGAAAAAGAAATAAGATTTATTCTTGTTCAATACAGAATAGAATAACATTATAACAAAGAAAAGGCATCATGATCAGGACACTCAATTCCCTGCGATTCATTCTTATCCTAATGATTGTGATTTCGCATTCCACCCTACCCATATCCCAAGATTTAATCAATTACTTGGGCGAGTTTCCTGTTGCCATTTTCTTTGTTATCAGTGGTTTTGTACTCTCTTTAAGTAAAGGAGAAAAACTACAGAAAGAAGTATTGGGAAACAGAAATTTTTTCCTTTCCCGTATCATCAAACTCTATCCTCTTCATATTCTGATTCTCGCCATTCTCATATTAATGGATTGGCGATTAGGGCGTATATTACCATGGTATCAGATTCTATCCCATTCGCTGTTGATACAAACCTGGTATCCGGCACATGACTTTATGGCTCATCTCAATGCAGCTACATGGTTTATTTCTGATCTTATCTTCTTCTATCTTATATTTAAGTATTTATACGCTTGGATTATGCGACATTCCTGGTTATACTTATTAGTAACAATAAGTATATATATGGCAGTTTATATCAGTATCTCGCTCTGTGCACAAGCAGATTATTCAGCCGGCTACATTTATGCCCACCCATTATTCAGAATGATAGATTTCATGATAGGTATCCTTTTATATAAAGTATGCAGATCAGAAAAGGGTAAAAAGCTAATAGATAAAATAATCAAACCAACTTCTTTCTGGCAAGTAAACCTATCAGATATGGGAGTGGTATTGCTGTTTATTGCAATGTATTTCCTATCAATCCATTGCAATCCGAACATTCGCTGTGCCATTATTTATTGGATACCTTCAGCCATAACTGTATTCTATTTTACAGCAAGAGATCAAGGTAAAGGTTGTTTTATTAGGATATTCCATAATAAACTCCTGCTATGGCTAGGCAGCATCAGTTTTGAAATATTTCTCTGTCATAATCTCTGCTTTCGCATCATACAGAGTATATTTCTTAAACGATATGGAGAAGGAAATCCACATCAAGAATTCCAATTCATCCTATCCCTCGCTTTTATTATCCTCACAGCATGGATAACAAAGAAAGCCATCGTTTTACCCATCCAGCATCAACTTCAAAAATATCTATAAGTATCTGTTTATAAAAACAATAAATAGTTATATTTGCAGTTAATATAGTATTAGGCTTTTAAATAACAGACAATGAAGACAATAACATTATTAATTACAATACTATTCATGGTACTTCCCTTATCGGCCACAGATAAGGAAAGTTGGGAAATATACACCAGTTATAATGATATAACAGAAATCGAGCCAACAGGAAACCTAGTGTTTGCCTTAGCATCTAACGGACTTTTTTCTTATCATATAAAAGATGGTTCAGTTACGACATATGATAAAGCAAACACTCTTTCCGACTTTGATATTAATCATATAGCTTGGAATAAGACTACCAAAAAATTGGTAATTACATATACCAATGGCAATATTGACCTGTTGGATGCCAATGGAAATGTAGTTAATGTGCCTGATTTGTATCTGAAAAGTATGACAGATAATAAACAGATAAACCATATATATATAAGTGGGACAAATGCTTATTTATCTCTCTCTTTTGGAATTATTAAACTAGATACAAAAGAAGGAAAAATACTCGATACATACAAGTTGGGCTTTAATGTTAACTATAGTTATATAGAAGACAATTGCCTTTATGCAGCTTCGAAAGAAGCTGGCCTATATAAAGGAAAACTAACTGGTAATTTACTGAATTCTAAAGAATGGACAAAAATTGGAAGTTACAAACAGCTTTCTGAAAACAAGAAACTTGTATATGATAAAGGAACAGGCTTTTGGTGGACAACTACCAAAGAAGGAAAACTTACTTATTATACAGTAGATTCGGATAATGAACCTGTTTATAAGACAGAAGGAATACTTCCTAAAGGACCTGCTTCTAACAATTTCTACAATCTTTTCTTTCACAACGGAAAACTCTATGCTACTGGTGGTTTCTATGCACAAGAGAATGATGGAAATTACCCAGGAGAAGTTCATGTATGGGATGGAGAAAACTGGTCTGAATTTGAACAACCATCTAATGATGTTCTTGGTCATCGCAACGTAGACTGGCTAAGCATGGATTTTGATCCAACAAAAGAAGGACACGTGATGGTAGCTGCCAAGAGTGGACTTTATGAATTTCAAGATGGAGAATTCATAAAATGTTACAATAGAAACAATAGTCCATTCCTATCATGTGTCAACGATGATAACTATATTCTGGTCTCAGATCTCATGTATGATAAAGAAGGTACACTATGGGTATTCAATTCTTCTGTAGAAAACTGTTTTTGGACCCTTGATAAAAATCAACAATGGAAGTCCCTAGATGTCTGTTCACAGATTAAATACAATGATGATTTAAGATGTCTATTCATCAGTAGAACAAACAATAAAATGTGGTTTTTATCCAACTATTGGCAAACAAGTCAATTATATGCATACGACTATATAAAAAATACGTTGCATACTTACGGCCCTACCTACATAAATGAAGATGGTGTTCAAATTACTCCAAACTTTTTTTACAAGATAAAAGAAGATAGAGAAGGAAATATATGGATGTGCACTAGCAGTGGCCCCCTTTACTTGTCGGCAGACAACATACGTTTGGGAGCACAAGAAGTAACCCAGCATAAGGTACCAAGAAACGATGGTACCAATTATGCCGATTATCTGCTAGACGGAATAGATACAAGAAGTATAGCCATAGATGGAGGAAACAGAAAATGGCTTGGAACCAAATCAAATGGTGTATATCTCATCAGTTCTGATTGCAATACGCAGATACAGCACTTTACATCTGAGAATTCTCCGCTGCTATCCAATACAATACTTGACATTCTGATAGAGCCTTCCGGAAAAGTATATTTTGCAACTCCTAAAGGACTTTGTTCATATATGAGTGATGTTACTCTACCAAGCAATGAAATGAACAAAAATGATGTTTATGCCTATCCAAATCCTGTAAAACTAGATTATACTGGACTCGTGAAAATCGTAGGATTAACATTTGACGCTGATGTAAAGATTGTAACAAGCAATGGAGTTCTGGTAAACCAAGGTAGAAGCATCGGAGGTACTTACACATGGAACCTGTGCGACTTAAAAGGCAGAAAAGTATCTAGTGGCATATATATGGTAGAAACTGCTACTTCCGAAGGAGAAAGAGGAGTGGTTTGTAAAATAGCCATTATCAAATAACAAGAAAATGAAACAGAAACAACTTTATAAGTCAGTCCTATTCCTCATAGGGCTGACTCTTCTTTCAGGAGTATTATACACCATGGGTGACTTCTACAATATGCCTTTCAGAGGCATGAAAGATTTATTTATCCTTATCGCACAATTTCTGGTAATAGAAATAGCAATATTCCTATTTATGTGGTGTATAGCTAGCAATAAATACGTCTTTGCCATACTTTATCCTATATATACCCTAGCTTGCTCTGTAGCTACATACTTTAGATATACTGCTCAAATCTCACTTACAGCAGCAACTATAGATTTATCTATAACCAACGATTTCAGAACAACCATGGACGTTGTTACCATTCCGTTGATACTGTTTGTTATTGTGACAGAATTGATATGTATAGGTATCATTTATATTCGTATTAAATACATCAGATTTTCCCATTCTTGGCTCCAGTTTATACTAGCCTTCATTGGGCTTACACTATACATCAGTATTCCAAGAATATCCTTACCTATCAAGAGCCGCATTCCTTTCGTTATCTATTTCTCCATCAATGATTATTTAGATAACAGAAATATCATAGAAGAAAACAGACCGGCTTTCAAGCAGAAAGGAATCTGTAAAAGTGACTCTATAGATGTTGTCTTCATCATAGGTGAAACCCTACGCTCTAAAAACATGCAAATCAACGGCTATCACAGAGCAACAACTCCTTTTCTGATGACAGACAGCAACATTGTATCCATGCCTCATATTTATTCAGAATATGGATTTACGCATACCAGTGTACCATATTTGCTTACCAGAGCATGCCCAAAGAATCTGGATGCAGCCTATAAAGAAAGATCTTTTATTGATATTTTCAAAAAAGCAGGCTTCCATACTACATGGATTGCCAACCAAGAAAGTATTGATACTTACGTTTATTTCATGAAAGAAACAGATTCGCTTATTTACGTAAATAACGGAAAATCGGTTTATATCTTCGACCAATGGCTGGACGAAGATATCCTACCATTACTAGACAAGCAAATTCAGAATAAGAACTTCGGTAGAAGAAACTTATTTATTTTACATACAATAGGTTCCCACTGGTGGTATAACATACATTATACACACCAATATGCCCGTTGGAAACCAGAACTTAAAAGCAGAGTACTATCTGCCAACACTAAAGAAGAATTCTTTAACTCCTATGACAATTCCGTACTCTATTCCGACTTCTTTTGGAATGAAGTGAGAAACAGGTTCCGAAATCGGAATGCCATTATTATCTATCTTTCTGATCATGCAGAAAGTTTGGGAGAAAAAGGAATCTTCGGACACGGAGAAGAAGCAGAAGCATTGCATTATCCTGGCTGTTGGATATGGATGTCAAACAAATACAAAGCTAACTATCCTAACAAATGGAAAGCTCTGCAAAATAACAAGAATAAAAAATATAATTCTGCATTTCTATTCCACTCCATCTTAGACGCAGGAGACATCACGACTCCTTATATTGATAAAAAATATGATATTTTCATTAAATAGATATTAACTATAACAAGAAAATGATTTCTGTGTGTATTGCTACATATAATGGTGAAAAGTATATTGGCGAACAGATTGCTTCTATATTGAAGCAACTAAATGCCAACGATGAAGTTATTATCTCTGATGATGGCTCCACCGATGCAACCCTATCCATTATCAAGACATTCCAAGATCCAAGAATAAGAGTCATACCTGGTCCACAAAAGCATTCTCCTACCCTAAATTTTGAAAATGTACTGCATCATGCACAAGGAGACTACATATTTCTTTCAGACCAAGATGACGTATGGAAGACTAATAAAGTAGCTACTTGTATGAAATGGCTACAGAAATATGATTGTGTAATCAGCAATGCAGAAGTAACAGATGAACATCTGAATATTCTATTTCCGTCGCTGTTCAAGCTCCTGCATGTAAGTAAAAACAAAATATATAACGCATTTTGGAAAAACGGATATACAGGTTGTTGTATGGCATTTACAAGATGTGTAAAAGATGCTGCATTACCTTTTCCTAAAGATATTCCCATGTACGATATTTGGATAGGAAATGTGGCAGCATTTACATATTCTGTAAAATTCATAGATGACAGACTTATCTCGTTCCGTCGCCATCCAGCTACCAATTCCTGCAATGGAAAAGGGAGCAAATTCTGCAAATGGCAGCAGATTAGGTTTAGATGGAACATCATTAAAAACATTTTAAAAAATAAAATAGGAAAAAACTCATTTCTATGGAAAAGAAAATGAACATAGTTTATGTTATAGAAGATTATTCTGAGAATGGAGGCGTAGAAAAAATCGTTTCCATGAAGGCTAATACATTCTATCAAGAATATCATCATCAGGTTACTGTTATTTCTATATATGAAGATAAACGGAAACAACAGTATATCTTAAATGAAGGTATCCGGCTGATTCATCTTCATGTTCCTTTTGCCAAGAAGACAAGAAATAAAGTATATAAGCTATTAAGCAGAATAATTACACTATTATTAGCAGCTTACAGATTAAATAAAACAATAAAACAGATTAATCCCGACGTAGTTTTCTTTACAACTACATTGGGAGCGTTGTTATTACCTCTTTGTCATACAAAGGCAAAACGAATATACGAATCACATTTGGCACGTTCATTCAATCCTTTTCACGCACTATTCGGATTAATGGAAAGAAAAGCTGATGCCGTAGTTTGTCTGACTCATGACGATGCTAAAGAATTTCAATTAGCAAAGAATGTATACGTTATCCCCAACTTTATCAACATACCTCATCAAAAGGTAAAAGACTACAGTTGCAAAAAAGCTATTGCTGTAGGAAGATTAGAACAACAGAAAGGTTTTGACAGATTGATTACCTGTTGGAAAGACGTAGCCAAACTATATCCCGACTGGCAACTTGATATTTATGGAACCGGCTCACTTTACCATATATTACAAGAGCAAATTACAAATTTAGGATTGGAAAAACAGGTAAAATTGTGTGGCAGAGGAGAAAATATGATGGAAATATATCCCAACTATAGTCTACACATAATGTCTTCACATTATGAAGGTCAAGGTATTGTAATGTTAGAAGCTCAATCATGCGGACTACCATCTGTAACCTTTAACTTCAAATATGGAGCAAGTGATATTATTCAAAACGAATATAACGGACTTATCGTAACTCAAGATAATCAGAATGCTTTCACTGAGGCTATCACCAAACTGATTAGCAACTCTCATCTTAGAAAAGAGTTAGGGATACATGCCTTAGAAACAGGAGATAAATATGACAAATCAAACATTTTAAAGAAATGGGAAGATATATTAACAACAATACAACATCAATTAATTCTTTAAAAAGAATAGGATGGATAGATAATTTGCGAGGATTCTGTATGTTAGCTATTTTGCTAGACCATACAGAATCTTATTATCTGGATTATCATATCATTAACCAAAATCTGTATTTGACGGATGCATTGGTCTTTTTTTTCATTTTATCGGGTTATTTAATGTATAAGCCACAACAGCAATTCAGTATAGCTCATAAAATGAAATCTATAGGGAGAAGTTTGCTAATGCCATACTTTATTTTTACATCACTTCTAGCACTTCCAAAAGCAATTGTTCATGGAGCGAGTATAGATATTTTGAATATATTTCAATCCATTATCATGGGGAAAGCTTCTTGGTTTGTTGCAGCACTTATAGTAGCTGAAATTCTTTTTTCAATATCACTATGGATAACTCATGAGAAAGATAGGTATATTCTACCTATCTGCACTATCGCTTTTGGCATATCTGGATGGTTACCGCAAACTACAGACTGTTACTTTTGGCAATTAGATAACTCATTGCAAGCCATGTTTTTCTGTTGTATAGGATATATAATCCACAAACATGAGCAAAGCATTTATAAAAAAATAAAGACATCACAAATTATTCTGTTATTAATACTGTGGATAACGATTAAGATATATGTGGATAGAACATATGTTATGATGACTATATGGCGTATTAACATAACTAATTATCCCCTATTTATCTTAAATATTTTGATAGGTACTCTTGTCACCACAACTCTCTTTAAAAAGATTCCATCTTGTAAATGGTTAGAGTGGACTGGAAGACATTGTATCGTATACTATTTCCTATGTGGAGGCATTCCTTTCTGTATTGGAAAAATATGCAATCACCTACACCTTTCTTATTCAGGAAACTACTTATCAGTAATAGGCGTATTCTTGATTGTATATTTATGTACTACACTCGTTACATGGTTTATATATAGATATTTACCATTTATCACGGGACAAAAGAGAGTAACTTAGTTAGAACTGGCCAAAAGCTTTTCATAAAGTTTCACATAAGTGCTAGCCACAGAAGTATAATTATAATATTTCTTTACAAAATCTATACTTTGAGAAGATAGCTTAGCAAGATTATCCTTGACGAAGAAAGCCTGCTCAATGATTGCCACATTCTGAGATTCTGAATACTCAGGACTCACATTGATAATAGGGCGTAATTCTGGTTCGCCAATGAACTCATAATATTCTTCCTCTCCTCCACCGATAACCACAGTACCACGTGCCATGGCTGCCAACGAATTCATGGATGGAGTATAACTATAAAACTGATCTACCAGAACATCTGCTTCATCCAGCATCCGGCAATATTCATCATAAACTACTCCTTCTACATATTTGAGTTCTATCTTACCAGGATATTTCTTTGCCAGAATTTCCACAAAATGAGCTATCTTTAAAGCACCTTTCAGATACTCGCGCTTAGGTTGTAAACCTACAAGCACTTTGATAACCTCACCATTCCCTTTCTGCCTGTTTTCATCTATAGCAGGAATTATCATCGGAAGAGGAATATAGTAGAGTTTTTTATGAAATTCAGAAACATCATAACAGAGGTAATATTCATAAAGACAGGCTATTAAAGCATCTGAATGATAAGATACAGTATGCCAGCACTTATCAAACTGAGGCATGAAATGAAAAGCCATACGCTCTTTATTTTCCTCGATATTCTGTAATTTACCATTCCAAAAAGTATCAGAATAAGCAGGAATACCCTTGGCCTGTTGTCTGAACAGATGTGAGTCATCGGCAAAACAGCCTTTAATGATTCGCTTATTGGTAAACTTGAGAAACCAGAATATCAGCATGTTCCACCACCCCATCAAAGGCACAAATTGATAGTTATGCACCTGAACAATATCATTTCCACATATCTTATGAAGATTGCAGACAATTTTCCACAATACCATAAGCCCGCTCCATCTTCCATAACGCTCCATATTACGGCGCAAGTCGATGTCACGAGGAGAGTTGTGCCAATCATTGCCGTCGGACATCAGCGTTACCTGATGTCCAAGTTCTACTAATCCCTTTTTGAGAGTATTATGTAGTAAACTAGACTCACCTACCAACAGAATCTTCATAACTTTATATGATACTTATTTATAAGATACTTGAATATAAGAAACTTAAGACAATTCAATATACCTATTTTCTACAATATAATCAGATTTGCGCAGTCCCATGCTTACCACCAGTTTTATGGCCATTTTCTCCAGGCAGAACTTCAATGGCATCCAGCGCTTTTCTTTTTCATCACGCCAAGGACTCATCGCTTTATACTTATCAAATTCCTTTTTCCATGGATGCTTGCAGTTCTTATACCATGGTTTAGGAATACCCGTAAAATGGATGATGGCCGGATGAGCCTGAGCTTCCAATATCTGTTCATCAAATTCCCAGGAGATAAGAGAATAACGCAAATCGAACCAATACTCATTCAGTACATTATATCTGATAGGTAATACCAACTTAGAATCCTTAAACAGATAGTTAAGTACATCCTGATCATGACATTTCAACCTTTCCGCATTAGATTTCACATAATCAAAGAATTGGGAATGAACCTGCTTTTCACGCCAATATCTCAGATTGACAATTAACATACCAGCATTGAAATAACCCATAAATTGGGGATAACGCAGGCGATTATAGTGTTCAATATTATTATTATAACTATCTGGAACAGCGGCAATTGCATAGTTTTCAACAGAAGTATTCCACAATTCAACAAGTTTATCCACAACCAGAATATCGCCATCCAGATAGATAACTTTATCAATATCAGCAGGCAGAATTTCCGCAAGATACAAACGATAATAAGTAGCAAACGAAGTTCCTACATGATCTAGTTGGAAATCCAAACCTATAGGAAAATGTTCGAAGATATCATCATTAATTAGATAGAAATGGATATTTTGCTGATAACTGGCAGCTATGGCTCTGATAGGATCCAATAATGCAGCAGAATCATGATCATGCAGGAGATGTACATTGACAACTTCTCCTCTGTTGCTCTCAAACAAAGAGAGCAACATGATACCGGTCGGCATGATATATTTACTATCTGTAGAACAAACTATTTCCATTTTTATGTTTTTTGTACTACTATTAATACGTAAATTAAATCTTTTTATTATCTTTGCAGTCATAAAAAAGAATAACTTATGCAGAAAGATTTAATATCAGAGATATCTTCACCATTGGTGAGTTTCATCATTACTACAAGCAACCATCAAAAGGAATATCTTGTAGAATGCATCAATAGTATCCTTCAGCTTTCGCTCAATGCCAAAGAGAGGGAAATAATTCTCGTTGATGATGGTAGCGATGAACTGGTAGCCAGCCAGATAAAAAATTTGCTGGATAACCTGCTCTATTTAAGATTACCAGGCTTAGGCAGCAGTATGGCACGCAACTATGGCATATACTTAGCCAAAGGAAAATACATACAGTTTATAGAAGGAGATGATTATCTTCTTCAGCCAACCTATGAACATTGCCTTGACATCGTGAGATTCCATAATCCAGATATCGTTACATTCTGTTTCAGTAAGGATGATACAGGAGAACCATCTTACGAACTCCCTACCCCAATCAGCGGCACAGAATATCTCAACAACAATACCCTTTTAGGCTCAGCCTGTTCCTATATATTCCGCCGCGCCATTGTGGGTAGCCTGCTGTTCTCACCAAACATCAGTTTTGGCGAGGACGAGGAATTTACACCACAACTCTTCTTACGGGCAGAACGAATATTCAAGACTCAGACCTCACCTTATTATAATAGAGTGGATAAATACGCGCCTGGCGAATTAGAAAATAAGGATAAGATAGATATCCACATGGACAATAAACTGGAGGTGATTCTACATCTTCAGAAGTTGCTCGATACGGTTCCTGTAGCAGAGCGCCAAGCACTCAACCGCCGTATTGCCCAGCTCTCGATGGATTATCTGGTTAACAATATCCGTTTGAAGCATTCATTGATATCCTTGAATCATGCCATCAGAGAATTAAGGAAACACGGATTATATCCTCTTCCGAACAAAGAATATACCAAGAAATATATGATGTTCAGAAAGATGATAGGTACATACGTAGGACGAATTGCACTTCTCTTTCTTATCAAGAAATAAATGAATGAAGGCATAAAGATTTCTCCTATCCGGATAAGTATGCAGAGAGATAAGAGAAAATCCTATATAAACAAAAATAGAGCATTCAAATCACTTGAACGCTCTATCTTTATAATTAGATTAAATTTTCTAATATTATTTGTATAAGTAAAAGATGATGAAATGACGTTTCACAACGTCCGTTTGTTTTAACTGATGCAAAGATACGACGATTTTTGTCTATAAAGTCGTAAATTATACATTTTATGGTAGCGAAATATGATTTTTTCACCCATAAAAAACAATTTTTACCA
Source organism: Segatella copri (assembly GCA_052349145.1). Lineage (GTDB taxonomy): Bacteria > Bacteroidota > Bacteroidia > Bacteroidales > Bacteroidaceae > Prevotella > Prevotella copri_V. The sequence goes on along the minus strand of DAWDQD010000021.1, from coordinate 30,364 downwards.
CCAATCTTATAATTTTCACCACATTATTCTACGATAGTGACAACATCTTTTCTATTGGTTTGACTGCTTTTTTCGCTATTTCAGGAGCCACTTCAACTGTTGGCCAACCAAATTTCAATGCATTGTATATCTTCTTGAGCGTATTCATCTTCATATACTCACACTCGTTGCAGCTGCAACCTACTCCACCCTCGCTTACCTCTGGAGGTACGGGATAGAAAATTACGTTTGGACAATTACGCTCCAACTCATGCAGGATACCAGCCTCTGTAGCGATAATATACTCCTTGATTTCAGGATGCTCTTGGGCATAATGCAACATGGTGGCTGTAGAGCCCTTTACATCGGCTACAGCAAGTACTGGTGCCTTACACTCCAGGTGAGCCATCACAACAGCCTCAGGATGCTTCTGCTTCAGTTTAACGATAGCCTCTACAGAGAATTTCTCATGTACATGGCAACCACCGTTCCAAAGCAACATATTGCGGCCTGTAACGCTGTTTATATAGTTACCGAGATTATAGTCTGGACCAAAGATGATTTTTTCGTCCTGTGGGAAACTGTCAATCACCTTCTTAGCATTACCGCTTGTCACTACACAATCAGTCAGCGCCTTCACTGCAGCCGTGGTGTTTACATAACTTACAACCTTATATCCTGGATGCTCTTCCTTGTACTTTTTCAAATCCTCAGCCTTACAGCTGTCAGCAAGCGAGCAACCAGCATTCAAGTCAGGACAGATCACGGTTTTGTCAGGACTCAAGAGTTTGCATGTCTCAGCCATGAAGTGCACGCCACACATAACCATTACCTGGGCATCGGTTTCTGCAGCTTTACGAGCCAAAGCCAGAGAGTCGCCAACAAAGTCGGCGATGTCCTGAATCTCACCTACCGTATAGTAGTGGGCGAGGATAATAGCATCTTTCTCCTTGCAAAGCTTTCTGATTTCAGCTTTCAAGTCCAAGGCTTCGTCAACGGGTTCGTCAACGTATCCTTTCTCAATCCATTCTTTTTTCACCATAACATTCATATTATATTTCTTATTTTTTATATTTAAAAAAGAGAATATAGAGATGATGATATGCCGTGGATAAGTGGATAACATTCTGCATATAAACTTGTGTATTTCGTTATCCAAGTCTTATTCCAGTTTATCCGTAGAGGCCTTTGAAATCTTTTTCTTGTCTCTTAATGCATTAACCGGTTTATCAACATTTCCCCAATTCGGTGCAAAGTTAATAAGTTTATATCTTTTTTCGGTCAAAAACTGCGAAAAAGTTTCTAAAAACTTAATAATATCTATGTGGATATCCTCTTTTCATTGGTTTGAGATAGGTATGTGTGGATATTTACAAACTTATTAAAAAGTTATTATTGGGGTTTTCCGTACACTTATCCACGCTTTTGTGGAAAACAAAAAAGAGCAGAAATCCATCAGGATATTCTGCTCTCTGGTCTGAGTTATTTATATGGTTGGTTTTGGTTATAGGATTTTCATCTGTTTCTTTCTATTCAATACCTATTTATATATAGGTTTCTGATATATTTATATAGAAGTTCTGATTCCCTATCTTTTGTTCAAAACAGAATCAATTTTTTCTGTTACCAGTTCAGGAGAGATATTCTTCATACATGCGAAGTCTCCCCTAGCGCAAGGCTTGTTACCATAGATACTGCAAGGGCGGCAAGGTAAGTCAAGCTGTACGGCATTGGCAGGATCCTGATGCCAGCCCATGAAACCTGCGTATGGATGAGTAGCTCCCCAGATGCTTACTACAGGAGTGTTAACAAGCGATGCCAAGTGCATATTGGCACTATCCATGCTCACCATAACGTGCAGATGACTAATCAGGATGAGTTCCTGTTTCAATCCGTTAAGATGAGAAGAAGCGTTAATGAGCTGTGGATACTTCTCAGCCCAGTCGTTCATCACTGGTGTTTCGTCTTTGCCTCCACCGAAAAGGAAGATATGAGCGTGTGGATGATTGTGGATAAGTCGCTGGATAACTTTTTCCATCAGTTGTATCGGATATATTTTTCCCTCGTGTGCAGCGAAGGGAGCAATACCAATCCACGGCTCTGCTATGTGCTTGTCTTCTAGTGAGATAGCATTCTCTCCTACTCCGAATACCTCCTGTGGTAAGATACTTAAATCTCCTTGTTTTCCATCCCCATAGATAGATGTGAAATCCATGTGGATAGGATATCCAAGTTGTGCAAAAACATCAGCATAGTTTTGGAACGATGTAGGTTGCTGCACAAGTTTTTTACCATTAGAAGCTACCAGCTTGCGTTTTCCCTTGCGATGTTTGTCAATATGTGCAACCTTGAAGTTATCCAGGTTGAAGCGCATACGCAGATAATCGGAACGCAGCACGCTATGTAAATCGGCAATAGCTGTAAACTGTTTGGCTATCAATCGGCGATAGAGTGCGTTGAGTCCTTTAACCCCTTTGTATTCCTCCTTGATATCAGCTTCCATAAAGCCAACGTTAGGAGCCAAGTCTTCAAAGAAAGGACGGGCAAAGGGACGACTGAGCACAGTAATTCTTACTTTCGGGTATTGTTTGGCCAAAGATTGAATTACAGGTACGGTCATGGCAACATCGCCCATGGCTGAAAATCTAATTACCAGGATATGCTCAGTTTTCATCGTTTTTCTTCTATATATAATATAAGGTGAAAAAAGAGAGCCATACCTCTTATTATATAATAAGGTATATGCGCTCTCCTATTCTGTTTTTTTATTTTTTGTAGAGTACAGGATTGGTTGAAGGATCGTTGTACATCTTCATCTGTCGGTAAACCTTCATGTATTTGCGTCCAGCCTCGATATCTTCCAAGAGTTGGTCGATAGCTGTAGAAAGGTCTACCTGCTGTTCCAGGAGTACATCCAGTTTGGCTTGGCATTTCGCTTTGTGCTCAGCCGAAGCTTCCGGGCGTTCCACCTGCTCCTTCATGTGATAAATCTTGAGGGCAAGAATACTCAAGCGGTCAACAGCCCATGCAGGACTCTCAGTATTGATGCGTGCATCATCCTGAACCTTCACGTCTTTGTATGTTTCGCGGAAGTAAGTATCGATTTGTTCAACGAGGTCTGTTCTGTCCTGGTTGCTCTTGTCGATTCTGCGCTTCAATACGAGTGCTTCAGCCGGGTCTATCTGAGGATCACGGATAATATCCTCGAAATGCCACTGTACTGTGTCAATCCAACACTTCAGATAAAGGCAGTTCTCGATGCTACCTTCCTGGTATGGATTATTGATTGGTGTATCAATGTTGTCTTTGATATGATAATCGGCTATCGCCTGATTAAATATCTTATTGGCTTTTTCTGTAAATGTCATAATGGATTTAAATGTTTAATTAATACCGTACAAAAGTAACAAAATAATCTGAAACGACCAACAAAAAAGGAAAAAAATGCCAAAAATATGCACAATTAGGGGGTGTTTGTGCACAATAATGCACTTTTTTCGCCAAAATATTTGTTTATCTCAAAAAAAAAGTGTTCCTTTGCACCCAGATTTTTAATTAGAAATTGATTTATAAACATTTTAAAAGTTACAATTATGTCAGAAATTGAAAGCAAAGTAAAGGCAATTATCGTTGATAAACTCGGTGTTGATGAGGCTGAAGTTAAGCCAGAGGCAAGCTTCACAAATGATCTTGGGGCAGATTCTTTGGATACTGTAGAGTTGATCATGGAGTTTGAGAAGGAGTTCTCTATCTCTATCCCAGACGATAAGGCTGAGAAGATTGCTACTGTAGGTGACGCTATCTCTTACATTGAGGAGAACGCTAAGTAATTTAGCAGCTAAATTATACTAAATGGAATTAAAGAGAGTTGTTGTAACAGGTCTCGGTGCTGTGACTCCAGTTGGTAATACTCCTGAGGAAACTTGGGAGAGCCTCCTTGCTGGTAAGAGCGGTGCTGCGCCTATTACTCATTTCGATACAACCCTTTTCAAGACCAAGTTCGCTTGCGAGGTTAAAGGCCTGAACATCAATGATTGGATTGATCGTAAGGAAGCTCGCAAGCTTGACCGTTATACCCAGTTGGCTATGATTGCTGCCATGCAGGGTGTAAAGGATGCTAATATCGATCTTGAGAAGGAAGACTTGAACAACGTTGGCGTTGTATTCGGTGTAGGTATCGGTGGTATCAAGACTTTCGAGGATGAGGTGAAGTACTATGGTACTCACGAGGAGAATGGTCCTAAGTTTAACCCATTCTTCATCCCTAAGATGATTGCAGATATCGCTTCAGGTCAGATTTCCATCCACTTTGGATTCCACGGACCAAACTACACTACTACATCTGCATGTGCTTCTTCAAGCAATGCATTGGCTGATGCCTTCAACCTGATTCGTTTGGGTAAGGCAAACATCATCGTTAGCGGTGGTGCAGAGGCAGCTATCTGCGCTTGTGGCGTAGGTGGTTTCAATGCTATGCATGCATTGTCAACACGTAATGATGACCCAGAGCATGCTTCACGTCCGTTCAGCGCAAGCCGTGATGGATTTATCATGGGCGAGGGTGCAGGTTGCTTGATTCTCGAGGAACTTGAGCACGCTAAGGCTCGTGGTGCGAAGATTTATGCTGAGATGGTAGGTGAGGGCGAGAGTGCCGACGCTTATCACATCACAGCATCTCATCCTGAGGGTCTTGGTGCTAAGCTCGTTATGGAGCGTGCACTTGCTGATGCCAATCTGAAGCCAGAGGACATTGACTATATCAATGTTCACGGTACATCTACCCACGTAGGTGATATCTCAGAGGCTAAGGCTATCAAGGCTGTCTTCGGTGATGCAGCTTACAAGCTCAACATCAGTTCTACCAAGTCAATGACTGGTCACCTCCTTGGTGCTGCTGGTGCAGTAGAGGCTATGGCTTGTGTTCTTAGTGTAAAGAACGATATCGTTCCTCCTACTATCAACCACGAAGAGGGTGATGATGATCCAGAGCTCGATTACAACTTGAACTTTACCTTCAACAAAGCTCAGAAGCGTGAGGTTCGTGCTGCATTGAGTAATACTTTCGGATTCGGCGGTCACAACTGCTGTGTAGTATTCAAGAAGTATGCTGAATAATTTTATAGATAGGATAAAGCTCTCTTTCCGCAAGGATAAAGAGCTTTATTTGTCTTTATATGAAATCCTCGGTTTTTATCCTCACGACATCAGCTACTACAAGATGGCGCTGTTGCACAAGAGCATCATGCACCGCAATTCTAAGGGAAAACCAGTGAACAACGAGCGGTTGGAGTTCTTGGGTGATGCGGTTTTGGATGCTGTAGTAGGAGATATCGTGTACCAGCATTTCCCTGGCAAGCGTGAGGGATTCCTTACCAATACCCGAAGCAAGCTAGTGCAGCGTGATACGCTGAATAAACTGGCACAGGAAATGGGCATCAACCAGCTGATTCTTTCTAATGGCCACAGTTCTTCTCATAACAGTTATATGGGAGGAAATGCGTTCGAAGCTTTGGTAGGTGCCATTTATCTGGACCGTGGTTACGATGCCTGCATGTATTTTATGCAGAAACGTATTTTGGCACAAATGATAAACATCGATAAGGTGGCTTATAAGGAGGTTAACTTCAAGAGCAAACTCATCGAATGGAGCCAGAAAAACCGCGTGAAGCTGGATTTCGTTATGCTAGACCAGCAAAAAGACAAGAATGGTAGCCCGATTTTCACCTATCAGGTTGTACTCGAAGGTGTTGAAGGTGGAGTAGGAAAGGGCTATTCCAAGAAGGAAAGCCAGCAGGTGGCTTCTAAGACTAGCTTGGAAAAACTGCGCAAAGAACCACAGTATATTGATGCTGTGTTCACAGCTAAGGCTAACCGCACCAAGATGGAAGAGGAACCTGTTGAAAACGTGCCTAACACAGAAGTGAAAGACGATTTCATCATCTCGCAGGATGCTGATGCACAAAACGCACCGGTAGAGGAGAAGCACATCAATGTTTTCAAAGAGGAGGTTTTCACAGAGAAATCTGCCGAAACTGCCCAGGAAACTGAAGTGCAGGTCGAGGTGAAGGATGAAAAGAAGGAGAGTGATGAGTTCGATTTGAGCGACATCACGGCTCAGCCTAAGGAATTATCAAGAGAAGAGATTATTGCCGCTGCCGAAGCGGCTGCTTTCGGTAACGATGAGTAAACTGTATCTCTTTCCGGATAGGAAATACGATTTAGCAGAAGACTCCCATAAGATGGTAAATATCGCCACTTATGGGAGTCTTTTGTGTTGTATATTTCCTTTTTGTATACTTTATCTTACCCTTTTGTATTAAAAAATAGTAAAAACTTTCTCTATATCAAAAGTTTGATTTACTTTTGCATCTACTTAAATGATATATATCTAGATATGAGTTTTACAACAATAGTAAGTAACGTCTTCAAACCTCGGCAGAAGGAGTTGGAGAAGTATGTCTATGATGCAGAACATTTGCAGCATAAAGTGCTTATGCACCTTATAAATAAAGGAAAAAATACTGAATATGGTGTCAAGCATTTATTAAATACCACCAATAGTTATGATAAATTTGCACAGAATATTCCTGTCAATACCTACGAGGAGTTGAAGGGGGATATCGACCGTATGCGTCATGGCGAAAAGGATATTCTATGGCCGGGACTGGTAAAATGGTATGCCAAGTCATCTGGCACCACCAACGATAAGAGTAAGTTTATCCCGGTTTCTCATGATGGCTTGCATGGCATTCATTATGCCGGAGGCTTTGATGCCGTAGTCTATTATCTGCGCAATAATCCGAAGAGCAGACTCTTTGATGGCAAGAGCCTTATCTTAGGTGGAAGCCATTCGCCTAACTATAATGTGTCGGATAGTCTGGTGGGTGACCTGAGCGCTATCCTCATCGAAAATATCAATCCGTTTGCCAATCTGGTGCGTGTTCCTAAGAAGTCAACCGCTCTCCTGAGCGATTTCGAAGTGAAACGCGACCTTATTGCCCGCGAAACGATGAATAAGAACGTAACCAATATCTCGGGTGTTCCTAGCTGGATGCTTAGTGTGCTGGTGCGTGTCATGGAACTTTCCGGCAAGAAGCATCTGGAAGAGGTATGGCCTAATCTGGAGGTATTCTTCCATGGCGGTATTGCCTTTACTCCTTACCGCAAGCAGTATGAACAGCTCATCACTTCACCGAACATGCATTATATGGAGACTTATAATGCCAGCGAGGGATTCTTCGGACTGCAGGATGATCCGGCAGACCCAGCCATGTCGCTTATGATAGATTATGATGTATTCTACGAGTTTATCCCTATGGACGAATTCGGCAGCGAGAATCCTACTGTTGTACCTCTCTGGGGTGTTGAGGTAGGCAAGAACTACGCTATGATCATCACCACTTCCTGTGGTTTGTGGCGCTATCTCATCGGCGATACGGTTCAGTTTACCAGCAAGAATCCTTATAAGTTTGTCATTACCGGCCGTACCAAGTACTTTATTAATGCATTTGGCGAGGAACTGATCATGGATAATGCCGAGAAGGGATTGGCTTATGCCTGCGAGAAGACGGGTGCTCAGGTTTCTGATTATACCGCTGCGCCGGTTTATATGGACAGTAATGCCAAGTGCCGTCACCAGTGGCTCATAGAGTTCTCTCAGGAGCCAGCCAGCCTCGATGAATTTGCCAGTCTGTTAGACCAGAAGCTGCAGGAAATCAACAGCGATTACGAGGCCAAGCGCTTTCACGACGTTACCCTCCAGCATCTGGAGATAGTGAAGGCCAAGCCGGGACTCTTCAATGAATGGCTAAAGAGCAAGGGCAAGTTAGGTGGACAGCATAAGATTCCACGCTTGAGCAACAGCCGCAAGAACATTGATGAGATGCTCATGATGAACAAATAAAACAAGCTGCATGCTTCTTCCGCCTGAAGTTGAAGTGATGCTGCGATATTAAGAAGATATAAAGAATGATTCAATTGAACGACATAAAGAGCAAGTTGAAGGCAAATTCACTGTTTCTGCCTTTCTACGTCTTAGCTTTCCTCATGTTGGCATCCTGTGCCAAGATGGGACAGCCGGATGGTGGTTGGTTCGACGAAACTCCTCCTAAGGTGATTGGAGCTTCGCCAGCCGATAAGGGCGTAAATGTGAAGCAGAAGAAGGTGAATATCTATTTCGACGAATATATCAAGGTAGATAATCCTACCGAGAAAGTGGTTGTTTCGCCTCCGCAGCTCGAAGTGCCTGAAATCAAGGCTTCGGGCAAGCATATTCAGATTTCTCTGGTAGATTCGCTCAAGCCGAATACTACCTATACCATCGACTTTTCCGATGCCATCAGTGATAATAACGAGGGCAATCCGATGGGAAACTATACCTACAGTTTCTCTACCGGCGAGGTCATCGATACGATGGAGGTGTCGGGATATGTGCTCGAATCAGAGAATCTGGAGCCTATCAAGGGTATTCTGGTAGGTCTTTACGCTGATCATGCCGATTCAGCCTTCAAGACCAAGCCTATGCTGCGTGTAAGCCGTACCGACAGCCGTGGTCGCTTCGTCATAAAAGGTGTGGCTCCGGGCTCTTACCGCATCTATGCCCTGCAGGATATGGATGGCAACTATATGTTCAGCCAGAAAAGCGAAAAACTCGCTTTTTCTCATGATATTATCGTGCCGTCAAGCAAGCCGGATGTACGACAGGATACTACATGGATTGATTCCTTGCATATCAAGTCGATAGATCAGGTTAATTATACTCATTTCCTACCGGATAATGTAGTGCTCCGTGCCTTTACCGAACTGGTTTCCGACCGCTTCTTCCTCAAGGCAGAGCGTCAGAAGGCCAACTGCTTCTCGCTCTATTACAGTTATGGTGATTCTATCCTGCCACAGATCAAGGGCTTGAATTTTAATGAGAAAGATGCCTTTATTCTGGAAAAATCGGAGAAGAACGATACGCTTACCTATTGGATCAAGGATACGGCGCTGGTCAACCAGGATACGCTGAATATAGAGCTTACTTACCGTATGACAGACAGTACGGGCGTGCTCCGCAACCAGACTGATACGCTCGAAATTCTTTCGAAGGAACCTTACGAAAAGCGTATGAAGGCGCAGGCTAAGGAACTGGAGAAATGGACCAAGAAGCAGGAAAAACTGAAGAAGAAGGGTGAACCTTATGATAGCGTGATGGCTGTAAAACCGCTTGATGTTCAGATGAGTGTCTCTTCTCAGCTCGATCCTGACAAGAATGTTATCTTCACCTTCAATACGCCGCTCGCCAAGGCAGATACGGCAGGCATTCATCTCTATGCCAAGCATGATACGCTATGGTATAGGGCGCCGATGGAGTTTAAGCCGCTGGGCAACCGCAAGTATATTCTGAGAGGCGAGTGGCGTCCGGACATAGAATATAGTCTGGAGGTTGATTCTGCCGCGTTCCAGGACATCTACGGACTTGTATCTAAACCTGTGAAACAGGGTTTCAAGGTCAATTCCCTGGATACTTACGGCACGCTGCTCATTAATGTAACGCACGATTTCGACAATCATCCGCTCCTCGTTCAGCTACTCAATGCGCAGGATCAGGTTGTGAAAGAAGTGAAGGCAGTGAACGGAGTAGCCGAATTCTATTATCTCAAACCGGAGAAGTATTACATGCGTCTGATAGTAGACCGCAACCGCAACGGCAAGTGGGATACAGGCTGCTATGATAAGGATGAACAGGCAGAAGAGGTGTATTACTATCCAGACGTGATAGAATGCAAGGCTAAATGGGATTTAACCGAGAGTTGGGATCCTACGGCCCGTGAACTTTCCCGTCAGAAGCCTGGTGCCATTACCAAGCAGAAGCCTGATAAAGAAAAGAAAGTTAAGAACCAGAATGCGCAACGTGCCAAGAAACTTGGCATCGAGTACATTCCTAAATTATAAAGAGTTATGAAAACGATCAAATCATTCGGGATTGCATTATTGCTACTTCTGGTCAGCACTACGGTGTCTGCCCAGTGTACCTTCCGTAATACAGCCTTCAAGTCGGGTGAGTTCCTTACTTACAATCTGTATTACAATTGGAAGTTTGTTTGGGTAAAAGCTGGTAATGCCAGTATGTCTATCGTCCAAACCACCCGTCATGGTAAGCCTGCTTATCGCGGTTCTCTTGTTACAAGAGGCAATAAGCGTGTAGATGATATCTTTGTGCTTCGCGACACTCTGCTCTGCTACAGCGGCACCGATATGGCGCCTATGTATTTCCGTAAGGGAGCTCACGAGGGCAAGCGCTATACGGTAGATGAGGTATTCTACAGCTATTCTGGCGGTAGGTGTCATCTCAGACAACACCGTCAGCAGCATGATGGCAAGCATGTATGGAAGAATGCCACCTACGATGATTGTGTTTTTGACATGATGAACATCTTCCTGCGTGCCCGCAGTTTCAATCCTGCCAACTGGAAGAAGGGCTATACCGTAAAATTCCCTATTGCTGATGGAAAGAACCGTACTCCAGCTCAGATAAAGTTTGATGGTAAGGTTACCATCAAGGCAGATAATGGTGTGAAGTACCGTTGCCTGCGCCTTGCCTATATGGAGTATGAGAATCGCAAGTATAAGAGAATCGTAGATTTCTATGTAACCGATGATGAGAATCATATTCCTATCCGTTTGGATATGTTCCTCAAGTTTGGTGCTGCTAAGGCATTCCTCGTAGGAATGAAGGGTGTGAGAAATCCGGTTTCTTCTATCGTGAAATAAGATAAAACAAAGCTCTCGGTGCATGATGCATCGGGAGCTTCGTTATTAATATGGCTGTGCAAGCTGATTATTTCGGCAGCGATATGGTGAACTCCGACCATTTGCCTTTCTCGCTTTTTACGCTTATCCTGCCGCCATGGGTGTTGATTACCTGCAGCACGTAGTTCAGGCCGATACCGAAGCCGCCACGGGTTTTCCTGGCATCCTTTTCGTGCTCTGCAGCACGCTCAAAGCGGTTGAAGATGGTTTTCAGCTCGCTTTTGGCAATGCCGATACCTTCATCGAATACCTTGATATATACGTTCTTATCATTTTCTAGGGTGGAAATCTGGATATTGATTTCTTCCTTAGAGTATTTGGTGGCGTTATCCACCAGGTTGCTGATGGCTTCCTTCAGATATTCCTTGTCGGCCAGGGCGATGGTGGCTCCTATGTGGGTGGTGATATGAATCGGTTTCGCCGATTTCGCCTTGTATTTATCCACCACATCCTCTATCATCGTTTCCAAATTTACTTCCGCCTTTTGAATATGCAGCTTGCCGTGCTCCAGTTTCGAGATGGTGAGCAGGCGGTTGATGAGAGCAAGCAGATGCTGTGCCTCGTCTTCTACGATGCAGAAGTATTTCTCCTTCATTTCCGGTTTCTTTTCCAGTACGCCGCTGTGCAGATACTTGGTTCCCATGATGATGGAGGTAAGGGGCGATTTCATATCGTGAACCATCGCATAGGAGAAGTCCTCGCGCAGCAGTCGCACCCTTTCCTGTTCATCAATATAATTAATCTGGTCGATGAGGCTCAGGATGATGACCACCGTGGTGAGGAGAGAGGTGAGAACGGTGAACTTGCTTTCGTAAAAGGCTGCGAGCAGGGCCTGTGCCCTGACATCCGGTGCCAGGTTCCAGGGTGTTTCAAACCCCATCTGGTGAACGGTCATCTCGAAGGAATTCCACATCCAGAACAGCTGCATGCAGAGCACGGCTATCAGCGCCGTGGTGCTGAGTATTTTGGTTCTATTCGTTTTCATCTTTCACAAGCATTTCAGGCAGTTTCCTGCTCAGGGCAGCGAATCCGCCTATGGTTAATGCCGTACCGGCTATCAGGAGCAATGTGCCGAGCACTTTCGATTCAAAATGGAAGGGAACCAGATTGGATACGAAATAAAGCACGAAGAGAATGATGGTGCTGCGTGTCTTGCCGTATATCCAGCTGCAATAGCAGAGGGTGATAAAACTGAGCACGGTCAGATCTACATTGATATCACCACTGGGTGTTACCGACATCATGCTGGCTGGCAGCATCATGATCGAGAGCGTGAGCAGCTGCACCCAACTCTTCTTGCCGCAGCGGATCAGTTCCTCCTGAATGGCGCCGAAGAATATGTAGGCAGATATAAACGATCCGTTGATATTAAAAGGCAGGAAGCCGAGATAGCTAATATCCATCATCTGCTTGGGAAGGAAGTCGAGATGGAAGAGATTCATGATGGAATAGAAGACCATGGTGAAGCCTAGAATCGGCATGGTGCAAATGGTCATCGCCTTCCATTTGGCTGCAGGAATCACCTTTCCAAGCGAGAACCTGGAGAATTTGTAATGTCCGAAGGTGAACCATACGATGAGTATGCCCAGAAATCCGATGACTATTATAAACGGATAGACGGATTCCTTCAGGGCTCCTATCTGCTGGCTGTGGGAGCCCGAATCCATGTTCATTGCCATGTAGAGTCCCACCAGGAATCCTCCCAGGAAGATGGTGATGAGATATTCTGCCAGAAACAGGATGTAGTATAATATCGCTTTCAGCATAATGATGTCTTTTCTGTCTTTTTTCTTTATTCTAATTTGATTCTCGTATGATGTTATGAGGGGGGATGTCTATTCTGCGATGAGTTTGAATCCCACACCTCTGATGGTTTTCAGTTCTACGCCCGGTTCGTCTTCCAGCGCTGTGCGGATTTTCTTGATGAATACATCCAAACTTCTGGAAGCAAAATAGTCTTTGTCTTCCACGCCCCAGAAGCGGCTCAACACGGCTTCGCGGCGCACCACCTCGTTTTTGTTTACTGCCAGCAGTTCCAGAATCTTTGCCTCTCGTGCGGTGAGCATTTTCTGTTTACCATCCTGCGTATCTTTCAGAGTAGCATGGTCGGCATCTAGAATGTATTTACCCAGTTTTATCTGGTTGCTGGCGTTTTCGCTGCGGGCTCCGGCTTTCAGTTGGAGCAGGCTATGTATATGAGCATCAAGCTCTTCCGGAATAAACGGCTTCTTCACATAGTTGTTGGCTCCGGCGGCATAACCTGCCTTCAGGTCTTTCGGCGAGGTGAGTCCGGTGGTAAACAGAATTATGGTTTTTCCGTCAACCTCGCGTATTTTCTTCACCATTTCTATTCCGTCCATGATGGGCATGTCGATATCAGATACGATAACATCGGGCTGAAAGTCTTGCCACACCTTCAATCCTTCCTTGCCGTTTACGGCGGTTTTCACCTCATATCCTCCGATGATATCTTCGAAGCAACTTTTCTCCATATAGGCGAGGTTTTCATCATCCTCTACCAGGAGCAGTTTAGTATTTGCCATAATCTTTTCAGTTTTTGATGATTACAGTTGCAAAGATACATTTTTTTTGTGAAAGAGCCATATAAAGAGGTGGAGATTAACTTAAAGATAACATTCATTCCTGAACTTTTGAAGGCACACTATGGATTAGGAACGGGGAGTGATTAGGGGCGGGTATAAATTAGGCACGGATTACGCGGATTACACGGATTTATGGCGCAACTGCTAATAAACCATATCATAATCTCTAATAAAGAGTCGTGTAATCTGTGTAATCCGTGCCTAAATATTATTGCTTGTCCGAGTCGATGAGGGCGAGTAGATGCTCTACTGCCACCTCCTGCGGAATATTCTTTTCTACGCAAACCTGCTTGCGGTAGAGGCTTACTCGGTTAGGACCGGCACCTACATAGCCGTAATCGGCATCCGCCATTTCGCCTGGACCATTCACGATACAGCCCATGATACCTATCTTCAGACCCTTGAGATGCTTGGTTGCCTCCTTGATCTTGGCGATGGTTTCACGAAGATCGTAGAGGGTTCTGCCGCATCCCGGACAACTGATATACTCGGTCTTGCTGGTGCGCAGACGGGCTGCCTGAAGTATTCCGAAAGCGGTTTCATCTATTGTCAGGGCAGGGATGTCTCCATTGTTCATCAGCCAGATACCATCGGTAAGACCATCAATCATCAAGGCTCCCATATCAGCAGCAGCCTCCAGCTGGAAGTTGCTCTTCTCCTCCTTGTTGTGCTGGTACATCTCGGCGAAAACCACAGGGTTCTTCAAGCCGGCATTCATCATCTCGTGAACCAATGCACGCTGGTCGCCCAGGCGGTTCTGATGATTGCTTACGCAGATAACCACCACCTCAGGATGAGCCTTCAGACAGGCGATATATTCCTCGGCAGGTGTACCAAACTGCAGGGTGAGGAACTTCACGTCTGCCTTGATGCTGGCGATGAGCGGCATCGCCATGGCAGGGAAGATAGGGTAGAGCTTGGCACCAGTAGTCTCTGGCTTGCTGTTCAGCGTCTCGTAAACATTGTAATCTACGATGTAGCTCTGGCCAGCCACAAACTGCTTAGGCATCTTGCCACCGATGTAGATATAGTCTGGAGTAGCATCCTTGTTCTCACAAGCGGTGCTCTCGCCGTTGATTCGGTTGCTGATAACCACCGGAACGTTGCTGCCGCCGATATTGCCTACAGCCACGGTTTCGCGGCGGGTAGGGCGCAGCCAGTCGAATGAAGGACAAGCTGCGGCAGGAATCATCAGATGCCCCTTCTTCTTGCCGATGTAATCTACCAGATGGCGTGCCACAGGAATCTCTGCAGCCGGTTCCTCGCTCAGGCTTACACGAACGGTATCGCCGATGCCATCAGCCAGGAGGGCACCGATACCTACGGCACTCTTGATTCTGCCATCTTCGCCTTCGCCGGCTTCGGTTACGCCCAGGTGGAGTGGGTAGTTCATGCCTTCCTTCTCCATTTCTTCTACCAGGAGGCGCATGGAGCGAACCATCACAACGGTATTGGATGACTTGATGCTGATAACCACATCGTGGAAATTCTCCTTCTTGCAGATGCGCAGGAACTCGAGACAGCTCTCTACGATGCCCTCTGGCGTATCGCCGTAGCGGTTACGGATGCGGTCGGAGAGTGAACCATGATTCACACCGATGCGGATGGCAGTATGATGCTCCTTGCAGATCTTGAGGAAAGGTACGAAGCGATCTTCAATCTTCTGAAGTTCGTGGGCATACTCCTCGTCGGTATATTCCTGCTTGATGAACTTGCGGGCAGGATCCACGTAGTTGCCAGGATTGACGCGCACTTTCTCGCAATAGAGAGCAGCCACGTCGGCAACGTTAGGATTGAAGTGAACATCGGCTACGAGCGGAGTCTGATAGCCGTCGGCACGGATGCCGGCATTGATGTTTTTCATGTTCTCTGCCTCGCGGGAACCCTGAGTGGTGAAGCGCACCAGCTCGCCACCAGCCTTGATAATCTCTTCAGCCTGTTGAACGCAAGCCTCAGTATCATTGGTGTTGGTGGTGGTCATCGACTGGATGCGGATAGGATTATCGCCACCCAGGTCGATGGCTCCGATATGTGCCACAGAAGAGGCACGGCGGGTATAATTGAATAAATCTACCATAATATATAAGATAAGATATGCCCCAAAAGAATGGGGCATATCACATATTAGATTAATTACACTTGAAGTCGTATTTCACCTCAGCCAGGTCCTTGTTGGCCTTCTCGATCTTGGCACCGAGACCCGCCTTCCAAGCCTCTACCTTCTGAGCCACTTCCTCGTCGGCAAGGGCAATCATTTCAGCAGCGAGGATGGCAGCGTTCTGAGCCGCATTCACACCAACAGTAGCTACAGGAATGCCAGGAGGCATCTGGATGATGCTGAGCATGGCATCAAGACCATCGAGCATACCCTTGATAGGCACGCCGATTACTGGCAGAGGAGTAGATGCTGCGATAACACCAGGAAGGGCGGCAGCCATACCGGCAGCGGCGATGATAACCTTCACGCCACGCTCCTTGGCTCCCTTGGCGAATGACTCTACTGCATCTGGAGTGCGGTGAGCAGAGAGGGCATTAACCTCAAAAGGAATCTGGTTGTCGTTCAACCACTTACATGCTTTTTCCATAACAGGCAGATCGCTTGTACTGCCCATAATAATGCTTACTAATGGTTTCATTTCTTCTTATATTTTATTATAAACTTTATATTACCAATATAGCACAGGCGGTACCTATCAGAAATCCTGCAACTACCTGTGACAGCGTATGTTGTCGGAGTATCATGCGGGCACTTCCTACTGCGCCTGCCATCATCAGCACAAGGCAGAGCCACCACAGCGGATTGAAATTGAAGGCTACAGAATAAGACACCAGAGCTCCTGCCACACCTCCGATGGCTGCCGTATGGGTGCTGATCTTCCACCATACATTGATGAAGGCGCAAATCATCTGTATCGCCAGCGCTACCACTACGATGATACTGATGACGCGAGGCGTATTGCGGTATTCCATCCAGAAAAAACAGCCGAAGTAACATACGATAGAGAGGATGTAAGGCACAATACGACGCTCCTTCTTGCCCAGCTCACGCGAGGTCCAGCCTTGAACCATGCGGTAGAGGTGGATGAGTAGCGATGGAGCTACGACGGTCAGGAGGTAGACCATGCCCAGCATCACCAGTTTGTATCCTATCGGTAACAGCGACATATAACTGAAGATGAACAGAGCAATCAGTCCTACCATCGGCAGATAGAAGGGCGTGAAGATCATGCTCATGATGCGTGCTGTCAATATGATATTCTTCTCTTTCATAACACTAATAACGTATATATTCTTTTTATCTCTCAAATATTTTGTGGTGGGCCCCGGTTTCTTCCTGACTCATACCACTATCTTATTTCCTGAGTCGTGCCACCGGTATGCCCAGTTGCTCCCTATATTTTGCCACCGTACGTCGTGCGATAGGGAATCCCTTCTCCTTCAGCAGTTTGGCGAGTGCATCATCGCTGATCGGCTTTTTCTTGTCTTCTTTCTCGATGATGTCGTGCAGGGCAATCTTGATTTTGCGGGTAGACATCTCTTCGCCGTCTTCAGTGGTGTAGCTGTCTGTGAAGAAGAACTTCAGCGGGAAGGTGCCCCATTTAGTCTGGGCATACTTCACGTTGCTCACTCTCGAGATGGTACTGATGTCCAGTCCCGTGCGTTCTGCTACATCCTTCAGGATCATCGGTTTCAGGTCAGCCTCGTCTCCATCCAGGAAGAACTGCCGCTGTATGTCGATAATTGCCTTCATGGTGACGATGAGGGTATGTCTTCTCTGCTTGATGGCTTCGATGAATCCCTGTGCCTTGTCCACCTTTTCCTTGGCGTAGAGCAGGGCTTCCTTGTCGCTCCGGCTCATCTTGTCTTTATGCTTCCTGTAGGTGTCAATCATGTCGGTGAATGATGGCGAAACCGTCAGTTGCGGAATGTTGCCACGGTTCAGCGAGAATGTAATCGTTCCGTCGTCATTGGTGTCGATGATGAAGTCGGGGGTAATCTGCTGCATGTTTCTTCCCTCTGTTTCGCCCATTGATGCGCCCGGTTTCGGGTTCAGCTTTCTGATTTCTGCCTGCAGGGTTTCTACCTGTGTATCGTTCAGTTCCAGTCCTGCCTTGATCTTGTCCCAATGTTTCTTGGTAAACTCGTCAAAATAGTCGGTAAACACCTCTTCCATTGTCTTGCGGAGCACACCTCTTGGCAGTCTCTTAACCTGCAGCAGGAGGCATTCCTGCAGACTTCTTCCTCCTACACCGGCTGGGTCGAAGGTCTGTAGAATGTGGAGCACGTGCTCGATGTCTTTTTCCGTAACATCGATGTTGTGATAGATAGCGAGTTCATCGCAGATGCTGTCCAGGTCCTTGCGGAGCAGTCCGTCGTCATCCAGTGAACCTATGAGATATTCCATTACTTCCTTCTCCTTGTCGCTGAGCGGCTGCATGTCCATCTGTTCCTTCAGCTTATCATAGAAAGAGGTGGTGTCGCCGTAAACCATTTCTTCGTAGTCAGCGCTGTCCTGGTTGTTGTATCTGTCTGTATTGTAGTCAGGCATCTGGTCGTCTTTTCCGATGCTTTCCAGTGCCTGGTCCAGTTCGTCTTTTCTTTCTTCTTTTTCAGATTCAGCCTCGTAGGCATCCTCATCGCTGCTGTTGTCGTACTCATCATCTGCGGGCGAATCATCATTGGCGACATTCTCGTTGAGCATGTCGTCTGGGTTCTCGCTTTCCAGAGCGGGATTATCGTCCAGTTCTGCATTGATACTGTCTTCCAGTTCCGTGAGCGGCATTTCCAACAGTTTCACCTGCAGCATTTGCTGGGCTGAAAGTCTTTGAAGTTGCTGTAACTTCTGTGCCTGTGTCTGTATGAGTTTTTGAGCCATAATTACTTAAAGTATTCTTTTAGTTCGTTGGCAAGCTGGTAAAGCTTGTCTGGATTTCCGTTTCCGTATTGGTGCCAGATGTCGTTGCATGCTTCTAGCAGCGGGTGTATCAGCATATCTTCGCGGTTGAGATAGGGGTCGCAGTACATGAATACGCCCATCGCCTCGGCAATGACCTTCGGTGATGTCCTGATGAGTTTTCCCAGGTCGATGATTTCCGGTGTTTCCGGCACCATGGTGATTGGTGTAAGCTGGAAGTAGAGATCGAGGATGATGATGAGTTTCACGGGGGTGAGCGATGGTTCACTTTCCAGTGGTTCCCAGTTTTTCTCGAATGTTTCCTTCACTTCCACTCCCTCGAAGAACTGTATGGCGTTTCCGCAGCCGTTCATCTGTCTGATGCGCTGTATATCGCGCTTCAGTTTCTGTGGCTTATCGGCATACTTTTCCCATAGTCGCTTGATTCTCGGAGTCACCATTCTGAGTTTGAACATCTGTTCGTGCAGAAACTCAGGTGGAATATGCAGTTCCAAGCTCAAGTCGACCATCCCTTTCGAATAGAGAGGTTTCACGCCCATGGGCTTCTTCTGGTACAGCTGCAACAGCAGGAGCCAGTATTCTTCGTTCCAGAGAGGATGTCTTGCCATAATTTCTTATCTTTATATATCTTCTGCAAAATTACGACTTTTCGTTGGTAAAACAAAATAATTTGGCGGTTATTTTTTCTCAAACTGAACTTTCTCCAGTCTAGGAGTAAATGAGTTAAGTACTTTAAGGAGTTATGGCTATAGTCTTTGGCAAAGTTTTTATGTAGTAATACATATGTCCTAGCTTCTTTACCTAGGGGATAAAATAAAGAGCGCAACTTCGAATGATTTCGAAATTGCGCTCTTCTAATACGATATTCCCAAATTTCTCATAACTCAAGGGTTTTTTGTTACCCTTTCCATTACGAAGCCCGAAGCAGCAATTCTGCTCAGGCGTCATCTTTGGTTATCCCATACATTTGATCTTTTTACCTTCAACTCACCTGTTGAATTATCCTGTTGTCCTTGAATAAACAATCTTTAAATTTACCTTTAAACTAAAACCTAATAAAAAAACAACTAACAATCTTAAACCTAAAAACCTAATAACCTAAACTTTTTGTCGTCCTTGAATAAACAATCTTTTCTTTACCTTAACTAATACCGTTTCTCTGAATAAACAATCTTAAATTTACCTTTAAACTAACTAATAACCTAAAACAACTAACAATCTTAACCTAAAAACCTAATAACCTTTTTGTCTTATTGACGATGCAAAGGTACGACGATTTTCCGAACCCACCAAATGTTTTAAGAGAAAATCACATAAAAAAGCCTCTTTTTTGATATAAATCAACTATGTGTGTGCGCACACACGTACTATTTAACAGCTATTTGATGTATGTCAACCATTTTAACACATTTCTTATGTCTGAAGCCTGTTTGGGAGCTTATACCTTATTATATATGCATCTTCATATATGCATCTTCGCTCATGAACACGGCGATGGTCTTGAGGCGCAGATAGTCTTCCGATAGGTAGATGAGTCCCTTGTTGCCCCAGTTCTTGCCCCATGAATTGCGGCAGACGTAGAATCTCTGCTTGCCTTTCATGAAGGTACCTATGATTTCCATCACATGATCATCGGTGGTGCGAAGCTGTTCAAACTCCTTCTGTCGCGATGCCTGGGTCACGGGGCGTTTCATCGGCTGTATGTCTACACAGTTCTTCCTTGGTTCCTTGAAGCCAGGTTCGCTGATGTCACCTTCCCAGCATACCGGGTGTCCTTTTTCTACCGCCTTCCTGATGTGGAGCATCAGCTCGTCGAGCGGAAGGTTCAGATAGGCATCGTGCATCCGGTTATCGGGAATCTCGAGCGCAAAGTATTCTCTGTAAGGATGATGCGAGAAACTGGTGAGCGATACATACTCCTCGGGATAGCATACGCTGTGGGCAAACTCTTGAGGGGTATATTCGGCACCCAGCATGTGTACGGCCTTGGCAGGCATGTAGCCTATTTCTGCGTCAAACAGGTCGTTCAGTTCCTCCTTGAGCTGGCTGATGCCCGCTTTCTTCGAGATGGCGCCATCGCACAGTTTCTGCACCTTGCGGCAGAGCACCTTGTAGTTCACGTGCTTCGGATCTTCATAGCTGTCGTAAGGTTGTGCACCATACTTATCTATATAATGTATCAGCATCGGGGCAGTACCGCGCAGGCTGATGTTCTTCTTTCCCTGTGCAAAGTAATATTCCAGTGCCTGTTCTTCCAGCATCATGCGGGCTATGTAGGCGATGGAGAGATTCACGGAATCCCCCTTCATGATGTGCTCGCTTTCGATGGTGGCAAGCATGCCGTATGCCCAGCAGAGTTCGCTGTTGCCCTGGTCCTTGACGGGCGTAGTACTGATCAGGTGGATATGATCCGGAAGATAATCCTCGCCTCCACCTGTCTCTGGGATACCGGCTCGCTGCTGTCTGTATCCGCAACCGGCGAATACAAGCAGAGCGAGTCCTATGGTTATAATGTTCTTTCTTTCCATGCCGCAAAAATACAAAAAAGATTTTGATCTGTGGCATTAATCTTTCTTAAAACGCCATGGGTTATTAAAATTCCTTGTCATAGCCTGATGCAGGAATCTCCGGCTGGTCAATCGTGAACGACATGTTGTTGGCAGGGTAGGTGTAGAGCGGACCGGTATAGGTAGTCTTCTTTCCGATGACCAGATGTACGTTGTCAAAGCTGACGGTCTTTACTGCTTTTCCTTCCTTGTCCTTTCCGGTAGTTGTTATATGAATGTCGGTTACATCATTGTCGGTCAGAAGAGTGTAGAGTGTGAATTTGATGTATGGGTTCTGGTATTCTTTGGGGTCAAAAGTCCAACTTCGGGTGATGGTAGCCTTTTCTTTGCAGAATCCGGTAGAAGGATTGAACACCGTACCGCAGCTTCCGCTTATCGTGATATCCTGCGTATTGGTAGTAAGAGGCATCGGGTCGGTAGCTTGCAGTTTAAAACAGCTGACGGCACGTTTCAGCGAAACATTCTGTGTTACGGCTTTGCTGCCCGATTCCACCTTGATATCCTGCAGGGTATACGCCATATCGCGTACAATATTGTTGGCAAAGGTCATTTCATACCTTGATTTTACTTCGATTCGTTCTTCCTGCTGCAAATCAGTTTTTGCTGCTACGGCAACGAGCGTGTATTCTCCTGCCGGCACCTGCAGGCTGACGTTTCCGAATTCGTCATCCCAGTTTTCCTGTCTTACGGTATAGCCGGCAGTAGTTTCATCTCCTTTCGGAATGAGACATACTTGCAGATCTGTGTAGAGGTTTGCATCCTTGAGCGATTTCTCGCTCCCGTCGGCTCTCGTTCTGGCAAGATTGCTCTCTTCATCCTGCCCGATAGGCACAATGGAACTTTCGAAGAAGCAGAATCTTACTTCTTGGTTCTTGACTTGTGGTGTTGTTTCAAACATCACGTTTTCTTGTGTGCAACTAACCATTGTGGTCATTGCCAGGAACAGAATCATTCCTGAGGTAAAAGCTTTTTTCATACGCTTTCATTTTAATTTTAATTAATAATACCAGCTGTAAAACTGGATTGGATTCATATAAAAAGAAGTATATCCTAGGGATATATTCTTATTTATAGGCAAATATAGACAAATAATCGTGAATGATTTGTCAATATAATCGAATTTCTGTCATTTTTTCTCCATTTTTCTGTGTTTTGTCTTCATTTTGGTGTAACTTTGCACCTGAAATTAGAAAATTGCATTCATGAATACAAAGATAAACGAATTTGAAGTGATGGCACCAGTGGGCTCACGCGAGTCACTGGCTGCTGCCATACAGGCTGGTGCCGACTCCGTATACTTTGGTATCGGCAAGTTGAACATGCGTTCCCATTCAGCCAATCATTTTACTATCGATGATTTGCGTGAGATTGCTGCTACCTGCAACGAGCATGGTATCAAGACCTATCTCACCGTCAATACTGTCATCTACGATAACGACATTCCAACGATGAAGGAAATCATCGATGCTGCCAAGGAGGCAGGCATCTCTGCTGTCATCGCCAGCGATGTGGCTGTAATGAGCTATTGCAATGAAGTGGGCGAGGAGGTTCACTTATCCACACAGTTAAATATCTCAAACACAGAGGCTTTGAAGTTTTATGCACGCTTTGCTGATGTTTCTGTACTGGCACGTGAATTGAACATGGACCAGGTGAAGCACATCCATGAGCAGATAGAGCAGCAGAACATCTGTGGACCTATGGGCAAGCAGATCCGCATCGAAATGTTCTGTCATGGTGCTCTGTGCATGGCTGTATCGGGCAAGTGCTACATGAGTCTCGCTAATGCCAACCGCTCTGCCAACCGTGGCGAGTGTGTGCAGATCTGCCGCCGCAGTTATACTGTTACAGATAACGAAACTGGCAACCAGCTTGAAATCGACAACAAGTATGTGATGAGTCCGAAGGACCTGAAGACCATCCGCTTCATCGACCGCATGATGGATGCCGGTGTGCGCGTCTTCAAGATTGAAGGCCGTGCCCGTGGTCCTGAATACGTATATACCGTAGTGAAATGTTATAAGGAGGCGATAGCTGCCGTGCTCGACGGAACCTTTACCGAGGAGAAGAAGGATGAATGGGATGAGAAACTCGCCACCGTCTTCAACCGTGGTTTCTGGGATGGTTATTACCAGGGGCAGACTCTCGGTGAATGGAACAAGCATTACGGTTCCGTAGCTACCGAGAAGAAGGTGCTCGTGGGCAAGGTGATGAAATATTTCTCTAAGTTGGGTGTGGCAGAAGTAGCCGTAGAGGCATCTACCTTCGACAAGGGCGAGAAACTGCTGATTACGGGTAACACCACCGGTGTGATGTATCTCCATGCCGATGAAATCCGCTACGACCTGAAACCGGTAGAAACAGCGCAGCAGGGCTGGAGAGTTTCCATCCCTGTACCAGATAAGGTACGCCCTAACGACAAGCTCTATAAGTTGATTACAGTAAACGAAATTAAAGAAATAAAATAATGGCAACAATTAATGAATTGCAGGATGAAGTAGTAGAGGAGTTCCAGGATTTCACAGACTGGATGGATAAGTATCAGATGCTCATTGACTTGGGCAACGAGTTGGCTCCTCTCGATGAGAAATACAAGAACGAGCAGAACCTTATCGACGGCTGTCAGAGTCGCGTATGGTTGCAATGCGATTATGTAGATGGCAAGCTCGTATTCACTGCCGATAGCGATGCGCTCATCGTAAAGGGTATCATCGCCCTCCTCATCCGTGTGTTGAGCGGTCATGCCCCAACCGAGATTATGGATGCCGACCTCTATTTCGTAGAGAAAATTGGTCTGAAAGACCATTTGAGTCCAACCCGCAGCAATGGTCTTCTGGCGATGATCAAGCAGATTCGCATGTACGCCCTTGCCTACAAGACCAAAGAGGCAGAGGCTTAACCGCCTCTGATTATATTATATATAATAAGGTATATTATAATGCGCAAATTAAGAACGATAGAGATGAACCGCCTCACCCTGGAGGAATTCAAGGAAGCCGAGAAGCTGCCCCTGATAGTGGTCCTGGATGATGTGCGTTCATTATATAATGTAGGAAGTGTTTTCCGTTCCTGCGATGCCTTCCGTGTAGAGGCGGTGTATCTCTGCGGAATCACCGCCACCCCTCCCAATGCCGAGATTCATAAGACGGCATTGGGTGGCGAAGACAGCGTGGATTGGGAATACTTCAAGACTACCGAAGAGGCGGTAGAGAAGTTGAAGCAGAAAGGCTACTTTGTATATAGCATCGAGCAGGTAGAAGGCTCCACCAAGCTCCAGAACCTGCCTGAGGCTCATGACAAGCTTTTCAATCAGAAAATCGAATCTGTAAAGCAAGAGAATTCTTCACTCTTCACTCTTCACTCTTCACTTCCCAAAGGCTACGCCGTCATCTTCGGTAATGAGGTGAAGGGAGTCAAGCAAAACATCGTGGATATGAGCGATGGCTGTCTGGAGATTCCTCAGTTCGGCACCAAGCATTCCCTGAATGTCAGTGTAACCGCCGGTACTGTAGTCTGGGAATTTGCCAAACTCCTGAAACTATAAGTTGAGTTCATGCCAAACTTGTGTTTTTTGAATTGCTCAGATTCTTAATGATTTCCAAAGGTAGCTGGGTAGCTTTGGCTACCTGTTCGGCAGAAAGTCACATCGCCAGCAAGCGTTGTGCTGTTTCTGTGTTGGCCTCATATTTGCCTTCAACTCTGCCTTCTTCCATACTTCCGGGAAAAGTTTCAGAAAATGTTTTATGGTTGTACGCAAGCACATGAAGAAGAATACTCAAGTGGTTCAGTCAGCTAACTCAAGTGGTTCAATCAAGCAACTCAAGTAGTTCAGTAAGCGAGATCAGACGTCTCAGTTAGCTGATGCAGACGTCTCGATAAGCCTACGGATACGTCTCCGTTAGCTTACGCAGTCATATCCTTACCCCGATGCAGCCATATTTGTAACCCGATGCAGCCGTATTCGTGAATAAGTTTTATGTAATCATCTATCATCCATCACAATTTGGGGTTATCCCTCACGATATTCTCACTACACATTACCAGTCAGTAGACGATCCTCCGGATTCCTGTAAGATGCAGACCAAAAGGGTTCGACTGCTTTATCGGTATAGGTAAAGGGAGATAAAGAAAGGTCAAGTAAAGCTTGTTGAAATGCTTTGCTTGACCTCTTTTCGTTTTCGTAAATTTGTATATTGTTTTGTTATATTATAAGAGAGAGTTATTTTTCATTCAGCAGCTTCTCTATCATAGCATCCAACTTGGCATCCTCGCCCTCATTGATTTTGCAGACGATATTGCCCTTCTTGTCAATCAAGTACTTGGTAGGCAAGAAATGGATAGCATATTTGTCGGAGATGTCGTTGGCCTTGTCTGCTGTGTTTTTCGCAGGGTCAATAACCTTATAGCCTCTAAGTACATGATTTCTTATTCTTTGTAGTTCTGTGTGATATTACCATTATTGTTTATCACGCTCTGAGGGAATGGGAATATCCACATTTTACTGTCTGGAGTGATGGTATAAGTCTTTCCAGCAAGTGTGCGGCTATAGTTCTGCTTCCAGCCATCGCACTGGTTCCAGCGCTTCTTGTCTATGAAGATATTGACAGAGTAAATGTCCTCATTCATGGTCACCTGCTTCACGTGCTTGATGGCTTCTTCCTTGGTGCTGACTGTGCCTTTGAGGGGCTGATACTTGGCAGGATCGATGCGGTTTACGCGTACCTTGTCGAGATATTCCATGGCTGTATCGTAGTTGCCTTTGTGGGTCTCGCATTCGGCGATGGTAAGATACATTTGGGTAGAGCGAAGGCCGCCATCATTCCAAAACGAGTTGAGATCAGAAGTTAAATTGAAACCAGTTTCACCCAGCATACTTACTCCGGCATCCATCTGGTAATCATACATCATATTCATATTGCTCATCTTGTCCTTATAGGCATGTCCATCCTCAAAGTTTGCCATGGTAGTAGGGGTGTAAGCATTTAAGCTTTCAGAATTTCCATTTAGGAAATAATCCTCATCGGTTCCTTTCTTGCCACGATTGATAACAGGATAAGTCCCGCCTGTCACATAACCTTGGGTACTACCAAGATATGAGGTATTATAGTTGTTAATGGTGCCATTGATGGCGATAGCCTGCTTGGCCACTTCTTCTGCCTCGTCATACTTCTGCATGTTGAGCAATGCCAATGCCTTTACGGCATAAGCTGCGGGTTTACTGAAGCGCATTTTGTTAACGGCAGAGTTAGGAAGACCATCTATCTCAATTGCTTCATTGGCATCCTTGAGTATCTGCTGATAAACTTCCTCTACGGTGCTTTTAGGCTGAGCAGTCTGGATATCTTTATCCTCTGTCATCAGGATAATTCCAGGAGCTGTAGCAGCTGTAGCTGGATTGTAAGCCTTGGCAAACTTGTTGACCAACATATAGAATGACCAGGCTCTCAATGTCAGGGCTTCGCTTTTCAAAAGTTTCTTGTCTGCTTCAGTACCAGATGCGGCATCAACCTTTGAGAGAATTGGGTTGGCAATCGTGCCGATGTAGCCGTAGAAATTAGTGTAGTCTTGATCACTGGAAGTCAATTCTGCCATCTTGTCCATATTAGCTTCATCATAAGTCCAGATGATGACTTTGCGGGTCTTAACTGGCTGACTGATGATAGTTGCTACATTGCTTAAGGCATATATCATATCACCAGCCATTTGTCGCATATCAGAGGAACATCCCTCATACTCTTTGTTGAGAAGCATTTCTAATTGGTCGGTTGTGGTAAGCAAGTTCTTGCCCTTTGGCTCCAATTCCGTGAAACTCTCACAAGATGTGAACAGCAATGCTGTGATTGCCAGTAAACTGTATATTGTTTTTTTCATTGTGATCTTACTTTTTATGTTATATAATTCTAAAGATTAGAAACTGATGTTCAGACCAAAGATGTATGAACTTGGATTGCGGAGTCCAAGAGTCTCTGGGTCAACATGCACATCGTTGGCTACCCATAGATACTTAGGGTTGTCTATCTGGAAGCGGAGAGAGAGGCGGTTAATGCCTGTTCCTCTGAACCACTCCTGTGGAAAATCATAGCCCAATACGATGTTTCTGATTTTCAGGAAGTCTGCATGATGAATAGCATTATTGCTATAGGTTGTTTCAGATCCAATCACTGTAGAGGCGTATCTGCCAATGCCTGGAATATCTGTTGGGTGTTCTGGCGTCCATGCATTCAGGAAATAGCTGGCGATGGCGGTGCTCCAGGTGCTTGAGAATGTTTCATTATGCGCCAAGGCTCTCATCATGTGACCGCCATAGTAAGCCATCAGAATGCTGAAAGAGAATCCGTTCCATCTTACGCTGTTGTCCATACCCATGATAACCTTTGGCTCGCTCTGACCAGAGTATTCCAAGATGCTTATACTTTTGCCTGTTGCATAGTGAGATTTGCCCCCATCCTCAATGTAGAACAGAGATTGACCCTTCTCGCCTTCTTGGTCGCTGATGCCTGCAAAGCGGTATGACCAGAGGGCACTGGATGGCTTTCCTTTGACGTATGGTCTTTCAATCAACTGGGATGCGCTGTTTGATGGGTTCTCTACATCGGTTACAATATTACTGTTGTGTGACATGGTGAAGTTGGTGGTCCAACTCCAAATCTTACGGCTTGCCCCTCTCAGCCAATCATAAGTAATCTGCAATTCTATACCACGATTGCGCATAGAAGCCATGTTGACGAACATAGAGGTGAAACCCGTTGTTGGGTCGAGGGTGCGATAAGAGAACACATCCTTTGCCACCTTGTTATAATAATCGATGGAACCACGCAAGCGGTTGTCGAGCAATCCGAAGTCGATACCGATGTTGGTGGTGCGGCTCTGCTCCCACTTCAAGTTAGGGTTGGCAGGACTTTCGATGGTGCCGTATGGCAAGTTGGTATAACTGTTTAGACTACCAGAAGTTGCTGTCATATAGCTCGTTGCACCTTGGTAGATATTACCCGTTACACCATAGCTGGCACGGAGTTTCAGGAAGTTTACCCACTTGATATCCTTCATGAAGTCTTCATTATGAATCAACCATCCTGCACCTACTGACCAGAGTGGCGTGCCGCGGAACTTGGCGTTCAAGCCATATACATCAGCATAGTCCTTACGGAACGAACCGAACACATTGTATTTCTCATCATAAGTATAGGTGAGGTTGAAATAACTAGAAGCATACTTGTGGTGAGTCTCAGGAACAACTCCCATTCCTTCCTTGATATAAGGATCGAATACAAAC
The DNA here is from genome assembly GCA_052349145.1 of Segatella copri. Classification (GTDB taxonomy): domain Bacteria; phylum Bacteroidota; class Bacteroidia; order Bacteroidales; family Bacteroidaceae; genus Prevotella; species Prevotella copri_V. Next base: position 2,233 of record DAWDQD010000021.1, on the reverse strand, counting down.
TGGATTGCAGGGAAACCACCTGAGGCGCCAAAGAAAAGAGGTGAATAGTTCATGGTACTCAATGTTCCCAAGTCTATTGTGTGGGTAGAGCTTGTCTGCAACTGGTCGTCATAACCCAGCATTAATGCCTTAGAACCTGTCAGTTTGGTTTCACGGAATTCCAAGCCGGCAATCGCCATGATGTCGTGCTTGCCAAAGGTCTTGGCATAATTCAGCTGTCCACGTGCTGTCCAATAACGTCCGTCACTATTTGTAGTACGGAGCAGACCGCCAGTGGTAGGAACGTAGTTCTTGATAGTGCCATCTGCAGATTGATAATAATAAGCATTACGCATGGTACGCATCACATGACTATCTTGTGTTGCATTCCATTCTACGGTGTTATGATTGGTTTCATATACAAACTGGGCATTGGCAGTCAATCCGTCAATAATCTTGAAGAGCAAATCTCCATGATAGCGCATATACTGACGGCGGGTAACCTGGGTGTTATTGTAATACTCATCCACTGGATTGGAGCTTAAATCCTCAAAAGGAGAATCGAAGGTCATGTAATCATTGCCATCATACCAATAGTGTTGTCCTTTGACGCTTCCATCAGCATTATAGAATGGCATATAGGCTGGTTGTTTCCAGATATCGCTATAGTAGCTATTGTTGTCGTAACCTACTTCCTTACTCTTGCTATAGATGCCATTGATAGTCATGGAGGCTGTGAGCCACTTGGCTACATTATAAGAACCCTTATATTGGGCATTAAACTGATTGGCGAAATGATTGATCAGTCCGCTGTTGTCATACTTATAGTTGATAGTCAGGTTGTTTGTGAACTTGTCCGACCGGCCACGAAGTGAGAGGTTGTACTGCTGCATCACTCTCTGCTTATATACGGCATCTGCATACTCCTTGGCATAGTTGTTCTTCTTGAAAGAAGCCAACTGGTTCTGCAATTCTTCCTCGGAAATTTCTCCCTTAGCTCGCTGGTAATAGGCATATTCGATAGGAGTTACCGCTTGGGTACCCATAGAGATTGATTGAGCTGTAGTACCGATAGGGTCAGCCACTTCACCATCATTATGGAAGAAATAGTAGTCCCAATACTTGGCCTCCGCATCCACCTGCTGTTCTGGAGTCATATAGAAATTGTCGGCATAATCTACGTTCTTCTTCTCATATACCGTAAGGTTGGCAGCGAAGTCGATGTCTATCTTGCCTGCCTTCTTGGCATTCTTGGTGGTTACTACGATGACACCATTGGATGCACGGGCACCATAGATGGCATTGGCTGCGGCATCCTTCAATATGTTTACGCTCTCGATGTCGTAAGGGTTCAAATCGTCGATGTTTCCCTCTACAGGTACGCCATCCACTACCAGCAATGGGGTGGTTTCGGCATAGAGAGAGGAGGTTCCACGGATGGTCATCTTTCCATTATAAGTGGAAAGACCTGCCACGCGATCTTCGAGGTTGTTCATGATGTTGGTGGTGTAACGCTCGTCCAATTTGGCTGAGGTGATGGTAGTGACAGAACCTGTCATCTTAGGTTTGGAAATCTCCTGATAACCTGTTACCACAACATCAGAAAGCTGATTGTCGGTAACCATCTGTATGTTACGGCTTAAAGGTGCTTTACCGCTTCCCAGACGCAATTCTGCATTGCTCATACCGAGATAGCTGAACTTCAAGGAACAAGCATTGGCTGGCACCTTCAAGGTATAGAAACCCTTGCTGTCGGTAATGGTACAAACCTTACTGTCGTCGATGCATACAGACACACCAATCAGCGGCTCGCCACTTTCATCGGTGACGACACCGGATACATTACGTACTCGTTCACCTGCCATACGGCGAGTGATAGTCACGATATTACCCTCAATCTCATAACGGCAGTTTACCTTGTTCATCACCTCGTCAAGTACTTGGCGCAACGGGCGGTTGGTGGCATTCACCGTGATGTGTGGCAACTTGGCTGCCAAATCTGTACTGTAGATGAAGTTTAAGCCAGTCTGTTTCTTGACTTCAGCGAAGAACTGTTTCACACTCATCGACTTTGCATTGATAGTTACCGTCTGGTGCTTTGGCTGCTGAGCCATAGCAGTACTGGTTCCTCCACATAGGGTTGCTCCTACAAGCAGGGAGGTAGCGAAAAGGATTCGTTTCATTCTTCCAAATTCTTTCATCAATACTGCGTTAAATTAACATTTAATCGTCTGTAAATCAATAACTTATATTA
>DAWDQD010000020.1:0-48867 GCA_052349145.1 Segatella copri | reverse complement strand
GTAGTACAACAGTAAGACGATTACTCATGCCCATAGGGGGTGCTGAGTAGTTACAGTATACTTCTTGAAAAGCTTACAAACGTAAGATTGAAGCAACATACCAAAAAGATATTTTACAAATGTTTTTTATTCCAGCGTCAGCCATCCATCTTCCGTCCAGTTGATTTTCTTCTGAACTAGGATGCTGGCGCCATTCTTTGGCACGCTGTAACCATGACAGAAGAAGTAATCACCATCAGGGAAGGAGTAGGCAGAGCAATGGCCCATCGCCTCATATTCCTTCTTATCGCCTTCCAGAATCAGCGTACCTCCGCCATTGCGCATGTCCCTACCCTCCTTATCCAGATAAGGACCGGCAACCTTCTTGCTTCTGCCCACGGCAACACGATAGTTGCTCTTGATGCCACGGCAGCAGTAATCCCAGCTCACGAAGAGATAGTAATAATCACCATGCTTCATGATGAAAGGAGCCTCGATGGCATTGGTGCCGGCAAACTTGGAGGTAGGATTCGGCTCTGCCGAAGTATCGCCTACGGCATGACGACGGGCGATGGTCTGAGGCTTGGCGCCCTTCTTGACATGCATCGACTTCTTATCCAACTTGATCATCTGGATGCCATCCCAGAAAGAGCCCCAGGTAAGCCAAGGGGTTCCCTTCTCATCAACAATGAAATTCGGATCGATGGCATTCCAGTTGTCTCTATCACCCTTAGAGGCGACGAGGCAGCCCTCATCCTTCCATCCATCCTTATCAGATAAGGAAGTATTGCTCAGCAAGCCGATGGCAGATGTGTTCTTGCCAAAGGTAGAACAGGAATAAGCCAGATACCACTTGTTCTTGAAGCGGATAACATCCGGAGCCCAGATATGGGTTTCAAACCCCGGCACACTATCATGCGTCCATGCCGGAATCTCACTGTTCTTGAGCACGCCCTGAGGAACGATGGTCCAATGCTTGCGGTCGGTAGAGGTCATCTGCGTGATGCCATGACCTGTGCAGTAGAGATAGTACTTGCCATTCTCATACGCCATTACGGGGTCATGGACAAAAGGAGTATCTACCACAATCGGTTTCTGCGGAGCATTCTGTGCCATCATCTGGCAACCACCTTTTACAACAGGAGCAGCAATGATCATTGCTGCTCCCAATAGTATTTTAGAAATCTTCATATAATTACACCTTATTAAATATATAAGAGAATTACTTGTTCACAAATTTCTTTCCGTTTACAATCACTACACCCTTGTAGCTCTTGTCTACCTGCTGACCGGAGAGATTAAACCACTTGCCAGCATTCTTCTGAATGATGATAGGGTTCGAGATGCCTGTAGAAAGGCTTGAGCCGTCGATGTAAGAGTTCTCACCTGTAAAGAACACGTTAATCTCAGACGGCTTATCTGTAATAGTCTTTGTATATGAATAATGATACACCTTATTATCCGTTGTGGTAATCACAGCAGTCATCTTGAATGCGCCTGTAGCTGCATATTCCACGATCATATCTACCAATGAGCCATTCATATCCTTCGCAAATGTATCCCAGTTGAAATCGCTGGTACATCCGGTGTTGTTCCAGGTAATGTTCTCCCAGTTATCATTACGCAACATCACATACTCCTTATAGCCGGAAGCACCATGAGCTACGTTAGAAACGCCCAATACCCAACTCTTGAAATTATCTGTACCTACAGTATAGTTATAGAACTTGAACTGTGCCTTATTGCCAGCCTTCACGGTATAATCCTGGCTCAGGTTGGTAGCATAGGCATTCGTTGTATTCTTCTGTGCAGAAACAGGATAGTAAACCGGAACCGTTTCCTCTGCCTCAGCATCGATGTTCAGGGTATAATCCTTAGTATATTCATAACCATCCTTAGAGATGACCAGACTCATTACAACCTTACCCTTGCCTTTTACTACGCCCTCATCGGTCAGAATAGAAGGATTGCTTGACTTCCATGAAATGGTAGCACCGAGATGCCCCTCTGTTGGGAGTATTGGCTTTGAATTCAAAGTTGCACCATCTGCGAAAGGAACGCTGGTCTTATCCAATGTATATTTGATAGCCGCCTTGGCATCAGCCTTGCTTCCCCAGATACTCAAACCGCGAGTCTGCAAGCTGGCACCACCTGATGTAGCCAAACCGTCAGAAGAACTGAGGGCTGTAAAGCAGAGCGCTTTGATATTGGTATAATCGATGGTCTGCTTGGTAAGCACACCCTTGAACTTCACCTCTGCATTGGCTGTAGCAACACCCTTCAAGGTAAGATTGATGTAGCTTGTACCACTCACCAGTTCCCATTTTCCGGTATACTCGCCTGAGATAGAACCATCTGCATTGAGATGGATGGTAACAGGCTTCTCATAATCCATTGCTGCCGTATTCTGACGGTAAGGATGAGCTATTATCTGATAATCGCCCGTTACCTCTGTTGCATCATAGAGCTGCTGAGTGGCAATATCATTATCAGTATAAGTCTCGCCGCTAAACTCGTAAGGAGCAGCAACCAGCCAACCGTCCTGGTTAACGAAGAGCTGATGTACACGAACCTCATGCTCCTCATCTCTGTTCAAGAAGCGGGTATGGTAAACGATGAGTGCTCGTCCCTTATGGTCTACGATGGCTGAATTATGTCCCTGAGCCAGTTCAGCATTAGGCATGGTTTCCCACTGGTAGTTGCCGAAGAGTTTCACACCCTCGTCGCGCTTGGCATCGCCACCGAAGTTGAGGATATACTTGCCATACATAGCATCAATGCCCGTTGAAGTAAGACAGTCCTTATAAGGTCCGTCAGGTTTCTCCGAACGGAAAACACGAATCTGATAGCCACCAGCAGCCGTCAAACCACCATAACTCATAAAGAGATAGTAGAACTTGCCCACCTTCTGGATATAGCTTGCCTCGCCGGAAACATAATATCCACCGGCAATCTTCTTGCCGAAATAAGGATCAGAAGTACAAGCCTGATTGTAGGAACCAGGAGTTGCATCAACACCGTTTATCTGATAAGGGAAGGTATAAGTGTAATCGCGAAGTCCATTTTCCTTGTCCAAGCGAATTATATAGATACCACCCGACCATGAGCCGTAACTCATCCAGAGATTATCATCATCATCATAGAACACACATGGGTCAATACAATTTGGCCAGTATTCTCCCCAGTGAGCACCATAAGCATCGCCTGGAGTAGCATAGCGGGCAGGAAGCGAAGTGCATCCTGTAGCAATCGCCAAATCGGTATTCTTCCAATCATCAGCTGTAGCATAGCCATTATGACCGAATTTACCAGAGAAACCGCCACAGATAACCGGTCCCTGATATACCCAAGGACCTTCCAAGTCTTCGGAAGTGAAACAGACGATTGTAGAGCACCAATAATCACCATTCAGACTCATGTACATACACCATTTCTTCATGGTCTTGTTGTAGATGACATCAGGAGCCCACTGCATTCCGGCTACGGTATTGGCTGTGTTAGTCCAGGCGCCATTCACGTTGATAGGTCCTTTATACTGCCATCCATGAGCATCGAAGTTACCAAAAGCTACCTCCTCGCCCTTATAGTTCTTCACCTTTTTGATGACGTGAGTGGCGTAAGCATCTTTAAAATTAATCAGTTTGCCATTCACATCAGCAAAAAGACTGTTACTGGTTCCGGCATTCTCCTCACCCGTTTTGAAGGTGTTCCATATCTGATAGTTGCCCGTAGCATAAGTCTTGGCTCTGCCCAGATGCGAACCGTAGATATAATATTTAGGGTTGGTGGTAGAGCCCGTAACATCCATCACGATAGAAGGGTCATGCACTGCGATGCGCCCTGTTATCGTTTGGGTAGCGTATGCATTAGCCAGATCATTATCGCCGACAGCCGTCTGAGCCATAGCTCCGTTCATCGCCATCAGACTCATGACAGAAAGTAATAACTTCTTCATACGATTTCAAGTTTAAGATATGATTTTTTTTAACCAAGGAAGGTCTATGGTGTTTTCGCCATAGACCTCACCTAAAATATAATAATGTATATTGACAAAGATTACTTACCGGTTGTTTCACCCTCAGTAGTCTCGCCACCCTCAGTGGTGTCGTCCTTCTTAGGAGCATCAGAGAGTTCCCAACCTGCATTCTGTCCTAAGTTAGGATTCTTCTTGTAAGTGTCATCAGGCACTGGGAAGTAATAATTCTTAGGACAAGAGAACGCACGAGTAGGATGGGTATTATCGTTGCGATAAGTATATACCTGGCTCTCATTAGGAGTTACAACAACGCTATAGATGTTGTAAACCTGCTTGTAGCGTGGCTCACTTTTCTCTGTAGCAGCACTCTTGCCATCAAACAATTTCCAGCGGCGCTCATCGAAGAAACGATGATCCTCGAAAGCCAACTCGATGCGGCGCTCATTGCGGATACGCTCACGAAGCTGCTCCTTGGTCATACCCTTGTAAGCAGGCATACCCACACGGGCACGAACCTGGTTTACATAGCCGTAGGCAGCTTCAGGACCCTTTGCCTCGTTCAATGCCTCTGCTGCATTAAGCAGAATCTCCGCATAGCGGAAGATAGGGCAAGCGGTAACGAATGTGGTAGGGTTCTTGAAGCTCATATTGTGAACGAACTTCTTAGAGTAGTAACCGGTAGTGGTACCACCATGAAGATCCTGGTAGTCTTTGCCACCTACAGATACATCCACGGCACGCTCCTCGTCCTGACTCTTGTCACCCCAGATACTTCCCTGGTGGAAGATGGTCTGCTCCAGACGTGGGTCACGGTTCTTGTATGGATCCTGGTCGTTGTAAGAAGGATCCTGGTCGATAGGAAGACCATTGATGGTCTCGTAAGAATCAACCAGATTCTGTGTAGGGTTTACACGACCGGTAGAGTTCACATTACCGGAGAAACCACAAGGAGTGTTGAACATCTCAATTTCTCGTGTATTCCACTCACTGCGGCTGAGGATATACTCAGGATTCAGGTGAGGGGTACTGGTGAAGCACTCATAATAGTTCTTGTTAGGGTTGTTATCGCTTGTAGTGTACAGACGATAAGGGTTGGCAGAACTCTTGTTGGCATTGATGAAAGCGAGGGCTGCATCAGCAGCTTCCTGCCACCAGGTAACATCATTTGTAGAATTGTTCAGTGCAGAAGCACGATAGAGCAATGCTCTTGACTTCAATGCATAGACAGCAGCACCATTGATACGTCCCCAGTTCTCATTTTCATTACTGTAACGGAATGGGAGCGCACCGCTCTGGATGATGGCATCGCATTCATCAGCAACCCATTTCAATGCTTCAGGAGCTGGAGTACGGGCAATAGAAGCAGCCTCTGCATTATCCAACACATGATCCTCGATAGGCACTGCACCGAAATAGCCAATCATATCGAAATGAAGGATGGCACGAATGAAACGCGCCTCTGCCTTGTAACGATCGCAGAGTTTGTTGTCGTCACCGCTCTTCTCAGCATTTCCGATGACACTCTCACGTGCCTTTGAAATGAAGTCGTTGCAGACACGGATGCCCTTCAGATCGTTGCTCCAATAATTCTCAGCAAACCAGTGGTTCTTGGCATCATATGAATCGTTCAACACACTGTGATAGTAATGCACATTCCAGTAAGAGATGGCATTATCGGTCATACAGTCACGAGAAGCAGCACGGAACTGACCATCGGTATATCCCGCAAAGGCATCAGGCAAATAGGTATAGGCATTTGCCAAGACACCACGGGTACGGTCGTAGTTGCTGTAGATGTTCTCGTCAGTATAAGTCAAGTCGACTTCCTTATCGAGGATGTCGCTGCAGGAGGTCATACCTCCTACAGCCAGCATCGCCAATGATATATTAACTAATATCTTTTTCATATTCGTTTTTGATAAAATTGATTAGAAACCAATGTTAATACCAAATGTAAATGACTTTGTCTTTGGATACCACCAGCAGTAGCTCAATGGCTTCTCTGGGTCTACATCATCTGGCAGACTGCTAAAGGTAGCAATATTGTAAGCGCTGAAGTAAACGCGGCACTTAGTCATCCACAACTTAGAAATCAACTTAGCAGGCAAAGAGTATCCTACCTCAATATTACGGATAGACCAGAAGTTACCATTACGTACCCAGATGTTGTTCTGGTAAGAACCTGTAGCACGGTCTGAATCAACTGCATCGAATCCATTATAAACAGGACGTGGATAAGTAGCATTCACGTTGCGAGGATCAGAAGGGTCATCAGTATAGTAACCCCAAGCCTTTGTTACCTCATGGGTACCCATGTTACTCCAACCACTGTAGCTGATAGCTGGTGAAAGGAATACAGAGCGACGGAGATAAGCATTCACAATCATGCGGGCATCGAAGCCCTTATACTCGAAACCGAAGTTGAAGGTAGGAATCATCTCAGGAATGATGGTGTATGAATCTGGTACCATATCCTTTGAGTCGATCACGCGGTCACCATTGATATCCTTGAACACCGCTGTACCCAACTGCTGTGCTCCATTAGAGAAACTATTGTATGGATACTTTTCCGGATGGTCGATGGCATCCTGCTGAGAGGTTGCAATCAGGTTTGGATCTGAAGCCCACTGGTCGAACTTATAGATGTTCCATCCACCCACACGGTTGGTACCTGTCTGAGCCTGCTCATAGAGTTCGGCTACCGAAGTGTTGTCATAGATTCTATGACCTGCCTTGCGCTGCCATTCTACATCTGGTGCAGTTTCATCGATATCGGTAACCTTGTTGGTGTTGAAGGTAAGCTGCCCCTCGATGAAGTACTTGAAGTCCTTGCCGATATTGCCACGATGTCCGAGAACGAGTTCGTAACCGCGGCTTTCAACCTTACCATATGAATCCTGTGCTACAGGCACACCAAGTATGGTTTCTGGCACGGTTGAACGGGATACCAGGATATTAGAACGCCACTCCTTGAAGACATCGAAGCTACCATAGAGTTTGCTGTTCCAGAGGTTCCAGTCAATACCGAGGTTTACCATCTTGGAGATTTCCCACTTACTGTTGGCATTACCGGTCTTGCTCTCAGCATAGCCATTCACAAAAGTTCCGTTATAACCGAAACCGTAACCGGTAGCTGAACCATAGATACTCTGATATGGGTAACGGCCTGCACCAGTAGAAGACTGACCAGCCTCACCATAAGAAGCACGGAGCTTGAGAAGATTGACAAAGCCAAGTTTCTTCATCCAGGATTCCTCAGAGAGTACCCATCCTGCTGATGCCCCCCAGAAGGTTCCCCAACGGTCGTCTGGTGAGAAGTTGTCACATCCCATACGAGAGAGGTTGACTGAGGCGATATACTTGTTGGCATAGTCGTATGTTCCCTGGAAGTTGTATGCCAGATATCGGTTTGAAGATGCACTCTGCTGGGTAGAGTAATCTGAACCAGCTTCCTCATTACGGTAGTAACGGGCAAAGGCACGGGCATCTACATTGTGCTTACCGAAACTGTTCTTATAACTTACACCACCAAACAGATTCAGGTTGTAGTAGTAACCACGCTGATTAGCTGATGGGTTGCTCAAAGCTGCCTTGGTTGTATATTTGGTATACTTGAACTGGCTGACATCGGTAACCGCCAGGTTATCGTAGTCGTAGTTCCATGAATCCATCTGAGCAGTCTGTGTTGACTCGAAAGTCTCGTATGCATCGAAGCTGACAGTACCGAACAAGCCTAAGCCCTTCAATACAGGACTCAAATCGTACTTGGCATTCAAGGTAGAATACAAGTTACGGCGACGGTTCTTCTCCAAACCGGAACCACCCAGGTAACGTACCGGGTTGTTGGCTGTAGATGAAGAATAGATACTTCCGTCAGGGTTATGGGTAGGAGCCATAGGGTTTGCCTCGATTACACCGAAGGTAACGAGGTTGAACACGCCCTCAGTAGGCTGAGAGATATTATCAATACGTCCACCCAAGTCGAGAGATACGTTCAGATACTTGGATACATCGATATCAATGTTAGAACGGAGATTCCAGCGGTTCAGTACGTGCTGTGTGCTGTAACCATCATTCATTTCTGTACCCTCGGTATTCCACATACCCTCCTGGCGCAGGTAAGAGAAGCTTACATAGTAGCGGGCACGCTGGTTACCGCCACTAATCTGCAGGTTGGTGCGATACTGCGGTGCAGCTTCACGATACAACTGGTCTGCCCAAGATGTATTGAAGTACTGGTACTTGCGGATATCATCGTCAGCAAACTTTCCACCATCGCATACATACTTGTAGTTGTCGAGCTGCTCCTGGGTGTACATCGGATCCATACCGCTCAGATAGCGTACCTGGTTACGGGTCATCGCCATGTTGTAAGAGTTCTGAACCTCCATCTTGTTGGCGAGGGTCTGGAAACCGACTTCCTGAGTGAAATCAATCTTAGTCTTACCGGCATTACCGCGCTTGGTAGTAACCAAAATCACACCATTGGCACCACGCATACCATAGATAGAAGAAGCGGCAGCATCCTTCAGTACGGTGATGCTCTCGATAGGATAAGCATCGAGGAAGGAGAGGTCACGCTCTACGTTATCCACGATGATCAGTGGAGAACGGGCACTCTGGTTGGTGGTACGGATACCACGGATAAAGAGGAAGCTCTCCGACCATCCTGGCTCAGAAGACCATTCGTAAGTCTCCACACCATTCAGTGTTGAGGTGAAGGCATTCTGAAGAATAGTAACAGGATGCTTCTGCAATTCCTCGCCTGAAACAACCGAACGGGAATCAGTCAAGATTTTCTTTTTCTGCTCGCCGAAAGGAACAGGAGCGAGATGCTCATACTCGTCAGCATCATCTTCCATCTTGATGACGTATGTACCGTCAAAAGTGGTCACCTTCTCCTGCGCATTCTTGTAACCTACGCTACTTACGCAGATTTCATCGCTAGGAGTTACCTTCTTCAATGTAAAGTAACCTTCCTTGTCGGTCAGGGCAATGCGGCTTTCCTCTGCCACGTTGACAACAGCTCCAGGGATTGGTTCACCCTGGCTGTTGACGATTCGGCCTTTGAGCACCTGCTCCTGTGCCAAGACTGAGCTTGAAGCACAGAGAAGTGCACTCAGCATCAAGACTTTGCTTGATGAAGATACCTTATTATATATATTCTGAATATTATTCATACGATTCTATCATTAAAAGAGTTATTCTTTCCAACCATCGTTCTGGAAGTCCTGACCAATCTTCCAAACCTCAGCCTCTGGGATTGGATAGAGGTAGAACTTGTCTTGCCACTTGCGCTGCTGGGCTACCTTACGGGTAATAGTACCATCTGCTGCCACGTTTACACCGTAGATATCACGGCCGAGTGCATCACCTGCCACATTCCAGCGACGAACATCCCACCAGCGGTGCTCCTCGAAAGCAAGTTCGATGGTACGCTCCTTGTGGATGAAGTTGCGCATAGCTGACTGAGAATTCAAGTCTGCACGGTCGGCTACATTACCGATGATACCGCCACGATGACGAATCTGGTCGAGCAGGTTGCAAACCTGTGTCTTGTTGCCTGCATAGTCAGCCTCGTTCAATGCCTCAGCATAGTTCAGAAGCAGTTCGCTATAGGTAAAGATCTTCCAGAGGCGCTTGGCTGTACCGCTGTGGTTGCTGCTCAGGATGGTCTCAGGAATATACTTGCGTACATAATAACCTGTTGGAGTAGCATTCTGGTTGCCGATAGGATTATCGCGATGACCATAAACCACATCAATGACATTGGTCTTGGTGCTGGTAGCCTGACCCCACTCACAACCATTGTAAAGAATGGTAGCTGCGAGGCGTGGATCACGGTTCTTCCACATCTTCTGCTCTGTATAACCGCTCTCTTCGTTGATGGTAGGCTTGCCGTTTACATAAACCGGAGCACCTGTTGCATCATACTGCTTGAAAGGAGCTGAACCATCTTCCATATCATACATATCTACGAGGTTCTGGCTTGGGCAAAGACCACCCTGTCCACCTTCACCTACTGGAGTATCGGTAGAAATACCGCTCCAACCGATGGCTACATCGTTGCGGAAGAAGATAACCTCAGGGTTCTTGTCAGTATAAGTGTTGAGCAACCAGGCATTGTTGTAGGCTGCTACACCACCGTTGGTACGGTCTTCCAATCTATAATTCTCACCATAGTCAGCGATGAAGCCCGCAGCTGCGTCTGCAGCCTGCTGCCAGGTAACACCGCTCTGTGCTGAGTAGCGTGGACTTGCCATATAGAGCATCATGCGAACATAGAGGGCACGTGCTGTAGGCTGGTTCACCTCACCTGCATAAGTAGCATCGCTGGTCTCTGCATAAGTCTTCAGACTGCTCTCGCATTCCTTCACCTCCTTGAAGAGATAATCCATGAAGGTCCTGAGGTCTGGGCGCTCAGTATAACCTGTCATCAAGTCACCATTAGGGTCGAGCTCGGTAGTAACCAATGGCACCGGACCGTAGCGGAGGAACAGTTCCCAGTAGAAATAGGCACGGAGGAAACGGGCCTCTGCAATATAGTTTGCCTTACGTGAATTGTAAAGTTCTACGTCAATATCTGCAGGGCGAAGCTTGTTCTCTGTGTCCTGCTCCAATGTGTTGATGGTGATATTGCACTTGCGAATACCACGATAGCGACTCTCCCAAGGAGAAGTCAACTCTGCTGCACCGCCACCACCATAATAGTTACCTATATTGAATGTGGTACGTGTACCTGATGTACCGATACTTGATTCAGCCAGGTCGGTAGCAGCATCCATCCATGAGTTGTTCACGCGGTTGGCACCGTGAAGCAGGAAGTTGTAAGTATCGTTGTGGTTCTCTTCCAACAGAGTGAAGTTACCCAACACCTCAGCTTTTGTCAACTCATTGCTTGGCTGCTTGTCGAGGAAATTGCCGAAGGCGTCTTCGCAAGAGGTGAGCGTCATTGCTCCCATAACGAGCGCCAAAGCAAATATACTATATTTCTTCATTTTCGATTCTTTTTGAATGTTCTTGAATTAGAATACGACATTGAAACCTACGTTGACGGTCTTCAAGAGTGGGTAACGGTTTGAACCGTTGCTCTCTGGGTCAACCAAGTCGTCGAGATGATCCCATGTAAAGAGGTTGTTGGCATTGATGTAGAAGCGGGCATTGCTCATACCGATATGCTTGATCAACTCCTTAGGGAATGTATAGCTCAACTCGATGTTCTTCAGACGGACGAATGAACCGTTCTTCAGGAAGAATGAGTTCTGGCGCTGGTTGTGGTCACCGTTGCTTCCGTAATGGAGCAATGGATAGGTAGCAGAAGCCAGGTTCTCTGCCTCGCTCTTTGCAGGGTTCCAGCGGTTCAGGTGGATATCCTTTACCTTACCGTTGTTCTGGAAGGCGAACATCGCATCGCTGTCGTAGTAACGGGATACATGATCTACACCCTGGAACATTACTTCGAAACCGATGCCCTTATAGTTAGCGCCGAGTGTCAGAGCGTATGTGTTCTCTGGAATATCGCTGTAGCCGATGAATGTCTCATCACGGTCATCGATGAAGCCATCGTTATTCATATCCTTGTACTTCAGGTCACCAACCTTTACGTTTCCGTAGGTTGATACAGGGAAGTTAGGATTATCCAAGTCGGCCTGTGTTACGAAGCCCTCGCATACCAAACCGAAGTACTGGTTGATTGGGTGACCTTCGCGCTTGCGGTAAGCGGTCTTGTAAGCAGGCTCATCCATATTCTTGATCTTGTTGGCTGCATGAGAGAAGGTTGCACCGATATTATAGGTGAAGTCCTTGCCGATGTGATTGAAGTGATGGAGTTCCAACTCGTAACCCTTGTTCTGGGTCTTACCGAGGTTTCCGGCTGCCATTGTTACACCTACCCATTGTGGACGGCTCAAATATTCTGTAAGGATGTCGTTACGGTTCTCAATGAAGTAGTCGAAGTTACCGGTCAGCATACCGTTGAACAAGCCGAACTCAAGACCGACGTTGAACTTCTTGGCACGCTCCCAGGTTACACCATAGTTAGGATACTGGCTCTCGAAGATACCGGTCTGACCAGTGTTACCGAAGTAGTAATCGTTAGTAATCTGGTTCCACTTCTCCTCATAGAGGAAGCGCTGAGCTACACCACCTACGGTATAAACGTCGTTACCGACCTCACCGTAAGATGCACGGATCTTCAAGTTGTTCAACCAGTTTTCTGTTGGCTTCATAAACTCTTCCTGAGTTACACGCCAACCGAGTGAGAATGCAGGGAAGAAACCGAAGCGCTTGCCCTTGAGGAAGTTCTCTGAACCGTTGTAACCAACGTTAACCTCAGCCAAATACTTGTCATCATAACCGTAAGTTACACGACCTACGAGACCCTGATAGCGCTTAGCCAGGTCTGAATTGTAACGGTAGTCGTTCTGGTTGTAAAGTACCATACCTGTAACGTCGTGTTTACCAAACTTGCGGGCGTAGTTGATTTGACCCTCCATATAGAGTTTGTATGTAGTAGAAGAAGCCTTAGAGTAGGCCAGGTCGCCATCTACATTATACTTGGTATAAGCATCAGCACTGGTAAAGTTGTTGCGGTCGTTCAACTCATAAGTTGCAAAAGCTGCACCGAATGTCTTCTTATAATAAGAATCGTAGTCGAATGAAACCATACCACGGGCAGAAAGACCAGGAGTCAACCAGTCCATCTTGTAGTCTGCGATGAAGTTGGTCTCATTGATGGTATTGGTTCCACGATAGTATCCACCCTTGGCGAGGGCAGCTACTACGTTGTCCTGATATACGGCTGTACCACCATAGAGAGTCTTGGTTGTCTCACCATTCTGTACCTCATAAGATACAGGGAAGATCCAACCTGGAGTATGGTTGATACGTGCGAAGATATCATAGTTGGTAGAACTCTCGTTAGTGTTTGAACCATGACGGTTCTCGAAACGAGTACCGAAGTTTACGCTGAATGTCAAATCCTTAGAGAGGAAGAAGTCCATATTGGCACGGAAAGCGTAACGGTTGTAGCCTGGGCTTGAAGAGTTGCCGTATGTATCCTGGCTGAGGTTCTTGATCAAAGATCCCTGGTTGTACATTTCACCAGATACATAATAGCGCATACGTTTCGTACCACCACGTACACTTACATTATAGCGCTGAGAAGGAGCCCAGTTGTTGAGCACCTCATCATACCAATCTACATTAGGATAGAGAAGCGCATCAGCACCTGTCAATTCGCCGGCACAGCTCTTGCGGTACATCTCGATGTCAGAAGCTGTATACTGTGATGGAAGACCATCGTTCTTCAGAGCCTCCTCCAGGAGAGTTACAGAGTCATAAGAGTTCAGATAGTGTGGCTTACGGGTTGGAGTACCCCACATAAAGTTGCTGGTCAAACTAACCTCTGGCTTCATATCCTTACCACGCTTAGTAGTAACGAGGATGACACCATTCGCACCACGCACACCATAAACGGCTGTAGCAGAAGCATCCTTCAATACAGAGATACTCTCGATATCATCAGGAGCAACCTGAGAGAAAGCACGCTCTACACCATCTACCATGACCAATGGAGCACCGTCGCCAGCGAAGGTAGCACGACCACGGATGTTGATGGTAGCATCATCGGCACCAGGAGCACCAGATACCTGGGTTGTTACGACACCAGGAATCTTACCGGCAATAGCCTGTGTTACGTTGGCTGTAGGGGTATTCAAGAGGTCGTCTGAACTAACCTGAGAGATAGCACCTACGACACTCTCTTTCTTCTGATGACCGTAACCAACGACTACGACCTCATTGATTTTCTGACTTTCGTCCTTGAGAACCACCTTGATATTACGCTGATTGCCTACACGGATGTTCTGAGCAACCATACCGATATAAGAGATTTTCAAAGTAGCGTTCTCGTTCTTCACCTGAATCTTGAAGTTACCGTCGAAATCAGTAACAACACCATTGGTTGTCAATGCTTCCATAACAGTAGCACCGATGATAGGCTCACCTGATTCATCTGACACATTACCTGATACGGTAACCTGTGCTGATGCTCCTAAAGTAAGGAGCACCAGTGTCAGGGTCAAGAATAACTTATGCAATATGTTATTGTTCATTGTTTATTCTATTAATGTTATTGTTGAAGTTCAGCCTCCGTTTAATACAAAGGCTTTCCAATATAGCAAGCTGCAGGATCCATCACAAGATAAGAACCATCAACGATCAGGAAGGCACGGAGCATCTCATTAGCATCACTACAAGGAGCAGTAAATCTCTCGATGTAAACCTTGCCGTTAGTACAGGTCTCTACAGCTACCACCTTGATGTCTGTACCAGAACGGGAAATGGTCATATCCACCTTGGCACCCTCCATATTCTGGCGGAACACAGCCCACTCATCATCATTGGCTGGATAACCTTCATTATCCCACTTTCCTGAGGCATAAGAACCACCCCAGCCATATGCATCGCTACGGATAACAAAATACTCTGAATAATTACCACCAGCACGCTCATCATCGGTGCTGACACAGAGGTTCCAGTTGTTCCAGTTGCCAGCACCTGATGTATGGTTTGTGAAACCAAGGTGCAATGAAGCACCGGAAGGAATCTGGAAGTAATCAGAGAATTGTGTCCACCAAGCGGCTGAGCAATCAGAAGTTCCGATTTCGCTGGCTGTAACTTCTACAGCAGTCTGTGCCTGACACTCGTTGGTATCCATGACAAGATAAGAACCATCAACAATCAGGAAGGCACGGAGAACCTCATTGGCATCATTGCAAGGAGCAGTGAATCTTTCGGTGTAAACCTTGCCATTTGTACAGGTTGCCACTGCAACTACCTTGATATCTGTACCAGAACGGGAAATGGTCATATCTACCTTGGCACCCTCCATATCCTGACGGAACACAGCCCATTCATCATCATTGGCAGGATAACCTTCATTATCCCACTTTCCAGAGGCATAGAAACTACCCCAACCATATGCATCGCTACGGATAACGAAGTACTCTAAGTATTTGCCACCATTACGTACATCATCTGTACTCAAACAGAGGTTCCAGTTGTTCCAGTTGCCAGCACCTGATGTATGGTTGGTAAACTTCAAGTGAATTGAACCATTTGCAGGAATACGATAGTAGTCAGAGAAGCTTGTCCACCAAGCAGCAGAGCAATCAGAAGTACCGATTTCGGTAGTAGGAGTACCATCCTCCTTCACAAACTCTACATTCTTGAAAGCTTCATCACCACCACCATTACCACCAATGGTCTTGTTCCAATCCTTCTCTTCCATCATGTTACGGATCAGGGTAACATTGTCGATAGATACGGTGTTGGTCTCTTCGGCAGTCAACTTGCTGTCTCCACCTATATATATATAAGGTAAAGAGTTGATGGAATCAACCAAGGTCTTGTACTGGAAAGAGGTAGCACTTGATGATGTCTGATAACCAGAAAGGCTCTTCTTACCATCAACGTAGAGCTGGTAACCTTCAGTAGAAAGCTGAAGGGCTACGAAATGCCACTCATTAGGAGAGAGAATACCTGTCTTCACAGAAGCAGGGTCATTCTCATTCAGGTTCAAACTCTGCAACTGGGTAGGCTTGTTGTAAACCACCTGACCATTGGCAGTGATATAGAAGTGAGCACTGATATCATTACCAGCAGCATCCTTCTCATCTGAACCAAATGAGATAAGAGGTCGGGTCAAGTCTACATCTGCGACTGTTCCGTCCTCAGCTACGGCTGCATCAATCTTTACAGCGAAAGTGATGGCAGCACCATTTTGCAACTTCACACCATTGAAAGGATTGGCAATCTTGGTACCACCCTTACCATTGATGTGCAATACATTACTTGCGAGGGTCTCATCATTGGTCACCTCACATGACTCATCGTGACTTATCATGTCTGAATACTCAGGTTTCTCTTCTGAATACTCAAAGTCATAAGTTGCCACTGTCGTTTTAGATGGGTAAACCTGTCCGCCAGCAGGATCATCCTGTCGGCCCCAGTCATCACCACAAGCAGTGAAACTTAATGCCACCATGATAGCACAAGCAAACGAAAGCAAAGTTTTTCTTATCTTCATAACTTAATGCTTTTAGGTTGTTTATTTACTATATGTAGGTTATTTAAAATTTCTAAATCATTTTTCAGTGGCAAAAGTACAATTAACCGGATTATATCGGGTGGACAATTGGGTTTTATAGGTGGACAAACCGCATAAACAGTGGATTTTTAAGGATATTACGTGCTTATCCACCAGTTGTGTACCCACACATACAAAACAAAGGGTTACTTGACTTACATCAAGCAACCCCACGGTTTTATTTTGTTTACTTAACAAATTATCACATCCTAGAACATTATTTCTCCGAAGAAAATCTAAGGAGAACTATGCCATATCTGAACCCTGAGAATCCAACTGATCCTTATATGCAGTCGGCGAGATGCCAAACTGCTTGGTGAAGCAACGGGTGAAATACTTCGGATCGTTGAAGCCTACACGGTAGGCTATCTCCGTTATATTTCGGTTGGAAGTTTTATCAGCCATCATCTTGCGCGAGATGTCGAGACGGTAGTTACGGATAAACTGGGCTGTTGGCAAGCCTGTCTCCTTGGAGAGATTCTTGCTCAGTACACTGCGGGATATACCCAAGGTATCTGCCAGTTCCTGTACACCAAACTCCGAATTATCGTAATTCTTCTCCATCACATCCATCACTTCTTCCATGAATGGACGCATAGTCTCCTCTACCATCTTCCTGTCAGCCTCAATGCTCTTCTTCTGACTGTCCTGATAACGCTTCTGGTTCTGCAGAATCATCTGGATGCGACTCTGCAGCTTTTCAGGTTCATCACTTTCCTTCATCGCAACCTCGATAGGACGGTACAGAGCCTCTACTTCCTCTTCGCGCATCTTGTTGAGACGGCGCACATAAGCATATTGGAGCAAGGCGATGATACCTATTATAATAAGGGTAACAAACCACCAGCTCTTCCAGAAATAAGGAGTAATCTGAACTTCTACAGAGATCACCTGCTCCTTGTCGGAATTGATAGATGGGATATATTTCACCTCAAACTTATAGTCTCCAGCTGGCAGAGTGGAATAACGCACACTATGCTGACCAGCCTTGAGTTGAACCCACTCATTCTCGTATCCCTTCATGCGATAAAGATACACGCCCTGTGTCTCGCAGCCATAATTGAGCGCTGAGAAAAAGAGGGTGAACGACTTATCACTCTCATGGATACGCAACTTTCTGGCAATGGAAATGTCTTCTTCCAGATAATCGCTGCCGGCAAAGACAGGCTGGTTATCTACCAGAAGTTCGGTAAAGCACAACTTACCCGTCTGATGCACAGAACGGTTTATGCCCTTTACAGCCATCATACCCGCATCGGTGCCTAGGAATATTTCGCCCTTGGCATTGCGGATGGCTCCATTGAAATAGAACTGCGAACTGATCAGACCGTTTTCACGGGAGAAACTGCAGAATGCCTCGGTCTTCGGATTGAAGATAGAGAGTCCATTATCCGTGGCTATCCACAACATACCCTGGTTATCCTCTACAATACCCTTCACGATATTGTTGGCAAGTCCGTTATTGGTGGTATACGACTTCACTTGAGTCTTTCCGTTTTTATCGCTGGTATAGCAATACAGACCGTAGCCGTTACTGCCCATCCATATCTTTCCATCCTTAGCCTGGCAGAAAGACAATATCTTATCGAAGACTCCGCTCTTCGGATTGTCGAGTTTATACTGATGATACGTCACAGCGAAATCGCCCTTGCCATGAGGACGCGACTTGAGGTCGACCTCTACCATTCCCTGCACACAACCCATCAGGAGTTTGCCCTTTCGGGTTATCAGAGAACCGATGCAGCCGCGCACATTCAGGCATCCCTTAAAAGGTTCAATGAGTTGACGGCGCTTCATATCATAGAAGAAGAGACCATCATTGGTTCCGAGCCACATACCATCATTGATAGGATCGTAAGCCAAGGCACCGGCAAAGTTGAGTAAATGCTGATGCTTTGCATCTATCACCAGAGGAATAATCTTGCCCGGCTGACTGAGATTCATCACAGCAAAGCCCCTTCCCCAGGTACCAATCCAGAGCTGATTGCGGTTATCGGCTGCAAGAACCGAGACGGTATTATGCGGCAAACCGGAATTTGCCACCGTATAATGAACAAAGTTCATGCTGCCTGGAGCCAAGGCATTGAGACCTCCCTCTACGGTTCCTACCCACAGGGTTCCGTCGGCTGCCGCATACATGGCATTGACTGCGTTGGGAGAGATGCTGCCAGGGTTGGCGGGATCGTGACGGTAGAATGCCAAATTCAACTGACGTGGAGACAACTTGATAACACCACCTGTCTCAGAACCTACCCATATCTGTCCGTTCTTAGAGAAAAGACTGTTGATAAAGTTGCTACTCAGCGGATTCACAGCCGTAGCAGTGTTCCAATGTTCTATCTCTCCGGTTTTATCTTTGAAGATATCCACACCACAGAGCGTTCCGACCAGAAGTTTATCTCCTGGAGAAACGGCAAGGCTCGTCACTACTTCGTGCTGGAGCGAATGGTCTGTAGCAGAGCAATGGAATTCCTGCTTAGCACTATTAAACAATCCGCGATTCGTAGCTAGCCATATCTTGCCATGATATGAGATGATGGCACCGGCATACCAGCCTTCGAGCGGAGGAAACAGGGATGAGATGTTCTTTGCTACGAGCTGATTGTTCTTCACAGAAAACTCGCTCACCACTCCATTGTTGCATAATACAACCGTTCCTCTGCGATAGACATCACAGATTCCAAGATCGGGAGCATTATAAGGATAGGATGTAGACAAGACGCTGTTCACCTCGCCCTTTTCGTTAAAGCCGAAACGGGTAAGCTGGTTGAAAGAAAGCATCCATATATTGCCCTTTGCATCACAATATATTCGGGTGCAAAGGTTCTTGAATACTTTGTTGAGTTGTGCCTCTACCTGGCTGTTCACACAAGGTGGAACAACAGGCTGCATGGTATTGAGGTCTAGCACCTGCGGACCTTCCTCAAAAGCTATCCAAAGACGCTTGAACGGATCTTCGCAGACATTACGGCAACTGTTGCTTCGCAGACTGATTCCTACAGACCCCAAACCGAAGTTCATGAAATTGAAACCATCGTAGCGTACCAGTCCACCACCATGCGTACTGATCCATACGAAGCCGTAAGAGTCCTGAAAGATATCATCAGCAAAATTATTCGGCATACCTGCAGCCATATTGAGATAGCTTACATTATAGCGACTAGGCAGTCCACCTTGCGCCCAACTGCTCAAGGTTATGAAGAATGCTGCTATGATGGAAAAAATGTATCTAATCATTTATCTATATAGGTTATGCATGCAAAAGTACGAAGAAAAAATGAAACGAAAGAATTTTTATCAAGGAAAAAACGTTCCTAGAAGTGTAAAATTACAATTCTAGGAACGTTCATATAGGAATATACTTGCGTTTTAGAACTCAAGAATCATGCTCTGGCGAGGACGGAGCTTTACGTTCTTGTTGATAAGAACGGTGCGACCGTTTGTAACATCCGTAGCCTTGTCATGAGAACCGATAATCTCTGCATAACGGGAAACATTCAGCTCGTTTGCCTCGTTCTTGCCGTTGATAACCGTCATCACATTCTTCCCCTTATACTGGCGGGCAATTACGTAAACACCCTTCTGAGGACAGAACTGGGTCTGCTTGCCCTTGGTAATCACTTCATTGCCCTGACGCCAGTGCAACAGGTTGCTGAGCCAGTTGAACATCTGGTTTTCTGCCTGTGTTCTTCCTTCGGCAGTAAAGGCATTGTGCTTGTCACCAGCCCAACCGCCAGGGAAGTCCTTGCGTACATTGCCATCGGTCACACTCTTGGTACCGTTCATCAGCACCTCTGTACCATAATAGAGCTGAGGAGTGCGGTTGATAGTAAGAAGCAATGACAGCGCCTGCTTCAAAGCCAGGGTATCCTTGCCTTCACCCAGGAAGCGGTCGGTATCATGATTCTCGATGAATGCCATTACGCTCTTTGGATTAGGATAGAGATAGTCGTAGCAGAACACATTGTAGAGACGGTTCATGCCGTTCCACCAGTCATCGGTCTCCTCTTTCTTTGCACTGTTGATGCGGTCGAAGAAAGCGAAATCCATAACGGTTGGCAGATAGCTGTTCTTCTCAGAAAGTTTGCTGTCCTTCTGCCAGGCTGCAGTATAGGCTGGCTCGGTTACCCAAGTCTCGCCTACGGTATTGAAGTGAGGATACTCCTCGCCCAGCACCTTCATCCAGTGTGCCATCGCATCGCGGTCGGCATAAGGATAGGTATCCATACGGATGCCGTCGATACCTGCACTCTCTATCCACCACTCACTGTTCTGAATCAGATACTTGATAACGTGTGGGTTACGCTGGTTGAGGTCAGGCATGGTTGGAACAAACCAGCCATCTACGGTTTCTGTGAGATCAACCTTGCTGGCGTATGGATCGAGTACAGGAGTCAGCTTATAACTGGTCTGCAGATACTTATCGTTCACCTTAACAGCGCCATCCACCGTACCGATGTTCTTCTGATGCTCGGCAGTCTGATTTTCAGGAGCCAGCCATTCCGGTGTATTGAACCAGTCCTTTGATGGCATATCGGCAACCCAAGGATGTTCGAAACCGCAATGGTTGAAAATCATATCCATCACAATCTTCAAACCTTTCTTGTGAGCCTCATCTATCAGCTGCTTATAATCGGCATTGGTTCCGAAACGTGGGTCTACACGATAATAATTGGTGGTAGCATATCCATGATAACTGCTGTTCTTGCCGTTACTTGGACTGTCGTTCTCCAAAACCGGGGTAAACCACAGAGCGGTTACACCCAACTGGTTAAAATAATCCAAGTGCTGGCGGATTCCCTCCAGGTCGCCACCATGGCGCAAACTAGGCTCTGCACGGTTGCAGGTCTTATCACGCATCGCCTTAAAGGCATCATTCTTCAGATTGCCGTTGGCGAAACGGTCTGGCATCAGCATATAGAGCACATCTTCATTAGAGAAACCGATGCGCTTATCGCCCGCCATCTCACGGTTCTTCAACACATACTTTACCTTCTTCGACTGTTTGCCCTGCTTGAAGTTGAGGGTCATCTCACCAGCCTTTGCCCCATCGAGGTTAAGATAAACCAGGAGATAATTAGGGGAATCAAGGCGGGCTATGCTGTCTACCTTCACACCCGGATAGTCTACCGTTACATCGGCATTCTTGATATCCTTGCCATACACCATCAGCTGGAGTGAAGCATCTTTCATGCCCACATACCAGTCGGTAGGTTCAATGCGGTTCACGTTAACCGCTGCATTCATACTTATTGCGCTACTCATAAGCAATAAAGAAGCTATTATCTTTTTCATATTACACCTTATTAATTAAATATATAAACTATTTCTGATAAAGTATCAGGGCTGACTGAGGGGCAACCTCAACTTCCTTTCCCGAAACAAAGCCTAAACCTTCCTCGTTAATCACACCATTGCAGCAAGCCACGGTATAATTACCCTCAGGAATCTGCATCTTCTTTGCCTCCTTATTGAAGTTATAGATCACGATGATGTTCTTCCACGCATCAATGCCCTCCAGATTCTTGAGCTGGAAACCTACGAGACAAGTTTCCTGAGCAGGCAGGAACTCCAGATGCTGACGTACCTTATCGCCTGTTGAAAGACGGAATGCCGGATGATTCTTGCGGAGCTGGATCAGACTCTTGTAATAAGCAAACGCCTGCGGATACTTCTGCAGATTGGTCCAGGTAAACTGGTTGATGCTGTCAGGAGAATTATAGCTATTGTGTACTCCCTTCTTGTCGCGGAGCATCTCTTCGCCGGCAAGGATGAAAGGAACACCCTGTGAAGTGAAGACGCAGGTCTGCGCAAGCTGGTCGATGCGGAGCAACTCGGCAGTACGTATTGCTTCAGGGATATTCTTGTCGGTAAGAGATGCGATGCTTGCCTTCAGACGGTCTACCAGACACATATCGTCATGGCAGCTTACATAACTGATCTGCTCGGTAGGATTGTTGGTCCAAGGCTTCTTGTCATAGTTCACCTTTGTCATATCCACCTGCGGATGGGCGATGCCACCCACAATACCGAACTTCAGACTCTCCTCCTGACCTGTAAGACCAGCCAGGAGCGCTCCCTGATGGTCATCAGAGAAAGGACCACGGAGCGCATCGCGCATATCATCGCTGAAAGCACCGATGCCCTTGAGCTGCTGGGTATTCGCCTTCACCGCCAGTTTCTCGGTAGGATAAGCACAGCTGCCTGCACTCCATCCCTCACCATAAATATAGATGCTGGGATCGATGCGGTTTACCATCTCACGAATAGCCTGCATGGTTTCGATGTCATGAACACCCATCAGGTCGAAACGGAAACCATCGATATGATATTCGTCTATCCAGTATTTCACGCTCTCCAGCATAAACTGGCGCATGAGAGGCTTCTCTGAAGCAGTCTCGTTGCCACAGCCAGAACCATCAGAATACTTACCATCCTTGGTTTTGCGATAATAATAATCAGGATAGGTACGCTGGAAATTGCTGCCATTGATATCGAAAGTATGGTTATATACGGCATCGAAAATCACTCGGATGCCTGCCTTATGCAGCGCCATCACCATCTCCTTGAACTCCTTGATGCGGGTTGCTGGAGAATAAGGGTCGGTAGCGTAACTGCCTTCCGGCACATTATAGTTTTTCGGATCATAACCCCAGTTGAACTGTGGTTTGTCGAGTCGGGTCTCATCTATAGAAGCGAAATCGAATACAGGCTGGAAGTGGATGGCGTTGATGCCCAGATTCTTGAGATATTCGATGGCCTTTGGCTCGGTGAGAGCGAGATATTTGCCCTTATATTTCAAGCCGGATGTAGGAGAAATGGAGAAATCACGCACGTGAAGCTCGTAGACAACGAGATCGGCTGGCGATTTCAGAGCAGGACGCACGTCCTGATCCCATCCAGATGGATCGGTATCATACAAATCTACGATGGCGCCACGGTTTCCGTTCACACCTACTGCTTTGGCAAATGTACCTGGTGTTTCACCCTTGCCTATATCAAAGGTATAGAATTTTCCCTTGAGGTCGCCCTTTACGGTAGCCCCCCAGCATTCATCGCCCAACTTCTTCATTTTCAGCGTTTTATAAGCCTTTCCTCCATGACCTTGCTTATAAAGTCGGAGGGTTACAGAAGACTTTTGGGCTGTTGGAGCATTCAGGATAAACATGGTTTTCTCCTTGGAATACATCATCTCATTGAATGTCTGCTGGGCATTCAATGAAGTTGGTAAAACGGTTGCTGTCAATGCTGCAATTATTAGTTTTTGGATATTCATATTGTTAAGTTATTGGTATACAGGATATTAAAGCGAACTGAGCGAAGAAAACTGTGACAGATTATCTACGCTCATTTTTAGCGTATTTCCGACCAACCGGACAGTTGGACGGAAATACGGAAATTATAAGCTTATTTAGCGAGCAAAGAGATTGCGAAACCACCACCACGTGCTTCGTTAATCTTCAAAACATCCCCCTTCTTCACAGTCTTGTGGATGATCTGATAAGATTTAGGGTTCTTCTCGTAGTCAGCAGTCTTGCCGTCCTGATAGATAGCGCAAGCATACTTCTTGCCCTTATCCAGGAAGTCGAGCTTTACTACGGCTGTGCGGGCTGCATCAGTCTTACCGCCTACAAACCAGTTGTCGGTTCCCTTTGCCTTGCGGGCTACGGTGATATACTTGGCTGGCTCTGCCTCCAGATACTTGGAGTCGTCCCAGTCGCAAGCTACGTCGCGGATGAACTGGAAGGCATCATCATACTTCTCATAATGCTCTGGAAGATCGGCAGCCATCTGCAAAGGACTGTACATTACGAGATAGAGAGAAAGCTGACCACAGAGAGTGGTATGAACATAACTCTTATTGTTGCTCCACTCAGAAAGCTTGGTCTCAAAGATACCAGGAGTATAATCCATCGGACCACCCTGCAGACGGGTGAATGGCAACATTACGGTATGATAAGACTTGTTACCGCCAAATGCCTCATACTCTGTACCACGTGCACTCTCGTTGCCAACCAGGTTAGGCCAGGTGCGGCAGATACCTGTAGGACGGGTTGCCTCGTGGGCATTTACCATGATATGATGCTTGGCAGCGGTCTCGATGACACGCTGGTAGTGATTGTTCATCAACTGGCTGTAGTGATACTCACCTCTTGGGATGATATCTCCCACATAACCGGTCTTCACGGCATCATAACCATATTTGTTCATCAGGTTGAAGGCATCTTCCATGTGGCGCTCGTAGTTGAGAGCTGCAGAAGATGTCTCGTGGTGCATCATCAGCTTCACGCCCTTAGAGTGAGCATAGTCGTTGAGCATCTTGATATCGAAGTCTGGATATGGAGTCACGAAGTCGAAGACATCGAGCTTCTGGTGACCGAACCAGTCTTCCCAACCTTCGTTCCAGCCTTCTACCAATACTTCCTGCAAACCGTTCTTGGCTGCAAAGTCGATGTAGCGCTTCACTTCCTCGTTGGTTGCACCATGAGTACCGTTAGGCTTGCACTTGCTGTAATCAGTAACACCGAGACGCACAGATGGCAGATCGTTGGTATAGCTCCAGGTCTTGGTACCCACAATCATGTTCCACCATACACCGCAGTACTTGGTAGGATGAATCCAGGATGTATCCTTAATCTTGCAAGGCTCGTTGAGATTCAATGTCAACTTGCATGAAAGCATATCACGGGCATCATCACTTACCATCACGGTACGCCAAGGGGTATTGAATGGAATCTGGATAAATCCCTTTCTGCCCACGGCATCAGGAGTAAGCCAAGACTCGAAGGTCAATGTTTTCTCGTCCAGATTGAGGTGCATGGTAGGATAATCCAGACAGGCAGCCTCATGGATATTGATGTAGAGTCCGTCCTTGGTCTTCATCTGGAGAGAGGTCTGAACACCGGTATCAGAGAAGACGGTGGTAGATGAATTGCTCTTGTAAGCTTCACGGTTTTTCGCAATAATTGGGCGAATGCCTGTCAATGGAGTAATGTTGTAATCATACTCCTGTGTATCATAATCACCAGGAATCCAGTAAGCGGTATGATCGCCTGCCATGGCAAACTGGGTATGCTCCTCCTGGATGACGAAATAATTCAGACTTTCCTGCTGTGGGAACTCATAGCGCAAGCCCATACCATAATCATATACACGGAAACGGATGGTGATGTTACGCTTAGAAGCAGCCTGGTTCAGGTTTACCTCCATCTCGTTGTAATGGTTGCGGATGGTAGCGGTCTCGCCCCATACCGGCTTCCAGGTTTCATCGAAAGTCGATGTTTTGCTGCCGGTTTCAGTAAAACCATCCATCAGGCTGGTTTCCTCCATGCCCTTAGAGGCATGTTTATCCTTAGCCAGTTCCAATCCTAAGTGGGATGGCTTGCATACAGTCTTTCCCTTATAGCTCATCTCATAGGTAGGCTGTCCCTTTTCGGTCAAAGAGAATGTTACCGAGACGTTGCCGTTAGGCGACTTTACGGTCTGGGCTGCTGCCAACATAGGAAGCAAGAGGCCCATCACTAATACATTCAGTTTTTTCATACTGTTCAGTTGTTGTTTATTCTTTTTTTGAATCTTCGTTAGTTTATCTCAATCATTATCTGTTTATTCTTAAGATAGTGCAAAGATACAAAAAACAAAAATACCCTCCACGTTTTGGGAGGGTATTTTTCTGCAAATGAGTGTGCAAACGTTTGCACTGTATATATAATCATGTTAGTTAGACTCTTCCAGACTGCGAAATCATTTCGGTGATACTCTGCACGAAACGCTTGTCAGCAGCCAAATCCTCTATGTTGAGGTGCATGCGATAACGCCAGTAATGCTTAGGGTTAGCCGGGATATTGATACGCTCGGCATCAGCATCAGGCAGACGGAGAGCCTCATCGGTAGCCAACCAATCCTGGATGCTCAATATGCAGAGCATGGATGGAGAGGTGAGATGGCGGCTGATGATGTCACTAGCCAACCAGCCTGGGAGTGGATGAGGTGCTGGTCCCTGACGGTAGAGCATCGTATTGTAATACTCCTGGGTACGCTGGACATTCTCATCCCACCACATACGCAGAGTAGGCATATCATGGCTCGAAATGGTACATACCGAACGGTATGGGTTACGGCTCAGATGTCCGAACTTAACCGACGGATCCTTTGGCATGCTCTGGAGTTCCAGACTCAATATCTTCAACTCGTCCATTACCCAAGGCACACAGTCTGGAACCATACCGAGGTCTTCGGCACAAACCAGCATGCGGGTAGCCTGAACCAGCTTAGGCAACTTTTTCATCGCCTCCTGATACCAGAACTGGTTGTTGCGGCGATAGAAATAGTCGTTGTAAAGGCGGTTGAACGCAGCCTTGTCATTATCATAGAGCGACTCGTAGATAAAGTCGAGCTGGGCTGAGATACGTGGATGGAAGACGCCAAGGTTGGTATGATCGCGTACGAAGAGTACATCGCTGATCAGGGCATACAAGCCATCACGCAGCCAGAGTTCCTTCTCATTTGTTACGTCAGCAAAGAGAGCCTCTACCTTGCGCTGGGTATCTACCTCAGACTTCATCTGATAACGCTCGTCATCCAGACGGTCGAGATACTTCTCCTTTACCTCGCCGGCACGCTCATGGAACACACGATCCAATACCCAATCGGTAATGAACGGACGGGTAAAACGGTCTTCCTGGAAGTGCAAACCATAGCTTTCAATCTCTTCACGGCTCATGGCAAGCGCCGGTGCAAACTGTCCGAGCAATCCATGTACGCTATGTACCGGAATCTCCCAGATACGGAAGAAGCCCAATACGTGGTCGATGCGGTAAGCATCAAAGTATCTTGCCATGTTCTGGAAACGGCGGTTCCACCACTGGCAGCCATCCTTCAGCATCTCAAACCAGTTATAGGTAGGGAATCCCCAGTTCTGACCATTGGCAGAGAAGTCATCAGGTGGAGCACCCGCCTGACCATTGAGGTTGAAGTATTTTGGTTCCATCCAAACATCGCAACCATTGCGGTTTACGCCGATTGGAATATCACCCTTCAAAATAACGCCCTTAGCCTTGGCATGCTCATGAGCCTCCTGCATCTGGCGGTCCAGTACGAACTGTACGAAATAGAAGAACGCCACGTTCTTGTAAGCAGCAGTCTTAGGGTCGGCAAGCGCCTTGCGCTCAGCCTCATCCCATACCTGATGATCTGGCCACTGGTTGAAATCAGCCGTACCATTCTTATCACGCAGGTATGAATATTGTGCGTAAGGAACTAGCCACAGTTCAGTATCCTGGAAGAAAGCCTTGTATTCGGCTGTCTTCATCATCTTTTCACCTTCCTGATTGAAGATTTGACGCAAGTAATTTATCTTGAAATCATTTACTTTCTCGTAATCTATCTTATCCAGTGCGTTCAACTCAGCACGTGTCTTCTCAGCCTCAGCACGAGCCTTGGCATCCTTCAGCTCAGGGAGAGCATGGAGGTCGGCATACTGCGGATGAATAGCGAAGACGCTGATGCAGCTGTATGGATAACTGTCGCTCCATGTATGGGTGATGGTGGTATCATTGATAGGAAGGAGCTGGAGCACCTTCTGACCGGTAGAAGCCACAAAATCAATCATGGTCTTCAGGTCACCGAAGTCACCAATACCGGCACTCTTACGGGTACGCAATGAGAATACAGGCACCTGCGTTCCGGCAAGTTTGCGGTTATACAGAGCGAAGAAAGCCTGGTCGAGTTCATAAGATACCAACTCACCTGCCTTCATCTCCGGCAAATCCACGGTTCTGTTCATGCTGGTTTCCCAGAGAAGATTATTCTTTGCATTTCTGAAAGCAACGAACTTAAACTCCAGATGGCTGCCCTCAAGATGAGTCGCATCAATATCAGCCACCCATTCATTATAAGTATGCTGAGTCATCGGAAGAATCTTCTGCACATCCCAGGCACCCAAAGCTTTATCAGCACCCAATACACCCAGGCGCTCACCATCGCGAAGCTGAGGAGCACGGACTATCAGACGCACAATCTTGCTGCCCATTTCCAGCTTCATCTCCTGTGGAGCCTGATGATTGATGCAATCGGTAAAGGCACTGCTGTAGAGGTAAGCATCCTCCGGCATAACCTTCCAGTGGTCGTAAAGAGTATAAACTGCAGCCTTCTTGGCATTTACATCGAGCTGATGCTTAATCATAAGCCATTCGGTCTTGACTGCTCTTCCTTCACGTTCTACACTATAATAATAGGTATACGATTTTTCTGGTGATTCAACACACCAGTAGCATGCCCATCTTTCACCATCTGTTGTCTCGAGAGGAAGTTTCAGTTCACCTTCCTCCGTCTGAATGTTTACGACAATCTGTTCGCCGAACATTGCTTTATATTCAATATTAAACTGTACTGTCATAAGACTCTTAAAGGCTCTTGAAAATGTTATAATTTATGTTTGATGCTACAAAGGTAAGAAAAACGAGCGAAAAACGTATCTGAAATTTGCATATTTTTTCTCACAAATCGTGCAAACGTTTGCACTACCCCTACTCTGTAGAAACAATAATTAATCGTTCATCACATTTTATTCTGATTTCTTATCCTTGATGATACTCACAGACAGTGCACCCGCAATCAGCAGGATACCTGCCACAATCATCATATCGCTCTGATGAGAACCCACCAGACTCAAGACAATTCCACCGCAGATAGCAGCCACAATCTGAGGGATACAGATGGTTCCGTTAAACAGACCGAGATAAGCACCCATGTGACCATATCCCTGCAAAGCATTGGTAACAAAGGTGAAAGGCATCGCCAGCATGGCTGCCCAACCGGCACCAATCATCAGGAACGGAACAAACTGCAGATACTGGTCATGCAGGAAAGGTATCAGGGCAAAACCCACACCACCGATAACCAGACTGACAGCATATGCCACCTTCGTATTCTTAAACTGAGGGAGAATCACAGCCCAGACTACACTACCTACAGCCTGTACGGCAAAGAGAATGCCCACCCAGTTGCCTGCCTCCTGGAATGCTTCAGAAGCAGGATCGGTCGTATTCCATATGGTTTCAGCGATGGCTCCCGTAGAATAATTCCAGAGATAAAGGAAACCAGCCCAGCAGAAGAACTGAACCAGTCCCACCTTCCAGAAGGTAGATGGCGCCTTGCGGAGCAAAGTAATCCAACCGGCCTTGTCTTCAGAAGCCTCAGCATTAGGATTCTTCACTCTTCCCTCTTCCCTCTTCGCTTCATTATACTCCGCATACTGCTGTGGATTCCACTCCTTCACCTTCATCGTGGTGTAGATAACACAGAGAATCAGGATAGCCGCACCGATATAGAACGACCAGATGACAGAATCAGGAACCACACCCTTCTCAGCATAATTCTTGATACCGAGGAAGGTAAAGAGGAATGGGAAGATATATCCGGCTACAGAACCGGCATTGCAGAGGAAACTCTGGATAGAGTAAGCCTTTGCCTTCTGTTTTTCATTTACCATATCGCCTACCAACATCTTGAACGGCTGCATCGCCATGTTGATGCTCGTATCGAGGAACATCAGCGCTATCAGTCCGAAGAGCATCGCACCGCTCACGGTCAGTCCGAGCGAACCGGCATTCGGGAGCAGGCACATTACCAGGACGGCAATCGTAGCACCCACAAAGAGATAAGGGATGCGGCGACCGAAGCGGCACCACGTCTTATCACTCAACGTGCCCACGATAGGCTGAACCAGGATTCCCATCAGAGGAGGGAGAATCCAGAAATAACTCAAGTTGTGTGGGTCAGCACCCAACGTTGCAAAGATTCGGGAGATGTTGGCGCTCTGTAGGGCGTAGGCAATCTGTACTCCGAAAAATCCGAAGCTCAAGTTCCAGAGCTTCCAGAAACTTAAATCAGGTTTTTGTTTCATCGTTATATTGTTTTTATATTTTTATCTTGTTGTTCCTCTCACCACAAGTCGTGTTCTCACCACTCGCTTCTCCACCTCATCTCTAGGGATGGAGCCTTCCACCTGACCAATCAGGATATTGGCAGCTTCCTCGCCTACGGCTACACCTCGCTGCTCAACCGTAGTAAGCATCGGGTCGCACGCCTTGGCACGGTCACCATTGGTGAATCCGCAGATGCTGATTTCTTCAGGCACCTTGAATCCCATGCGCTTGGCGGTATAGAGGATACCGATTGCCGTATCATCATTGATGGCAAAGAAAGCATCCGGACGATCTTCCTC
This sequence comes from Segatella copri, assembly GCA_052349145.1. Classification (GTDB taxonomy): domain Bacteria; phylum Bacteroidota; class Bacteroidia; order Bacteroidales; family Bacteroidaceae; genus Prevotella; species Prevotella copri_V. The sequence continues at coordinate 18,534 of DAWDQD010000020.1, read as the reverse complement.
TATCAGAATATCCGGCGTTATTGCTTCGGCACTGGCACGGTCATCGCAGATCTTCACCCAGTCAGGGTTCTCCGTCAAGCCATGCTTTACCAGCGCATCATGATAACCGTTATATCGGTTCTTGGAGATTTCCAGATTCATCGGCGAGCCGTAGAAGGCAATCTTCTTACAGCCCGTATCAATCATGTGGGTAACGGCAGTAAAGGCACCCATATAGTCATCTACCACCACTCGCGAGCAGTTCACGCCCGTACATATTCTATCATAGAAGATGAGCGGCACCCCATTCTGCAGCAGTTTTTCGAAATGGTCATACTGCTTGGTATCCTTCGCCTGTGAAACGATGATGCCACAAACCTTGTTCTGATAGAAGTCTTCACAGATGGCCACCTCCTTATCGTAACGCTCGTTACTCTGCGCCACCATCACACGGTAACCTCTGGCTCTAGCCTCTTCCTCTATACCCGAAAGCACCGACATGAAGTAATAGTGTACCACCTGAGGCACAATAACTCCAATCACCTTCATCGGCTTCACCTTATTATGTCTTAAAGCTTCACCTAGGAAATTAGGAAAGAAGTTATGTTCACGCGCGTATTTCTGAATACGCTCCTTTTGGGCAGTACTGATACGAGAACTGTCCTTCAATGCCCGGCTCACTGTGGCAACACTTACGCCCAGATCGCGAGCAATATCTTTCATTGTTATTGTTTCTTTATCGCCCATTGCTATTAGTTGTGCTGCAAAATTACGAAATATCCTCAATATCAGTTCAAAGTTCTTGACTTAAATCAAGTAATTTCTGTGCAAACGTTTGCACAAAATAAATAACGGAATTAACACAAAAATAGTACAACATTAGAGAAAAGAACTTAATTTTGCACACAGAAACGACAAGTTTATGGGCAAGCGCCCCATTCCTACCTTAATATAATATAAGTAAGATGCCAGAAAGACCCCGAAAATAGCCTGAACGGCATTTTGAGTAGGAACGACAACAACTTAAGCCAAGAAGAAAAGAAGAAAAAGTAGATAAATAAATATAATTCATTAACTTAAAAATCAAGCAAATGATGAAGCAGGTAAAAATTAAATTGCCTCTCAGAGCGTTGACCCTAGCAAGCGGTCTGCTTCTGACGGTGAGTTCCTTTGCGCAGACAAATACAGTTAAGGGACATGTGAAGGATGCTTCTGGTGAGCCTATCATGGGTGCTACCATTACAGTTAACGGTAAGGCAGTGGGCATTACCGACATGGATGGTAACTTCTCTGTTGATGCAGCGCCAGGTGCCAAGATTACATTCACCTATCTGGGTATGACACCGCAGACAGTGAAGGCATCTAGTAACATGAACATTACCTTGGAAGATGACTCAAAGGCTTTGAATGAAGTCGTTGTCATCGGTTATGGTGTAGCTAAGAAAAACGACTTGACAGGTTCCGTTACAGCTATCAAGCCAGACGAGAAGAACCATGGTATCATTACTTCTGCACAGGATATGATCCAGGGTAAGATTGCCGGTGTAAATGTCAACTCATCAACGGGTGCTCCTGGTGATGGTGCACAGATTCGTATCCGTGGTGGTGCTTCTCTTACTGCGAGCAACAACCCATTGATTGTTATCGATGGTATGCCTATGGATAACAATAATACAAAAGGTGTAAACAACCCTCTTTCTCTTGTCAATCCTAACGATATCGAGAGCTTCACCGTATTGAAGGATGCTTCAGCTACAGCCATCTATGGTTCCCGTGGTTCTAATGGTGTCATCATCATTACAACCAAGAAGGGTCGCAGCGGCCAGAAGCCACAGGTTTCTTACAATGGTACACTTTCGGTAAGTACTGTTGCCAAGAAGATGGATGTGATGAATGCTTCCGAATATACAGACTTCATCAAGAACTATTATGGTGAAGATTCTTCTGCCTACAAAGGTTTAGGCTGGAAGAAGTTCAATGAAGATGGAACTCCAGATTATTCTGCCGGCACATACGATACCGACTGGCAGGACGAGATTTACCGTGCAGCTGTCAGCCATGAGCATAATGTAAGTTTAACAGGTGGCATCAGCAAGAAATCATGGTCAATGCCTTATCGTGTCAGCGTTGGTTACACCGGTCAGGAAGGTATTCTGAAGGGTTCTGACTATAAGCGAGTTACTGCCGGTTTCAACATCAATCCATCATTGTTCGACAAGCACCTTAACATTAATGTCAACGGTAAGTATTCTTACTCAAAAACAAATCCAGGTGGACAGGATGCAGTAGGCGCAGCTGTCTCTATGGATCCTACTCGTCCTGTTAAGAGTAGTGATGAGAAATTCAAGAACTGGGGTGGCTATTGGCAGTGGGCATTACCTACTACCTCATATGACCCTACATTCCCATATAACCGCAACGACGATGCTCCAACAAACCCTGTAGAAAAAGTTGAAAACTACGATTTCTACAAGAGTGCGCATATTCTCTTGGGTAATGTAGAGGCAGACTATAAGATACATGGTTTCGAAGACCTTCATCTTCACGCCAACATAGCTGGAGAATATAGCACTGGTGGAGAGTACAACACCAACAATCCACAATCTACATACGGATTCTACTATGGTGGCAACAGCGAAAATAAGGAGAAGAAGTATAACGTTGTAGCTACTGCCTATGCTCAGTACACCAAGGATTTCAACAAGGCTAACCACTTCGACATCATGGCTGGTTACGAATATAGCCACATGAAATATTGGGGAGACCAGTGGAGCAAGTCTATGTATCCATCTACCTACGAAGGTAAGAATGATGCAGGCGAAGCTCTTGCAGGAACCGTGAAGTCTTACGATACAAGCAACTGGAAGGGACAGACTTACCTCGTGAGCTGGTATGGACGTGCCAACTATTCTTTGCTTGACCGTTATCTCCTTACATTCACTGCCCGTTATGATGGCTCAAGCCGCTTTGCAGACGGACACCGTTGGGGTTTCTTCCCATCAGCAGCCTTCGCATGGCGTATCAAAGACGAAAAATTCCTGAAAGATATTGATGCTATCAGCGACTTGAAACTCCGACTTGGTTGGGGTAAGACCGGTCAGCAGGATACAGGTAAAGAGTACTACACCGCTACCTATAAGAAGAGTACAAGTAATCACCACCTCTATCCAATCGGTGGTATTGCCAACAACCCAGGAATACTCTACCGTCCATTGGCATACAATGACGAATTGACTTGGGAGACGACTACTACATGGAACGTAGGTCTCGACTATGGTATGTTCGACCAGAGACTCACCATCAACCTTGATGGTTATATCCGCAAGACAACCGACTTGCTCAACACAACAACCATCGCTGCAGGTCAGAACTTTGACAATGCTCTCTTGATGAATGCAGGTACATTGAAAAACAAGGGTTTTGAGGTAGCTATCACAGGTCGTCCTATCCAAACCAAGGACTGGTTTGTAGAATTGAGCGTCAACGCTGCTTACAACAAGAACGAGATTACCGAACTTGCAGGCGGTCGTGATTTGATGGAGGCAGGCATGCAGGTAGGTCAGAATCAGGCGATTACCTATCATAAGGTAGGAAAGCCAGCCAACTCATTCTGGGTTTACCAGCAGGTTTACGATGAGAGCGGACGTCCAATCATGGGTTGCTACGTAGATCGTAATGGCGATGGTACAATAGACGAGAACGACAGATACTTCTATAAGAATATCGTGGCTCCTTGGACAGGCGGTTTCAGCTTCAAGGTTGCATACAAGAACTGGGATCTCGGCAGTAATTTCCGTGCAAGCTTCGGAAACTATCTCTATAATGGATACGCAGAAGGTGCGATAAATACAAAAGAGGTATGTAGTGCAAAGGGATATTATAAAAATACCACAAAGGAGTTAGTAGCTCTTGGCTGGACTTCGTACAACTATCCTCTTACCGACTACTTCGTACAGAATGGCAGCTTCTTGAAGTGCGACAACATCACACTGGGCTATAACTTCAACAATCTGCTGAAGGGTGGCAACTACAAGGGCATCTCTGGCCGTATCTACGCCTCATGCTCTAACGTGTTTACTATCACCAAGTATAAAGGTATTGACCCTGAAGTAACATCAGGTAAGGACGACAACATCTATCCTCGTTGCCGCACATTCCTGCTCGGTCTGAACCTTAACTTCTAACAATTTAAAATAGATTTCGATATGAAACTCAATAAATTCAACATAATTGCCCCAGCAGCAGCTCTTCTGCTTTCAGCAAGCTTGAGCTCTTGCATGGATGACTTGAACAAGGGAAACATTGACCCTACTGTTGATGCCAATCCTAATATTACGGGCTTATACAGCAAGTGCTATGCTGGTCTTATCATGGAGGGTAATGACGGTAATGCCGATTTCTCTATCGATGACGCTGGTAAGTCAACCCTTCTACGCAACCTGTTCAACTTCAACGAGGTACCTACCGACGAAGCTGTCTGCTGGTGGTCGGATGGCGGTATCGCAGATGTTGCCTACAATAAGTTCGATCCGGGTAATGCTACTCTGAAGAATCTCTACTATCGTCTGATGTCAAACATCTCTTATGAGAACCATTTCTTAAGTCTCGATGCAGCAAAGGCTGATAAAACTAAGTATGCAGAGGTACGTGTACTTCGTGCCTATAGCTATTTCTTGATGCTCGACTTCTTTGGAGACCCGACATTCATTGACAAGATTTCGCCAGAAACACCACGTCAAGCACACTCTTACAATTCAAAGTTTGAGGAAGGCAAAACATATACTCGCGCAGAGCTTCTTCAGTTAGGTCGTGAGTTCCTGTTCAACTGGGTAGAAAGCGAATTGCTTGCTGCAGAGCCAGACCTGTTGGAGGCAAAGCCAGAGACTGATACAGATTCAGACTATGGCCGCGTAGACAAAGGCACATGCTGGTTGCTCTTGAGCCGTCTGTACCTCAATGCCGGTACATACCTCAACAACGATGGTCAGAACAATCAATATTGGGATAAGGCTCTCGAATATGCCGAGAAGGTTATCAATTCAGACTATAAGCTCTTCGATGACAGCAAGATGTCTAATGAGGCTAAAGCTAATGGCTACAAGCCATACGACCTGCTCTTCATGGGCGACAATGGATCGAATGGTGCAAGCTGCGAGGCTCTTCTCCCATTGATGCAAGATGGAGAAAAGACTCAGGGATGGGGTGGTTCTATGTTCTATGTAGCTGCTCTTTGGGATGCTACGATGCAGACTGTTACAGGTAAGGATGCTGCCACTACTGCCAACACATGGTCAGGTATGCGTGTTCGTCCACAATTCGTAGAGAAGTTCTTCACCGATCCAAAAGTTGTTGTAAACAAGTCAGCTTCCGAAATCCGTGCTATGGGCGTTGACGACCGTGCTATCCTTTGGGGTAAAGGCAACAGTGACGGCGATCGTACTTTGGAGATTGGTGCTAACGATAAATTCGTCAAGGGTATTGCAACACCAAAATGGAATAACAACTATTCTAATGGTGGTACTCCTCACGACAGCTATAATGTCGACATCGACTTCTTCCTCTTCCGTGTAGCTGAGGCTTACCTCAATGCAGCAGAGGCAGAGATGCACATCAATGGCGAGGGTTCGGCTAAGGCTAAGGATTATATCGATGCTCTTCGCAACCGTGCCCACGCAGCCGTACGTCCTTCTTACACTCTTAACGATGTTCTTGACGAGCGTTCTCGCGAGCTTTATTGCGAGGGTCTGCGCCGTACCGACTTGATTCGTTTCAATCAGTTTGGTGGAACTCAGGCTACATACAAATGGGAGCTTAAGGGTGGTAGTACTAATGGTACAACCTTCGCCAAGACCTATAATGTATATCCTCTCCCATCTTCAGAGGTTCTTTCTAACAAGAACTTGACACAGATTGATGGATACAACGAGGTTCAAAACTAAAGTATAATAGAATTATAAAAGAAAACACAATATGAAGAATAAATATATAATTGGTGCTCTGCTTATCGGCATCATCAGCTTATTCGCTTCATGTTCGGATGACAACGACTCTAACCCTACGCTGATTCAGCCTAAGGAGTTCACGTTGAATACTCCAGAATATGCCAATGCGACTATTGATTTGGAGCATTCCACAGGACTTGGCCTTACATGGTCACAGCCTAAGTACACAGCAGAAAATGCCCCTGTCAACGCAACTTACGAGGTGCAGGTATCTCCAACCAACAGCTTCACAGTTTCTACCGACGAAGCTGCTGCAGACGAGAGTGGCGAAAAGGTGCCAGACTACGCTGTTCTTAGCAACACTACACAGAAATGTGATATCTCTGCCTCTGCTGAAGAAATGGACAAGGCATTGGTAAAGATACTTAAATGGACAGAAGAGAATGTTCCTGCCGAGCAGGAGATGTACGTTCGTGTTAACGCTTACATCCTTGAGGGCACAAGCCGTCTGAACCCTGTCGCTTCAAACTCAGTAAAGCTCAAAGTAAAGCCGTACTATATTGAACTGAAGGATGCTGTTCCAACAATGTGGTATCTTGTAGGTTACATGTTCGGCGCTAAGTGGGCTGGCAACAAGAGCATTGGAGAAGACGCACTTCCTATGTTCCTTAAGCCAAACTTCTCTTACGACAAGAAGACTGGTGCTGGTGAGATTGAATACACCAACTACTTCCTTACCGGCGATTACAACGACAAGGCCGAGTGCGACGGAGCTGGTTTCAAGATTCTGCCAGCAAGCTTCAACTGGGATTATAGTATGAACGCTGATGGCGCTACAAAGGGTACTATCATCTACCGTAACGGTGGTAGCGACGGTGGTCACATCGTAGCTCCGGAAGCCGGTTACTACACCATCACTCTCAACACAGCTGACAATACAGCCAAGATGGAGAAGTACGAGGATGCAGTAAACAACTATGGTACTATCCAGATTAGTGGTTCATTCAATGATTGGACAGACACTGCAATGCTTCCTTACAACACTGAGGGCGTTGAGAACCACGCATGGTACTATGTAATGGATGTTCCTGCTGGTGACACAGCACAGTTCAAGTTCAAGATTGCCGGTTCTTGGGAAACCAGCTGGGGATATGGTGCAGAAGATGGCGCTATCAACATGTACGGTAAGTGTGAGTCGGGTGGCAAGAACATTGGCTTGGCAGAAGGTAAGTATGTCATCTCATTCAACGACATCACAGGTGCATTCAGCATCGTTAAATTGTAAATCACTTAAAGTATAGACAATTATGATTAAGAAAATATTATTGGGAATGACCCTGCTGATGTCTATGGTATCTTGTACCGAGGACTACACAGATTGGGGTAACCCACAGTCAAATCCTCAGGAGGAAGCTGTATCATTCGGCGACGGTAGCGTAACTCCAGTTGATGTCATCAACTTGGCTAACGTTAAGACAGAGAAGGTAAAAGTAGCGAGCATTGTTGCTCCTACTTCTTCCGACGCTGCCTACACTCCAACCTACAAAATTAATTTCGATGGTCAGTCATTCGACATTGATGCTGATGGCAACATGGCAACAGCTGAATTGACAAGCTATATCGTAGATAAGTGGGGAAAGCGTCCTACAGAGCGCGACATCGATGCTACTCTTGATGCATGGGTAAGCAATGGCTCAACAGCCGTGAAGATGACTACATCTGCAACATTCCAGGTTAAGGCTATTCCTGAGGCTCCAGTTATTGAAGATGGCTATTACCTCGTAGGCGATATGTTTAATGTCGAAGCCGTTGGTGATGCCCCAGCCGTTGACGGTTGGAATACTGTAAGTGCGAAACAGGCATTCAAGCACAGCGAAAAGGATGTATATGATGATCCTGTTTTCACCATCACATTCGAGACAACCAAGGCTAACCAGTATTGGAAGATTATTCCTAAGAAGAACGTTGATGCCGGTAACTTCTGGGCTGCTGGCGTAGTAGGTCCTAAGGTTGACGGCGACGACAGCATGACAGGTTTGTTGACCAACGGTGACGCTAAGGCTGGTAAGATTGCCAAGGCTGGTAAGTACAAGCTCACCCTCAACATGATGGACTACACTTATACCTTCGAGGAGGTTAAATACGATCCATTCATCTACTTCATTGGCGCAACTGACGGTTGGAAGAGCTCTGACCAGAAGCTCGCTCTCGTGGACGAGGCAAAGGGCGTATACACTGGTTATGTATATGTAGCCGATCCTAACGGAGCTGGCCTCCAGTTCAAGTTTCAACGTGTAGCTGGAAGCTGGGACAACGAAATCAATGCTGGTACATTCAACACATTCTCGGATGCTGCAACAACCAACGAAAATGGAAATATCGGCGTGAACGCTGGAGAGGGTGTCTACTACTTCGATGTTAATCTTGGAGAAGGCACCATCAAGGCAACTAAAGTTGAGACCATGGGCATCATGGGTCAATTCAACGGTTGGAGTAGCGACGCAGTCATGGCTTGGAATGCTGAAGAGTATTGCTTCGAGGCAACAAATGTAGGTGTTACTGCCGATGGTTGGAAGTTCCGCGTAAATGGTGATTGGGACATCAACCTCGGTGGAAGTCTCAATAACCTTACTGCTGGTGGCGACAACATTACAGTAGCAGGCAACACAGTCAAGTTGTATCCAACAAGAAAGACAAATGACAACATCTACTGCACAGTAGAATAAGCATCTGTTTCATCATAATAAAAATAGTATAACCAATAGGCGGCTCCCGGAATTGAGAGCCGCCTATTTTTTTCTTTCTCCTCCCCCTTTTCAAGTATTTTTTCCTAAAACCTTGGAAGTTACGAGGGAAAGTCGTATCTTTGCAGAAGAAAAGCTATAAAAAAGAAATTATGGGACATCAAGAAGATATTGTAAAAACAGAAAGTAAAATCATTATCATCAGGGATACGCAAGTTATCCTTGACAGAGATGTTGCTGAATTATATGGAGTAGAAACCAGAGAAATCAACCAAGCACTAAGGAACAACCCTAAAAAGTTTCCTCCAGGTTATGTTATTGAGTTGAATGACAGCGAGAAAAAATGAACTGATCAAAAATTTTGACCACCTCGAAACATTGAAGTTTTCTCATGCAACTGTAAAGGGATTTACAGAGCAAGGACTTTATATGCTTGCCACAATATTAAAATCACCAATGGCAACAGCCACCGAACTTCCACTGGAGGAAATCCAGAAATTGAAGGAATAAGTAGAGGCTAGCTGGACTTTCGCAAGTTTTGCCCCACACGCCCTGAAGGGGCAGAAGCCCCTAGCCCAGGGCGATGCCCTGGGCTAGGAGCTTTTGGGCCTTCAGCCCGTTCTTGAACCGCATGCTAAAGTTCAGTCAACTTATAGTTGAAAATTCAGCAACATCAACCGCCTCATTCAAGTACTTCATTTTGCAACATCAACCACTTCATTCTGCAACATCAAGTGCTTTATTCAGCCAACGAAATTGCCTCTTCCACCCAGCGCAGTCGTATCCTTCAATTCAATGAAACGTATGAACTTGCGCAATGACGTACATGAAGCGAAAGAGGCTCACTTGATGATTACCAGGATGCTTCTGAAACTACGTCCCGACGTATCTGTTACTGCGTCGGGACGCATCTTTTACTGCGTCGGGACGTAGCAAATGCTGCATCGGGACGTAATTTTCATTTCCTCAGTTGGCTATGATTCCTCCTCTCACCAGCCATTTCGCAAAGAAGCGGTCACTAACCAGATAGCCAGTCGGAATCTTGCTTACCAGCTGCTTATCTACCAATGCCTTTAATGCCGTCTTCACGCTGCTCGTAGCTGGAAGATGGTGGGTACAGATAAACTGCTGGTTCAACGGCGAAGATACCAAATGCTCACGAGCTATCGCCCACAAAAGGATTGTTCAATCTTGCCATATCTTGTTATCATTCATTATACAAACGTTCATTGCGCTTTTTACGCAACGCAAATTACGCAATAAAAAACGAGACTGCCAAATGTTTTCTAGTTTTTTAATAATAATTATCTCCTAAAGCTACATATACCTTAATTATATATAGAAGAAAAGCGCACCGGAATGCAAACGTTTGCACAATTTATTTGCTTGATTTGCATCCATTTTTGAACAAGCTAATAAAATAAATCGTAACTTTGCCAACGTATAACAATACAACTTGCAATTAAACATAAAATAATAATCACAAAATACAATGATAATTATGAAGAAGATATACTTTACACTTATCGCTTTACTGGCAAGCATCAATATGTTTGCACAAGGTTGGCCTGCTAACTATAGTGGCGTCATGCTGCAAGGATTCTCATGGGATTCTTACGACTACTCCCAATGGACTGTCTTAGAGAAGCAAGCCGATGATATGAAAGGATTCATCGACCTTGTATGGCTTCCACAAAGCGGTAAATGCATCGAAACTACTCAGGTAATGGGCTATAAGCCATATTATTATTTCAACCAGAATTCCTCATTCGGAACTGAGGCTGAACTCAGAAGTCTGATTGCCAAATTCAAAGCCAACGGCATAGGCGCAATAGCTGATGTTGTGGTCAATCATCGCAATACAGACGGCTGGTATACCTTCCCTGCAGAAACCTACAAGGGAGTGACCTACCAGATGTTGTCTACCGATATCTGCAAGAATGATGATGGTGGAAGTACGGCAATACAGGCAAAAAAAGACGGGGTTAGCCTCAGCAATAACTATGATGAGGGAACCGACTTTGGAGGATGCCGTGATATTGACCATAAGAGCGAGAACGTACAGAAGATTATCAAGGCATATCTGAAATTTCTGAAGGAGGATATAGGATATACCGGTTTCCGCTACGACATGGTAAAGGGTTTTAGCGGTACCCACGTGGCTGACTACAATGATGCTACCAGTATAGAATTCTCGGTAGGTGAATATTGGGATGGAAACCAATCTATCATCAACTGGATAAACAAGACTAACAAGAAAAGTGCTGCCTTCGACTTCCAGTTCCGTTATAATGTTCGTGACGCAATAGGCATAAAAGACAATATGGTTGTTTCATTGCCAAACTGGTCGAAGCTGAAGAGCGATTACAACCTGATGCATGATGCAACCTACCGGCAGTATGCCATCACATTCGTAGAGAATCACGACATGCAATTCCGTTCTAAAGATGAGCAGCAGGATCCGCTTATGCGAGATACGCTTGCAGCCAATGCCTATATGCTCGCCATGCCGGGAACTCCTTGCGTGTTCCAACCACACTGGAGAACCTACAAAAAAGAAATCAAGAGCATGATTGAAGCCCGCAAACTTGCAGGCATCACCAACATGAGCAATTATACCAACAAGATGGCACAGACCGCATGCTTTGCCAATGAGACTACCGGCGACAAGGCTAAGCTCATCGTGGTTGTAGGAAACAACACCAAGGCATATACTCCAGGCACTGATTATGCACAGATTCTCGAAGGATACCACTACCGTTATTATCTTTCTAAATCAGCAGAAACCGCATGGTGCAATATACCATCAGGCGAATACGAGGCAGGTTTCAAGGCTAAGCTTACGGCTGTCAGCCAGAACAGCAATGCCAAACTGGTATACACTACTGACGGCACAGCCCCTACAGCCAAGAGCAAGCAGGTGGCTACAGGTAGCAACATCAACATAGATGAGACCTGCACCTTGAAGGTTGGCTTGCTCAGCAACGGAACCGTAACAGGTATCCGTACCTACAATTATACCGTCAAGGCATTCGAGCCATATACCATCACCGTATATGCCAATGCTGACCAGGTAACCAACTGGGGTTCAACCATGTATTTCTACGCATGGAATACAAGCGGAGAGCTCACAGAAAAATGGCCAGGTACTGCTGTCACAGCAACCAAGACGCTGAACGGTAAGAAGTGGTACTATATGGACTTCAAGATCAAGAGCAAGGATGCTATCGTAAACATCATCTTCAATCAGGGAAAAGACAAGAAGCAGTCCGTAGACATGAACGCTGGCAACAGCACCAAGTTCTACGAGATTACCACTGCACAGAGTAATGGCAAATACACCTGCAAGGATGTTACCGCCACCTGGGCACCAACAGGCATCACAGGAACTCCAACCATAAGCAATACCACAACAGACAATGCATGGTATACACTTAGCGGTATGAAATTGGGTAAGAAGCCTGCAAAGAATGGTGTTTATATCCACCAGGGAAAGAAAGTGATTATCAGATAAGAATATAACAAATAAGTTCAAAGAATAGTTTAAGTTTTTCAGTTTTAGGCTTTTAGGTTTATTAAGGTTTATGTTTTTAGGTTTAGTTTTGTGTGAGCAAAATTATTAGTTAGTTGTTTTAGGTTAGGAAAAAGAGGTATATCCAAGATTCATCTTCGGGATATACCTCTTTTCTTATTTTAATTATCTTTCTTATTCTAATTATCTTTCGCGCTGGTCAGCACCCCACATCAGTTTTTCTCTCAAGGTAGAGAAGTAACGCTGGTTGCGCTGCTTCACAATCTTGATGCAATGAGGAGCCTTGCGGATAATGAGGCGGGTTTCCTCCGTCATACGCTCACTACGTCCATCGATGGCTACCAGATAGTTGTGGCTGCGACTCTCGATATCGAGCGTGATGACTGCCGTATCGTTGATTACGATAGGCCGGATGTTCAGACTGTGAGGAGCCACCGGAGTAAGACAGATGCTGCCACTCTGCGGAATGATGATAGGACCGCCATTAGATAGATTGTATGCCGTAGAACCTGTTGGCGTGGTAACAATCAGACCATCCGCCTGATAAGTAACGAGAAATTCGCCATCAACCTGCGTACGGATGGAAATCATCGAAGCATCATCACGCTTCAGCACGGCGATATCGTTGAGGGCGAACGGATTGCCGGCAAGTATGCCACCTTCTGCCTCCACCTGAATCACCGCATGCTCCTCTATCAGACATTCACCGGCATAAAGACTGTCTAGCGCCGACTCTATCTCGCTTGGCAGCACATCGGCAAGGAAGCCCAACCGGCCCATATTCACACCGATAATAGGCGTACCCTTGGCTCCCACACGGCTCGCTGCTTTCAGGAAGGTACCATCACCACCCATAGAGATGACGTAATCCACATCGAAGTTGTAATCCTCGAACACCCCAGCCGCCTTCACATCGAGATGCTGGTCGCGGGTAAGAAACTCGTAATAAGCATTCTCCACATAAACTTCAGCCTCCTTCTTTTCGAGATAAAGAAGGATTTTCTCTATCGAAGCCGACTTCTTAGCCTGGTATTCATTACCAAATATTGCGAATTTTAAATGTTGCTGTGCCATTTATTTTGTTATTTCAATAATTATTCTTACTTTTGCAAAGGTAATCATATTATTTGAATAACAAGACAAAAAACAAATAAATTATGGCTAAGGTATATGTATTTCTTGCCAATGGCTTCGAGGAAATCGAAGGATTGGCTCCGGTTGACATCCTCCGTAGAGGTGGTGTAGACATCAAGACTGTAAGTGTAACGGGTACTGAATGGGTAGAAACATCGCATGGTGTTACCATCAAGGCTGACCTGAAGTTTGAGGATATTGCCAGCTTTGAAGATGCTGACATGCTGATGATTCCGGGCGGAATGCCAGGCAGTACAAACCTGAACGAGCACGAAGGTGTACGCCAGGCGCTCATCGCACAGCACAAGACTGGCAAGCGAATCGGTGCCATCTGCGCAGCCCCAATGGTTCTGGCAAGCACAGGCATCCTCGAAGGAAAGAAGGCTACCTGTTATCCTGGCTTTGAGCAGTATTTCGGCGAGAACACCGAATATACCGCCACCCTCTTCCAGGAAGACGGCAACGTGATTACAGGCGAAGGTCCTGCAGCAACCCTCCCATACGCCTATAAGATATTGAGCTATTTCGTAAGCAAGGAAACCGTAGCTGCCCTGCAGGATGGCATGAGGTATGATCATCTCATGCAGAGCAAGTAAGCCCTATAAACTATAAATTATAAACTATTAATTAGTAACAAAGTGGATTACGTAATCATAGTAGCCGGAGGCAAGGGCCTCCGCATGGGAAGTGAGATTCCAAAACAGTTCTTGCCGGTAGCGGGCAAACCTATCCTGATGCGCACCATAGAGCGTTTTCATGAATATGACCCTGCATTGAACATCATCCTGGTTCTGCCGGAGAGTCAGCAGGCATACTGGCACCAGCTCTGCGAGGAGCATCATTTCAGCATCAAACACCAGATAGCTAATGGTGGCGACACCCGTTTCCAGTCATCCAAGAACGGACTGGCACTCATTCCTGATGATGAAGATGGCGTAGTGGGTATTCACGACGGCGTGCGCCCATTCGTATCTAAAGAAGTCATCGAGGAATGTTTCGAGACGGCTCGCGAAGAATATGCAGCCATCCCTGTATATGCCGTAACCGACACCCTGCGCTATATCGACCAGCACGGAGGCGGAAAGAATGTGCTGCGCAGCGATTACCGCGTGGTACAGACTCCCCAGACCTTCGACATCGGTCTGGCAAAGCAGGCTTTCAACCAGGAATACAAGGAACAGTTTACCGATGATGCTTCGGTGGTAGAAAGTCTTGGCTGTCAGGTTGCAATGGTAGAGGGTAACCGTGAGAACATCAAGATTACCACTCCATTCGACATCAAGGTAGCGGAAGCTTTGCTGGGGTAAGGCGAAACAACGAGGCATAAAAAACAAGCAGGGAATTCCTCACGGAGTCCCCTGCCTTTTTTATAACTATAATAAACCTATTTTAAATTACCATTAACCTAAAGTGCAAATCTCTATTTTGGGTCTACCAATAACATCTCTCAAACTCCTTCAGAAGAGTTTATACTGCTACGGCTGCACGTAACTTCAACATGCCACGATGTACCAGATTGCGTACACTATGATAGTTCATCTGCATGATGTCGCAGATGTCCTCATATTTGCGCTGCTCATAATATAAGGTGAACACCTGACGCTGGCGTGGTGTCAGCTCATCCATCAGGATCTGTACCTTACGAACATTATTGAGCGAACTTTCATCAAGGATATAAGAGTTTTCCACATCTTCTACTGTTGTAGAGATACGGATATCCTCCACCGCAGTCTCCGTCATATAGTTCTTGCGGCGAAACTTATCCAGCAATCTGTTGCGGAGAGAAATGAGCAGGTAAGAGGTTACCTTTGTAACTTGTAAATCCTGGCTTTTAGAGATGAGTTTGATAAACACATCTTGTACACAATCTTTTACAAGTTCTTTGTCTGATGTAATACACAGACCATAATTGAGCAACATTTCCGCGTACATATCATATAAAGACATGAAAGCGTTCTGGTCGCCTTGGCGATAGGCAGCGAGCAACGTCTGTGCTGCTTCCTCTCTTTCTCTGATGTTATTGTAGTTTGTTTTCATCTTAGGTATACTTTTGTTTGTTGATGGTGCAAAAGCAGCCTAAATGCAGCAAACTCTAAGGAAAAATCAGGTAAATGAATGGGAAAAATTGGTATTCAGTGTATTTTTCCTCCCATTTTAAGGGTACAAATGGCTTTTTATGCGATTTTTCAGTTCTTCTATGTCAGTTTCAGACAACAAGCCCGAAATCTCGTCAAGATGAAGAAGAACATATTTTGCCTGCTCTATTTCGGCAGGAAGATACATTTTCTCAAACTTTCGAGAAGATGCCGACCTCCCAGAGTTGGCATCCGGTTCTACGATAGGAGAACCGAGTACCGACTCCAGAAAGTCGGAATCCAATAAAAGATTTCTTACAGATTCTGTTATTATCATTCTTTTCATCTTCTCTACTTTTATTACATATTACTTCACATTCGGACAGGAGCCGCCGGCATCCATCACCGCCTTGCCATTCTCGGGTGCCGAAGCTCCACTGTAAATGACAACCTTCTCAGGATAAGCCTGACGATACTCGCTCACACTCTTGAAGACATCATCATAGGTAACCTTGCCCGGACGAAGACGACGCTGATACTGGCGAGGTGCCAGATTCTTGCCTCCTTCAGGAGCATAAAGTCCCTTCTGGGTATAATACCACTGTTCAATATGAATGATGTCAACTACCTTTCTCAACTCCGGATCCTGGAGGATGGCATCTTGCACATCCTTGTTGCACGACAAAGCCACCCAGACATGCTTGCCCGTCTTAGCCTCCCATTCGGCAACGGTCTGCAACCAGAACTTCGTAAAATGATAAGGACCCGTATATTCCTCGCCAATCGACTGAATCACGTTCGGCTCATCAGCAAAGGCATCCAGCATCTTCATGATATACTGCTTATGCAGCTGGCGCATCACCGGATTATCTATATTATAGAAGTATTCAGCCATCCATACACGCTTATCACCAGCAAAAGGAACAGGTTCAGGGAATACCGTACCATTGATATTGTTGACCGGGCGCCATGGACAATCTACCCAATGGGCACCTGCCTCCAGGATATTATGCTGGAAATAGTGCTGGTTGATAACCAGCAAACCATTCTTGGCTCCCTTTTCTGCCAATTCCTTAATGCGGCAGATGTACCACGGGTTCAACTTTGTAAGGTCATACTTACTCAGTCCGTCCCAAGCCGTGCCTTGTCCGCTTCTGGCAAAAGGTTGCTCATAGAACGGAGCCCAGACATCTCCATCACGGCGGCGCACACGTTCGTGGTCGTCACGACGGCGGTCATACCACAAGCCGTAGTTCTGGTTGAAGAGCACCACATGCTTATCACGAAGATGAGCCACCACACTATCCACACGGGTGGTAGTGCCCTGTCCCTCCATTCCCGGCACAAAACGGGTCACGGCATCGGCAATCTTAGGGAAAGCCGAGTAACGAACACGTCCGTTCCACCAAGGGGTATTCATTCTTGCACCCTTCAACAGCGTATCAGCCACCATGATCTTACTCTCCTTTATCGCGAAGACAGGCTTCCCGGCAGGAACTTGATCCGCCTTTTTCTTAGAACGGTAAAGAGCTGACTCCTTGATTTTATCCACATCCATAGCTCTACCAGGAGAAACAGAAGCCATGAATCGGGCGCTGTCTGCTATCCACATCTGCATGATGATGCGAGGTTTGCGCGCCTCTTCCACCATCTTCTGTGCCACATCATAGGTAGGATTGTTGCTCACATTGTTGCGTTCTCTCTCCAGCACACGACATTGGACTGAGACATCCCTACCCAGGCGTTTCTTCAGAAGAGATGCAAAGTGGCTCCATGGTTTGGCATGATTGTTACATTGCTGGAAATCGCCAGAACCGTTAAACTGCGCCCAACAGGCAAACACATGGTTGTTGCTGCCATCAGGAATGCTGTCGGCAAAGATTCCGGCAGCCGTACATTGGTAAGCGAGGCTGTTGGCTGTATTCCATCCGATGCCGTAACCTTCGAGACCGAGATTGCAGAACTTGATGTCATTGCCATCGATATTCACATTATCGAAGAGCAATCCTGTACACCAAGGTCCCACTGCACCACTATAACCCAGCGATTCATAACCATCACATTGTACGAAGGCATTAGGACCCGCTGCACAGAGACCAGCCACAAAATCGTGCATGCCCTGTTCAGAATAGCAACGCTGGAACAGACATTGTTCGCCCATACAGAGAAAGGTGCGACGACGGTAGCCACCGATTTCAGAGACAGGAGCCTGAGAAATGCAATCCTCTACCGTGATACGGGAAGCATCACGCTGGGTTACTACAGCCGAACCAGCCAGATGGCGGAAATTCACCATTCTCACCCAACCATCTTTCACCTTATTAATATATACACCCTCCCAGGCATGGTTTTCATCCTTCGGATTGGTAGCATCATATTCAGAATCTATCGTGAGATTTTCTACACCCACATTCTTCAAGCGCCAGTCATTACCGGCGATGCGCTGAACGAAGCATTCCGCATCATCCTGACCGAGCGACATGGATAAAGGAGCATCCAACTGCAATCCTCCCTTTCCATCAGAAACCACACTACGGATCCAGCGCACATCGATTTCTCCCGGATGCCAGCCCCAATAGCCCAGATCCTTGCCTGCACCAAAGTCAGCACAGCCCATCTTCTGAATCCATTCCTTGGTAGAAGGTCGGACAATCAGGATCTCATCGCCCATCTTGCAGCCGGCAGGCAGTGTCACCTTCCGCTCTCCCAACTTCCAGGGAGCAGACAGTTCCATTGGTTCGCCCAGCATCTGCATCTGCTTTTCGCTTTCCAGATACACCACCGCCCCACGGTCTACACCTTTTTTATATAGCACCGTCTGATTGCGGTCAGTACCTCTCAGCACCACGCCCGAAGTCTGGATGCGAAGCGGCTGTGAGAGTTCGAATACACCCTTATCGAGCAAGACAGCCCCTCGTAGTCCCGTCTTCTTATCCATTTTGCGGGCAGAAACAAAGTCGATGGCTTTCTGTATGCGAGCGCTCTGGTCGCCTTCTTTCCATTTTACGAAGACCACAACGTCCGCATCCGGAATCTCCTTTTCGCTCTGCTGGTAGCCCACGTAGCTAAAATCAAAATCGAGTAGGAGGAAAACGAAGTAGTTTTTCTCCTACTTTCGTTTTCCGACC
>DAWDQD010000019.1:0-49772 GCA_052349145.1 Segatella copri | reverse complement strand
AAGTTTATGCTTTATTAACGAGAAGTTTTCTATAGGGGTGCTGAGTAGTTACATGGTATTATATGAAAGGAAATTTGTATCTTTGCACCACAAAACGGACAAAAGGACGAAAATAACATTTAAAAGACGATTTTATTATAATTATAAAGAAGCATTAAAGATGAAACTACTTATATATTTACTTCTTTTGCTTACTATGCCATTGGCTGCTCAAGGCAAAACGGACGAGAAGACTTTATTGGATTGTATTGACAAGATGATTGAAAACGACCAATATTATCAGGGAATCAAGGAAAAGGAATTGAAACATCTGAAGCGGCAAGCTTATGAAGCTGAAGACGACCAAACCCGACTACTGTTTCTTGACAGCATATATCATGCCTATAGTACTTACCGCTACGACTCAGCATACGCATATATGAAACAGGGGCTTGAATTGGCAGAAAAATGTCATAACACCTATTATATATTACGTAACCAGATAAACCGGGCGTCCATACTCTCGGTGAGGGGATTTTATGGCAAAGCAGAAAGCTTACTCCAATCGCTCAATCCTGATGAGATGCCATACCAGCTGAAGCAATACTATTACTTCACATACGCCTGGCTCTACAACTATTGGGAATCATACGCCAAGAACTCAGATTATGCCGAAGAATTCCGTGCCCAGAAGAAACATTATATGACCCTTCTGATACAGAGTTTCAACGAAAACAATAAGCATAACGTCTTCTATCAGTATCTCATGGGCGAATACGCCTATCTCCACAACCCTACCAGCAAGGAATCGCTCAACTATTATCTGAAGGCACTGAAGATGTCGCCAGCCAAATCCCGCATACATGCCATGTCGGCTTATGGTATAGCCAGATATTACAAACATATAGGCAAATTCGACCATTACGAGAAATATCTTGTAGAGGCATCCGTGAGCGATGGATTGTGCCAGCTCAAAGAAACGATTGCGCTTCAAAAGCTAGCCTACTACATCTTTAAAAAGGATGCGCGTAACAGTAAGAGAGCTGCCAAATATATCCAGCACACGATGGAAGATGCACAGTTCTTCAACAACCAACTGCGCATGATGGAGATTTCCAACATCCTTCCAGTCATCGCTTCAGCCAACCAGCAGGCTGCCGAGCGCTCTCGTACCCGCTTTCTTTGGGGGTTCATTGGTGTAAGCATGGCGCTGGTCATCATTCTCATCCTCTCATTCGTCAATAACCGGCAGAAGAACAGACTGAAGAAAAACAAGGCTGAGATTGAAGAACAGAAAGAGAAGCAGAAAGAAATGAATGCACAGCTCACCGAACTGAACCAGCAGCTGATAGAGACCAATATCAAGCGAGAGACCTACATGCGCCTCTTTATGGACATCAGTGCGGCTTATATCAGCAAGTTATCAGATTACCGCAAACTGGTAAGCCGTAAGATCAAGGCAAACCAGACCGCCGATTTGCTTAAGAGTCTCCACACCCATAAATTGGAAGAAGAGGAATCACAGATGTTCTACAACCGGTTCGATAAGGCATTCATGGAGTTGTATCCGGGTTTCGTTACAGAATTGAACAAGCTTCTGCTGCCAGAATGTCAACTGGAAGTTCCTACTACGCACAACCTGACCACTGAGATTCGCATCTTTGCCCTGATGCGACTGGGTGTAACCGACAGCCAGGAGATTGCCACCCTGCTGCATTACTCCACCCAGACCATCTACAACTACAAGTCTGGAATGCGAGCAAAGGCGATTAATCGAGATACATTCGAATCAGATATCAATCAGCTTTGCCACATCATTAATAGTTAATAATTAATAGTTTATAGCATAAACCGCTTTGACAATCTTACTCAACGGTGCAGCCTCTATAAACTATTAACTGTAAACTATTAACTAGCTTCTGTGTATCACGGTTCCGTTAGCCTGATGCGTAGCAAGAACCAGGACCTCAGCTATTTGCACGTGTTCTGGGGCACTTGCAGCATAGAAGGCTACATCAGCCACATCATCGCCGTTCAGAGGCTCTATGCCGCGGTAAACGTTGTCTGCGCGGTTCTGGTCACCATGGAAACGGATGTTAGAGAAGTTTGTTTCAACCAAACCCGGTTTCACATTAGTAACACGCACTTTCGTATGTGCCACATCAATGCGCAAGCCGTCTGTAATAGCCTTTACAGCCGCTTTGGTAGCACAATATACATTACCTCCCGCATAAGCAGCGTCACCCGCCACACTACCTATATTGATTACATGACCATGATTACGCTCCACCATACCAGGTACAATCAGGCGAGTCATGGTTAAGAGGCCCTTGATATTGGTATCAATCATCTGGTCCCAATCTTCAAAATCGCCCTCATATTCAGGTTCCAGTCCACGTGCGAGTCCTGCATTATTGATAAGCACATCCACATTGCGCCACTCCTCAGGGATGTAATCCACCGCTTTCTTCGCAGCTTCACGGTTACGCACATCGAAAGCCAAGGCAAGCACCTCAACGCCCTCAGCCTCGAGTTCTTTCTTCAGGATTTCCAACTTTCCCGTGTTTCTACCTGTAAGAATCAGGTTATAGCCGCCACGGGCAAAACGACGTGCACAACCTTCGCCAATACCGCTTGTTGCGCCTGTAATAAGAGCAATTTTATTCATATTCTTTGATACTTTGAATTATACTTAGAACTTTTGATACTTTGAACTTTATGACTAGCGAGGCAATTGAATTCTGCACTTAAAGAATAAGGACTCTGACCTCAGCATTCGCCATTTTCTCTATCTGGTTCATCGGACGTTTATAATAAACACTCTGGATAGCCTTGTTGATGATGCCATGCCCCACAGCAAGAACGGTCTGGTCAGGATAAGTAACCTTGATCCAGGTAAGGAAATTCTGGGCTCTTGATTTCATCTTTTCCAGCGTCTCTATGTTGTCCGGCCAATCCTTTGGGTCCTTCGGCAGGTCAGGGATGAATTTGCCCGTAAAATCGCCCCAATCGCGCTCTCTGAGCAAGGGAGTGGTGACAACGGGATGCGAGCCGGCGATAATTTCACAGGTCTGTATACTGCGATAGAGATCGCTCGATACGAAAACATCGATAGGTGTACCGGCCATTTTCCTGGCCACTTCCTCAGCTTGCTCAATACCTTTCATATTGAGTTTTCCCGGTGTTTGTCCCTGCATAATTTGCGCCTTGTTATCCACCGTTTCACCATGGCGCACCAAATATAATTTTGTCATTGTCTTTACTTTTTCCGTCTATATCAAAATGAGTTTTTACTTTTCCTAAGTCTATACTCCAGACATAGTTTTTACTTTCACTAAGCCTCTTTCCAAGACATTATGATTCTGATTTTGCTTACAAAATTACGGCTTTCTATCGAGACCAACAAATAATTTGCGTTAAATATAGCAATAATTAGCGTTAAATATAGCAATAATTTAAGTTTATATAAAAAACTTCTTGCTAGTTTCGGATTTCTTTCGTAACTTTGCCCCGAAATAACAAAATCAGTTTTAGTATGAAGGTAATACACAGTTCAATATTCCGCGCAGTATGCGCCATCATCGTAGGAGTCCTGCTCATCCAATATCGTGAGCAGACCGTCACCTGGATAACCATCGCCATCGGTGTTTTGTTTTTCCTTTCAGGTGTCATCTCCCTTGCCAGTTATTGGGCAGCCAAGCGCAATGCAGAGAAGATGCAGGGTCAGCTTCTGTCTGATTCCAATGGTAAGCCTATCATGGGTATGATACCTAAATTCCCGCTTGTGAGCGTAGGCAGTCTTATCCTGGGATTGCTGCTTGCCCTGATGCCTCAGGTGTTTATCGCCTGGCTGATGTTCATCCTGGCGTTCATCCTGATTTTGGGCGCTCTGACCCAGTTTGCCAACCTGGCTTCTGCAGCTAAGATGGGACGCGTAGGCATTCTCTTCTGGCTCTTCCCTTCAGCCCTTCTTCTGCTGGGTCTGCTCGCCATCATTAAGCCTTCAGCCATCGCCTCTGCTCCTCTTTTCATCATCGGTTGGGGTATGCTCATCTATGGAGTAGTAGAGCTTCTCAATGCCTTTAAAGTCTCCAACAACAAGAGAATCTGGCTGAAAAACCAGCAGCAGAAACAGAATTCAAAGGAGATTTATGTGGATGTAGAGGAAGTGAAGAACGAAGAGTAAAACAACGAAATCATTATATCATCATATATGAATAAAATTAAGTCTCTCTTTGCCTGGTTATGGCAAAAGTTTCGCGCATTCTGTACCTGGTACAAAGGATTGTATCAGGGCAGAGCGTGGTATACCAAGACCCTCGTTGCCTTGGCAAGTTGTATAGTCGCCTTCATCTTGTATCTGGGCGCAGTAGATATCAACTTCTTATGGCTCTTCGGCAAGTCACCTGGCTATTTTTCAGGCATCCTGGACCCACAGACCTCAGAGGCCTCTGAAATCTATTCGGCTGATGGAAAGCTCATCGGCAAGTATTTCAACGAAAATCGTACTCCGGTAGAATATGATGAGGTAACACCTGATTTCTTCAAGGCACTGGTAGATACCGAGGATGAACGATTCTACAAGCACATCGGTATCGATCCTATCGGTGTGTTTGCTGCTGCCAAGGATGCACTCCTCCATCATAACGGGCGCGGTGCTTCTACCATCACACAGCAGCTGGCGAAGAACATGTTCCGTGTACGGTCGCAATATTCTACCGGTTTGCTGGGCAAGATTCCTGTACTCCGCCTGCTCATCATCAAGAGCAAGGAGTGGATCATCGCGGTTAAACTCGAAACAGTGTTCAGCAAGAAGGAAATCATCACCATGTATGCCAATACAGTAGATTTCGGTAGCAATTCCTATGGTATCAAAACCGCTGCGAAGACCTACTTCAACACCACCCCTAAGGAGTTGACCACCGGTCAGGCTGCCGTGCTCGTGGGCATGCTCAAAGCTACCACCTACTACAACCCACGCACCAACCCGGAGAACAGTCTTGCACGCCGCAACACCGTATTATATAATATGGTGACACATGGCGATCTCTCAAAAGACAGATACAATGAACTGAAAGATGAGCCTATCAAGCTCGATTTCAAGGTAGAAGAAAACTACGACGGACAGGCTAAATACTTCCGTGAGGCAATAGCCAACTACCTGAAAGACTGGTGTAAAGACGAAGGTTACGACCTCTATACCAGCGGTTTGAAGATTTATACCACCATCGATACCCGCATGCAGAAGTATGCAGAAGATGCAGCTCGCAAGCAGATGAAACAGGTACAGCAGAACTTCAACAACCACTGGAGCATCCGCCGTACCCAGGCAGGCAAAGGCAACTGGATGGGTCAGGATCCTTGGCAGGATGAGAACCACAACGTGATACCAAACTTCATCCAGGGCATCGCCGAGCGCCAGCCATTCTACAAGGCATTGATAGCCCGCTTCCCTAACAATCCCGACTCAGTAAACTATTACTATAAGGAGTGGGTTCACCCGGTTAAGGTATTCGATTATGACAAGGGCAGCATCACGATGAATATGACATCAGAAGACTCCATCAAGTATATGACCACCTTCATGCACTGCGCCTTTGTAGCCATGGAGCCACAGACCGGAGCAGTAAAGGCTTGGGTGGGCGATATCGACTTCGACCACTGGAAGTATGACAAGGTAACAGCCGAGCGCCAGCCTGGTTCTACCTTCAAGCTCTTTGTTTATACCGAGGCGATGAATCAGGGTTTAACCCCTTGTGACAAGCGTCGCGACGAATATATCTCTATGGAGGTATACGATAAGAAGAAGCACGAAATGACCATCTGGCGTCCATCCAATGCCAATGGTTCGTTCTCGGGCGACAGCATCCCATTGAAGAGTGCCTTTGCCAAGAGTATCAACTCTGTGGCTGTAAGATTAGGACAGGAGATGGGCATCAAGCGCATCATCGAGACAGCCAAGAAGATGGGTATCAACAGTCCGCTGGATGACACCCCTTCTCTCGCCCTCGGTTCCAGCGATGTCAACCTCCTGGAGATGGCATGCGCCTACAGCACCATTGCCAACAACGGCAAGCACCACGACCCTGTATTGGTTACCAAGATTGTAGACCACGACGGTAAGGTGGTTTACGAGGGCCCTACCGATTCCGAGCAGGTGATACCTTACAAGAGTGCCTTCCTCATGCAGCAGCTCTTACAGGGCGGTATGAAGGAGCCGGGAGGTACATCCCAGAGTCTCTGGGGCTATGTAGGCAACTACCGTGATACAGAGTTCGGTGGCAAGACTGGTACCACCAATAACCACTCCGATGCCTGGTTCATGTGTGTGAGCCCTAAGCTCGTAGTTGGTGCCTGGGTAGGAGGCGAATACCGCTGTCTCCACTTCCGCACCGGAGCCTTGGGGCAGGGTTCGAGAACCGCTCTTCCTGTGTGCGGTTACTTCCTCCAGAGTGTCTTTGGCGACCCAGCCTTCCAGCAGTATCACGGCAAGTTTGACAAGCCACATGACAGCGATATCACCCGCGATATGTACATCTGTGCAAGTTATGCACCAAAGCCAAAGGTAGATACCACCAAGGTAGACAGTACCGTCTTCCAGGAAGAGATCGTTCTCGATGACGAAGGCAACCCTATCATCCGCGAGGTTCCTGCCAAGAAGGCAGAAGACGAATCTGCCACCGGTACTGCCACTACAGAAGAAAAGAAAGAGAAGAAGAAGGCTAAGCCAACCGAGCAGCCTATCAACTTCGATGATCTTTAAATTTAGTTTATAGTTTATAGTTTATAGCGGCTACGCCGTTTAGCAAGAAGGCGATTTAATGTGGCTTATGCTATAAACTATAAATTATAAACTATAAATTAAATACAATGATTGATCTCGACAACCCGGAGTTGCAGAATGCACTCCAAATCATACAGTTTACCCGTCGTTCGCTTTTCCTTACCGGAAAGGCGGGAACGGGTAAATCTACTTTCTTACGTTATATAGCCGCCAATACCAAGAAGAAACATATCATTCTTGCCCCAACAGGCATTGCGGCCATCAACGCCGGAGGAAGCACGCTCCACAGCTTTTTCAAGCTTCCTTTCCACCCGCTGCTACCCAACGACAGCATGTATTCCGTCCGCAACATCCGCAACACCCTGAAGTATAATTCAGAGAAGATAAAGATTATCCGCGAGGTAGAGCTCATCATCATCGATGAGATCAGTATGGTTCGTGCCGATATCATCGATTTCCTGGACAAGATATTGCGGGTATATTGCCGCAACATGCGAGAGCCTTTCGGGGGCAAGCAGCTGCTTCTGGTGGGCGATATCTTCCAGCTGGAGCCTGTGGTAAGAGAGGACGACCGCCGTCTGCTCAGCCCCTTCTACCGCAGCAGTTTCTTCTTCAATGCCAAGGTGTTCGAATACTTCAAGCTCGTGAGCATTGAACTCAAGAAGGTATACCGTCAGAGCGATCCCGTTTTCATCAGCATCCTCGACCATATCCGCACGTCTCAGGTGCCCATGCAGGATCTCCAGCGCCTCAACCAGCGCGTGGGAGCCCAGCTAGATGAGAGCGATTCCAAACTTGCCATCACCCTCTCTACACGCCGCGATACGGTAGATTACATCAACGACAGCCAACTCCAGCGTCTTCCGGGAGAGCCTTGCCTCTTCCGTGGCCACATACAGGGCGAGTTTCCGGAGAGCAGTCTCCCTACCCCTATCGAGCTTTACCTCAAGACGGGGGCTCAGGTTATCTTCATCAAGAATGATATCGAGCATCAGTGGGTGAATGGCACGCTGGGCACCATCATCGGTTTTGATGAGGATGAGGATGCCAAGATTTATGTGCGCACCGAGGAAGGCAAGGATGTGATGGTGGAGCCTGCGGCATGGAGCAACATGAGATACCATTTCAATGAGGTTGAGAAAAAGATTGAGGAGGAAGAGATTGGCAGATACGAGCAGTACCCCATCCGTCTGGCTTGGGCGATAACGGTTCATAAGAGCCAGGGCCTCACCTTCAACCAGGTGAAGATTGATTTCACGGGTGGTGTCTTTGCGGGCGGACAGACGTATGTTGCCTTGTCCCGCTGCACCAGTCTCGAGGGCATCAGTCTTCAGGAGCCGTTGCGTCAGAGTGATGTTTTCGTGCGCAATGATGTCAAGCAGTTTGCCCGTCATTATAACGACCAGAGCACCATCAACACAGCGCTTACCCAGAGTAAGGCCGACAAGCAGTATCATGATGCCGTCAAGGCCTTTGACAGGGGCGATATGCAGTCGGCTCTCGACAACTTCTTCCTTGCCATCCACAGCCGTTATGATATCGAGCAGCCGCTTGCCAAGCGTTTCATCCGCAGAAAGCTGAACAGGGTGAACGAGCTTCAGGCAGAGAACGAGCGGTTGCGCGAAGAAATAAGAAAGAAGGATGAAGAGAAGGAGAAGCAGCAGAAGTTCCTCAAGCGCCTTGCCACGGAGTATGTGATTATGGGGAAGGAGTGCGAAAAAGAGGGAATGAAAGAGGCTGCCATCATGAATTACCGCAAGGCCCTTACCCTTTATCCTGAGCACCCGGAGGCGAAAAAAAGGCTTTTAAAAGTAAAAAGGTAAAAAGAGGCTTTTAAATAGGGGACCAGCGATGGAATCGCTGGGAACGGGGGTGCAAAGAGGCTTTTCTCCTTCCTGTCCCCGTTCCCAGCGATTCCATCGCTGGTCCCCCCCGAACCTTTTTTAAAGGTAAAAAGCAATATAGATAATAAAAAAACAGGCAAAATGATTTTGCCTGTTTTTTTTATCTATAAGCTGAAAAGCTTTATCAACTGGAAACTTTCAACTATAAGCTATCATCTAGTACCATTGTACAGCGTTCGAATAACCGCTGCGCTTGTCGTATTTCAGCGCATCTGTCAGGGTGGCTGCGTTACAACGGAAGGTGAAGTTGTAGCTCGTATATGGAGCGAGAACCACAGAACAGCTCATGTTAAAACAGTGAAGATCACGAGCCAGACTGGCGGTGGTCATGCTGATCTTGTGGTTGTCAAAATCATAACCGGATGAGAAACTGATGTTCCAGCCATCACTGATTCTTACGTTACCACTCATGTTCAGAGTCTGGGTAAACTTGTATGCATAGCGCATCGTCTTCTCATTGAACTTTTCTCTTCGCGTATCCTCGCGCATTGTTACACCATAACCGAAGGTCAGCGACCATGGCATCTTAAACGCCATATAACCATCTGAATCCGTTTCAGCCTTGCCGCCCTTCTTGGCTGCCGTCTTACCCTTCTCCATGCTGTCGTCTACGTTGCTCTCGATGTCGGTATCCAGACCTTCATCGTCATCATCATTGCGCTGGCTGTCCTTCTTGTCGTCCTCATCATCGCCCCCGCCAAAGAGTTTCTTCAACTTCTCCGGGTTCAGTGTGAACGAGAAGTTCTGCGACATACCCTGGAATCGTCCGAACCTGCCCTTGCCCCACTCCGTATGGGTACCCACATAAACATTGTTCTGGTCGTCCAGCTCGTAGGCATAGGTGGCAAACACAGCGTTCATGTTGAAGGTATAGTTCTTCCACCACTTCAGTCTGAGGTTGATGTTCATATCGCTCCAAGGGCGAACCTTGGCTGCGGTATTGTAACTCATGTTGATGTCGAACGCATCGATGATACTGAGTTTCTTGTATCCGGTAGAATCCTTATCGCTCTTCACCTTCATCTCGATGTTGTTGCCCAGGGTAAACGAGATATTACCGCTCTTACCCTTGCCCGGCGCACCGTAGAGGGCATTGGCATACTTCGAGTAGCTCACCAGCGATACGTTTCCGTCGGCATCGGTCTTCTGGTAGGTGTCCCAGTAGCCGTAGCGTGAAGCTCCGAAGTCTGGGGCATAACTGAAGCTCACCGTAGGCGTAAACACGTGGCGCACAGCCTGTATCTTATCTCCAAAGAGCTTGCGGCTTGGTATGTAGAAACCATAGAGTTTGGTAGAGAGACCTACGCTCATGTTCCAGTTATACACGTTGTTGAAACCGTAGATAGTATCACATTTCTCCGTTTGGCTGGCTTCATCCCATGATCTCTCCACCTTGTTGGTATACATACGGTCGGTGAAATTGAACGATGGGTTCACGTTGAGATATTTGAAGAGCGTGAATGTAGCGCTCACCGGTATCTGATGCTGCCATCCGTTGCGCCAGTCCTTGATGAGTGAACTGTGCATCAGCTTATCCTCTTTGGTATTGATGCTGTTAGAGATGTGTCCCGTATAGCTCATGGCTATCTTCTCGTACCATTTCTCATCGCCCACCATCTTCTTTCTTCTGAACGGATAGAAGCGGGAGATGCTGATGTTGAGGTCGGGCAGCGTCATGGCGATGGATGAATCGCGCATGTTCTGCGAGAGGTTGGCGGTGGAACTGAGCGTCATACCGATGCTTGAGAACGAGGTGCTCCAGTTAACAGATGAGGTTCGCGTACTCTGCGTCATCGTCTGCGGATTGTAGAGCGAATTGAGGTTGTTGCGTTCGTAGCTCGATGTGGCGAAGTTCACACTTGCCGAAAGCGAACTGTATGGGTTTGCCTTGCTGTCCTGGCGGTGGCTCCATTGCAGTTTGAAGCTCTCCTGCTCGGTAAAGTCTGGCATTCCCTTGTCGCCGTTCTTCGTATCCTGGTAACTGAAGAAGAAGGAACCCGAGTATTTGTATCTCTTTCGGTAGTTGCTGGCTGCCGAGAGTCCCCACGATCCCTTGGTATAAATCTCGCCCAGCAGCTTCAGGTCCCATTTATCGTTCATGGCGAAATAATATCCGCCATCTCTGAGATAGAATCCTCGTGCCGTTTCATCGCCGTAGGTTGGCATGATGAAACCGCTGCTGTAGCTCTTGGTAAACGGGAAGAAGCCGTAAGGGATGGCAAGCGGCATAGGCACATCGCACACCACGAGATAGGCTGGTCCGAATACCACATCCTTGCCCGGTCTTACCTTGGCTCGGGAGAGCGAGATGTAGAAGTCGGGATGCGGATCATCGCAGGTGGTATACCTTCCGTGCTGCAGATAGATGACTCCCGATGAGTCGCGTTTCGACTTCATACCGGTCAGGAATCCGTCTTGCTGTTCTGTATATACATTATTAATAAGGGCCTTCTTGCTCTTGAAGTTGAATTTGATGGTATCGGTATCATAGGTATCGCTACCCATTTTGAAGACAGGTTTGCCCTTGATGCCTCCCTCCGCCGTACTGTCGGGTGTACCCATCGCCTTCACGTTGCTCTTGTCCATATCCATGGAGATGCGGTCGGAACTGAGGTCCATGTTGGTATACTTCACGTTGGAGTTTCCGTAGAGATATGCCACCTTGTTCTTGGCATCGTATACGAGAGAGTCGTCCGCCTGATAGTTAACCGGTGCATCTACTCCACCCTGTTTCTTTCTGGCGATACTATCGAGGCGGATACTGTCATCCACCACTTTATTATGTTTCCATATAGCTTTCTGCAGCGAGTCCATCTGCGTGGTGTCGTCAGCCTGTTTCAGCTTGGGCTTTATTTCGTTGCCCAGCGAGTCTACGAACACACTGTCACCCACGCTGTCAACGGTTTCCGTCTTCTCCGTTTTCTTCTTTTTCTTTTTCGAATCGGGCGTACCTGGGTTAGCCACCATCATACACGAGATGGCAGCGAGCAGCAGCATAGCTATCGTCGATTGTTTTCTCATTCAATAAATTAGAATTCTATTCAAACATGCGTTCCCATTGCTGGAAGCGTTTTACTCCTTCCTCTCCGAACTTCATGAGACTTTTTTCTGCTTTCTCAATTGTTTTTTCCCGGTCGAGGTGAGTTTTGCTGAAGAATTTATCAGCGTAGCAAATCACCTTCTCCTCCATGGTTTCCGGCAGGAAATCCTGATGTGGCAGGGGTAGGTTCTGTGCTATGATCTGTGCCTCTGTGATGCCTGCACCGGTATGGCGCTCACATACGCGGGCATGTCGCTCATATCCTTCCTTGCGCAGGATTTCTGCTCCCAGTCGTCCATGGCAGATGTAGGGCTGCGAGCCGAAACACTGTATGCCTGGGGCATCGGTCATGAAGATGCCGAGGTCGTGGAGCATAGCTGCTTCTTCGATAAACTGGGCATCGAGTTGCAATTCGGGATGATACGAAACAATCTGTAGCGCTTTTCGCGCTACAGATTGGCTATGTGTAATGAGGATATGCCGAAGCTCATTATCCTCAGGATAATACTTATCAATAATAGCTTGATAATTCATTTCTATTATATTTACTCAGCGTTGCGCTCGATGTAAGCGATAACATCGCCCTTGCGCACCTTGCTGCCCTGCTTGGCATTGATTTCTACGAGCTTGCCGCCCAATGCAGCTGGGATGGTTTCAAACTCGCCCCAAGGAGCCTGGATATAGCAGAAGGCATCACCTTCTTTATATTCCTTGCCGATGTATGGCTCTACAGCTGGTTGGCACTCGCCCTCGCCCTGGAATTCCCAGAAGAGCTGGCCGGCTACTGGTGCCACGATGGCATCTGCCTTGGCGTGCTTGAACTCTGCAAGCTGTGCAGGAGTAAGGGTTGTACCGAGCTTGGCATCCTTTGCCTTCTGAAGGTCGGCCAGGAAGTTCTTCTTTGCCTGTCCGCTCTTGTAGTTGCGATACTGCTCTGGGTGCATAGCGAGCTCGAAGAGTTCCTCGTCGTCCTGACCGTAATCCCAACCGTTCTCGTCCATCTCCTTCTTGAAGTCGTCGAGGGCGTTGGTGAGCAATGTGTGTGCATCAACATCTGTAAACTCGCGGCCCTGCTTCTTGGCGAGCTCTACGAGTTCTGGGTCGATAGTTCCAGGAATCTTACCGCTCTTACCGAGAATCATACCCCACATAGAGTCGTCCATCATTACGAAGCGACCCTTGCCCTGCTCCATGGTGAGGAGATTCATCAGTGAGATGTTCTTTACATACTGGCTGAATGGGGTTACCAATGGAGGATAACCTACGCGTGGCCATACATACTCTACCTCGTCGAAGAGCTTGATGAGCAGGTCGTCCATAGACAACTCTTCCTCACCCTTCTTCTTGCGGATGTTGTTGATGGTCTGACGCATACCGCCGAGGTCTGCCATCATAGAACCCATCATACCGCCAGGGAGACCGCAACCGAGCAACAATGAAGACATGATCTTGTTACCTGGGTTGATGAAGTAGCCGAGCCACTCGTCGATGAACTCCTGAGTCATAGCACGAGCCTTCATATAAGCGCTCATGTTGATTTCAGGCACCTCGAAGCCCTCGTTCTTCAGCATGCTGATAACTGAGATTACGTCTGGGTGAACCTTACCCCATGACAATGGCTCGATGGCTGTATCGATGATGTCGGCACCATTGTTGCAGACCTCGAGGATAGAAGCCATAGAGAGACCAGGACCTGAGTGGCCGTGATACTGGATAATGATCTCAGGATACTTGTCCTTAATCATCTTGGTGAGTTTGCCGAGGAATGCTGGCTGGCCGATACCTGCCATATCCTTCAAACAGATTTCCTCTGCACCGGCAGCGATGAGCTGGTCGGCGATGTTCATGTAATATTCCAGAGTATGAACAGGAGAGTTAGTGATACAGAGTGCACACTGTGGAGTCATGCCACCCTCCTTTGCCCACTTGATAGAAGGAATGATGTTGCGCACATCGTTCAGTCCGTCGAAGATACGTGTGATGTTGGTACCCTGCTTAGCCTTTACCTTATACATAAGGGCGCGCACGTCGTCAGGCACAGGATACATACGAAGAGCGTTCAATCCGCGGTCGAGCATGTGAGTCTTGATGCCCACCTCGTTGAAAGGTTTGCAGAATGCGCGTACGGCATCGTTAGGGTTTTCACCTGCCAGGAGGTTTACCTGTTCGAAGGCACCGCCGTTAGTCTCTACACGGCTAAAGCATCCCATTTCGATGATAACTGGGGCAATTTTAGCCAACTGATCCTTGCGTGGCTGGAACTTACCAGAGCTCTGCCACATGTCTCGATAAACGAGACTGAACTGAATTTTCTTCTTCATTATTCTTGTTCTTTTTCTTTATGTTCGATGTATGAATTAAATTCCAAGGTGCAAAATTAGACAAAAAAATTGAGAAATCGTCCTATTCGCCTTTTTTTTTATATTTATTATGTAATTTACTTCAATATTTCCTTCTTCATCTTGCTGTTCAGCTTCTCGGCTGCAGCATGGGCCTTGGCGTTGGCCTTCATCGCATTGAGCGAGCGGTGGAAACCCTGGATGCGGCCCTCACGATCAGAGAGAGCCAGACTGTCGCCCTTCATATATACAAAGGTGAAGGTATCGCGCTTCGTCTTTCCGTTGATCACCACGCCCTCTAACTCGCGACGGCCCTGCACCAGAATCAGTTTGCCGTTATAGGCATGCCATTCCGTATACTGAGGCACATCAGGATATTCTACCGGGCTGTCGTCGTCCACATCTTTGTTTATCATCACCCTGCCTACGGCCATCGCCTCGCTCATGCGCTTCAGGGTGAAGCCATACTGGCGCGGCACCATATAGGTTTCTACGATGCTGTCGGGCATATTGGCAAGGATTCTCGCCTGCTGGCGCTTGCTCAGATGCGATACATCGCGCAGCTTCGGCATCACCGGATAGGTCCAGGTGGCCTTCAGCTGGTCCAGGTCTATCACCATGTCGGCACGGTTCTTCTCATCCTTCTCCTCGCATGGCATCACGCAAACCCAGTCGCCCACCT
Organism: Segatella copri; assembly: GCA_052349145.1. Lineage (GTDB taxonomy): Bacteria > Bacteroidota > Bacteroidia > Bacteroidales > Bacteroidaceae > Prevotella > Prevotella copri_V. Next base: position 35,044 of record DAWDQD010000019.1, on the reverse strand, counting down.
CTATATCTCCAAACACCTGATGGTTGCGAGTGGCATCCAGAATGTTGTATCTTACGGGGTCGCCGCCTCCGTTGGGCAGCAGCACCAGCGCGGTATCCGAGCAGCCCAGGCAGGCAAGTCCGTAGATAGCCCTGTCGCCCTTTGCCGGTTTCGAGAGGCTGATGGCGAGTTTCGAATTGTCCATACGTGGTGGTTTCTTTCCCCTATGACATGCTGCGAGGGTTGTGGCGGCTAGCGCCAGTGTGAGTATTGTCTTGACTTTCATCTTTCTATTCATTATTTCAGATGCAAAACTACAACTATTTTTTGGAAGCACCAAATATTGAATCGTAAAATAATTAAAAAAATAGGTGATATATTTTGTAGTGTCTCGATTTTGCATTACCTTTGCAACCGTTTTTTGGGATCAACATCCCCCTCGTCCTGCCACACACGCCGGATGATGAAAAGAAATAGGACCAACTCAAGAATTATATGCAACAAGAGAATATGACAGACAAGACAAATACACACGCTCTCCCGGCATGGACCGAGGTAGAGTATACCACATTATGCAAAAACCCGTACCTGTTAACCCCATTCTTCATCCCTAAGGAGGCGAAGTGCTTCACGTGCCGCGAAGATGGCACGAGGGAAGAAGAAAGAATGGTTTTCCTCGTTTTCAAATCTACTGCAGCCCCTGCTGATGCCGAATGGGAAGATGATCCTGTTCCGGGCGAGATGTGGGTGCGAGCGCTGGGCGATGACGATGAGGAGATTGAGCCTGCCAAGGTGATTTACCTGGGTCAGGACATCGAGGATTTCATCCGTGTAGCCGCTGAGGACGACCAGACCATCACCTTCGATTTCTGGTGGCGCCACGGCGAGGTGAAGGTGGAGAAGGCTGAGAAGACGGATGACGGATTCGTATGCCGCAAGGATGATTTCGGCGATGACGGACTGGCTGTTACCCTGATTCCTGAGGACGGCGGCAATCCGGTTGTCCTCCGTCTTCAGATTCCTTACATCGGTTTCTCGCTCTACGATGCCGAGGGCAACAAGGTGCATGGCGAGCTGAGCATTCCGCAGGATAAGGTGGATGACTACACCTACGAATTTGTGGGCGATGACAACAACGACCGTTTCACCCTTCAGCTCGACAGCAACAGGCTGGTTTACATGTGTGTATTGCGCCATGAGGACCATCAGCTGGTGGTTCGCAACCAGCGCGCCCGTCTTTCGGTAGTAGATCAGATTCCTACCGAGGGCAAGCTTTCTGAGTTGCTCATGAACACGAATTCTGCGCTCATCAAGAATAGGAATCACCGTTGGCGCATTCAGGTTGAGGGCACCACGCTGTCTCACGAGGTTGAGTTGAATGTAGATGCGGCATCTCTGGTAGCTTTTGCTGAGGAGCAGATGCAGAAGGGCATGGAGATTGACGAGCTGGGGCAGCATCTGATGGCACTGGAGCAGAAGTATCATTTCCAGTGGTTCTGGCTGAGTGAGGACGACTGGAGTCATGACAATCCGGTGTTCGACATGTTCATGAAGCAGCTTTGTGCCTTTTCGTATGTCAGTCAGAATCCTGTTCAGGCAGATGCGTTGATGGCAAGGAACTACAAGCGTAAGATTCGCCGTTACAGCAGTATGCTGAAGGCTCACAAGCGTGGCGAGTTGAATCTTTTTGAGGAGAGTGATGAGGTGCGAGCCGAGTATCTCCGCATCTTCCAGAGTTTCCACCAGCCTTTCGTAGAGGCTTTTGAGAAGGAGGAAGAGGAATAATCTTTAAAGTTTTATCCCTCACATCCCTCACTTTTTCTCTTTTCAAAATATTAATCACCTGATAATAAGAGAATTATCTATTTAGGAAAGCGTGATGGATGGATAAAATATTTACAATATCCATCACGCTATCCATCACTAATAGCCTTCATCTATCACGTTTTTCAGCTTATCTTCTTGCAAAAGCAAGAAGATCTTTGCAGAATATGGCTATGGGACCTGGCGAAAACGGACCACACGTTTTGCTGCGCTGGCTCACGGATATTACTGCATCGGGGTACGGATATTACTGCGTCGGGTTACAGATATTACTGCGTCGGGATATAGATATTACTGCGTCGGGGTACGGATATTACTGCGTCGGCTAGCGCAGACGTATCCGTAGGCTTATTGAGACGGCTGAATCAGCTAACTGAGACGGCTGAATTCGCTGACAGAACTACTTGAGTTAGCTAACTGAACTACTTGAATAGCCGACCGGGATAAAAACAAAGCGGGCAGACCTCTTTTCACGAAGAAGGCCGCCCTGTTTCCTAATTAAACTTTGTTTTGCATTAAAGAAATGCAATGCTTGAGCAAAAATATTTTTATTGCTCTATCAGTCCCTCTACATACTTGCAGAGGATACCGATGCCCTTGAGGTTTTCGCCACCCTGCGGAATGATGATGTCAGCATAGCGCTTGGTGGGTTCGATAAACTGCTCGTGCATCGGCTTCAGGACCTTGAGGTATCGGTCTACCACCATCGATACGGTGCGACCCCTGTCGATAGTATCACGCTGAATGTTGCGTATCAGGCGCTCATCAGCATCGGTATCCACGAACACCTTCAGGTCCATCAGGTCTCTCAACTTCTTGTCCACCAGCGTCATGATGCCTTCGATAATCACAACCGGCTTGGGGTCAACGTGAATCGTTTCCGGTTCACGGTTGCATTTGATATAACTATAGGTGGGTTGCTCTATCGCCTTGCCAGCACGCAGATCAGCGAGCTGCTGGTGCAAAAGCTTCCAATCGAATGCCGACGGGTGGTCGAAGTTGATCCGATGACGTTCTTCCTCGGTCATCTGCGAGGTATCGTTATAATATGAATCGAGGGGCACCACAGCCACATAATGAGGCGGCAGCACTTCTACGAGTTTCTTCACCACAGTAGTCTTGCCGGAGCCTGTGCCTCCCGCAATGCCAATAACGGTCACTTTATCTTTCATATTCTTTCTATAAGATTTCATCAAACATCTTGCGGTAGAATTCAGCCTTCTTCTCCACTGCCATAGGATAGGCACGGGAACTGGATGGCATGCGGTACAGACGGAGTCTGCGGCCCTCGAACTGGAATTCTGCATAGCCTCCCATCTCAGGCTTTTCCTTGATGCCGAAGTGTTCTGAAAATACCTTCGTGGCAAGCTGGCCGGCTGTAAGCACCGCCCTGCAATGGGGCAGCTGGCGGAGCATGCCGTCGAGATCGGCGGGCTGCACGATCTGCAGGTCCTTGTCGGATGCCGTATTCTTGGTGCGTATCACCTGCTGTGCGGTATCATAGATGGCGACGCCCTTCTCCCTGAGAAATTCCTTAATAGCATAGAGGCGGTAGGTCTTCTTCTCTACATCCACGAAATGGAACTTATCCTGGAAGTAGATAATCCCGAATATCCTCCACATATCATTCTGGAAGTTGGGATAATACCAGGGCATGCACCACCGCTTCGCTGCAGGCGGAAACGTGCCGAGCATCAGCAGCCGCGCATTCTCGGGCAGCCACGGCTCAAAAGGATGATTTTCAACCATTTTCTACTTCTTTTCCTTCACCAGGTACATTACTACCGGCAGGTGATCGCTGTAGCCGTTGAGCCATCTGCCGCCTGCCTTGGTACGCAAAGGAGCACCCTTGTACTGACCTTCCTGCTGGATGAGGTAATCGCGGCGGAAGATGTGGTTCTTCCAGAACTTCAGAGAACTGTAGTCCTTGTTCTTACTATCCCTGTTCAGGAGATTAGGCGTGATGACAATCTGGTCGAAGAGATTCCATGAACCGCTGTAGAACAGGGTTCCCTTGCCCTCCTTGGCCAGGATGTTGTACCATGGATTGTACATATCATCGGCACCCACCTCGCTGATTTCAGCCTTCGCCTTCAGCACCTTGTGCATGCTGGCGTCGGTAGGATCATCGTTCATATCACCCATCACGAACACTTTCATCGCCGGGTTCAGACGGAGCAAACTGTCTTTTACCACCTTAGTCTGGCGCGCTCCGCTCTCGCGATAGAACGAACCGGAGAAACGGCTTGGCCAGTGGCATACGATAACCGCCACATCCTCGCCCGCCAACTCACCACGCACGGTGAAGAAACCACGGGTCTTGTAGGCTGAATCCTTGGCGAGTTCCTGTACGTAAGGCACCAATCGGGTGTTCTTCACCGTGAAGAGTGCCGGATTATAGAGCAGCGCACAATCGATGCCTCGCTTATCGGGACCCTCGATATGGCAGAACTGCATGTTTCTTGCCTTGAGAGGCGGCTGCGCGGTGAGATCTTTCAGCACGTTGGCATTCTCAACCTCAGCCAGACCAATGAAGGCACAACCCACGTTAGGCAGCACATCGGTACCCATGTCAGCAAGTGCACGCGACATATTCTTGAGTTTATTGGTATATTTCATACCATTCCATCCCTTAGCAGGGAGATACTCATAATCATTTTTACCGGCATCATGGCAGGTATCGAAGAGGTTCTCCTGGTTATAGAAACCCACAGCATACACCTGATACTGCTTGTTACCGGAAGTCTGCGACTTCTTTTTCTGTGCCGTAGCGCCCAACCCAATCATGAGGAGGGCAGCCAGCAAGAGCAAATGTTTTCTCATACTAATATTAAATATTAATGTATACCTATATTATATATGTTCACCTTAACGCGGTGAGGTAACAGGCAGCAAAGATACCTAAAAAACCGGAAATATCTCCATAAAAACGAATATTTTTTCAGTTTTCATACATTTTTAACATAAATGAATTCATTTTTCAAAAAATTTTTTGTTACTTTGCAGCATTAAACACATTGAATCGGAACAGAAGACACAAGACCAGGGACACGGTAAGTCCCCTTATCGCCCAAACAAGACCTGGCGGGACATATATCATCACTGCTCAAAGAGACTACTGTTGCCGGTTTATTAATACTTAATACATATAAACTATGCAGAAGAAAGTAAACTTAGCAATGTTAGCACTCTTCTCATGTTCATTGGCTATGGCTCAGAACGAAAAGACTGACCAGAACATAGCACAGGGACTTGACGAGAATGCTTTCACCTTCTCCGAGGCACAGTTGGGCGAGGACGATGACATGTCATCCAATGTCACCATCCTCAATTCTACCAGCAACGTATACGCGAGCCAGGCAGGTTACCTGTTCTCGCCAGCACGTTTCCGCTATCGTGCCTTCAACCCGAAGTACAACGATGTCTATATCAACGGTGCTTCCATGAACGATATGGAGACCGGACAGTTCCGTTTCTCCAACATCGGCGGTTTGAACCGATTCTCCAGAAACGTAGACTTTGCCCTGCCTTTCGAAGCCAACGGCTATTCGATGACCGGCATGGCAGGCTCCAACAACTATGATTTCCGTGCCGGAAGCATGCAGGAAGGACAGTATGCCAGCGTAGGTGTTGCCAACCGCAACTATATCCTGCGCGGACTCTACTCCTACTCCAGCGGCTTCAACGAGAAGGGATGGGCAATAACAGCCGGTCTCACCTACCGTTGGGCTAACCAGGGATACGTAGAGGGAACCTTCTACAACGCCCTCTCCTATTTCTTCGGTGTACAGAAGAAGTGGATGAACGGCCACTCGCTGAGCTTCTCCACATGGGGTAACCCGACAGAAAGAAGTACCCAGGGAGCATCTACCGACGAGGCTTACTGGCTGGCAAACGACTACCAGTATAACCCATACTGGGGATACCAGAACGGACACAAGAGAAACTCACGCGTAGTGAACGACTTTGCCCCTTCGGCTATCGCTACATGGGACTGGGAAATCAACGACCAGATGAAGCTCACCACATCGGTGTTCGGAAAATACTCTATGTACAAGAGCACCAAGCTCAACTACAACAACGCAGAGAATCCACAGCCAGACTACTGGAAGAACATGCCATCAGCCAACTACTATGTATGGGGCGACTACAAGAACGGCAACAACATGTATACCTGGGAAAACTGGAACAACGCCGTAAACTACTGGCAGGCAAGCAAACAGAACCGACAGATTAACTGGAACCGCCTGTACTATGCCAACCAGCAGGCAGCCAAGAACGGACAGGATCTGCTATACTATGTTCAGGCTAAGCACAACGACAACCTGACCCTGAGCCTGTCATCCGTTCTGAACACCAAGCTGACCAAGAAATCGAACCTGGCTACGGGTATCATGCTCGGAAAGAGTACCAACCAGCACTATCAGACACTGGAAGACATGCTGGGCGGTGCCATCTTCCACAACATCAACACATATGCCCTGGGAGATTATCCTAAGACCGACCCACGTGTGCAGTACGATCTGAACACAGCCGGTCCTAACAACACAGGCAAGCTGGTTTACGAGGGCGACAAGTTCGGTTACGACTATCGCATCGACGTGAACAAGGCAAACGCATGGAGCACCTATACAGCCGAATTCTACAAGATGAAGGCGATGCTGAGCGGACGTATCGGATATACCGGAATGAACCGCCGAGGCTACATGCGCAACGGTATGGCACCGAACAACAGCCAGGGCAAGAGCGGCACAGCCAACTTCCTGGACGGTGGCGTAAAGGGAAGTCTGAACGTGGATATGGGCAGAGGTCATGCCTTCAGCATAGGAGCCGGATACGAGCTGCGTGCACCGATGGCAAACACAGCCTTCATCTCGCCTGAAATCAGCAACGACTTCGTGACTAACCTCAAGAACGAGCGCATCTTCAGCTCTGAATTCAGTTACCAGTATCGCAACGCATGGCTGAGTGCCAACGTGAGCGGATACTACAGCCGACTGGAGAACGTTACGGAATGGCAGAACTTCTACAACGATGATGAGAACTCATTCACCTACGTGAGCATGACCGGACTGAAGAAGGAATACTATGGTGTAGAGGTGGGCGCTAAGATCAAGCTCACATCATGGCTCGACCTGAAGACCCTGGGCGCTATGAGCGAGGCGAAGAACATCAACAATGTAAACGCCGTATACATGCTCTCAAAGAGTGCTGAGGTTTACCAGGACAAGGCTTACGTGATGAATATGCGCGAGAGTGGCACACCGCTCACAGTGGGAAGCATCGGTCTCGATGCCCATGTAAACGGATGGTTCGTCAACCTCAATGCCAACTATTACGACCGCATCTACCTCTCTTATTCTCCAAGCTACAGATATGAGAAGGTGCTGACCAACCGCCAGGCTGCCCACAAGGCATTCCCTGAAATCTTTGCTCCTACTACACTCGACGGTATGAGCTGGACTGAGGATGCTGTAGCCCAGGAGAAGGGTCACGGAGGATGGATGGTTGACCTGAGCATAGGCAAGAGCGTGAGACTGAAGAAGGGGTCTCTCAACTTCAACCTCATGATTACCAACCTGCTGAACAACCAGACCATCGTAACAGGCGGATATGAGCAGAACTCACGTTCAAGCTATACAGTGGATGCTAACGGCAACATGAAGAATCCACGCCTCTACCAGTTCTCTAAGAATCCTAAGAAGTATTACACCTGGGGTACCAACGGCATGTTCCAGGTATCTTACAGATTCTAAAGAGCAGTTTCTCTTTAACATAAAGAACAGGGAGCAATCCCGTTTCTCTATAACAATAAAAAGAAAGAACAATGAAAAAGATAAAATTCATAGCATTGGCATTCCTGGCACTGACCCTGGGGTCGTGTATGGGCGACGGTTATGCTGACCCAGACCTGACCGAGAAGGTGCCTGCATCTCCATGGGGCAACAACAGCCTGAGGGAGAAGAATGTGATCAGCATAGCAGATTTGAAGACCCAGTTTGCTACGATTATCAACAGCGACAATGGCTACAAGCTGATTGAGAAGGACATGATGATCAAGGCGGTAGTGACGGGCAATGATGTCAGTGGCAATATCTACAACCAGGTGAGCGTGCAGGATGCATCCGGCGCTATCATCATTGCCATCAACGGAAGTGGTCTGTCGGGGTATCTTCCTGTTGGTCAGGAGATTCTCGTAAACCTGAAGGGTCTCTATATCGGAAGTTACAAGAAGTTGCCTCAGATTGGCGGTGTGAATACCAAGATCTCAGACGGAAGTCTGGGTATGGGAAAGATAGAGCGTGCCATCTGGAACGAGCACTTCAAGATTCTGAACCCTGGCGAGGCGGATGCAAGCACGGTAGTGCCAGAGGAGTTTGACCTGACAAAGCTTACTGATGCAGCCTATATGGAGGCTAACGTGGGCAAGCTGATGACCCTGAAGAAGGTGAAGTTTGCTTCAGCCAACGGTACAAACGTATGGGCGCCAGATGATACCAATACGAGTCTGGAACTGATTGATGCCGAAACGGGCAAGAGAATCAACAAAAACAACCTGGTAGTGCGCAACTCGGGTTATTCTAAGTTTGCCAACGAGGTGGTTCCACAGGGCGTATTCGATATCACCGGTATCTTCACCCGTTACAATAACACCTGGCAGATTGTGCTTCGCAGCACGGATGATCTGAAGGCATCAGAAACAGGCGGTACATTGGAGAAGCCTTACACTGTGGCTCAGGCACTAGAGAAGATCAATGCCGGTACAGCAGGTGAAGAAAAAGTTTACACCACAGGTATCATTGTAAAGGTGATAAATGTTGATCTCAACTACGGCAATGCCAACTACATCATATCAGACGATGGTAAAGAAACAGAAGGCAAGACCCTCGAGGTATTCCGTGGTTTCAATATCGACGGTGCCAAATGGACAGAGGAAACCAAGGATATCCTTGTACCGGGCAAGAAGGTGCTTATCTATGGCAAATTGCTTGATTACAACGGCAAAAAGGAAATTGACGCTGGTAACCAAATCATCTCTATCAAGTAATTACTGATTATCAATATAGTAACAATATTTAAAAAGACAACAATATGAAAAAGTATATATTTTCAGTTTTGATGGCGGCTATGGCAGCCTTCACATTCAGCAGCTGTGAGGACGTACCAGAGCCTTATACACTGCCTATTCAGCCTGAAGCTCCAAGTGCTGGCGAGCCTAAGGGTACAGGTACTGCTGCAGACCCATTCAACATTGCCGGTATCATTAAGTATATCGAAGATGGCGGTAGCGCAGACCAGGAAGTTTACACCAAGGGTAAGGTGGTATCAGTTAAGGCAGGCAGTTTTGATGCTACTTATGGTAGCTTGAAGTATTATATCTCTGACGATGGTACTACTAATAACCAATTCTATGTTTACAATGGTTATGCTGGTCCTAACCGTACCAAGTTCTCAGGCGAAGATGCTCTCAAGCCAGGCGATGAGGTTGTTATCTGCGGTAAGGCAAAGAACTACAACGGAACCAACGAATATGATACAGGTAACTATCTTGTATCTCTCAATGGTAAACCAACAAGTGGGTCTACAACCCCTGATACTCCAACCGACGGTTACATCAATGAGACATTCAGCAAGAGCTTCGGTTCTTTCACAGCCCAGACCATCAAAGGTACAGCATGGGTCATCGACTCTTATGGCTATGCCAAGGCTACCGGTTACGATAATGCCTCTACAACAACTACTCCATCAGAAAGCTACATTGTATCTAAGGCTATCGACCTCTCTGCATCTAAAGGCGCGACATTGGAATTCTCTTACATTCTCCGCTATGTTACAAAAAATGGTGCAGCCGTTGAGGGAGTAAAGAATCAGGTTCTCATCACAGACAATTACACCGGTGACCCAGCAACAACCAAGTGGACTGACATTACTGGCACAATGAAGGAAGGTGTGGATTGGAAAACCTGGGAAACCTACAAGCACGATCTCTCAGCCTTCAAGGGCAAGAAGAATGTTGTTATCGCTCTCCACTATGCCTGCGCAGCTTCATCTGGAACATGGGAAGTAAAAAATCTCTCAGTAAAAGAGGCTACAGGAGGAACTCCAGACACTCCATCAAAGCCTGATACTCCTGCTACAAAAGACGGCATTACCATCGATGGCACCACCGTTACCTTGAGCAATGCGGCAGCCACAACCACGGGTGCCAGCGTAGAGCTGGATCTCAACGCAGCAGGTTTGGTGAACCAGGCAGCCGTAGAAACCGTGAAGTTCTCAGATGGTTCCACCGTAAACTTCGATGCCAACGGTCAGGAGAATGGTCCTAAGTTCTACACCAACACCAAGGGCGTTCGCGTATATGCCAACAACAAGCTCATCTTCAAGGGCATCAAGAAGATTAAGCAGATTGTGATGACCTGCGACAGCTACAACGGCACCAACTACGTGGGCAATGCCACAGCCACCATCGAGTTCTCAGGCACCACAGCCACCTACACCAACCTCTTTACAGAGACAACAGGCGGCGGTGTTCAGCTTCGCGTAAAGACCATCAAGATAGTTTATGCGGAGTAAAGCGCTAATTCTCAAATATTTCTTAAAAAGAAGAAGAAATATTTGGTGGTTTCAGGAAAAAAGCGTAACTTTGCAGCCTGAAATTGATAACAGGCTATAATGGGCATGCCCCGGTAAGGGACACGAAATGATGCAACGAGCATCCCCATGACGTCTAATTTTAATAACCCAATAAAAATAAAAAAGAAAAATGAAAAAAGGTATTCATCCAGAGAATTATCGTCCTGTAGTATTCAAGGATATGTCTAACGGCGATATGTTCCTCTCTCAGTCTACATGCAAGACTAACGACACTGTTGAGTTCGAAGGCGAGACTTATCCAGTTGTTAAGATTGAAATCTCTAGCACATCTCACCCATTCTACACAGGTAAGAGCAAGCTCGTTGATACAGCGGGTCGCGTAGACCGCTTCATGAACCGTTACGGCAAATTGAAGAAGTAATAATATACCTTTTTTATAAGGATATATTTATTATCGCAAAGATACTGAGTGCATTCCAGCGTAGTTGCATATACGTAGGAATGCACTTTTTTTCTCTATTCTATCCTCATTCAATCGATTTCTACATAATTATATAGAAAGTACTTAATCTTTAACTTCAAAACATTATCGAGAATTATGAAGCATACTAAGTTTTTTATCTTCGCGCTCGTTGCTGCGATGACGTTCTCTGCCTGCGGCACTGACGATACCCTGCAGTTCTATTATCCTGAAAACGGTGGTACTACCGGTGGCGGTAATACGGGTGGCAATACCGGTGGTGAATCAACCGATAAGAACAATACAAACAAGAATGTGGCTACTGCCAACATGCCACAAGTGGTAAGAAACGCTATCGGCGGTCTGGAGTTCCCAAAGCTCAAGAACAATGGTACCAGCTATGCCATCGTTCACATGGATAATACAACAGGTATGTTGAACTATTCTACAGAATGGGATGATAACATGAAGAGCCAGAGATGGAGCTGCTATACTTTCCACACAGGAAACACGGCATCTAACGTTGACAGATGGAAACCTGGTCAAGGCGAGCGCAACTATCCATGGGATACGGATCTGAAAGAACAATGGGGAATCACAGATTTCACAGAAGACCCTACTCCTACAGCTCAAGGCTTTGACCATGGTCATATCTGCCCTTCTGCTGACCGCAAACTCAATCTGACACAGCAGAAACAGACTTTCTTCATGACCAACATGCAGCCTCAATATGCCAATTTCAACCAGCGTGGAACATGGTATAAAATGGAGGAAGATCTTCGTGCCAAGGCTCCAAAGATTGATTCTGATACCCTGTTTATTGTAAAGGGTGGAACTATTGACCCGGTAGGCAGCGAGAGTAATCTCCTGGGCTGGAAGAAGAATGGTGCTTCTAGCGAAACCCAGAAGCCAGGCTATATCCCAATACCAAAGTATTTCTTTGTAGCTGTACTGAAAAAGGAGCTAAACAAGATCACCAACCAGTATACATACAGTGCTTTCGGCTACTGGTTCCCTCACGAGAACAAGGCATTTGAAAAGGGCGATAAGCTCAGCAACTATATCGTAAACATCAAGACGCTGGAAGACAAAACCGGCATCGACTTCTTCTGTAATCTCCCTGATGAAATCGAGAAGGAAGTGGAAAACGTAGATGCAGAACTCATCAAAAACCTCTCGGGGCTTTAAATAATTCAGACTTTAAATAAAAGGCTATATACAAACAAAAGAATCCGCTCTCTCAAATCAATGAGTGAGCGGATTTCTTTTGTTTATATCATCATCTTCTTGGCAACTTCTTGATAGCATGTGGCATGAATGCCCTGCCGGTAGCCTTACCGAAGCTAGGAGCTACGGAATCGGTTGCAGCAGAACGGGTCTTCTTACGGGCTCCACTCGGATTGTAGCGCACTAAATCGATTTGCATCACATCACCCTTAGCCTTACCTGTTCCTATCATATAACCATAGAACACATCCTGGCCCCTTTCATCACCCAGATAGAAACCATACTGCTTAGCACCTGCATCCATCACATAGGTAGCACCAGAATCATTATAACGGATATAAATATCACCATTCTTATCGATGTACCAGGTAAACTTCAGAGTCTGGGATTCATTGCTTCCATCATCGGCATAATCCACTTCTACACCATTACCACTGAGCGAGTTAACCTTATCACCCGCCTGATAGAACGTCATCTCGGCATGGAAACTGTAGTTATTGCGAGATTGGCCGTCCTCAGCAAGTTCAGAGAGCATCACAGAGCCTCTCCAGTCGCCTGTAAGAGTCTGAGCCTCCGACAGCAGGTAATCATCCTGAGAGCCGTTAGAACCGTTGTTCCAGTCGCCCTGATTCCATCCCCAGCCACCATGATTATAGTCATCATACCAGTAATAATCATCATGCCAATAATCATCATCACATGAGGTGAATGAGAAAGATGTTGCAGCTATCGCCATCCACATCCATATCCGATTAAACTTTTTCATATCTTGTTTCCTTTCTTCAAACTAAATTCCTTATTGCCTTACTTCACTACAAAGCGGCGAACAGGCTTCTGATTATCATCTGCCACCTTAACATACTCTACAGAATCCTTAGCTCCGCGAGAAACAATCTGGGTGTTCTCCAAGCCCGAATGCTGCTTGCTGTAGCCCCAACCATCATCGTAACCCCAGTCATAATCATCGCGCCAGTTGTAAGAATCGCGACTAAGCTCGAAATAAGCACGGTTGCCGTTATCAGCCTCTACATATCCAGAGAACTTGCGGTCGCCCAGAGCATAGTCGTAAATTACAACATCACTACCCTCATCAAGAAGAGTGATATAGATGTTTCTGTTGCGTACTGTCCAGGTAATACGGTTTGCTATATAATTGTTGCCATGCCAGTAATTTCCCTTAAAGTAATCGATCCAATAGCCTGTACCGGAATAGAAACCATCATTCTGGTCGAATCGGATTACCGAATAGGTAGCATCGACATTGCCATATTGTACATACATATTACCCCTCCATGTACCATCGAGGGTGTATGCAATATCAGAATCATCATCACATGAGGTGAATGAGATACTCATCAAAGCTATGAAAGCCATTGTGAGAAGAGTAGTAAACTTTTTCATATCAATTTATCAGTTAAGTTATTTATATTCTTATATCTTCTAATTATTGAGCTCTTGAAGAACAGCATTCTTTCTTGAACTCGATGCAAAGGTAGTGGATTTCTCGTCTGCATCAAAGGGGAAAAGGATACAAACTGAGGGGGAAATCCCTATTCTTTCAAAAACAACCGCCTTTTTGATGATATTTCTCTTTGCCTAGAGTGGTATTTCTCTCGGTTTTGATGATATTTCTTTCTCTGTATCAAAGATTTAACACCTTCTTAACACATCGTATCGATATTTTTCGTATCTTTGCATCATAAATAAGTAATTATTCAAAGAACATGCTTTTAGCACAAAGTAAATTCTAAGAATGCGCTCACAAAATGAGTTTCAACAGTTTATTAATTATACGTTAAACCTTTTAAATTATTAAGTTATGAACAAATTTTTACGCTATTCATTATCATTGGTTCTGGCGTTCGTAGCTAGCGTTACGTTTGCAGGAACAACTCCTTACAAAGTGTTGACTTTCCCTGACGAAGGTACTGAAAGCAAGGATATCAGTGCTTATGACAAAACCTGGAAGGCTACAATCGGAGAAGATGTTTGGACTATTGAGAATTTCAACTCAAACAAGTGGAACAACAATTGGAAATACATCAGATGCGGAAGTAAGAATTTTGAATCTGTTGCTTCCATCACTTCCCCTGCTATTGATCAGCCTATCAGCAATATTGTCCTGACCATCGACAAGATTACTAAAGATAAGATCAATTCTATCAAGTTGCAGGTAGCAACTGATGCTGACTGTAACAATGTAACAGAAGAAATCCCTGCCAAGATTGAAGATGGAGACTTGATCTTCAGGCCAACCAAACCTGCAGCAAACAATTACTATAAATTTGTCTTTGATTGCCAAAAAGGATCAAGTAATGGTTTGATTCAGGTTTCTAAGATTGCATACTATAAGGTAGGCGATGCTCCTGAAATCGTAGACATTACAAACACAGCAGAAACAGCTTATACCATTGCTAAGGCTAAGGAACTGATTGATGCAGGTAAAGGCTTGAGCGAAAGTGTATATGTTAAGGGTATTGTATCTCAGGCTAGTGAAAGCTTAAATGATACATACGGCAGCCTTTCTTACTACATTTCTGACGATGGTACAACAGGAAATGAATTGCAGGTTTATGGTGGTCTTTCTTTCAAGGGTGAGAAATTCACTTCTGTAGATGATATCAAGGTGGGTGACGTAGTTATTGTTTATGGTAAGCTTGTGAAGTATAAAACTACTTATGAGCTTGATAAAGACAACATTCTCATCTCTCTGAATGGCACAACTACCGGCATCACTAACATAACAACAGATGAAGCTGCAAAGAACGCTCCTGTTTACAACCTCGCAGGCCAGAAGGTAACCAAGGCTTACAAGGGTGTAGTCATCAAGAACGGAAAGAAGATGATTCAGAAGTAATCAAATTCAATACAACATATCCCTACTGCTCCCCCGATATTCATTTATCGGGGGAGTTTTTTTGTCAGGCATAACATAAGAAGGAACCACCAGCAAATCAACCAAATATTACCCCTATAACACGAAAAGTGGAATAATTTAATGCAATAACATAAAAAAATACACCTAAAACTACGATATCTCATTTATTTTCACTACCTTTGTTGCGATTAATAAACGTATACGAATAAAAAATGATGAAAAGAAAATTATATATCACCTTATTAGGACTGCTCTCTACCATCATGACAGCAGCTGTACCCTACTGCGATGTGAGAAAATTCTCTATCACAGACGGACTCGCTGCCAATACAATCTCAGACCTCAAACAAGGTAAAGACAACCTCATGTGGTTCAGTACATGGAACGGACTGTCGTTCTATGACGGCTACAAGTTTCATACTTTCAGAGACAACCCGGATGATATTGACGTTCTGTCAACCAACCGTATACTGAAAATAGAACCATCCTATAACAACAACGTGTGGTGTATCACATACGACCACAAGCTCTACGTATACGATACCCACTTCTGCCGGTTCTTTGCTGTTGGACAGAAATTCAACGAACTGTTCAACATCGACCTGCGCGTGAGCCAGGTATACCCATTGAAAAACGGAGCTACATGGTTTACTTCAGAAAATGGAAAATACATCATCCGATCAGCAGGAAGAACCTTTGATGAGCGGAACATAGAACTCATCAAAGTAGGAGAAAAGGGACTCAGAAGCGGAAATGTATGGTACATCCATCAAGATATACACGGAAGAGAATGGGTGCTTACCGACAAAGGCGCATACATATATCATTCGAAAATTCCAAGCAAACTGCCTTTCAAATGGCTCAGAGGGGTGGGAGAAGATGAGTTCCTGGCAACTGAAGACGGTAAACTGGCAAAATATGACCTGCAGAACCGACTCACCATGATACCAATGCCAGAAGGCGTAACCCGTATCAACGGACTGAAAAATACAGGTTACCAGCTTCTGATGGCAACCAACCTGGGTGTAGTAATCTACAACCCGCGCACCTTCAAGTTTGATATCATCAACGTACAGAGCCCGAGTCAGCCTCTGGCAGAGGTAAAGAAGATTTATATCGATGATTTCGGTATGGTATGGGCATTTACAGACGGTATAGGAGTAACCCTTGTCAATCCGAAGACCGGACAGACACAGTGGCTCTTTGCCGACCAGGACGACCCGATGGACCGCACAACCTGCGAAAGCAATTTCATCACACAAGATGAACACAAGACCCTCTGGGTAGTGCCAAGAGGAGGAACCTTCAGTTATTTTGACCGCAAGGCAGGAAAACTGGTGCCTTATCTGCTGAGAAGCAATTCATCGGGCAACTACCGCATACCGAAGATTACGAAATATGTACTCTCAGACCAGGGAATCCTCTGGCTGACAGGCTCTCACGACCTGACACAGGTAGTCTTCAAATATCACCCTTACATTATCAACAAGCTGGATGTGGGCGAAGACGAAGTGTTCTCGGTGAATGCATCGCCAGACGGACATATCTGGGCCGGTTATCAAAACGGAGTAATCCAGGTGCTCAACGCATCCTACCAAAGCATCGGATACCTGTCGCCAAGCGGACAGATCGTGCCACAGCAAGTAAACTTCGACGAGAAGGGCATCTTCGCCATCCACTTCGATATCAAGGGAAGAGCATGGATAGGAACCGACGGAAATGGTGTCTATCTGATAGATAAAATGCAGGTAAGACACTTTGTTTATGATGCCAACAACCCGTCATCGCTGCCGTTCGACAAGATACAAGACATTGTAGCCGACCGCACCGGACGCATCTGGATAGGTACCTACGGAGGTGGGCTGGCACTTGTTAACGAGGCGGCAGACGGCAGTATCAGCTTCATCAGTAAACGAAACGGACTGCCTTGGGAGAAACAGCACTACGACCGCATACGCCGCATCTGCTGCACCACTACGGGAACCATTCTCGTAGGAACTACAGATGGTCTCATCACCTTCAGTGATGCCTTTACAAACGCAAGAAAGATCAATTACCACAAGACCTACTACATACCGAACGATACAACAAGTCTGGCTGCAAACGATATGAACAATATCATGGAGCACACCAGCGGCAAGATGTATATCTCGCAACAGGGCGGTGTGATGGAAGAGATTGTGAGCAAATCGCTCCTGCAAGACAACCTGAAGATGAAATACTTCCATGCCATCGATATTAACGAAGGCATCGTACAGGGCATGGTAGAAGACAACCAGGGAAGAATCTGGGTAATCAGAGAATCGAGTATCGACTGCGTAAACCCGAAAACGGGCCAGTGCAATGTGTTCGGACCTAACGACTTCGACTTCAACATGTCGTTCTCGCAAAGCCGTCCTTACCACGATCCGGCAAGCAACAACATCTCGGTAGGTACCCCGATGGGACTGATTACCTTCAATCCGGCTACGCTGAAGAAGAGCAACTACCAGCCTAAAGTCATCTTCTGTTCCCTCCATTATAGCGGAGAGAAGGAGTCGGAACCTATCCTGCACAAGGATAAAGTGGTGATTCCTGCCAACAAGCGAAATCTGACCATCAACTTCGCATCGCTCGATTATCAGCGTAAGTATCAGACCAGATATCTCTATCGCATAGATGGTTTTACAGCTCCCGGAGTGTGGATATCAAACGGAAGCAGCAATAGCATCGGCTTCAACCGTATCAGTCATGGCGATTACGTACTCAAGGTGAGAGCCACCAACTCTCACGGTGTATGGAGCAAGTATGTGGCAGAACTGCCTATCGAAGTGCGCCCTACCTTCTGGGAGAGCATCTGGGGCAAATTTCTGATGCTGCTTCTGCTCTTCGGTATCGTAGGCGCAATCTTCTATACCTACAACCAGCGCCAGCACGAGAACGTAACCCACGAGATGAGCGTGATGAAGAACGAGTTCTACAACGATGCAGCCAACCGTCTGAGAACCCCTCTAACGCTCATCGGAGCCCCGGTAAAAACCGTTTTGGATACCGAACCGGGTATCACCCGAAAGGGCAAGGAACTGCTGAAAATGGTGGCAGACAATGCCAACGAGATGCTGGTAATACTGGACAAGGTTCAGAGATATGGCAACAAGGCAGACTTCCATACGAACAGCGGT
The DNA here is from genome assembly GCA_052349145.1 of Segatella copri. Classification (GTDB taxonomy): domain Bacteria; phylum Bacteroidota; class Bacteroidia; order Bacteroidales; family Bacteroidaceae; genus Prevotella; species Prevotella copri_V. The sequence goes on along the minus strand of DAWDQD010000019.1, from coordinate 16,920 downwards.
CTGAGCGAGGAAGATTACGACCTGGCAGAAAGGGAGAAAGAGAACGGACAGATTGACGACCGCAATGCATCCGACTATCTGGAAGAAGTAAACAAACAGAAAGAAGAAAAGGATGAAGAGGCTGAACGACTGGAAGAAATGGGCAAGGAACAGAAAGAAGCACAAGAAGAAGCGGAATACAAAGACCAGACGGTACTGGTAGTTGAAGACAATGCCGACCTGCGCAAGTTCCTCTACAGTATCCTCTCGCCTACCTATAACGTGCTGCTCGCCGAGAACGGAAAGGCTGGCTTGGTAATGGCACGCAAGGAGACGCCCGACTTTATCCTTACAGACGTTACCATGCCTGTGATGGATGGTTTGTCGATGATTCACGAGATTAAGCAGGATACCACCCTCAACAACATCCCAGTGATGATTTTCTCGGCCAAGGCAAGCGTAGAAGACCAGCAGCGAGGCTTTGATGAAGGTGTTGATGCCTATATCACCAAGCCATTCTCTACCCCTTATCTGCTCGGCCGAATAGAGGCTATCCTCACCCAGCGCCGCAACATTCAGATGGATGTCATCAGAAAACTGAAGGAAACTGGCGATAAAGATGCCATAGCAGCCCTGAGAATACTGCCTGCAGCAGCTCCTCTGCCTGCTCTTAACCAGGCTGAAACTAGTGCCGAGAACGAAGCGGTTGACCCAAACAGCGAGCTGGCATTTATGGCGGCACAGATTCAAGACAGAACCATGATGCGTATCTTCAGGTTTGTTGTTGAAAATGCAGGCAACCCGGAACTCAAGATTGATGACATCTCGAACGAAATCGGTATGAGCCGAAGCGTACTATATAATAAGGTGAAAGCAACGACCGGAATGACACCGGTAGACTTCGTTCGCCATATACGTATCAAGAAGGCATGCGAGATATTGCGCAATACAGACGATACACTGACCAGTATCGCCTTCGCAGTAGGTTTTACTGACCCTAAGTATTTCTCAAAGGTATTCAAGAAAGAAACGGGTATCGTGCCTACTGAATACCGAAACAGAACGCAGGGATAGCCCGCATCATTACAGATGAAAGCAGTCATCATTACTGATGGCTGCTTTTATCTGTATTGACAAAAAAGTAATACATATTATAGGACATATCTTCAGTTGTTGCCGGACACAGCCTTCTTCGTTATCGTACACAGCAAAACGTTCAAACAAGGAAAAAAGCAGAATATTCATAAAATTGAGCCGTTTTGCTTTGTTTTTTGACCGAATATTGCAAAAAAGTATAAAAATGGGGGGGTATTTGATTAATTTTCCCTTTTTACTGAAAAAAAACTGAGAAAAAGTTTGGTGTTACAAGAAAATGTAGTATCTTTGCAACAAGTTCTTAGAAAAGTTAAATGATAGATTAATCGTAAACCTCTTTTTCTTTGTTTTTTGAGGAAAAAGAGGTAAAGAAAAAAAGAATGCAGGGTTTGTGAAAATCCTGCATTTTTTTATACTGTTTCATACTGATATTGTGTAGTTATATCGTCTACATATTTTATTCTTCTATATTCTATAGTCTAACCGATATCTATATACTCAGCTATATGGTATCTGTTTACCCAGATATACAATATCTATCTACATTATATATATTACGCTTATTCCTTCATCTATGATTTTGTTCGATTTTTAGAATTTTTAAAAAAACTCTTGAAGTATTCTAAGAGAAAAGTAGTATCTTTGCACTCTAGATTATATAAGTTGAGATCGGAAATATAGATAACACATACATAAAGATAAAAAAAATGAGAACTGTTTACGAATTTTCTGTTAAAGACAGAAAGGGAAAGGATGTTTCCCTCAAGGAGTATGCCAACGAAGTGCTGCTCATCGTTAACACCGCTACAAAGTGTGGTTTCACCCCTCAGTATGAGGAACTGGAGAAACTTTATGAGACCTATCATTCTCAAGGTTTCGAAATACTTGATTTTCCTTGCAACCAGTTTGGTCAGCAAGCCCCTGGTACAGATGAAAGCATTCATCAGTTCTGCAAGCTTACATACGGCACAGAGTTCCAGCGCTACAAGAAGATCAAGGTAAACGGAGACGATGCTGCCCCTCTCTTCAAATTTCTGAAAGAATGTAAGGGCTTTGCTGGTTGGGACGAGAGCCACCCTCTCTACCCTGTTCTCGACAAGATGTTGAGCGAGGCTGATCCTAACTACAAGGAGAGTGCCGATATCAAGTGGAACTTCACCAAGTTCCTCGTTAACAAGAAGGGTCAGGTCGTAGCCCGCTTCGAGCCTACCACAAGCTTCGATGTCATCGCTAAGGCTATCGAAGAGTGGTTGAACTTCTAATGAAAGATTGAAGTCTCGAACTGAGAATAGAATTTCTAAATAAAAGAAAATAGAATCTCTAAATAAAAAGCCAGGTTGCTTTTCGCAGCCTGGCTTCTTTTATAATGTGATATTGTTATTTCAATATATCTCAAAGAATAATTGTCAACTGTTTGCTATATACTGTTAACTATAATTTAGTCAACCTTTGGCACATCTTTGAGGAACTGCTGGATTTCTTCATCACTCACAGAATAATCGTGCAAATCGCCATTGATAAAGCTATCGTAAGACGGCATATCGATAAGACCATGACCTGAGAGACAGAACAGGATAACCTTCTCCTTGCCCTCTTCCTTAGCCTTCAGAGCCTCACGTATAGTGGCTGCAATCGCATGACAGCTCTCTGGAGCAGGAATGATACCCTCGGTCTGAGCGAAGAGCATACCTGACTTGAATGACTCCAGCTGAGGGATATCTACACCATGCAGATAACCATCCTTCAGAAGTTGGGAGATAATCATACCAGCACCATGATAACGGAGACCACCTGCATGAATGTTGGCAGGCTTGAAATCATGACCCAGAGTAAACATTGGCAGCAATGGAGTGTAACCTGCCTCATCACCGAAATCATACTCGAACTTACCGCGAGTCAGCTTAGGACAGCTCTCCGGCTCTGCAGCAATAAACTCAGTATGGCGCTCGCCTGTGAAGTTGTGACGGAGGAATGGGAAGGCAATACCACCAAAGTTACTACCACCACCGAAACAAGCAATCACCTGATCAGGATACTCACCTGCCATCGCCATCTGCTTCTCTGCTTCTAGACCGATAATGGTCTGGTGAAGTGCCACATGATTGAGCACAGAACCCAGCGTATACTTACAGCCCGGTGTGGTTGTAGCCAGTTCAACAGCCTCACTGATGGCAGTACCGAGGGAACCAGGATGATGAGGATCACGTGTGATAATGTTCTTACCTGCGCGTGTACTCATGGAAGGAGAACCCTCTACTGTGGCTCCAAACGTACGCATGATGCTGGAACGGTATGGTTTCTGCTGCATAGTAATCTTTACCTGATAAACTGCAGCCTCCAGACCGTAGAGTTTTGCTGCATAAGAGAGGGCTGCACCCCACTGGCCTGCACCAGTCTCTGTAGTGACATTGGTATCACCCTCCTGCTTACAGTAGTAGCACTGAGGAATGGCTGAATTGATTTTATGAGAGCCTAACGGATTGATACTCTCATTCTTGAAATAGATATGCGCCGGAGTACCGAGTGCCTCCTCAAGGGCGTAAGCACGTACAAGAGGGGTTGAACGGTAGAAGGTGTACTTCTCCAGCACATCTTCCGGAATATCAATCCAAGCGTGCTCTGTATCAAGTTCCTGCTTTGAGCACTCCTTATTAAATACGTGTGACAAATCATCAGCATTCATTGGCTGGTGTGTCTGAGGGTTCAACGGTGGCAATGGTTTGTTAGGCATATCTGCCTGAATGTTGTACCACTGAGTAGGAAGTTCCTGCTCGCTTAAGATGTACTTTTTCTGTCTCATGTTTATATATATATTTAAAATTGTTGTATGCCTGAACAAAGGTACAAATAAAAAATGAAATAAAGAACTTTTTTATGTGTTTTTCCACTATTTTTTATTTTTATCCCATAAAATAGTTCATTCTACAGGTATTATTTGTTATATAAATGTGTTTTCAGTTTCATTTTTATAAATTTAATCAAATATTACCCCATAAAATACAAAATATTACCCCTATATTATAATGAAAAATAGTATCTTTGCAACAGAAAAATTCAAAATGCGTTGTGAAACGCTTATCATCATCTTTTACTTATACAAAAAAATAAAACATTGGAGTTCAATAGGGATATTGAGATTCCAATGTTTTTTTTATACACTAAACTGAAACATATTATCATGTAAAGTTGACATATCATCATGTAACGTTGTCTGATTTATAACCTTTCAGTATAAATCAATAGTCTATTTTATTGTCTACTTCCACAATTGATAGAGGATTTTACCCATAGACTGTAGACACAGATTATTTCTTTTCATTACCTAAATCTATCTGCGATATCTGATTCAACAGATTTACAGCCTGCCCTACAGTCTTCACATCATTGATGCGAAGCATTCGCTTGTTGAATTTTTCCTTCAGAACACAATCTTGAATATGACTGGTAACGTAAGCGAGTATGCGGTTAAACATCTGACTTCTGTAGAACGGACTGTTTACATTGCTCACAAACTGCATCTGCATATAGCCCTGCTTGAGAATAATTTTCTCGCAACCTAGCTTCTTGCCTACCCTACGCAGACCTACCACATGCATCAGTTCGTCTGCTTCATGAGGCACAGGACCAAAGCGGTCTATCATATGCTTGCGGTAATCCTCTACTTCCTCATCGCTCTCCAGACGGTCCAGTTCACGATAAAGGAGCATGCGCTCACTGTCACCCGGCACATAAGTCTGAGGAAAATACATCTCCAGATCGCTCTCTATGCCACAATCGTCAACGAAATCATCACCCGTAAGCTGGGCACCTTCATCCATCTTCTCCTGATAAAGATCACAGAACTCCTCGTTCTTCAACTCTGTGACAGCCTGAGAGAGAATTTTCTGGTAGGTTTCATAACCCAGATCTTCCATAAAACCGCTCTGCTCAGAGCCCAGCAGATTACCCGCACCGCGGATATCCAGGTCCTGCATGGCGAGATTGAAGCCGCTACCCAGTTCGCTGAACGTCTCCAGAGCCTCCAGACGGCGACGCGCCTCAGGAGTAAGTGCACTCTTAGGTGGCGCCATCAGATAGCAGAAAGCCTTCTTGTTGCTTCTTCCTACGCGTCCACGCATCTGATGCAGGTCACTCAATCCGAAGTGATGAGCATCGCTCACGATAATCGTATTGGCATTGGAAATGTCGATACCGTTCTCTACAATAGTGGTAGAAAGCAGTACATCATAATCGTAATTGATAAAGCCCATGATGATTTTCTCCAAATCCTCAGGCTTCATCTGTCCGTGACCGATTGCTACCCTACAGTCTGGAATATGCTTCTCTATGAGCATCTTGAGCTCCGGAAGCTTGGATATTCTGTCGCATACGAAATAAACCTGTCCGTTTCGGCTCATCTCGAAATTGATGGCATCGCAGATAACTTCACTACTAAACGTTACCAGTTCGGTATGAATCGGATAACGGTTAGGTGGCGGAGTGCGCATGATACTCATATCCCGGGCGCCCATCAGAGAGAACTGGAGGGTTCGCGGAATCGGAGTGGCACTCATCGTGAGTGTATCGACATTTACCTTGAGCTGACGGAGTTTTTCTTTGGTAGACACACCGAACTTCTGCTCTTCATCGATGACGAGCAGTCCCAGGTCATGCCATTTCACGGTCTTTGATATCAGCTTATGCGTACCTATGAGAATATCAATCTTACCCTCTTTCAGGGCGTCAAGCACCTCTCTGGTTTCCTTCGTTGTACGGGCTCTACTGAGATAGTCTACCCTTACAGGCATGCCTTCCAAACGCTTTTTGAAAGTCTGATAGTGCTGGAAAGCCAGAACGGTAGTAGGCACCAGCACCGCAACCTGCTTGCTGTCGCACGCAGCCTTGAAGGCTGCACGAATGGCAACCTCAGTCTTGCCGAAGCCCACATCGCCACAAACCAGACGGTCCATCGGTCTGCCGCTCTCCATATCCTTCTTCACCTCCTGAGTAGCCTTATTCTGGTCTGGCGTATCTTCATACAGGAAAGAAGCCTCCAGCGTATGCTGCAGATAATTGTCGGCACTGAAGGCGAATCCCTTCTCCCGTCGGCGCTGGGCATAGAGTTTGATCAGGTCGCGCGCAATGTCCTTGATTCGCTTCTTAGCTTTGTCCTTGAGTTTATCCCAGGCACCTGTACCCAGTGTAGACAGGCGAGGCGGAGTACCGGTATCGCTGCGGCGATATTTGCTGATTTTATAAAGCGAGTGGATAGAAACATCCACCTTGTCATTGTTCGTATAGACGATGCGGATCATTTCCTGATAGCTGTTGCCCGTAGGAATCCTAACCAGACCGCCGAACTTGCCGATACCGAAGTCTACATGCACGATAAAATCTCCCATTTCCATCTCCTGCAGTTCCTTCATGGTGAGTGCCATCTTGCCGGCTCTCGCTTTATCTGAGCGCAGGTTATATTTATGAAAACGGTCAAAAATCTGATGATCGGTAAAGAAACAGCACTTCTTGTCATGGTCAGTAAAGCCTTCATGAAGCGTCTTGTCTACCGGTGTAAAACGGATGGCGTAGCGCTTCAGCTCTTCGCTTTCAAAGATATCCTTCAGGCGCTGTTGCTGCTTCTGGCTATCTGCCAATATATATAAGGTGTAACCCTGGAGCAGGAAATCCTCCAGAGTTTGACAAAGCAAATTGAAATTCTTATGGAAAAGAGGCTGTGGAGCGATATTAAAAGGTATCACAGCCGAACTCTCTGACGGAGCGACCTTGCCGAACTCGATACGGAGATGAGCCGCTACTGCCTTCTTGAAATCGAGCGGAGAAACGAGGTTGAGCTCGGTCTTCATGTCACGTCTGATGCGCTCAGCCTCTACCTCAGTAGCCCCCTCCAGCTGCTCGGTAAGGCTCTGCGATGAGAAGCCTTCGGTATAGATCTGACCAATGCGGTCGCAAACGAAAGAAAGGTCTTTCGCAACGACTGGCGTACTTTCGGAGAGAAAATTGAGGAAACACTGCTTGTTGCTCTCGATATGGGCGAGTTCGGGCACGATTTCTATCTCTGTGCGCTTCGCCTGCGAGAGCTGGGTCTCAACATCAAAGGTACGGATGGTGTCAATCTCATCGCCGAAGAAGTCGATACGGAACGGATATTCGCAGCTGTAGGAATAGACATCGAGGATGCTTCCACGCACGGCAAACTGGCCCGGTTCATAAACATAATCGGTTTCTTTAAGTTCGAAATCGCGCAGAGTATGAACCACATCGGTCTGAGCAATCTGCTGGCCTACAGTCAGTTTCAGAATCCGTTCATCCAGATTCTGCTTAGCCACAACGAGTTCTGCCAGTGCATCGGGATAAGTGACTACCAGGAAATGTCCTCCCGAAGAGAGGCGCGCCAGCACCTCTGTACGTAGGATTTCGTTCGCTGCATCACGCTGCCCGTATTTCACGGCACGCCGATAGCTGGAAGGAAAGAAGAAGACCTTCTCCTGCCCCATCATCTGAGTGAGATCATGATAAAAATAGCCTGCTTCATCGGGATCATCCAGTACGAAGAGTACCGAACGCCTCATCTTCCCCTGCAGAGAAGCAAAGAACATCGGAGCCGAAGAACACAGCAAACCCTGGAGAAAAATGGAATGAACCGACTTCTTCCCCATCAAATCAAAGAGGGCATCCGCCTGTGGCGAACGCCCGTATGTTTTTTCTATCTTTTGGATTTCCATCCAAGTACTGATTAGTGATTACTGAGTATTAATCCTTCTTCGGATATTTCTTGAACCAGCCATCCAGGCGCAGTCGCATCACGCCAAAGAAAGCCTCACCAAAGATGCCACCACTCATCTTGCTCACACCTTCACGACGGTTAACAAAGATGACAGGCACCTCCTTGATCTTGAAACCTATTCGATGAGCCGTATATTTCATCTCTATCTGGAAAGCATAGCCCTTGAAGCGGATAGCATCCAAATCTATGGTTTCCAATACCTTACGTCGGTAGCAGACGAATCCAGCTGTGGTATCATTCACCTTAAATCCGGTTACGATACGTACGTATTTAGAAGCGAAATAGCTCATCAATACGCGTCCGATAGGCCAGTTGACCACGTTCACACCCGAAATATATCTTGAGCCTACAGCCACATCATACCCCTCATCGTGAGTTGCCGCATAGAGACGAGGCAAATCATTAGGATCATGACTGAAGTCGGCATCCATCTCGAAGATGAAGTCATAGCCCTGCTTCAATGACCATTTGAAGCCCATGATATAGGCGGTACCCAAACCGAGTTTACCCGAACGCTCCAGGATATGCAGACGACCGGCAAACTCATTAGCCATCAAGCCCTTAACAATGGCAGCAGTACCGTCAGGACTTCCGTCATCGATAACGAGGATATCAAACTGCTTTTCGAGACCGAAGACAGCACGGATGATTTTCTCGATATTTTCCTTCTCATTATATGTAGGAATGATTACTATGCTATCACTCATAACTTCTTCTAATTTTAATGATTCTGATTCTATATAATGTAATACAGATGCAAAATTACAACTTATTTTTGAAATAACAAGCAAAAACCCGAAATTATTGGTCCGGATTCTCTACAAACCCCTGATATTTCTTGTCAAGTCCGTTCATGATCGCCTCATAGCTCTTGTTCATCTGGTTCTTGATATTGTCAGCTCCCTTGCCTATCGGCTCGATAGGCTCATGGATGGTGAGCTTCAGAGGATGCCAGAAAGCCCAGTAGATGTCCTTCATGCGAGGCTTCACATCAAAACTGCCATTGATGGTAAGCGGACATACCGGCAACTGCAGTTCATCGGCAAGCATGAAAGCACCGCGGCGGAACACGCCCATGTGCCCCGTAAACGAACGGGCACCCTCTGGGAATACCACCAGCGACATGCCCTCTTTAAGCACCTCGCGAGCACGGTCATAAGAAGCACGGATCTTAGAAGGTCCGCTCTTGTCTACAAAGATGTGGTGCGCATACTCACAGGCGATACCGATGAGAGGCACTTTGCGCAAGCCCTTCTTCATCATCCACTTGAAGTTTCTGCCCAGAAAACCGTATATCAGGAAGATATCGAAAGCGCCCTGATGATTGGCCACGAAAACATAACTCTGGTTCTTCTTGAGATGCTCACGTCCCTCCACCTTTACAGGCAGGAGGAGGATGCGGACCCAAAGCCAGGACCAATACTTGCCGGGATAATAGCCCCAGAAATGACCATTACCCAGCATGCATCCCAAAACAGTAGTTAAACTGGTTAAAACGCTAGCTACCAACAGGATAGGCAAGCATATTACAAGCTGATACAGACGATATAAGTACTTCATTTTTTATTTAAGAATGAATAATTTAACACTCAACATTTAACATTCAACACTCAACACTCCTCATTTTCTTTTGAGTGTGATGACCACGATTTCTGCCGTAGCCCCTATGCGGATTGGAACGGTACCGCCCAGACCCGATGTGGTATAGAGCTGGCAACCCTCCTCCTCGAAGAGGCCGTAATCATAGGGAGTAAACATCGACGGACGCAAGCCCAGGATACTGATCTGCCCCGCATGCGTATGACCGCTCAGCGTAAGCTGCGGTGCTACGACCAGCGAATCCTTCCTGTCAGGTCCTATCACATCGCCATCCTCATCCTTCTCCTTATTAATAGTAGAAGGCCAGGTCTCGCGCCATTGCTTCGGAATATGCTGCAGCATCAGCACGAAAGAGCCCGGTCTGATGCCATACAGCGCCTTCCTTACATTGGTTCGCTTTGGATTGTCATAGTTCTCTGTACCAGCTACATAGATACTGTCAGCGCCTCTATGCACCGCCACATGCTCATTCATCAGCAGGCGCCATCCGCAACTCCGCTGGAAGTCCTGCATCCGCTTCTCGAACGCAGCTATCTCCTGCTCATCATCTACATCCATATAATAGGTGTAATCGTGATTGCCCAGCACACTCATCACGCCATCTCTGGCTTTCAGACTGCTGAGCAGCGCCTGATACTCAGGCAGTTCATCGGGCGTAACATTCTGTAAATCACCCGTAAAGCAAATCAGATCAGGTTTTTCGGCATTAATGCTGTCGATATCGCGCTGAGGCAGATGACCACGCCAGCCATAGTATGACCCGAGATGGATATCGCTGAACTGAACGATGCGATAGCCCTCGAAAGACTTCGGCAGATTAGGTACATAGATGGTGATACGCTTGACTTGCATCTTAGGAAAACCTTCGGTAAATCCGTAGATAAAGCAGAAGAACGCCACCGCTCCCACTACCAGTCCGAGGAGCTTGCCCCAGTTGCGATGGCCGTGAAGGAGCCGCATACAGCACCAACCGAAGACACAGAACAGGCTGAAGACAAACTGCGGAACCGCACATACTGCCATTATCACAAACCAGATGTCGATGAGCACCGGATTGCGTGGCAGGAAGTTGGGCAGCATCGTGATATATGCACTGTAGGCGATAACCACGAAAGCCGGCAACCAGAAGAGCACCCGCTGCCAGAGACTCTTCAGCCGTAACTTGCCATACCTTTTATATATCCACAGATACGGCAACAGGGTGAATACCACTACGGGTATCAATATTCTTGCTATCATTTCTTGATCAAACTTGATTGAAGATACGTTTTCATTGCCTGCACGGGCACTCCTCTGCGCTGTGCATAGTCGCGAAGCTGGTCGTCTCCTATCCGTCCCAGTTCGAAATACCGCGACTTAGGATGTGCAAACATCAGCCCCGAGACACTGGCATGAGGCGTCATCATTCCGCTTGTGGTGAGCCGGATGCCCACCTGACTCATATCGATGAGCTGGTCGATGATGAAGTTGGCACTGGTATCGGGCAACGAAGGATATCCTATAGCCGGACGGATGCCCTGATAGCGCTCCAGATGCTGGTCTTCGATGCTCAGCTGCTCGTCGGGAGCATAGCCCCAGATGCTGCGTCTCACCTCTTCGTGCAACTTTTCTGCCGTGGCTTCAGCCAACCGGTCGCAGAGTGTCTGTGCCATCATATTGAGGTAGTCGTCCGAGCGATATTTCTTCTCCAGACCGCCATCTACCGTCGTGCAGAAGATACCCAGCCGGTCTGTTATTCCACTGTCCAGAGGACGGATGAAATCAGCCAGACAGAGATTGGGTTCTCCCTGAGCCGCCGGATGCTGCTGACGGAGCATCGGGAAGCGGACTTTCTGCCCTTCCAGCCAGATATCATCCCCCTCGCTGTTCGCCTCGAAGAGTCCGAAGACGGCATAGGTATGATATTCGCCTTCCCATGAATGGAGCATATCGAGCGCCTCAGCCTTCAGTTTTTCCTTTTCCTCTCGAGGTTTGCCGCTCAATCCCCAGGCATGATAAAAGTATAGCCAGTTGATATATGGCTCAATTTCGCTTATATTGTATACTATTCTTCGCATCCGATACGATATTTTATTTTACAAATCCCGTAAAATTTTCCTTTTTCAGGAATTGTTTCTGAACTCCAGTTCCTCTCCTCTGCAAGCGGCATCAAACACGCCTTTGTTATAGATCAGACTACCGTTACAGAAAGTCTGTTCCACTTTCCATGCAAACTCATCACCCGCTACAGGGCTCCATTTACACTTGCTCTGAATCACCTCTGCGGTCACCTTCCAAGGCTCTCCCTTGCGCACCACAACGACATCTGCCTTATAACCCGGACGCAGGAAGCCGCGCTGACTGATATGGAACAGACGGGCTGGATTATGGCACATCAGTTCAACCAGGCGCTCGATACTGATTACCTTTTCGTCAACAAGTTTCAGCATGTTTACCAGCGAGAACTGTACCATTGGCATACCTGATGCAGCCTTGGCACAACCGCCCTGTTTATCCTTCAACTGATGAGGAGCATGATCGGTACCTACTACAGTTATCTTACCATTACTCAGCGCCTTACGCAAAGCTTCTCGATCAGCAGCGGTCTTTACTGCAGGGTTGCATTTGATGCGTGCGCCCTTCACCGCGTAATCTTTATCCGAGAACATGAGATGAGCCACAACAGCCTCGCCTGTAATATTTTCATCCTTACCAAAGAACTCCAGTTCCTTAGCCGTAGTAACGTGAGCGATATGGAGATGCGCCCCGCTTTCCTTAGCCAGCAGCACCGCCAGACGGCTGCTTTCATAGCAAGCCTCCTCGCTGCGTATTTCCGGATGATGTTCTACGGCAGGGTCTTCACCCCATTTCTGCTTAGCCAGCTGCATGTTGCGGTTAATGATTTCGGTATCCTCACAGTGGGTCATCACCGGCAAATCCAGCTCTTTCGCCTTCTTGAAGATAGCCTGCAGCGCCTCATATTTATCCACCAGCATATTGCCCGTACTGGAGCCCATAAAGAGCTTGATTCCCGGAACACGATGCGTATCGAGCTGTTCAAAATCATTTACATTATCATTGGTAGCACCAAAGAAGAAACTGTAGTTCACATGACTCTTCTCAGCGCCCAGCTGCCGCTTTGCCTGCCAGGCCTCCAGAGTGGTAGTCTGAGGTATCGTGTTAGGCATATCAAAATAACTGGTCACACCACCAAAGGCAGCAGCGCGGCTTTCGCTCTCGATGTCAGCCTTCTGCGTAAGTCCCGGCTCACGGAAGTGAACATGATCATCAATCACACCCGGCAAAACAAAACACCCCGAGGCATCGATGACTTCATCGTAATTGCCACGGGGTGCCTCGCCTTCATATATCTCCTTGATAAATTCACCATCCAACAAGAGGTCGCCCACAAAAGAGCGACCCTCATTTATAATGGTTCCATTCTTGATTAATTTCATATTACTAAACTTATAAAATGAAGAGTTTTACAAGATGTTAATGCCCAAGACCTTGAAAGAGCCCTGTTTCTACTCCTTACCTTCCTGTTTTTCAGGAATCGTAGGCGCAGCCAGTTCGTTGGCGGTAGGTGCCGGAGCCGCATCAGGATTTACCTGTGGAGCCGCTTCCATCTCTGGCTGCATGCCGCTCTGCGCATCTCGTGTACCGTTCATAATCTCCTGATTCTCTTGAGCTTTCTTATAATAGTCCTTTACATAAGGATCATTCTTGAAATAGTCGGTAGCCTTGCTCATGATATCCTCAATCCAAGGAGAGAGCATCGGATACTGGTTGCCCATTGTAACGAGGAAGAAGACGCCCGGTCCCAGCACATTGTTGAAGTTGTCGGTAACAAACGAAGTGATGAGCTTGTCTTCCTGCTCAGAAAGGCGGATGGATTCCTCGTTCAGCTGCTTGTTGACAGCCACCATATCGCTACCGTTCATGATAGCCTGGTCGTGCTTGTGTACCAGTTCGCGCAACTGATTCTGAATCTGCTGGTATTTCTTGAAGAATCCGAAGAGTTTATCGTTCATAGGAGTACCGCTTACCACCTGCTGTGTATCATCGAGCTTCACCGTAATGCTTCCACTCTCCAGCACCAGCGGCAGCACAGGGTCATCATCCATGAAGATATTCGCCATCTTCATAGAGTCGATAGAACCCTGAAAATGGAACTGTCCATGCACTACATCGCAAGAATCCACGTTCTTGAAATCGTTGTTTTCCAGTATCTTAAGGTACAGCATGCGTCCGTCCAGAGTACTTACGTTAGAAGTACCCGAGATATCGTAACTGTTGGCACAAGATGCAAGTGCCATCAAGGCAATGAATGCGTAAAATATTCTATTCATAAGCTATCTATATCACTTTCGGTGAACAAAAATACAATCTTAATTTGAACTGACGAAATAAATTGCTGCAATTTAATTCATTCTTACAAGATTTATGTTTTGTTTGCACTCCTATTGACCACCGAAAGCTTTTTTCTCGTCCTTCTATATTACTGATTGTTTTCCTTCTTCAGTTCATGAGAGATGCGATGCGTGGTATACAGTTCCAGCAGGGCTGCGATGAGGAGGAAGACTACCCACTTATTATAGAAATAGGTGATATAGGTCTCATAATTCTCAAACCAGCGGCGCAGGAAAGCATACACCGTATCTACCATCGAGATGCCTGAGAGCACGAAGAAGATGTCTGCTACATACTGCATGCGCTTCAGGCGGTGGATAACCAGCGAAGGTCCCTCATAGAACTGCATCGCCTGCATTACACTGAACAGTATGGTGCCCAGCAGGAACCCCCAGCTCGTTACCTGCACCAGCTGCGGATGTGAAAAACCAAATGCGAAGCAAGCCGCACCGACAACCATCAGCACGCCGCCCAGCAAGAAAATAGCACTTTCCAGTTTACTCAATTGTTTCATTTTCGTCTTGTTCGTTAGTTTTTTCCGGAATATCCGAACTCAATACAAAGATGTCTTCATCATCAGCCTTCATGAAATAACGCTGGCGGGCTATCTTCTCAAATGCCCGCGCACCATGCTGCATATCGCGCAAGGTATGCTTGTCGTTTTCATACTGCTCACGATACTTTTCTATCTCCGAACGGAGCGTAGCTATCTCTATCTGGTACTTAATGTGCTGCCTTACACTGTTGTCGTCAACTACACCAACTACCAGAACACCCGCTACAATCACTATAAGATACTTATAATGAGCGAGATAATTCCATATAATACCAAGTTTTTTACTCATTTCTTCCGAATTTGTTTGCAAAGATAATATTTTTTTGTTATCTTTGCATCATCAATTAAGAAAAAATAATGGAAGAGTATATAGTTTCTGCAAGAAAGTACCGTCCGATGACCTTCGATTCGGTTGTCGGCCAGAGTGCATTGACCACCACTTTGAAGAATGCAGTGAAGAGCGGCAAGCTGGCGCACGCCTATCTTTTCTGCGGTCCGAGAGGGGTGGGAAAAACCACTTGTGCCCGCATTTTTGCGAAGGCAATCAACTGCGAGCATCCTCGTGAAGACGGCGAGGCGTGCAACGAATGTGAGAGCTGCCGTGCCTTCAATGAGCAGCGTTCCTACAACATCTTCGAGCTGGATGCCGCCAGCAACAACGGTGTTGACCAGATTAAGGTTCTGATGGAGCAGACCCGCATTCCGCCTCAGGTGGGCAAGTATAAGGTGTTTATCATCGATGAGGTCCACATGCTCTCTACAGCCGCCTTCAACGCCTTTCTCAAGACGCTGGAAGAGCCACCTCAGCATGTCATCTTCATCCTCGCCACTACCGAGAAGCATAAGATTCTGCCTACCATCCTGAGCCGATGCCAGATTTACGACTTCGAGCGAATGACGGTAGCCAACACCATCAACCACCTGAAGATGGTGGCTGAGAAGGAAGGCATACAATATGAAGAGCAGGCGCTCGCCGTGATAGCCGAAAAGGCTGACGGAGGTATGCGCGATGCCCTCTCTATCTTCGACCAGGCTGCCAGCTTCTGCATGGGCAACATCACTTACCAGAAGGTGATCGAGGACCTGAACGTGCTCGACAGCGACAACTATTTCCGTCTGGTAGACCTGGCTTTGGAGAATAAGGTAGCCGAGATGATGGTAACACTCGACGGCATTCTGAGCCGCGGTTTCGATGGCGGCAACATGATACAGGGGCTTGCCCAGCATGTGCGCAATGTGATGATGGCGAAGGATCCTCAGACCCTGCCTCTGCTCGAAACCAGCGATGACCAGAAAGCCAAGTTCCAGGCTCAGGCCCAGAAGGCACCTACACCTTTCTTATATAAGGCGCTGGAACTGATGAACCAGTGCGATATCCATTACCGCGCCAGCAGCAACAAGCGATTACTGGTAGAGCTCACCCTGATACAGATAGGCCAAATTACGCAGCCCGAGGATCAGGATGTGCCTAGTGCGGGGCGTACGCCCAATAGATTAAAATCCCTGTTTCAGAAACTCCTGGCTCAGTCTAAGCTTGCCTCTCAGGGTGCAGGTTCTGAGCCTTCTGGCAGCAGCGAAAACCGGTCATCACAGCCGGGAGCGTCTGCTGCTACAGCTACTGCTGTGCCTTCGTCAGGGGCACCGGCAGCCGCTTCTGCAGCCTCCAATGCTGCGCCTTATTCTGCATCTTATTCTGCATCTGCCACCGCAGCCGCATCTGCCTCTCCAGAAGGCTCAGCCGCTGTCGGAGCTGCTATTGATGCTGCATCGCCTCACAAGCCACGACTCAAGAATATCAAGCTGGGCGGCATAGGCATGACTTTCTCTAACCTGAAGAAGAGGGAGGAGAACCAGCGCCGCCTGCACAGTCCGTATGATGATACCAATGAGGAAAAAGCGACCATCACGGGCGACCAGAACGAGTTCACCCAGGAGCAGGTGGAAGCAACATGGTTCAGTATGTGCATGAGAATGCAGAACAAGCTGGATTTCATAGGCTTAGCCAACCGCATGAAGAGTATTGTACCGAAGATAACCAACTATCCGCAGATAGAGGTTATCATCAACAACCAGCTCTTACTAGACGACGTTTTGAACATCAAGAACCGCATTCTCAAGACTTTCGTCTTAGGTCTTCACAACAGCGAACTGAGCATCAGCTACCGCCTTGCCGACCAGGAAGAGGTAGGCAAGGTTCTGACCAAGAATGAAGTTCTGGAACTTCTTATGGAGAAGAACCCTGCGATGAAAAAACTCACAAAGGACCTGGATCTGGTCATGACATAGAAGATACTCCACACGATACGAAATTCTCCACTCCATGTAGGACAACCTATACGGAGTGGAGAAACTAGTACTACCTTCCCCAGATGCTACCATTATACCCGGGCGTATGGTACCCAAAAGTGTACTCAGTACTCAGTATTCAGTTTTTTTCGCGATAGTTACCATTTTTGTGGTTACAAATTGTAAGTAATTATTTTATATTATATATATATAAATATTTATATATATATAA
>DAWDQD010000018.1:0-52593 GCA_052349145.1 Segatella copri | reverse complement strand
TTTACTCAGACAACAATGCTTATGCCAACCTGTTCAAGACAGACTTTGGTTAAAGGCCATGCTTTTCTGGTTAAACCGGCGTATTACCTCAAGTCGCTTTATGGGGTAAGGGAATTTTGTGTTTACGACGTTTCTGTTATGCCCAAGGAATATGTACAATAAAAGAATTTTTGTCGTTTTACAAGTAAATTCCCACGAAACCCTATAGGTTGCGGATTTGAGGTTCTATTTGCCATGTTCTTAAAATGTCAAAATCGGAAATTTATCATTGTTTTCAGTGTTAATTTATATTTTCTCATGCTTTCATTTTGGGGTTTCTTGATTTTGTTGTTCCTATTTTGTTTCTTTCGTCATTTTACCATTCCAATTAGTATTGATTATCAGTATATTACAAGCAATTAGTAAGATTTCAAGAACAAGGAAATGCAGAATGCGTATGGGTTGTACTACTCATATCCAGTGGTTAACGAGAATCATCAGCGTCTTTGTGTAAGTCTTCTGCTTTTACGGTTAATTATCTGTAAATAAACAATCCAATAGAGTTGTTATCAAATAAAAATATGTACTTTTGTAGCCGAATAGCGTATTTAAAAAGAGATCCGATGGCTTAATGAATCGGAGAACAGATAGAAAGAGTAATATTCAGAATAGCTTATGAATAAAGAAAAAGACGATTTCTTCCTCCATTCCAATGAGGTGAATCATATCAACAGAGAAGATTACGATGAGATTGAATTATTGGTGAATGCGGCAAAAGCCTTTGCCCGCAGCACCTACCAGTGTGTCTATATCATCGACTATTTTCATCAGGACTTCATCTATGCATCAGATAACCTCGCTTATCTCTGCGGATTGGAACCCGAGCAATTGATGGAGGCTGGCTATCAGATGTATATGGACCATGTTCCGGATGCCGACCTGCAGATGCTGCTCGAAGTGAACAAGAAAGGGTTTGATCTTTTCAACGAATTGCCTGTGGGCGACCGCCTGGACTATACCATCTCGTACGACTTTCATCTTACCAATGGCAGACATAGCCGATTGATTCATCATCACCTCACTCCAATACTTCTTTCTGATGATGGAAGAATCTGGCTTGCCCTCTGCACCGTATCATTGGCAGCAACCGATGAACCGGGACATATCATCATGCAGAAGAATGGTGAGCGTAGCTATTTTGAATATTCCACGTTGCGCCACAAGTGGGAAAAGAAAGAAGGCATAACCTTGAGCGAGACAGAGAGAGATGTTTTGAGATTGTCTGCCCAAGGTTACACGATGAATGATATTGCCGACCGACTATGCAAGTCGGTGGATACGATAAAGGCTTGCAAGCGCAACCTTTTCGCCAAGATAGGCGTGAAGAACATTGCCGAGGCACTGTTTCATGCCACAAACTATCAGATGATATAATCGCAATCATATCTCTTCCAACAATGGCGAGAGATAGAACTTGGGGAAGTATTTCACCTCCTTGCCTTCCGCAAGGTTTACGAGGATGTTGGCACAATAGCCGGCGGCAATGTATGTCCCGATGGCCAGTTGCGGGAAAGACTCATTGGAATAATGCCTGATGGCTTCATCTATCCAAGGCACGGGCATCTGCCAGAACATACCGTACTGCGAGATATACTTGCCCAGTGAGCAACGGAAATCATCCGTTCCTTTTTTCACTACTTCGCTGAATGGATAGCCTTTCGGTTTCTCTACAGCGAGAAAGGCAGCCTTGCCAAGATTGACGGCATGGATAACGGTGATGCCCTGCTCCTTACATTTCTCATCGAAAGCGAAAGAGGCTTCGTTGTCATGCAAGCTTGCATTCACCGCATACCGGATGCCCGACAAGTCGCATGCATCCACATCTTCCATCGTCAGCGTATCCTTTTCTATGCGATAGATTTGAAATCTATCTTCCTGCAGAGGGTTTTCATGGAAGTCATGGCGCAAGGCACAGGAGGCTATCAAGCCTCCCATGTCTGCGCCACTAATCAACAATTTTATTGGATTGTTCATTTATAGAGAGATTTATTGTCATTACACCATTACCGGATGCTGCAGACAGATTACATTCTGTTCTTCTGGCTTTCTCCTGCACCTGTACCCTTATACTTGCTTCTTGCAGTGTTGAACTTATATCGTACAGTAAGCGAAACTTTGCTTGTTGACAGTCCATCATACACCATTTCCTTCATTTTGCCAAAATGAGCAATCATGTGGCTATCGTTTGTCCCGAACAAATCATAGATGAAGAACTGAAACGACAAATGGTCTTTCAAGAAAGCCTTATATGCGGAAACATTCGTGCAAAACATTGGCTTGTACAGATACAGATTTTCTTCATGACCTTTCGTGATATACGACATCATCAACGTAAACATTCCTAATTTGGTGTTGAGGGTGTTGTCTAAACGGAATGAAGCCATTGGCTTATTGAGCGATTTCCCATCGTGCGTCTCCATATCAAACCATTGCTTGTCAACGGATGCGGTAAACGAAGGATACCAGATGCCAAACGAAGGGCGCAAGTTGATGGATGCAGCTACGTCATTATACGAATTCCCATTTACTGGCTTCATCAAGCCTATTGCAGGATTATCCTTATAAGTCTCCACTGTTGGCATAATTGGATGTGAAGTATGACTGTAGGTCATGTCGAATGTCAACCATTTGTAAGCCAACTCGTAGTTGAGATTTCTGCTTATCTGAGATACCAGAAATGGATTTCCCGTTTCATACGTGTATCGGTTATCATACTGAATGCCGCTGCGCAAATTATGATAGGAAGGACGATTAATGTCGGCTGCATAGCTCAGCTGCATCTGTACCTTGCCCACAGGCATCGATAAGCTGAGCGATGGGAACCAATTGCCATACGACTTGCTTTGCCCAGGCACATACTTGCCATATTCATAGTAATTGAAGTCGATGTACTCGTATCTCATACCTGCCTCCAAACTCAGATTACCGAAATCTTTTGAATAGGTCAAGAATGAAGATGTCATACTTTCTGTAATACGGCTGTCGTCATCCGCTACCAAGTTAGTTGGCACCACTTGATACTTTGAGGTACGATGGGTATTGGAATATTCACCACCCAAAGACAAATTACCTCCTAATAATGGGTAAGAAAGCACCAGTTTGGAAGCGAGCAGATGATAGTCCTTGTTAGTCAAGCTATGAGCCGTTTGGCTTTGTGCATTCATCCCCACTTCCTGGTATTGCTCTTTGGTAACATCGTTCTGGTTTTCCTTCGACCATAGCCAGTCGGTATTGAAGTCGATGCCGAGTTTGCCAATCTTTCCTACATAATAAATATTGCTTGAAAGATTATTCTTCTGCCAAAAGAAATCAGCATGACTATCAGAATTTTCAGACAATTCTTCGTCTTGCAATATAGAAGAACTCATATCGCCGTTCCATGTTTGCTTAGGATTTCTAAGAAAACCAAAGTTGGCACCTATAGAGTTGTTGGCATCCAACTGGTAGCTGGCATCCAGGCGAAAGTTCATGGCTTCGATAATACCTACTTGTCTTATCTCACTTTTCTGGTTCCAAGTCTTGTCAAGATAAGTCTTCTGCTGAAAGTCTTTATTGTCTGGCTGGTATTGTCTTGCTCCAAAAGCGTATGCGCCCAGTTCTAATCCATTCTTGCGATAGTTCATATTCAATTGGCCAAATCCACCGAAGTTTTTCTTCTCATCATAGTCACCAGTAGTCTTCGCATCGAATCCGAATCCTTCGCCCTGTATCTTCTTCGTTGTGATACGGATGACCGCCTTGGTGCTGGCTGCATAACGAGCACCAGGGTTAGTGATGACTTCCACCGACTTAATGTTATCAGAATGCAAATGGTCCAGCTCACTCTTGTCTCTCATCTGTCGTCCATTGATATAGATAACAGGCTCACCGCGACCGAATACCTTGATGCTGCCATTCTGGGCAGACACGTTAGGGATGCGGTCGAGCAGGTTCTCCATGGTTCCTGCCTTCTCAAGTACGGATCCGACAATGGTTGTCGTCATTCCGCCATTCTTCAGGATAGTCTTAGGCAGGGATGACTTCACGACAACTTCGCCGAGCATCTTGCTGTCTTCTTCCATCTTGATAATGCCTATGTTCTCGCCCTCGCAATCCTTGCAGATTGTCTTATAACCTACGGATGTCACCTTGATGATTCCGCCGTTGCAGGAAGAGTCGATGGCAAAGCTGCCATCCTCTCCACTCACTGCGCCCTTGATGAAAGCCGAGTCTGTTCTATTCAATAATACTACATTGGCAAACGCCAAAGGTTCTCCCTTGGTATTCATCACCTTGCCGGTGATATTCTGCGCCATCATCGGAGTCATAGCCGAGAGGCACAACGCTGTGGTAAAAATTACTTTTTCCTTCATATTGCTACAGTTTTGCTTGATTCTTTTATTTTTCTGCTGCAAAAGTATAGCTTTATAGGAAAAAGCCTTTGACACAAAAGTGTATTTCTCAAGAGTGCGGCTTAAGAATTACACTTTTGTGTATAAAAAGAAAGGATAAATAGCGTTTGGTGATAGATTTTTAATGAATTTACCTTATTTTTTCATCACCAAATCTGCGAGCATGATGGCGGATTCCTTCTCATCCCTCGGTGCATCCTTTGACTTCCATGCCACGATGAAGCGGATTCGGGCAGCGGTTACCTTGTAGCCTTTCAACTCCCATTTGCCTAGTTTCTCTTTCATCTTGATGGAGAGCTGGGCTATGTCTCTGCCTGTTGATGGGAGACAGAGGCAATGGTCGTGGTAGGTTAGCGGCATACCACTTCTCAAGGAAAGGATAGCATCCTTGTGAGGCTTGGAGAAGCCCAGGTTTACATCCTTGTGTGAGAGCTGAAACACTATTTCGTTGGGCTCATCGTAGGCTTGGGCATCATAGAGATGCTGGGCACTTTTCAGACTGTCGAAGAGATTGCCGTTGGTGTGGATGGTTAGTGTACGCTTGGCACGGGTCATACCCACATAGTATCGGCGCAGTATGTCATCGGTAGGATGTTCGGGATGGGTAATGAGCATCAGTACATGGTCGAACTCATGACCTTTTGCCTTGTGGATGGTGCTGACCACGATGTCTGATTTCGAGATATCACAGAAGTCTTCTACAGATGATTCGAACACGAACTCTCTCAGATCGCTGTAGTATTTGGCACGATTGGTCTGCTCAAATATCTGAAGGCTGCGGCGCAGGTATGGCAATGCCTGGCTGGTAGCATACTTTTGGAATGTCTGCTGCTTGGCTGCTTCCCAAATATCATCAGGGATGATAGGGGATTTCGTCTCCTTGATGCCTTGGTCTATCTTCTTCAAAAAGTATCTTACCTCTGCCAGATTCCAGAAGCGCAAGCCGTCCATTGATTGCACCAACTTTGCCTTGATGTCATGGCTGTGAAGAAGAGCCAGCATGATGACAGCCTCCTCATTGGTCTGCGTGAGGATGCTGATGGTTTCGTTCTTCTTTCGGGAAGAAGCATCGGCTTCTTTTGAATCGTTACTTTCCAGTAATCGCGTAACATCTTCTAGGATAGGCTGATACATATAAACCTTTTTCTCCTGAATCTCGTATGGATGCTTCACGATTCTTACCTCTCCATCTTCTTGACTCATGGAGATGATAGGGGTAGATTTGATTCGTTGGCGGATGTTGCGGGCGAAGTCGTTGGCTGTATCCACGATGTGGCGAAGGCTGCGGTAATTCTCGGTCATCTCGATGAAACGGCTGTGTTCTGTCTGTGTCAATTCATAGAGATACTGCGAGTTGGAGCCCCTAAACTCATAGATATTCTGGTCATCATCGCCTACGGCTATCACCCTCATCTCTTCGTTGGCTTTCATCAGAGCAGAGACAAGGGCATAGTCATCCTTGCTCATGTCTTGTGCCTCGTCAATAACGAGCACGGTCTTGCTGATGCGATTGGGCTCCACTTCTCCATTGTTGATCATTTCTGCGGCTTGCTTAACCACATCTCCAGCCTCATCCAGATTGCCAACCCTGCCCAGCAGGTCGAAGCAGTAAGAATGGAAGGTCTTGATTTCTACGAAATGGGCAGCATTGCCAATGAGTTGCATCAGTCGCTGCTTGAACTCGGTAGCGGCTGCACGCGAGAAAGTGAGCATCAGGAGTTGTTCGTGCTTTACATCTTCCAGCAGCAGGAGAGAGGCAAGTTTATGTACGAGCACACGTGTCTTGCCGCTGCCAGGACCGGCAGCGACTACGATGCAGCGAGACTCATGGTCGTCGATGATTTCCTTCTGTCGCTTGGAGAGTATTCCGAAGAGTTTCTTATACTTCGAAGGTGTTACGTTGCGCTCTATCTCAGTCTCCCGGTTGCCCTTGAAGTATTTTGAGATGAAGCAATGGTAGTCCATCTGGAAGTAATCCTGCACATATTGCAGGGCGGCATCGTAATCCCTTACCATCAGGTTGGCATATTCGCCCACGATGTGAATCTGTTGAATCTTCTGCTTGTAGAATACATTGAGCATGCGGTAATCCTCCTGCTTATAGTGGAGGCGAGGTTCCTTGATGCGTTTAATTGCCATTGCATTGTAGAGTACCAGGAATCCTCCTTCCAGCTTCATGGCTCCTATCTTGGAGAGATAGAGCAAGGCTTCCTCCACGTCTTCCAACTGCAGGGAAGAGAAGTCGGAGAAGAGTGACTGGTTGCTGGATTTCAGATCGTTCAGAAGTTCGACTACCGAGAATTGAAGAGGCTTCTCTTTTCTATTGTCTGTTGCGCCAGAGGCTTTTCCTAAACCTTTTTCTTCAGAAGGATTCTTTTCTTCAGAAGAGCTATTGTTGCTCTCTTCTGTTATAGTTTTACTGTTTTCCTCAGCCAGGCTGTATAGTCTTTCGATGATGAATCGGCAAACTTCAATTCGTCTTTCGAATCGCTTGATGATGGTCTCTATATCCTTGTCTCTTGTCACGATGAGATTGCGGACGCCATCTTCCTTCTTGTGCGCATATCCCTTCACTGCCAGGAAGTATAGCAGTGTGCGGATTTTCTTTTCGGTTGAAGTGTTGATGCCGTCGTGTACGGCATTGTCATTGAGTTGTTTGTATGTGATATGCAGCGATTCATCTGGGATATGTTCCAGAATGTATCTTTCCTGTTTGGCGAAGTTCTCCAGCATCTGCTGAGGCTTGCGTTGCTTGTCGCTGATGTCTTGCAGATAGGCTGATATGTCACGGGTATCGGCAAGTATGCCTTCCTGTCGCATTCGGTCAATGGAGGAGATGACGTCTCGCTTGCTGAGTCCTAGGATGTCGGCGAGGTAATCGATGCGGGATTCTGCCTCGCTATCCTGTGCCTTGGCTATATGCTTCTGGGTGATGAGCGACTTGATGATGCGGATGGCATTCTGCATCTCATCTTCCGAGAACAGGGGTGATTCGGTGAGGCGCAGTCTTGCCTCGTCCATGTTCTTGACGGTGATACCTGTGGCATAGACGTGCGGAATGTTGTTGCCACGCTCTATGTATCCGCTCTGTTCTAGAGCAGAAAGGGCGGTGCGGACACGGGTTTCTATGTCGGATACCGAGTCATCCCAACCGGCTTGACGGGCTATCTCCAGCGCTGAACAACTTACATGTGGACGCTGCTTGGTAAAATCCTTAATGGCTTTCCATACCTGTTGTATCTCGCTGATGCTCAGTTTGGTTTGGTTGAGCAGAATGAAGTGCTTGTCCAAGTCCTCGTCGCTATAGAGTACATAGCATTTGGCATTGAGGTGTGGGTCTCTTCCTGCACGTCCTGCCTCCTGCACATAGTTCTCCAGAGAGTCGGAGATGTCGTAGTGGATAACCAGCCCCACATCGCTCTTATCTACTCCCATGCCGAAGGCGGAGGTGGCAACGATGATTCTAACCTTATCGCTCATGAAGGCATCCTGATTGTGTATCTTCTCATCGGCATCCATCTTGCCATTATAGGGCAGGGCGGATATGCCGTCACGTGTCAGTTTTTGGGCGAGTTCACGGGTTCGCTTGGTGCGGGATACGTAGATGATGGTAGGGCAATCAGCCTGTTCCACCAGCGAGCGCAGTAGATTGTATTTGTTGCCGTCACTATCTACGTGGATAACGGAATAGTGCAGGTTGGTACGTGAGGCTGATGAGGCGAAGAGCTGGAGGTCGGTGCCCAGCCAATGCTTGAAATAGTCGCAGATGTCCTGCACCACCTTCTGTTTTGCAGTGGCGGTGAAGCAAGATACGGGTATCAGGGTTTGACCATGGTTGCGGGCCATTGCATCCTTGCCAAACTTACGTTCCTGGTATTCCTTGATAAACTTGCCGATGTATAGGTAATCCACCCGGAAGTCTTGTCCCCATGCAGAGAAGCAGTGAGCTTCATCAATGACGAATCTCACCACATGCCGTGCCATCAGAATGCGCTCGATGGTTTTGGAGCGCAACATCTCTGGTGCAATATATAATAAGGTGGCATCTCCGCTCTGTACTCGTTCGATGGCTAGGGAGCGGGAGATAGGGTCGAGGAGACCGTTGATGGTTACGGCATCGGTGAAACCGCGGTCTGCGAGGTTATCTACCTGGTCTTTCATCAATGATTGCAGAGGCGAGATAACCACAGTGAGTCCATGCACGGTTCTGCCATCCATCAGGGCTGGCAACTGGAAGGTGAGCGATTTGCCGCCACCCGTAGGAAATATCGCCAATAATGACTTACCATCCACTGCTGCCTGCGATGCCTGTTCCTGCAGCGGTTCGCCGTCATAGGTACGGAAGGCATCATAGCCGAAGAGTAGTTTCAGGTTGTGATGAATGTCGAGCATGCGGTTGCAATACTCGCAGCCATCAGTGCATTGAGTATGGCAGAGCATATAGATGATATGTTCTACTTCGGGATAATGGAAGAGTACCCAACCTGGGGTTACAGATTGGTAATCGTCTGTGCCTATGAGGGCCAAGGCGTATGCCAAGCCGCAAGGCGACTGGGCTGCAAGAGCCGGAATGTCGGCATGGGCGCAAATATGATTCTTGTATTCAGTAAGAATGAATTCTGAAACGCCTATCATTGCATCATCCTTTTCGATGGCTCCCACATACATCAGAAATCCTCTGAATTCCTCTTCATTCTGGAGCAGCAAGGTGAAGATTTTCCTCTTCCTTTCTGATAACTGATTCCATGCAGCGATTTCATCCATCAAAAGCTCTTTGGCTTTCTCGCAGTCATTGACAGGATTATTCATCTGCTCGCTCATAAGTTTGTCGTCCTTTACCAGATGATGGTAAGGGCGCTTGGGGAAGAGGAGTGGGGAGAGATAGAGGGTATCTATCAGTATGCCGTTGAGTTGGAGATAGCGGGCATCGTGATGAATGAGGTTATGACCGCAGATATAGTCAACCTTTCCTTCTTGCAGGAACTTGTTCAGTGCCGTCTGTGATGCTTGGTGAAAGTTGGCTCCGTCATAACGCAATGCTCCGATGTCATGTATTTTATGGTCTTTCAGTCCCACTTCGGTATCCACGAAGGCAATGTTCCTGCTTCTGGCATCTTCCTTCTTGATGTCAGAGCTTACGGTGAGATTGTTTTTCCTTCCAAAGAGGCGACTGAATATTGACATAATCTTCGATGTTTATATTTACACCGCAAATGTACAATTATTATTTGATATATGCAAATAATCAAGTGCTTTTATCTTCTTTGAAAGCTGTTTTTATACAATTCCAAGAGGCTTACGAGGATATCTTCAAGGCAGATTAATATGCACCTAAAACCTTCCAGTCGTCTATGAGTTTGAACAGTCGGGGCATGGCTGGCTTGTAACTGTCGGGATAGGTGAGGGAATAAACGAAGAGTATTCTACCACTTTTGATGAATTTATCGTAATGACTGTAGCCATCTACTCTTACTCCGTTTTCATAAACAGGACCGGAGAGGATGAATGCCTTATTCGATGCCTGCATCGTCCTTTCCGAATGAAGCTTCTGGGCTAGAGAATCGGCACAAGCCTGAAGGGTGTTGCTATAGTTGGGGGTAACGTAACTCTCCAGGATGATGTTGGCATGATTGGTGAATGAGAAGCGGGCATAGCCCTGATATCCCGATACCGAAGTATCCTCTTGCTGGAAGAAGCAAGGATACTTGACAACGTAGCCGAAGTCCGGATCATTGTATTCCTTCATGGGTGCCATCTCTACTTTGGTCTTGAAATCCGCCATCGGTGTATGCTTCTCTTTTGTAACCTCATGTTGATAGTTGATGATGAAGTTTATCATCATCAGCAAGACAACTGCTATCAAAAAAATCTTCTTCATATCTTTGCCACTTTTATATTTTAGCTGCAAAGGTATGAAGAAGATGGGAAACTGCCAAATAATAAGTATGACATTTGACTGACATTTCTGAACTTATCTGATAATCAGTCGATAAGACTTGCCTCTTTCCGACTCAATCATGAGGTTGCTATTCTGCTCAATCACCGGTTTGATACGGCGAATCAAGGTATAGAGCGTTTCGCTGGCATCCGGTTTCTTGGGCCAAAGAGCATCACAAATCTCCTGTTTGGAGAGTTGATGATGCGTATTGTTGAAGAAGAGTTGCATCAGTTGGTGCTGCATCGGAGTAAACTTGATGGCTTGTCCGCTTTCCTGATTGTAGAAGGAATCCTCGTCTTGAGAATAGCACATGGTGCCGAACATATCGGTCTCATGATTCCAGGGTTGTTTTCTGCGATGATAGTATAGCGATGCAATTGCCCAAATCATAGCCATGAGGGTAAGCGTCAAAGATGTCCGCTGGTTGCTCATACTCAAAACATCTGCCATCGAACAGTTGGCATAACTTTGGATAGAATGCTCGTTGAGGAGCATCTCTTTGCTGCTGAGCAGGTTGGCGCTATTTACCAGCTGGGAATTGTTCTTGCCTCTTCTTCTGTCTTCCATCACATAGCAGAGATTACTGGTCGACTTCAGCAGGTCGATGCTGAGATGTGAGCGGTAGCTCTGGATGGTATCAGGCGTAATCCATTGATATTTATTTTCCTGAAGAGTCAGAGCCAAAGCTTTGTTCATATCTTGTACAATGGCATACTGTGCCTTGCGGTAGTTGCTTACGCTGGAGAATGCCGCAGACATCACAAGGATGGCGAAGATGAGGATGGAATGATATGCTTTCAGTTTCATATTATCTATTCTGTTTAAATGATATACTGTTTAAAGATTCAAATGCAAAAGTACAGAAATTCTATGAAAGATGGTATAAAACTAGATATAATATTCGTTAATTGATAAATGTCAGACTCATGTCAGCCATATTTTTCGCTTCGGTCTTCTCTTTTTGATACCTTTGCAGCAGAAAACAAGTTTTAGAAAAAGTATATGATGACAATGAAGAAAAGTAAATTGTTAACAGCTATGCTGATGCTGTGGGCATTGATCTCTTGTGCAGAAATAAGTGCCCAGGAGATCCAGAAGGTATCGAAAGATTCTATAGCCTTGCAAGAGGTTGTTGTGAAGGCGGCACGAGTAGTCAACAAGGAAGATGGCAAGTTGATATTCCCAAGCGATATTCAGAAGCAGCGTTCTTTTTCTGGTTTTTCGCTTTTGGGAAAGTTAGCTTTGCCTCATATCAGGGTTGATGAGGCTGGCCGTTCCATTTCTGCTACCGATAATAAAGGAGAAGTGCAGATTCGTATCAATGGCATTCTCGCCAATATGCATGATGTACAGATGCTGGATGTAGCTTCTATTATGAGTGTAGATTATATCGACAGTCCTGGCGTAAGATATGGAAAGAATATTGCATATGTAATAGATATTCATACCCGCAGGGCTTCATCGGGTGGTAGTTTGGGCTTCAACTTGACCAATGCGCTAACTACCAAGCTCGGTTCGAACGATGTCTATGCATCTGTCAATAGGGGCAAGAGCCAATTGAATATTTTATATGAGCAGACTTATGTGGATAATAAGGCATCCGAATATAATGAGGATGCTCAGTATCTTCTACATGATGGTTCTGAGTATCAGATATCTCGAAAAATCATGAATGTGGCAACTCGAAATTATGATAATACATTGCAGTTGAAGTATAATCTGGCTGATTCTGCATTATATGTATTCCAGACAACGCTTACCACGGATTTCAGCAATCAGCCTTATACATCGAATGAGATGTGGTTTTCTGAATCAGGAAAGCCTGCATATCCTGTTTACAGAACCAGCAAGGGTAGGAATTTTACTCCTGCTCTCGATTTGTATTTCTATCATCAGTTGGGCAAGCATCAGTCTTTGTCGGCAGATGTTTTGGGCACTTATATCCACACCAAAGGAGCCTATTATGAAGGTGAGGGCGACCCCTATCAATATCAGGTAGATGGAAAGACCTATTCGCTCATAGCCGAGGCTATCTATGAAAACCGGTTGAAACCCTTTACTTTTTCTGCAGGAACCAACTTGAACTGGAAATATATGGATAATCAGTATTTGGGTGATGTGGTTAGCGAGAATGGTATCCGTTCATTGGGTATTTATGGTTTTGCACAAATCAAGGGAAGTTTGGGACAATTCAAGGAAGGAACATCCCGTTTAACTTATGTGGCTGGCTTCGGGTTGAGTAATCAGTCTTATCGACAGGGAGATGAGGAATTTAGTTTTTGGCTTTGTCGTCCGAAACTCACATTGGCTTATTCCTTGACATCTTCGTTTCAGATCCGCTTGGGAAGTGAATTATCACAGCATATTTCGCAGATAGCAATGATTTCGGATACCCGTATTCGAAAGAACAGTATGGAATGGACTGTGGGTAATCCTTCGCTTAAGCCTAACAGTAGATATGAGAACTGGGTGGTATTCTCTTTCAGTAAACCAAGGATAAATACTGATTTTACCTTGAATTATCGCATCAATCGTCATTGTAATTTGGCGAAATACACCCGCACGGAAAATGATCAGTTTCTTTATTCCCAGACGAATCAGCCCCATTGTAATATGTTGTATCTTACGAATGATACCCAGTTTGACATTATCCCCGACCACCTTATATTATCTGTGAACGCAGGTATTTACCGTTTTTTCAATAAGGGCGATGAGTACAGTCATTGTTATACCGCTTATAATTATGGTGGAACATTACAGGGGTATTGGGGAAAATGGACAGTGATGCTGTATGCTGATAACGGTTGGAACTTTATGGAGGGAGAGAACATCGGGCATAATCCTCCTTCATTGGCAGTCTCAGCCAGTTATCATATAGGTGATTTCGATTTTACGCTCTATATGCATAATCCGTTTATGGCTCATCCGAAATCCTATTCTGCAGAAATCGTCAACGCCTTGCTCCGTAAGCAGGTTCGTGGTCATGACAATTCGGGAGGTAATTTGCTCCGTATCGGTGTTGCCTGGAATATCAATCGGGGAAAGGAATACCGTAAGATACAGCGGAATATCAACAATGAGGAGCGCGAAACGGGTATCTTGAAATAGTTGGCTTTGCTTTCTATATGGGTTGCATTGGCAACAGCCGGATTTATTTCTTCCCTTTATTGATGATATAAATTCCGGCAGTAGCCAATGCGCCTGCTAGCAGATACTTCCAGTAGAAGGTTTCGCCCAGACAGAGGCAGGAGGTGATGGCTCCTACTACGGGGATGAGCGAATTGTATATTGCTACCTTTCCTACGGGATTGCAGCTCAATAGTTTATTGTAGAGAGCGAAACTGATGGTTGAGATGGCAATGAGCAGCAGAAGGATGGTGATGCCCCAGAGGCTGATGACTGGCAGATAGCCACCCATTAACAATGCAGGAATCACCAGCAAGGCTCCACCGATACTCAGCGAATAACCGGTTCCTACGAAAACATCCACTCTCTTGCTCAATCCTCGGGTCAGCAGGGAAGCACTGGCTCCACACAGGGC
Organism: Segatella copri; assembly: GCA_052349145.1. GTDB lineage: Bacteria > Bacteroidota > Bacteroidia > Bacteroidales > Bacteroidaceae > Prevotella > Prevotella copri_V. The sequence goes on along the minus strand of DAWDQD010000018.1, from coordinate 38,684 downwards.
GTTGAGGATAATCATACCATCGCCCAGGAAAGTGAAACTACCGCTTTCCTTTCCGCCAAGGTTCAAGGCTAGGATGCCTAGGAATCCGATGATGCAGCCCAATGCCTTTTGCCACGTCATCCTGTCGCTCTTGAAGAAGATGCAGGCAAAGATAACCACCGTGAAGACGCTCATCGAATTGAGTATCGCCGAACGTGCTCCTGCATTATGCGAGAGTCCGAAATAGAAGAAGGCATAATGAAGGGTGGTGTTGAGGAGTGCATAGAGGAGAAGGAACCAGACATTCTCTTGAACAGCTTTCTTCTTGAATCCGAATTTACGATGCGAGCTTCTGGCGATGGCAAGGATGATGATGCCGGAGATGAAGAAGCGGATGCCTGCAAAAAGCATCTTGCTTCCGGTCATGTCTGCTGTAATCTGATATTCCTCCATTCCCATTTTTATCAATGGGTAAGCCCATCCCCACGAGATAGCAGCCGTAAGGGCGAACAGGCTTACCCATACCGGTCGCTGAAATATACTGAGTGTATTTGTTTCTTTCTTTTCCATTATAATTTAATTGGTATTCCCTTGCTTCTGTGTTTGCTAAATGGCAATCTACAAGTCCCCCAGATGTCTTTCTATCGGAATTCCTCGGTTCTTGTCCTTGTCATCCTTGTTGATGTCTATCCAGTTGCGCAGGGTATCCATGGCGATGCGGGTGGCATGGCGAAGCTGATCGCCATCCTTCAGTCTGCCCACGGTGATGCTGGAGAAGATGTCGCCGGTGCCCGGGAACTGAACGGGGATTTCTTCGTAGGGCAGGAGGAAATACTCTTCTGTAAGATGATTGAAACCTACCACGGCATGCTGACCCTCTACGATGCACGAGGTGATGAGCACGGAGTGGGAACCGATGGCTCTCAGTTTATCTATCAGTTCATAGGCTTCCTTCTCCGAGATTCCCTCTTCCTTGTATTCCGAATCCGTCAGCAGACAAGCCTCGGTATAGTTGGGAAAACAGAGATGCGATACGCTCAGCATCTCCTTCATGCATCTCACGGTACTCTCACTGGCTCCACCATAGAGCTTGCCGTAATCGCCCATCACGGGATCCACATAGATGTCGGTGCCCAGTGCTGCCTGTTCTCTGCAATAACGTGCCACCAGCTTAGCCTGACGCTCCGAAGCCATGAAACCCGTGGTGATGGCATCAAAATGAATGCCCAGTTCGTTCCACTTCTGCAAGGCTTCCTCGATATACGAAGTGCATTCCAGAATGGCGTATTTGCCGTATGGGAAGGTGTTACTGATGAGCATGGTGGGCAGATTGAACACATCGAGTCCCATATAAGAGAGGATAGGCATCTGAACAGCGGCAGATACCTTTCCGTAGCCACACATATCGCTGATAATAAGGATATTACTTTTCGCTTTCATTCTTTCTTTTTTCTACTTGCTTTTCTTTCTTATCCTGATTATCTCTTAATAGCTGGCTGTACACTTGATGCCCAGAGCCTCTACACGCTCCTTGATGGCATCGAGAACTTCCTTTGGTGCCTTTTCCAGCAACTTGTCTGGTGTTTCACGGGCGATAGTATAAACCATTACCTGCTGAGGCTGGATGTCTTTCACTGCCTCCAGCCAAGGAGCTACGAAATGCTCGCTGGTATTGTCCAAACCGTCACCTCTCAGGAACATGGTCTGGATGATGACGTGCCCCTTAAACATCTTCAGATATTTGATTACATCCTTCACGTCGTAGTTAGGCTGCTGAGGGCGGTCCAGCTTCTTGATGTAATCCATATCCACAGTATCCAGTTTCAGGATGTTGTTATCCACGAGCATCAGCGCCTCTCTCACTTCCTCCTTATATATATAGGTGGCGTTGCTGAGTACGGATACTTGTGCTTCAGGGAAATATTTCTTGCAGAGTTCCATCGTATCTTCCACGATTCCCTTGAAGTCAGGGTGTCCCGTAGGTTCACCGTTTCCTGCGAAGGTGATGTCGTCCAGAGGCTGGTTGTTGTCGTGGCGTTCTTTCAGAACCTTCTCCAATCCTTCTCTTACCTCCTCGCGGGTAGGGCGCTTCTTCTTAGGACGGAAGTCAGCGTTGAATCCGCATTCGCAATAAACGCAGTCGAATGAACAGACCTTGCCATCAGATGGCATGAGGTTGATGCCCAGTGAAACTCCCAGACGACGGGAGTTTACCGGACCGAATATCGGTGATGGATAAATAATCGTTGACATAATCTAATTCTCCTTTATCTAATCTATTCTTTATTTTATCTTGGTAATACCTATTTATACCAATCTTATTTACTTGTTTGTAATTTGGTGGGCAAAAGTACTAAAAAATGTTGGAATGAACAAATAAATCAACTGAAAATCGATTTATCCTTACCATTTGTCTTTTATCTCCGATAGATTGTGTACTTTTGCATTCCAATCCGGGGAGAATCTTGGTGATTTCGATTCGGATTTAAAGAAAAAAACAAAAAAGTTGATGTTTTGCTTAGTTTTTCGCTTGGCTCAACTGTATAGATAGTATATGAACAGAAAAAAGGACATAGAACAGTTATTCCGTCAGCATTATGCGAAGATGTACAATCTGGCCAGATGCATTCTTTCGGATGATGACGAGAGCAAGGATGTGGTGAGCGAAGTATTCGCCCAGATTCTTGCCGATGATGTGGTTCTGGTGCCTGGGAGTGAGGACGGTTACTTGATGCGGAGCGTACGCAACCGCTGTCTCAACCTGATAGCTCATAAGAGCGTGAAGGAAAGGGTGGCGAAGCTGCTGCTGGATGATGCCGATGTGATTCTCTCAGAAGAGATCGATGAACGGATCGACCGGCTGATGCTTCTCATCGAAGACCTGGAACCGCCTATCCGGCAACTCATTTTCCGTCTGCGCTATCTTCAGGAGAAATCTTATCAGGAGGTGGCTGATGAAGTGGGAGTGAGCAAGGTGACGGTATTCAACCATCTCTCGAAGGCGATGGACTGGATTAAGAAACAATTTAAATGAGCAAGACAATGACAAACATGAGTAAAGAAGAAAAGCGGATGATGCTCTTTGACATGCAGGAGCATCCCGAGAAATATACCGACGAGCAGGTGGAGCACCTGCTTGACGATGAGGAAGTGAAGGAGTTCTTCCATGAACTGGCGATGGCGAGAATGGCTGGCAAGAAAGCCAATCCGAAGGACGTGGATGTGGATGAGGCTTGGAAGGAATTTGTTCAGGCTCATCACGAGGATAAGATGTCGATAGATGCCGGCAAATCCAAGGACGCTTATCGCAACCGGATGAAGATTGCTGCATCCATCGTTGGCATCATCTTCCTTTCGGGTGTAGCCTTGGCTGCGATTCACAATGGCTGGTTGGGATTCCCGGCTTCTGATCAGGCAGCGGATAACAAGGCTGCTACAGAACAGCTGGCAACAACCCAGGCGCTGCCGAATGACAGTCTTCGTGCTGCAACAGCAGAGAACAAGGATTCTCTTGATATGAAGCCGTTGGTGTTTGATGATGCTGAATTGGGAACCATTCTGGCTCAACTATCCGGATTCTATCATGTCAAGGTGGAGTATGTGGATGCTGGTGCCCAGCACATCCGTCTCTTCTTCAACTGGAACAAGACGAAGACATTAGAGCAGAACCTGGAGATTTTGAATGCTTTCGACCGCATACAGATAGAGTATATTGACGGTACATTGTTGGTGAAATAAGATAGGAGGATATGTTTATGAGAGATTTTTGGAAACCAATGCCCGTTAGCGGCAAGCTTATCAGAGAGCTTCTTCTTCTCTTCCTGCTGTTTGGGGTTAAGCAGTCTTATGCCCAACGCATCACCCGACAATATAATAATGTGTCGTTCTCTGCGGCGTTGAAGGATTTGAACGCCCGCCAGCATAAGTACACCATCAACTTCGTGTATGATGAACTGGAGGATTTCAGGGTGACCAAGAGCATCAGAAACCAGAGTGTTCCCGATGCCATCATGCAGCTGATAGGGTTCTATCCCATCAAGATGACGCAGGTGGAGGATAATATCATGGTGGAGTGTACGCAGAAGACTCCCACCAAGATGATAGGTCGCATCATAGATAATAAGAATCGCCCTGTAGATTTTGCCAATGTAGCCCTGCTGAATGTTAGTGATTCTTCATTGATAAATGGTGGCGTGACGAATGAGAACGGCCAGTTTGTGATTCCCTGCGGAGCCAGAAAGGCGATAGTAAGAGTAAGTTGCGTGGGCTATATTACGGCAAGCAATACCTTTAATATAGGTAAGATAGGGACAATAACTCTGAAAGAAGCAACAATGAACCTGCAGAAGGTGGTTGTAAAAGGACATCGTAAAACCTTTGAGATGACGAATGAAGGACTTGTTGCTCAGGTGAAAGGAACACCTTTGAGCGAAGCTGGTACTGCCAACGATGTTATGGCGCAAGTGCCGAGTGTTTATGGCAGTGATGGAAAATATCGTGTTTATGGCAAGGGTGAAGCATTGGTATATGTGAATGGAAGGAAGTTGACGGATGAGGGGGAACTGGATAGAATAAGTTCCAAAGACATCGCCTCCGTAACTCTCAACAACAATCCTGGAGCAAAATATGATGCTACGGTAAAGGCTGTCATTGAGATCAGAACGAATAAGAAACAAGGTGATGGACTGAGCGGTGGGTTTACTTCTATGGCTCGGCAGGGACATTCTACATCTTTGTCTGAGGGCGGTAATTTAAACTGGCGTAGAGGAGGACTGGATATATTCGGAAGTCTTTATTATGATTTGACGCAAAGATATCAGCATCAGATAGATAAAAAGACTGTCATTAAAGATGGAGAAATGTGGCAAATGCATAGCGACATCGGGATATTCCCCAAAAGCAAAGCCCAAATTGCCACAAAGATAGGTTTCAATTATGTCTTCAATGAGAAACATTCCATAGGTGCTACTTATAATGTAAACTTTTTACCAAATAGTACTGCTTCATGGCCTACATATCAACGTGTAATGAAGAATGGGACAGAGTTGGAATCCATATCCTATGATATGAAATGGAATCGCAAGACGCCTCCTGCTCATTATGTGAATGCTTATTATCGGGGAGAATTCGGAAAATGGAATGTCGTTTTTGATAATGACTTGGTTGTTAGCCAGAACAAGGCTGTGCAGAATATTAAGGAGAAGAGTAGTGCTTCTGGTGAAAGTAATGTTAACAGCACAAACAAGGCGGACAATGTAATGGCTGCTTCTAAATTGGCGCTGTCTTATCCTGTTGGGAAAGGAAAGCTAGAAGGTGGTGGTGAGTTTATCTATACAGACCGCAAGGAAACTTACAACAATGTGGAACAGATAATAGCTTCTACAGATGACCATATCAGGGAAAATAAGTTGGCTGGATTCTTGACCTATTATCTTCCATTGGGAAAAATTGATTTAGAAGCAGGTCTGAGGTATGAACATACCGTTTCTGATTATTATGAGAAAGGAATCTGGATTGATGGACAAAGTCGTCGGTATGATAAATTGTTTCCGAATGCAAGTTTATCATTTCCGATAGGCAAAGCCAATTTCTCGTTGGATTATACGATGAAGACTCGTCGTCCGTCTTATCAGGAATTGAGCAGCAATATGCAATATGATGACGTCTTCACTTATGAAAAGGGAAATCCTCTTCTGAAGCCTGAAATTATCCATGACATAACCTTCGCAGGATTATACAAATGGGTATATTTAAATTTCAGTTTTCAACATATCAATGACTTCATAGTGAATACGATAGATTTGCAGCCGGGTGAAGGTAAACCGCTCAACATTCTAACGAATGTCAATCGTTCCCACATGAATACATATACGGCAGTTCTATCATTGTCGCCAAGTATAGGGATTTGGTCTCCTCGCTTGTCTTTGGTATTGATGGGACAGAATTTTGAAATGGTTCATTATGGGCAAATGCTCAAGTTGAACAATCCGTTGTTGATGACCAATTGGTTTAATTCTTTCTCTATTTCAAAAGGTTATATACTGACGGCTGATATGATAGGGCATACTTCTGGTGATAATACGATAGCAACCCTGAAGCCGAGTTTTCAGTTGAATTTGGGAATAACAAAGAAGTTTAAACAATGGACTTTTCAATTTCAGGCAACGGATGTCTTTCGTACAGCCCGTAACTCTATGTTTACCTATGGTACAAGTATGTTGCTCGATAAATGGAACTATAGCGATTCGCAAGCTGTTAAGCTAACTATAAGCTATCGTTTCAACTCTGTTAACAGCAAGTACAAAGGCACAGGAGCCGGTAATGCAGAAAAGAGCCGCTTGTAGTTTTTGTTAGGAAGAAACTCTCTTAATACAACAATGAATATATGACAATCGGTCAAGCGAAGGCAAAACCATGTTGGTTTGCTCTTTGCTTGGCCGATGTTTTTATTTTTCTTCAGTTAGATACTCCTTTATTTGTTGTGCTCTAGGCGGTTTTTATCTCTACTTCGTTCTCTCATATACTAAGATTTTATCACGTTCTACTGATTCCTGTGCAAAAGGGAGTAAGGTTCCTTCTGATACCAAATCAACTTTTCTACCTAAGAGTTCTTCCAAATCACTCCACATGCCGAAGAATTTTAAACCAATAGGTTTGCTCTTGTCCAAAGAAACCATAATATCGACATCGCTATCCTTCGTTTCTTCCCCTCTGGAGAAAGAACCGAACAGCCAGGCTTTCAGTACGGGTTGGGTGCTGAAATAATGGCGTAAAGCTTCTATGATGGCTCGTTTACCCATAATAGAATGATGTTGTTTCTTGGTGCAAAGATACACTTTTTATTCGAAAGAGTAAGCTTTTATCTAGTTTTTTATTACCTTTGCATAGGTTTTTCGAAAAAAGTAGAAGATTTCTTCATTTTAGGGGTAATTGATTTCAGAAAAGCTTGTATATAAGAGTAGAAACAAGAAGAAAATGACGTGATGACAGAAGTAAATGAACAGCGGATGGAACGGCTGTTCCACGACCATTACGAGCAGATGTATCGCTTCGCCTTTGCCTTGCTCCATGATAATGAGGAGGCGAGGGATGTGGTGAGCGACGTGTTCTCCAGATTGTGGGATAAACAGCTGGTTCCAGACCGGGCTTACCTGATGCGGAGCGTGAAGAATGCCTGCATCAATCTTATAGCCAGAAAGAAGAGAGATGAACGACTGAAACGGCTTCTTCCTCTCTCGGAAGAGAAATTGACGGAGGAAGAACCTTCTCGTCTGGAAGAGCGATGGCAGGCTGCCGTGGATTGCATCGACCACGACCTGACCGACCAGACTGCTTCCGTCATCCGATTGTGCTATCGGGAAGGAATGTCGTATAAGGATACGGCGGAGGAACTGGGCATCAGTATCTCGGCAGTGAACAAGCATATCGTGAAAGGTTTGCGAACGCTCAGAGAAAAGTTGAAAGGAAAATAGCATAACCATGATTCTATTGTCTGAAGACGTCCTTACAATGGAACCCTAAAATGAAGAAAGGAAAAGAAAATGAAACATGAATTATCTGACATAAATCCTCAGAAAATGGATTCTCAGAAATGGGATATGCTCCTCGATCTCCTGGAGCATCCCGAAAAGTATTCCGAAACTCAGAAGGATGAACTTCTGGGCGATGAGGAAGTGAACGAACTCTATCAGCAGTTGGTAGAGACCCGACAGTCTCTGGATTTCGCAAAGTCGAAGGAAAAGATGAAGATGCCTTCGATTGATGCAGAATGGGAGAAGCTGAAAGAAGAAAAGCAGCAGAAAGAAGAGATGAATCAGAATGCAGAAACCCAGCAAACTGCCAAGTTGTTTCCTCTCTGGAGCCCGATGAGAAAGGTGGCTGCCGTTGCAGCCGTCCTTGTTGTCTCCGGCATCACCTTTGCAGCCATTCATCTGGTAACCCGTTCTCATCAGGCATCAGATAACAGCAATACCGAACTCGTGGCATCCCAAAAGGATTCTATCCAGCAGGTTTCTGCTCCTCAGAAATCCAACATAGAAGAAAAGACAGATTCTGCAAGTCTTGCCCAGCTCCCATTGGTTTACGAAAACGCTGAGCTTCAGAATATCCTTACTCCTATTGCCGGGCATTTCCATCTCCAGGTAACTTATCAGAACGAGTCGGCTCGCCATATCCGTCTCTTCCTGCAACTGGAGAAGAACATGAGTCTGGATGATATCATCGAACTGTTGAATCATTTCGAGAAAGTGAATATTCGTCATGAAGGTCAAACTTTAATCGTGGAATAAGATGAAAAGATTAAGATATATCATGCTGATGGCAGGTTTGATGAGCCTTTCTCTTCAGACCATCTATGCCCAACGCATCACCCGCAGCTTCCGCAACACTTCTATGTCAGAAGCACTCACCATCCTTGCCAAGAGCACCAAGGATTATCGTATCAACTTTATGTATGATGAACTGGAAGATTTCACGGTTACCACAAGTATCGTGAAGCGAACAGCTCCGGATGCCATCCGCCAGATTATGGGCTTCTATCCGATGAAGATGACGATAGATGGCGAGAACATCTTTGTGGAGTGTACGCAGAAGACTCCCACCAAGATGATAGGTCGCATTGTAGATGCGCATCATCGCCCTGTAGATTTCGCCAATGTAGCCCTGCTGAATGTTCGTGATTCTTCATTGATAAATGGCGGTGTGACGAATGAGAATGGCCAGTTCGTGATTCCCTGTGGAGCCAGAAAGGTGATAGTAAGAGTAAGTTGCGTGGGCTATATTACGACAAGCAATACATATAATACAGGTAAGATTGGTTCAATTACTCTGAAGGAGGCAACGATGAACCTGCAGAAGGTGATTGTGAAGGCGGTTCGCCCTCGTACCAAGTTGACCCATGGTGGATTCCAGACCCAGGTTCAGGGTACATTGTTGAGCGATGTAGGTATGGTTTCCGACTTATTGAAACAGATTCCTCGTGTAAGAGTGAACGCCGATGGAGGTTGTAGTGTATTCGGAAAAGGTACTCCTGAGATTTATATCAATGGCAGAAAAGTTACCGATACCAAGGAATTGCAGCATCTCTCTTCTAAGGAGGTGAAAAGTGTGGATGTCATTACCAATCCTGGTGCACAATATAGTGCCGAGGTGGGGTCTGTTATTCGCATACATACCATCAAAAAACAGGGAACGGGTTTGAGTGGCAGTCTCTATTCCAAGTATTCCTTTGTCGAAAAGAATAATTGGATAGAGAATTTAAATCTCAATTATCGCATGGGGGGCTTGGATATCTTCTCGCTCTTGGCATGGAATGACACCTATCGTCATCTTTCTCAAACTACGGAGACCACGATTATGGGTAATCAGCATCAGGTAAACTTGGCGATGCCCTATTCAGGAACGTTGCGTTCCCATAATCCATACGGAAAATGGGGAATGAACTACCAGATAGATGATAACAATTCATTTGGTGTCTTCTATAGTGTCTATAATAATACCTATGAATATTTCAATCTGCAGTCAGACTATGAGGTGAAGGAAGATGGGAAGCATGCAGGCAAAGTGAAGTATGATGACGATGAAAGTAGTACGATTCAAGGTCCTGTTCATGAGGCGGATGCCTACTATGAGGGAAAACTGGGCAAGATGAGTGTGAATCTGAACGCTACCGCTCTTTGGTCTTCTGATAAGACTTATCAAGATGCCGTAGAAATGAGTGAGGAACTTGGCTCACGTGATGTGAACAGTATAACAAGAAACAAACGCCGCATGTTGGCTGGTAAGTTGGAATTGGGTTATCCTCTTTCTGAAAAAGTAAATCTCAATGTTGGAACAGAATATACCAATAGTCATGTTCATAATTTCTATCAGAACGAACAGGAGTATATCGCCACTTCTGACAGTAGGATAGAAGAGCAAAACTTTGCTGCATTTGCCAATATCGATCTGGCTATAGGCAATCATATTGGCTTACAGGCTGGAGCAAGATATGAGCATGTAAGTCATGACTGCTCTGAACGGGAGATGAGTAGGACATACGATAATGTGTTCCCTACATTCTCTCTTGGTTATCAGAAGGGGAAACTTCAGATGGAGTGGAGTGCATCGATGAAAACTCAGCGTCCTTCTTATGATGTCCTTTCCGGTTTTACCAGATATGACAACCGTTATATTTACGAGGGTGGCAATCCTTCCTTGCTTCCTACCAATATATATAATTTAGGATGGGATGTTCAGTATGGTTGGTTAGGATTTTCTGCCAATTATGGTTATAACAAACATGCCATCACCACTCTTGAAATGCTATATGATACAACCTCAGATATTCTGCTTAGTAAGCCCTATAATATAGATTATTTACAAGTGATGGACTTATCTTTAGTGGCAACTCCTGTTTTTAGTTTCTGGCATCCGATGTGGGAGTTGGATTTTGAACAACAGTTTGTGAATGGTGAGAAGTATGGTTATCATGGTAATCTCCGCAAGCCTCAATTCTCTGCTCGGTTGAACAACTGGTTTTCCTTGAATCACGATTGGTCGGCTAATGTAGATTATTTCATATCTTCATCTCATAGTTCTGGCTTCTCAGAAGTGGGTAGTGTCAGTGCTTTGAATCTTTCTGTCAAGAAGATGTTCCTAAAGAAAAGTCTTAGCATTCAGTTGGAGGCAAACGATCTCTTTCATGGTTTGAACGATAATCAGAAGTCATTTGCCACATGTATGTCTATGTTCAAGAAGTGCAAGATGAATTCTCGTTCTTTTGCTCTGACGGTAACTTATAACTTCAATGCCACCAAGAGCAAGTATAAGGGTACGGGTGCTGGTAATGCAGAAAAGAGCAGATTATAGTTTCAATTTAACAGGATTTTTTCCTCTGTTTCTTTGCCATCTCCATCTTTTTCCTTAATTTTGCAGCGGAAACTCTATAATAGATATTTTTAATAGCAATAAGAATGAAGATGAAACAGAAAAAGATAAGAAAGATAGGCATCGCTTCGGCTCTGGGCCTGGTGGTGCTCGTGGTGCTGGGACTGTATGGTGCCAGCAACTATATGCTCAATTATTCGCTCAACTATCCGAAGGAGAAGAGAATGACGGCTGAGCATTGGAAGAACAGGATGAAGAAAGAGTGTCCCTGGATGATTGGTTGGATGGACTCTGTGTATCAGCACCATTGCGTGAAGGATACCTTTGTCACGATGCCGTCGGGCTACAAGGCTCATGCCATCTATCTCTATGCACCGAAGACTACGGAAAAGACAGCCGTGGTGGTGCATGGCTATCAGGTGCGCTCCGAGGGTATGCTGCACATCGCCTATCTCTATAATCACGATATGGGGTATAATGTGCTCCTGCCAGATCTGTATGGACATGGAGAGAGTGAGGGCGACCATATCCAGATGGGATGGAAGGATAGATGGGATGTGATCAGATGGTCGGAAATCGCCAATGAGATTTTTAAAGTGAAGAGTGAAGAACGAAGAGCGAAGAATACCCGTCAGGTGATTCACGGCATTTCGATGGGTGCGGCAACCACGATGGCAGTATCGGGAGAGAAGACTCCCGATTACGTGAAGTGCTTTGTGGAGGACTGCGGCTATACCAGCGTATGGGATGAGTTTGCTGCTCAGCTCAAAGACCAGTTTGGCTTGCCTTCCTTCCCGCTGATGAATACCACTTCAGCTCTTTGCCAGCATCGCTACGGCTGGTCGTTTGCCGAGGCGCAGCAGATAGAGCAGGTTCGCAAGAGCACCAAACCGATGCTCTTTATCCATGGCGATAAGGATGCCTTCGTGCCCTACGCCATGCTTCATCCGCTTTATGAGGCAAAGACGAAGGGCAGAAAAGCCATCTTCATCGCTAAAGGCTCCGTTCATGCTATGGCATATCGCGACCATCACGAGGCATACACCCGCATCGTAAGAGATTTTGTTTCGCAGGAAGAATAGTATTTGAATGGAAGAAAAATATCGGTTCATTCTAAAGAACTCAATAAAAAAGGAGAAGATTCTTGTGAGTCTTCTCCTTTTTTATTGAGATATCTTTAAGTGTGATATCTGTAAAGTTATGCTTTTTCGATAATCCAATCTTTGATGCTGCCTGTTGCGCTGTCAAAGTTGATGCCTACCTTGGTGATAGGTTTGCCACAGAGGGCAAAGCGCTTGTGGTAGTTCTTCAGATTCATCTGGCGCATGGCTGCCTGGGCACTCTTGTCGAGCTTTAGCTCAATGAGGTAGAGGTCAGTCTGGGTAAGCAGAACCATATCCACTCTTCCTCTTGGTGTATGTACTTCCACATCCAGAACAAATCCCGTGAGCAGGGTGAAGATGATGTAGAGCATCTGCTGATAATGTCCCTCATGATTGGTTACATGGCAATACGGAATGGTTTCGAAGTAATCCTGCAGAAGCTGCAGGGCACCATCCATATCTTGCTTGCGGATAAGGGATGCCATCTTGGCGATGGTAACGCCTCCTTGCTGGGCACTCTTGCCATCCACGTAGTTGGGCAGGAGATTGTCAAACAGTCCTACTCTTATTTCCTTGTTCGGGATGTCGAGGGTATAGAGCTGGGTATCCTTGTCGTAATCCTTGATGGTTATGTATCCGCTCTGATAGAGCAGTGGGGTGATGGTCTTCATCTTTTCCGTCGGGGCATCGAAGGCTGATTCCAGTGCTTCTGTAGGAGCTATCTCGTTGGGCAGTACCTCAAACTTATTCAGCATATTGATGAGATAGGTAGGGGTACCCGAACTGAACCAATAGGAGCCGAATTCTTTTTCTGCAAAGCAATTGAGCAGACTGTAAGGATTGAAGACATCCGGTGATACCTTGGCAAAATGATAGCCATCGTAGTGTTCCTTTAGTTTGGCGATAGTTGCCTCTCTCGTCAAATCCTGTGATTTCGCAAGCATATCAATATCTTCCTGCATTTGTGTAAGCAGTTCTTCCTGGGTGATGCCGCAGATGCCTGCATAATCTTTGTCCATAGAGATGAGGGTGATATTGTTCAATTCGCTGAAGATGCTAACCTGCGAGAACTTGGTGATGCCGGTAAGAAAGACGAAACGGAGTTTTGCTTCGCAGAATTTCAGAGGACTGAAGAAGTTGCGCATGATGTTTCGCAGAGCATCCAGTTGCTCCTGTTCGTGTGCCACGTCAAGCATGGGTGCATCATATTCGTCGATGAGCACAACTACCTGTTTCCCTGTTTTCTCGTATGCTGTATAGATCAGTTCTGTCAGTCGGTTGTTGGCATCAACCTGCGGTTGGGTGATACCCCATCTTTTCTCTTCCATTTCCAGGATGAAACCGAGGTATCTCTCCAGCTGGTCCTTTTCCATGTGCTTGCCTCCGCTCAGGTCAAAATGCAGCACTGGATATTCTGTCCATTCCTTCTCCAGCTTTTCGATGGCAAGTCCTTTGAACAAGTCTCTCTTTCCCTCAAAATAGTTTTTGAAGGTAGATACTAATAATGATTTTCCAAAACGGCGTGGTCGGCTCAAGAAGAAATATTTACCGTTGGTGTGAGCCATGCGGTAGATGTATTCCGTCTTGTCGATATACAGTTTGTCTTCTTCTCGAATTCGTTCGAAAGTCTGTATGCCCAAAGGATATAGTTTTGTTGCCATAATCTTTCTTCTTTTTTAAATCTTACTGCAAAAATACAATAATTATTTGATATGGCAAGTTTTTTGGGGAGAAAAGTTCTTTGGAAAGTGATAGAAAGCCCGAAGGCGAGGAAATCCCCGCCTTTTATTCTCCTATGTGTTGTCCCACCACATATCCCGTGGTCCAGGCGGCCTGCAGATTGAAGCCGCCGGTGATGGCATCGATGTCGAGCACTTCGCCGGCAAAGAAGAGGTGAGGGCACACCTTGCTCTCCAGGGTATGCAGGTCGATGTTGCTGAGGCTGATGCCGCCGCAGGTAACAAACTCCTCCTTGAAGGCTCCCTTGCCGTTCACCTGATAGAGGTCGTTGGTGAGGGTTTCTATCAGCAGGTTGCAACCCTTCTTTCCCATTTCGCTCCATTTCTTTTCGGGTGCATATCCCATCTTCTGAATCAGGAAGAGCCAGAGGCGGGATGGCAGATTGTAGGGGCGGATGCTTGCCAGCTGCTTCTGCGGGTTGGCGATGATGATGCCCTGGATGTTCTCTTCCACCAGCGAGCGGTTGCTCTTGTGTACCCAGTTTACGGAAATCTTAATCTGATAGTTGTTCTCGTGCAGATAGCGGGCAGCATGGGATGAGAGCTTCAGCACGGCAGGACCGCTCATGCCCCAATGGGTGATGAGGAGTGGACCCTCTGCCTTCAGCTTGGTGCCCGGAATGCTGGTATATACAGGCTCTACCACCGTGCCCATCAGATTCTTGAAAGCCTTGTCGGCGATGTTGAAGGTGAAGAGCGATGGGATAGGCTGCTCTATCGCATGTCCCAGGTCTGAGAGATGCTTGAAGCTTTCCTGCTTCGGATGACCGCCTGTGGTAATGGCTACCCGGTGGAAGGCAATCTGCCTGATTTCGGAAACGGGATGGGAGGCAGAAGATGCACCCGATAGATTTCCCTTTTCTTTTGAAATCTTGAAATCCAGGAGCAGGCGCTCATCCTCCAGTTCGGTGATGGCGGTGAGCTGGTGGTTGCATTGTATCTTCACGCCCAGTCGCTTGGCGGTATTCACCAGGCAGTTGATGATGCTTTGCGAATCCTGCGATTGCGGAAACACGCACTGGTCTTCCTGTGTAACCAGTGGCACGCCGTTCTCCTCAAACCAGTCGAAGGCATGCAGGTAGTCGAATCTCTTGAAGAGTCGCTTCATCAGTTTATGTCCGCGAGGGTACGCCTGTTTCAGGTCGGAAATCTCGTCAAAGGAATTGGTAAGATTGCATCTTCCTCCTCCCGTGATTTCCACCTTGGCGAGAACCTTCGAATTCTTTTCGAAAATCGTGATGTCGGCGTGAGGGAAGTTGCGCTTGGCCTCTATCGCCGCAAAGAATCCTGCGGCACCCCCACCAATAATTGCAATATGTAGTGATTGTGGCATATCGTATTTTTGGTTGATTAGGGTGCAAAGGTACTGCTTTTCTTTGATAAAAGAAGAAAAGTTCCTCTTTTTCTTTTGCAGATATGATAGATTTTTGTAACTTTGCGCAAAAATCATAGTATATCAAGTATCAAATAGATTTATGGCAAAAAGAGAATATGTTGAGGCCAACAAGCGTTGGCTGGAGGAAAAGGCAAAGGAGGAGGGCGTTTTGGCGCTGCCTCGTGGTATATATTATAAGGTGTTGAAGCAGGGTGACCCGAAGGGAGCACAGCCTAGCCGACGCAGCATCGTGACGGCTCATTATACCGGTTGGACCATCAATGGCAAGAAGTTTGATTCCAGCCGTGGCGGTACGCCGTTCGCCATGCGATTGAGCGACCTGATAGATGGCTGGATTGTTGCCATGCAGCAGATGCACGTGGGCGACCAGTGGGAACTTTACATCCCAGCCGAAATGGGCTACGGCAAGTTCTCGCAGCCGGGCATCCCAGGCGGTTCTACCCTGATATTCGAAGTAGAACTGCTGGGTGTGGGATAACCCGGATACTTGAAATTATAAAGATCATTAAGACAAGAGAGTCTTGTCCGGCTATAGTCGGTTCAATTCATCTTCCGCACTGTTCATGCCGTTGTATCTTCCCTTGCGCTTGTTGAATTTCCAGGTTACGGTCAACTTGTAGCTCCATAGCTTGTAATCCTCAGTCTGGGAGAAGTCAACGGCATGCTCGTGGGTTCGCTCCTTGAAGAGCTGCTGATGGAAGAGGTCGTTGGCACTGAAGGCAACCTGTAATCTGCCGTCCATCCACGATTTGTTGGCACCAAGACTCCAGTTCTGAGTGGGGCTGAACTTCGTTTTGCCCACTTGTCCTCCGTTGTCAAAACTGTAGGAGAGTGATAGCTGATAGTCGTTTGGTAGCGTGAAGTAATTGTCAAACGATGCATTCCAAGTTGCTCCGTTGTAACTGATTAGCTCTCCATGATCATTTACGGAGAAGCGCTGGTAAGTGATGCTTGCATTGACATTCGGACGCCAGCAGCCGAAGACGTGACCCCAGTTGAGATATGCCATGTATTTCTGCATCTTGTTGAAGTTCATGAATGTACTCACGTATCTCACGGGCTTGTCCTCCGGCACTTCATGAATGTACATGATGGAGTGGTCGGTACGGGTGTATCTCAGCATTCCCATGAAATCTTTCCACTGCACGGAGTAGGTCAGACGATAGGTGTTGACAGGCTGCAGCTTCGGATTGCTGATCTGATACTGAAAGCGCGAGATATAGTAGATGTTCCCACTGAGCTGACTGAAAGAAGGTCGAGCGGTGGTAGTTCGGAAGCTGAGCGAGTGATGCCACGACGGTTCTTTGAGAGTGATACCGAACGATGGAAACCATTGGTCGTAATGGCGCTCCATAATGATCAAGATATTATTTGCAGACGATGACTTGAAGTATTCCATGTTGCTGAAGAGTTTCCTTCAGCAGCATGGCTACGACGTGACTTATGCCGGAAATGGCAAGAAGGCATGGGAACAGTTCCCGGAGGTGAAGCCCGACCTGGTATTGCTCGACATCAATATGCCGGAGATGGATGGCTATGACGTGGCAGAACGCATCAGAACCATCGACCCGAAGGTGCTATCCGAATTATAAAAAAGTTAATCCGAAACAGCGGCTATTTCTAGCCAGTCTGTCTCGGATCTTTTTTATTTGTGGATGAAGTGGTTTATTCCTCTGTTTTTGCCATCATCTTCTCATAGAGTCCATCCACGATGGAGTCGGCGAGGGAGATGTTTGGCACCATGATGTTTTCACACTTCAGGTATTCGCATGCCTTGAGGAAGATCTCAGCGGCAGGAATGATGACGTCGGCACGGTCTTCCTTCAGAGAGAAGGAAATCTCGCGCTCCTCGATGCTCAGGGGCTGCATCATCGAGTAGAGACGCTTCAGCTCGGCAAGCGTCAGGTTTTTGGAGTCCTGCTTGCTGTGGCGTGCCAGCTTGTTCAACTTGTTGATGTTGCCACCCGAACCGATGATCTTGATGTCGCCGTATTGCTCAGCATATCTCGTCAGGTTCTCCTTGAAGAGTTTTTCGGTTTCGGCAGTCACCTTGCCGCTCAGCATTCTCAGGGTACCCATGTTATAGGAATAGCTCTCGGCAAGAACACCATCGTGGATGATGCTCACCTCCGTGGAACCACCGCCCACATCAATGTAGGCAAAGCTGCCCTCGTTGGAATCTGTTTTCTCTACCAGGTTGTTGTAGAGGAGCTGTGCCTCCTCCTGCCCCTTGATGATTTCGAGTTTGATGCCGGTTTGCTTCTCTATCTTCTTGAGCACCTTCTTGCCGTTCTCGGCATCGCGCATGGCTGAAGTGGCACAGGCGCGAAATGCCTCTACGTCATTGAGTTTCATGAATTGCTTGAAGCCCTTCATCATGTGGAGCATCATCTTCTCACGCTCCTTGGAAACCTTTCCCAGGGTGAAAACATCCTTACCCAATCGCAGTGGAATGCGGATGAACATGAGTTTTTTGATGCGGTCTTCCTCTCGGATTGCCTCGGGATCGAAGCGCTTGATGAGGAGTCGGGCTCCGTTTGAGCCGATATCAATGGATGCTAAATTCATCATTATTTATATGCTTTATTATTTATATGCTTTATAAAGTTCTTCCTGGCTGCGGAATGGTTCGCCTTCCACAAACTCCTTGCCGCCCTTGCCATCTACCACTCTGCCGTTCATCGTATCTCTCATACCATAGGAGATGGTGCGGAGCAGGTCTGCCTGCATATCCTCGTCATATACCGGGGTGAGTACCTCGATGCGGTTGATGAGGTTTCTTGGCATCCAGTCGGCAGAACCGATGAAGTATCTTGGCTTGCCTCCGTTGGCAAAGATAAGGATACGGCTGTGCTCCAGATAGCGGTCGATGATGCCCACGCAGTGGATGTTGTCGCTGAGCTTGGCGATGCCTGGCACCAGCGAACAGTTGCCGCGGATCACGATGTCGATCTTCACGCCAGCCTTTGAAGCCTGATAGAGCTTGGTTACCATGTCGGTATCGGTGATGTGGTTGATCTTCATCTTCACCCAAGCCTCCTTGCCCTCGTTGGCATTCTTGATTTCTGTATCAAGCATGCGCAGGATGCGGCTCTTCATGGAGTTTGGAGAGACGAGAAGCTCGTTGAAGCGGAATGGTGAGAATGGACGGTCGATGAAATCGAATACCTTAGCCACCTCGTTTACCAGCTTAGTACGGGCTGTCATCATCAGATAGTCGGTATAGATCTTGGCATTGCCCTCGTGGAAGTTTCCGGTTCCCACACAGGCGATGTTGCCCTTCTTTGATTCGATATAGAGCAGCTTGGAGTGAATCTTCAGTCCTTCTACACCGAAGATTACGTTCACGCCCTCTTCCTGCATGCGCTTGCTCCATTTGATGTTGCTCTCCTCGTCGAAACGTGCCAGAAGCTCTACCACGGCTGTTACCTTCTTGCCGTTGCGGGCAGCGGTAATGAGCGCCTTTACTACCTTTGAATCCTTTGCCAGACGATAGAGGGTGGTCTTGATTGCCTTCACCTCGGGTTTGATAGCTGCCTCACGGAGCACACGGATGTAGCCGTTGAAGCTATGGTAGGGTACATGGATAAAACGGTCTTTCTCACGAACCTGGTCGAGGATGCTCTCGTTGGAAAGGAACTCAGGCTTCATGATAGGAGCCCACTTCTCGTACTTCAGTTCCTTGTGTCCGCAATCTGGGAACGACATCAGATCCTTGTGGTTCTGGTATCTTCCGCCAGCCAGTGAAGCATCCAGTTCTTTGGTGTTCAATCGCTCACGGAGTTTCTTTTGGAGTTCCTTCGGCATCTCCTGATCGTAGATTACGCGTACGGCTTCACCCTTCTTACGGCTGTTTACACCCAGTGCAATCTTCTCCATGGTTCCGAAGTCGGCATCATTGTCCATCTCCATTTCGGCATCCTTGGTAAACTTGAAACTGAAAGCACGGTAGGTGCTCTCCTTGAAACCGAGGAATACCAGAGGTAGACAGTATCTGATTACATCGTCCAGATACATGATGTTGTCAAAACCCTCGCTTGCCGGCACCTTTACCCAGCGTCCGTAAACTCTATCTGGTACCTTTACTACGGCATATTTCTTCTTCTTGTCATCCTCAGCCTTTTCTACGGCAAGGTAAATGCGGTTGTCCTCCAGTGTGGAGAGGTCGTCTATCTCGTTGAGCCAGATAGGGTTGACAGAACCATTGAGCTTGTCGTAGAAGAACTGCGTAAGGAATTCCTTCTGCTCGTCGTTGAGCTGGTCTTCGTTGAGCAGGCGAACCTTGTGTACTTCAAGCTCTCGGAAAACCGTATCCACCGCCTCAGTGTATTCTTTCGAATAAGATTCATTGAGTTTATTAATTGTTTTAAGTGATTTCTTAATCTGCTGTTCGGTATCCTTGTCGAGCTTCTGGTTGAGCATGCGGTTGAGTGATGCCACGCGGACACGGAAGAACTCGTCAAGGTTATTGGAATAAATACCGAGAAAAGAGAGACGCTCCAACAATGGGACGTACTCTTTCTCTGCTTCCTGGAGAATGCGATGGTTGAAGTACATCCAACTGATATCGCGTTCTACGTATGCCTTTTTGAGTAATTCTTCTTTGGTCATAGTCGTTTGCTAATTATAGAGTTATTTAACTTTCTAATGTCTTTCCATACGCCCTGGGCTAGGGGCTTTTGGGCTTTCAGCCCGTTCTTGAACCACATTCGAAAGTTTGAGGGTTATTTTATTTTTGTAGACTCTTTCTTATTCTTTTTTCAACTTTCTTTTCTGGAGCAGCTTCCTTCTTCTCTAAGTCAGCTTTCTTTTCAGAAGTCTTTTCTTTCTTCTCTGCGTTAGCTTTCTTTTCAGAAACTTTCTCGTCCTTCTTGTTCTTAGAAGGTTCTTTAGAGTCTTTGCCTGGTACTTCCAGAATGAGGAAATCTGTATCTCCGTCGATAAAGTGAAGCTCTTTACGGAAGAACTTGCTGCTGCCTGCTGGAACGATGATGTCGTGCAACTGGTCGCAGTCATCGAAAGTATGACGGCTCAACTTTTCTGGAGTTCCTGCGAAAGTAATCTTCTTCAGTTTGTCGCATTCAGCGAAAGCGTATGCTTTGATAGCTTTCACGCTGGCTGGTATATAAATGTTATCCAATTCATCACAATCATAGAATGCATCATGTTCAATCTCCTTCACCGTACTAGGGATGATGACATGAGCCAATTGTTTCTTGCCACGGAAAGCCATCTCTCCGATAATCTCTACTCCCTCAGGAATCGTAAAACTGGCATCATGGTTCATGTAGTAAACCAAGCGCTTCTTGTCGGCGGTATAGACTGCCCCGCCGTCAAACTCAAAATTATCGCTGTCAATCTTCTGTAAGGCGAGGTTGAGAACCAAGTTTTCAAACTTACCGTCTTTCTTGGACTTCTTCTTGAGAATCTCCAAAATTGCTTTTTTATTTTCCTTCATATAATCATATATGTTAATTGTATTTCTTTTCGGTTGCAAAGGTACGGCGATATTTTTAAACTAGAGCGAAAAGATGGTTACATGTTTATGACGATGATGTTACATCGATATTACAGGCGTTACAATCATATTACACGCTTTGTAAACAGGCAATGTAACACTTTTTTAATACTTATGTTTTGTGAAAGAAATATTTTATCCTTATCTTTGCAGCCGAAAAGAAATAGAAAGGCATCTTGTAGGATTTCAATTCATAAAGGGATTGCTTTCTTGTTGGTAACAATCAATTAAGCTATATATAATAAGGTAAAAATGAAGAAGAAAACGTATCTGTTGATAGCACTGTCTATAGTGTCGATGGGAATGAATGCCCAAAACTCAGAAAAGAGTTCTCTTGGAAACAATGTGCCTGAATTCGTCAAGACAATGAAGATAGGTGGAACCATCCGTTCTAAATATGAATACCAAACCGAAGAAGGGGAGGGACGGTTTGAGGTACGTACGGCCCGTATCAATGTAGCAGGAAATGTAACAAAGGAGGTTAGTTATAAGGCTGAGATTGATCTCTGCGACGAGGGTAAGATCAAGATGCTCGACGCTTATACCCGTATCAAGCCTTGGAAGACACTGCAGTTTACCATCGGTCAGGAACGCGTGCCATTCACTATTGATGCTCACCGTTCTCCTCATCAGCAGTACTTCGCCAACCGCTCGTTTATCGCCAAGCAGGTGGGCAACGTGCGCGACGTGGGTGCCGAAATCGGATACACCTGGAATGTAGGTTTCCCAATCGTGGTGAATGCCGGTATCTTTAACGGTTCGGGCTTGACCAACCAGAAGGATTACTGGACCAAGGGTGTCAACTATTCAGCCAAGGCTCAGTTCCTCTTTCCGAATGTGAACCTGGTGTTGAGTACCCAGAAGATCAAGCCATCTGATGTTACGGTAACGATGTATGATGGCGGTATCACCTTCCACAAGGGAGGTTTCATTGCTGAGGCTGAGTATCTTTACAAGCATTACAGTAAGGATGCTTTCCACGATGTTCATGCATTCGATGGTTTCGTATGCTATGATATTCCGGTGGCTAATCCTAAAAGCCTCATCAGGAAGGTTTCTCCATTGGCAAGATATGATTTCATGAGCGACCACAGCGATGGTACTCGATATGGCGGTTCTGATACTGAGCTTGGTGCCTTGAAGATAAACGATTACAAGCGCCATCGTGTAACTGGCGGAGTAACCCTGAGCCTTGCCAAGCCATTCATCTCGGATATCCGTATCAACTACGAGAAATATTTCTATCGTAAAGGTGGTATAGCTAAAGTTTCAGAAAAAGATAAGATTGTTGTGGAGTTCATGACAAAGTTCTAATTTTTTTAGGCACGGATTACACGGATTTTTTTGACTTGCGCAACTTAAAAAACTCATAGCGCAAGCCTCCGTGTAATCCGTGCCTAAAAGTTACAGCATTCCCTTAGAACTAGGAAGTTCGAAGTGGTAGATGTCTCTCTTTACCGCCATTTTCAGCGAACGGGCAAGCGCCTTGAAGATGCCTTCTATCTTATGATGCTCGTTCTCGCCCTCAGCCTTGATGTTGAGGTTCATTTTTGCCGCATCACTCAGACTCTTGAAGAAATGCTTGAACATCTCGGTGGGCATTTCGCCCACCTTCTCTCTGTGGAACTCGGCATCCCAAATCAGCCATGGACGGCCACCGAAATCCAAAGCTACCTGACAGAGACAGTCGTCCATCGGCAGACTATAGCCGTATCTTTCTATTCCGCGCTTATCACCTAAAGCCTGCAGCAGGCATTCGCCCAGTGCAATACCCGTATCCTCAATGGTATGATGCTCATCCACATAGAGGTCGCCCTTGGTATGGATGGTGAGATCCATCATGCCGTGCTTGCCTATCTGTTCCAGCATGTGGTCGAAGAAACCAAGACCGGTAGAAATGTCGCATTTGCCTGAACCATCGAGATTTACCTTGATGTAGATATCCGTCTCCTTGGTGGTGCGCTTCACCTCTGCGATGCGGTCGCCGGCAAAGAGAATCTCGGCAATCTTATCCCAGTCCATGCCGTCTTTTCCGAGAATCAGACTCTTGCAACCCAGGTTTTCTGCAAGCTGGGCATCGGTTTCACGGTCGCCGATTACATAACTGTTTGCCATATCGTAGGCAGGGTTATCGATGTATTCGGTCAGCATGCCTGTTCCTGGCTTGCGCATCGGCGAGTTATCTTCAGGGAAGTGGCGGTCGATGTGCTGCTTGGCAAAGTGGATGCCTTCGCTCTCCAGGGTCTGGATGATGAAGTTGTGGACTGGCCAGAAGGTATCTTCCGGAAAGGAGTCTGTACCCAGTCCGTCCTGGTTGCTCACCATCACCAGCTCGTAGTCTGTGTGCTGGGCAATGAAGGCGAGATTGCGGAACACGCCCTTGGTGAATACCAGCTTCTCGAAGCTGTCAATCTGTTCGTCTTCAGGTTCCTGAATCAGAGTTCCATCGCGGTCGATGAAGAGTAATCTTGTCTGTTTCATGTCTCTTATATATGTTAATACGATTAATATTTTTCAATCTCTGTAGTTGCCATTTTCTGGCTTTCCTTCATTCTCTTCTTCTCTTCGTCTTGCACCTTGTAAGAGCCGAATTGATAGGCAAGCGAAATGCCAAGCCAGCTCAAGGCGTATATGATGAGCAGGAAGGTGATGGTGAACACCAGGAAGAGGAGTGGGGTGAAATAACCCGGTACACCGAGCGGGTCGCCATCAAGTGCACCGAGCTGTGAATAGAACTGTGCGATGATGAGGATGATGGAAGGCAGGGCTGCGATAAAGGTAGCGATGCCTACGATAATCATGCCGAGAAAACTGGTCAGAAAGAAACCTCCGAAGTGGCGGAGAATGCGGAGGAGAGATTTTCCTATCTTGCGCTTTTCGCCCTTAGGACACAGTTGCTTTCTTGGCAGGAGATGCCAGAATGATACGATAGCCATTACGATTGTGGCTCCGTAAATGATGGTTTGCAGGATGAACGAAGCCATCGGATTCCCGGCTCCCCAATCGTGAAGCGGTTTGTTGGGGAGGAGGAAATAGAGTACGATAGCCAGCAATACAGCAAATGGAACATGGGTAGTCCATGTCTGTTTTACAAGTAATCTGAAGTCACTTGTTATGGTATCGTATGATGCTCTCATGCAGGAAGTTATACTTCTGTGCTTAAATAATTCATTTACTTCCATAACTATCTTGTTTTAATTTCTAATTATCGCTTTTTTATTTTTTTACCTTTTTACCCTTTTACCCTTAAAAGTTTCTTCTGAATTCTGAGCAGGTAATGGCGGTAGCGATAGCCACATTCAGACTGTCGGCTGTAGCTCTACCTTCCGGAAAGTTAGGGATGAGCAGCTTGTGGTTCACCTTCTTTGCCAGGTCTGGCGAGATGCCTTTTCCTTCGTTTCCCATCACGATAAGTCCTCGGTTTTCGAGCTTTTGCTGATAGATATTGTCGCCGTCGAGCAGGGTGCCGTAAACAGGAACATCAGCAGGAAGTGATTCTACCAGTCCCAGCAGGTCGCCATATTCTACCTTCACTCTTGCTATGCTGCCCATCGTAGCCTGAACCACCTTCGGATTGTATACGTCGGCAGTATCCTGACTGCAGTAGATATGGGTGATGCCAAACCAGTCGGCGATACGGATGATGGTGCCCAGGTTGCCCGGGTCCTGAACGCCGTCGAGCGCCAGACTCAGTTCGCTGGTATTAATAGAGTAATCTCCTGATGTTGCCTGTCTGAATACGGCAAGTACCTGTTGCGGATGCTGCAGGAAACTCA
The DNA here is from genome assembly GCA_052349145.1 of Segatella copri. GTDB lineage: Bacteria > Bacteroidota > Bacteroidia > Bacteroidales > Bacteroidaceae > Prevotella > Prevotella copri_V. Next base: position 14,307 of record DAWDQD010000018.1, on the reverse strand, counting down.
CCTTCTTCAGTTCTTCATCAGTAACTTCTATCACTTCGGTTTCAGCCCCGAAGTGTTTGCCCCGGAGCCATTCGCCGGTAGCCACAATCAGGTCGGCAGGTTGCAGAGCGAGCAGATCGTCTACCACCTTGAAACCTTCTGCCACGAACTTTCCTTCTTTATTTCTATTCTTCTTCAGTTCGAGCGAATGTATGTACTTTATTTTATTCTTGCTAATCATTTATTTTTTGTCTATATGTGTGCAAAGGTAACATAAAATATAGACATTTCAAAATAAAAAGTGCTAAATATTTTGTATTTAATTTGTTTTGCATTATCTTTGCATATCAAAAACGATAGATATTTTGAAAATACAGAAGATTTCATTACTTGCCTTGCCGCTGCTCATAGCATCTTGTTCTTCAAGCAAAATGGTGCCGGAAGGGGAGTATATATTAAATAAGGTGGAAGTGAAGAGCGACTCGGCAGGGTATAATGCCGGGGCGCTCAAGCAGTATGTGCGCCAGAAAGAGAAGCCGAAACTCTTCTCGCTCTTCAAGAATCCTTTCAGCAAGAAGCCTGTCATCTACGATACTTTGCAGGCGCGGCTCTCCTGTCAGGATCTGCTTACCGCCATGCAGAACCAGGGCTTCATGCATGCCGGGGTGTCGCTCTATACCACCAAGAAAGGAAAGAAACTGGATGCTACCTATCTGTTGCATCCCGGAGAACCTTTTATGATAGGTAAGGTGAAATATGAGGTGGAAGATGAACATATCCAGCAACTTCTGCATCTCGATAACCCCGATAATCAGCAGATTAAGCCGGGTATGAGATTTACGGTAGAAACATTGGATAATGAGCGCAGGCGTATCTCCAGCCTTCTGACCAATGATGGCTATTTCCGCTTTCATAAAGATTTTATCCAATTTTCTGCCGATACGATTGCGGGACAGAAGGATATCGCCCTGACGCTCCACCTGATGAAGTATAAGGCAAACAGTAATGCTCCTGAGGTTGATCATCCCCGATATGAAATCAGAAACATCAACTATCTGAGTAATGACAGCGACCGAATCCATCTGCGCCATCAGGTTTTGCTCAATGCCACTGCCCTCAGAGAAGGCCGTCCCTACAGCGCTGCTGCCTTGCAGCGCACCTATAACAACTTTGCCCGTCTGCAGGCGGTGAAGTATACCAACATCAGTTTCTCTGAAGTTCCTGACAGCAACCAGGTTACGGAGAACGGAATGGAGAGGGACAGCATCAGCCGGCAGATGGATTGCAATATCCAGATCAGTACCAACAAGCCTTCTACCATCGCCTTCCAGCCGGAGGGAACCAATACGTCGGGCGACTTGGGAGCTGCTGCTTCGCTCACTTATACCAACCGAAATCTCTTCAGAGGTAGTGAGCAGCTGAGCATCGAACTTCGTGGAGCTTACGAGGCTATTACCGGTCTGGAGGGGTATCAGGACCAGAACTATACTGAATATTTGGTTGAAGGCAAACTGGTTTTCCCTCGTTTCTTGGCGCCTTTCCTTTCAAGAAATTTCAGAAGAAGACAGACGGCAAACAGCGAGTTGTCGGCAAGTTGGAATCTTCAGAACCGTCCGGAGTTTCATCGCCGCGTATTCTCTACTGCCTGGCGTTATCGCTGGACAGAACCGCGTCATCACCTGGCCTGGCGTTTCGACCTGCTCGATCTCAACTATGTGTATATGCCATGGATATCCGAGACATTCAAGAGAGACTATCTTGATAATGCAGAAAACAGAAATGCCATCCTCCGCTACAATTACGAAGACCTGTTTATCATGAAGATGGGTTTCGGTTTGAGTTATAGCGATGGGGTAGATGCTGTGCGAGTGAATGTAGAGAGTTCGGGCAATCTGCTGAGCGGTGTTTCCAAGGCATTCGGTTTCAAGGTGAACAGCCAGGGGCAGCGTACATTATTTAATATAGCTTATGCCCAGTATGCCAAGTTTGATGTAGATTATACCCACCTGATGCAGTTTGATAAGCGCAATGCTCTGGCGCTGCATGCGGGTATCGGTGTGGCTTATCCTTACGGCAACAGTACGGTGCTACCTTTCGAAAAGCGTTATTTCTCGGGTGGTGCCAACTCGGTAAGAGGTTGGGGCGTAAGAGAATTAGGTCCGGGCAAGTTTAAGGGAACTGACGGCAGAATAGATTTCATCAACCAGACGGGGGATGTGAAGCTCGACTTGAATGCAGAATACCGCACTTCGCTCTTCTGGAAGTTTGAGGGTGCAGCGTTTATCGATGCCGGTAATATCTGGACACTTCGCAATTATGAGGATCAGCCTGGCGGCCAGTTCAAGATAGATGAATTCTACAAGCAGATAGCTGTAGCCTATGGCTTAGGTCTCAGGTTGAATTTCGATTACTTCATCCTCCGTTTGGATATGGGTATGAAGGCGATCAATCCAGCCTACGGAACGAAGGAAGAGCATTGGGCGATTATCCACCCGAAACTAGACCGCGATTTTGCCTTCCATTTCGCAGTAGGTTTGCCGTTCTAAATGCAGCTAATAGTTTATAGTTAATAGTTTATAGCCAGGAGTTTCTGTAGGGCATCTTTTTTGATTATGATGCCCCTCAGAAACTCCTTACTTTTTTCAAGGCAATTTATCCAACTTAATCTTCCAGAGCCCCTTTTCCATACACATCGGCAGTTGGAAATCGGCCTGTTCTATGAGCTGCGGATCCTGCCCGATGCTGTCCATCTGCAGAAAATTATGAACCGTAAGGGTAACGATGGCACTTGTTTCATCGTCACCGAAATCAATATCCGTAATCTCGATGCTGGCATCCTCCGGTTTCTGGCGCAGCAGTTCCACGTCGGTCTCGTTCACATTACTTGCAGCATAACGCAGCCAGCGCTCCGATTCCTGGGTGCAATACTTCACGGCTTTCGGGAAATGCCAGTTGAAATAATAGTTGGCAAACGAATCAACATCAGCCTTCAGCTGGTCCTCGCTGCCTTCGTGAGGTTCACAGCCCGAAAGGCTGAATATACTTGCGGTCATGCATGCCACAGCTATGCATAAACCTATCATCGACTTCTTTATCATGATTCTCAAATCTTAAAAATTCTATTTTTTTGCGATATTTCGGCACAAAGATAGTAAAAAACTTTGTAATAAGAATCTTTTTTGCTAACTTTGCATGGAAAATAACAATTAAAATGCTGAAATTTATATCCTTTGGCAGTGGAAGTAGTGGCAATTGCTATTATCTTTACACTGATACGGATTCGATACTGATAGACGTAGGAGTAGGAATAAGAATATTGAAGAAGCATTTCCATAACTATGGACTTCGCTTCGAGGATGTGCATCACGTCCTCATCACCCATGACCACGCCGACCATGTAAAGTCGGTGGGGAGTCTGAGTACTGACTATCATCTACCGGTATATACGACCCGTAAAGTACATCAAGGCATCGAGCGCAACTATTGTGTTCGAAAGAAGATAGAGCCTAACCATGCTCGTGTGATAGAGAAGAACGTAACTTTCACACTGGGCGAGTTTAAGATTACTCCGTTCGGCGTACCCCATGACAGTACCGACAATGTTGGCTATTTCGTGGAGTGCGGAGGTGTGAACTTCTGCCTCATCACCGATGTGGGCCATATTACCGAAGAGATGCACGACTTTATCGGCCGTGCCAACTATCTTGTGCTCGAGGCGAACCATAGTGTAGAGATGCTCCAGCAGGGTCATTATCCCCAGTATCTGAAGGAGCGCATTCTGGGAGATAACGGTCATCTGAGCAACGACGATTGTGGCGAGGCTCTTGCCAATTATGCTACACCGGAGCTTCATCACGTCTGGCTCTGTCATCTCAGCGAGGAGAACAACCATCCTGAGCTGGCACGCAAAACCGTGGAGCAGATCCTGCGCAGCAAAGGCATCATAGCCGGCAAGGACTTCCAGCTGGAAGTATTGAAGCGCAAGACGCCGAGCGAAATCTATAACCTGGTGTAGGGCAGGTGTTCAATTAAAAAAAAGGTAGGGGTGTGTCATAAGCCACGCCCCATACGCCCTGAAAGGGCAGAAGCCTTCAATTTCAAAGCTTTTGCCCTTTCAGGGCGACTTTGTTTTTTGCCAACATTACCCAGGGCGCTGCCCTGGGCTAAGAGCTTTTGGGCTTTCAGCCCGTCCTCGGCTGCCATTATTTAGGCTTAAGCCACACCCTCATTTCATGAATACGAAATAAACGGCTGCAATCAGGCAGCAGAAGGCTGCGAAATGATTCCAGTGCAATCCCTGTCCCTGAAAGAGGATATTGGCGATGATGGCGAAGACGATAAGCGATACGCATTCCTGTATCACTTTGAGTTGGACCAGATTAAACGGTCCGCCATTATCCACGAAACCGATGCGGTTGGCTGGTACCTGACAGCAATATTCGAAGAAGGCGATAGCCCAACTGAAGGCGATGACACCGATAAGAGGCCAGTTGCTGCTCACGCCCGTTTGTTGCAACTTGAGGTGTCCGTACCAAGCTAGCGTCATGAAGATGTTGCTCAGCACCAATAATAATATAGTATACAATCCGTTCATAATCTTATCTTTTTTGCGGGTGCAAAGGTAATATATTTTTTTAAACCCTCCAAATTTCAGGGAAGTTTCATTTCGTTTTTGTTTTGATATGGCTGTTTTTGGCAGATAAATCTCCGATGTTCTGGTATTTATCTCCGAAAGATAAGTGTGCTGTTTGCGTATGGCTAGTAGGCTGTTTGGGGCGAACAGCCTACTGGCGGAATAGGGAACAGTCGGCTGTTCCTATGAGATAGTCATCTCTGACGGGGAAACCAGATTTCTCCTTCCATCTGCACTTTGATATCAGCTATCGCAATATCTTCTTCCATAGATTCTTGTATTCAAGAATCTCGTTTATTAGTTGGCATCAAGATTTCGGTATAATCTGGCAAACTCTTCTAATCTAACTACTAGTACTCTAGGAAAATCAATGTTTTCTAAATCTTTGAAATGTTTATCATCTGATACAATGAAATCGGCATTAGCAAAGACTGCACAATCCACAAACTTATTATCATCGGGATCCTGTGTGATAAGATTCCAATGATAATGAGCATCAACTCTTTGGGTATTTGGAGCTTGAGTTATAATCTCTAATACCATAGTTGCTATTAATCGATTCGTTTTTAAACAAAGTATTTCTTCGTATTCTTCTAGAATTTCAGTTGTAAAGCAGAGACAATAGTCCCCATTCAAGAATCTTTCCCATAAGAAATAATTTTTGCTTTTCCTTGCAATTATCTGCAAGAGACAGTTGGTATCTAAGACGATATTTCTCTGCATAGTCAGTTTATTTATAAGTCGTGCGCAAATGTTCTGACTGCATTTCCTGCAACTTTTCATTGCTCATTTCGCCAGATTCCCAAAGCTTATCTATTTCTCGCTGCAAGCGATCATTCATGAACTTTACTAATGTTCGTTTCAAGTCTGCCAAGTCCTGTTCTGACTGTAAACAAGAGATAACATTGAGCACCGCCTGCTGGGCTTGATTGAATTGTAATACTTGTGTTGCCATAATTGTAATTTTTAAACATTTCACTCTGCAAAGATACAGATAATTATTGAAACTCCAAAGATTTAGAGAAGAATATTTTGATTTTGCAAGAAAAATGGGGGATAATATAAAAAAAATGGCGAATCTTTTTGTTATCTCTGATTTTTGCAGTATCTGGATTGATTCGCATAATCCTTTAAATTTCAGTGTCCTCAGCCATTTTCTTTCAGATTTTCTTGCGAGTTCCAATCTTTCTTCGTATCTTTGCCGTGTCAGTTATTCATTTTAATAAGGAGCAATATGATGGTACATCGAGATAAGATATTATGTTTTTTGGTTTTATTCTGCTGCTTTGCTCATACTTCTCTGCAAGCCCAGCAGCCACGCAAGAAGGTGGGGCTCGTGTTGGGTGGAGGTGGTGCCAAGGGCGCGGCTGAAGTAGGTGTGCTCAAGGTGCTGGAAGAGGCTGATATTCCTGTAGATTATATTGCCGGAACCAGTATCGGTGCCATCGTGGGCGGACTCTATGCCATCGGCTACGATGCTGCGGATATCGATAGCCTCTACCGTAACCAGAACTGGCTTTTCCTTTTGAGCGACCAGGTGAAACGTGAATCGGAGACTTTTCTTTCTAAAGAAGAAAGGGAGAAATATATCGTTCATATTCCTCTTTCCAAAGAGAGGAAGGTTTCGTTGCCAACCGGTTATGTGAAGGGGCAGAATATCTTTAACCTTTTCTCTAAACTTACCGTGGGGTATCATCAGGTGGATGATTTCTCCAACCTACCTATTCCTTACCGTTGCGTGGCGGTAGATCTGGTAGAAGGCAAGGAGGTCGTGTTTTCATCGGGCTCATTGCCATTGGCGATGCGTGCCAGCATGTCGATACCGGGCGTGTTTGCTCCGGTAGAATGGAAAGGGAAGATGCTGGTGGATGGCGGCGCCTTGAACAATCTGCCGGTTGATGTGGCAAAGGAAATGGGAGCAGATGTGATTATCTGTGTAGATTTGAGTACCGGTTGGAAGAAGAAGGAAGAACTGAAATCGGCTTCTTCTGTTGTAGAACAGCTCATAAGTATGATGGGGCAGAACAAATACCGGAAGAATATGGCTGAAGCCGATCTTTATATCAATCCTTCTCTGAAAGGTTATTCGGCAGCCAGTTTCCAATCTGAAGCCATTGATACCATGATACAGCGGGGAGAACAGGCTGCCCGTCAGAAATGGGATGAGCTGATGGCTCTGAGAAAGTATATCTATGCTGATGCTTGTGATTCTGCAGCCTCTGATGACACATTACAGGATAAACGCCTCAAACAGCCGAAACCTTCTCAGACGGAAGCTTATCATATAGGAAGCATCCGGATAGAAGGCATCAGCGGAGAGGAGGAAAAGTGGATTAGAAAGAAAATTGCTTTACGGGAGAATTCGGAAGTCAGTCCTGAGGAGATAGATGGCACACTTGCCATGCTCAGGGGACTGAATATCTTTTCGCGTGTAGAATACAGACAGTCTAACGAGGAACCTTATGACCTGGTATTCATGCTGGAACCCAACGAATCGAGAAGAATCAGTGTAGGTGCACGTTTTGATACACAGGATTTGGCGAGCGTCATTGCTCAGATATCCAATAACCAGCAGTTTTCTACCCGTCATCATTATGCCTTTACAGGACGCATTTCCCGTAATCCATATCTGGAAATGAAATATGCCTATGGCAACCTTTTTGGGGCGAAAATAGGCATTTCCTATCGTATGGCTCATTATGATTTCGACCTTTATGCGGACAAGCATAAGTTGGATGCCCTAGAGTTTCTTTCGCATTCTTTCGCTGGATTCTATACCCGCGATATCGGTAATTTCAGATTGAAATCGGGAGTGCAGTTTGATTATTATCATTATCATTCTGATATGTTCGAACGCGACGGAAGCATACAGACACGTTCGTCAGACCATTTCCTGAACTACTTTGCATCTGTTGTGATGGATACTTACGACCGCCGCTATTTCCCGACCCGTGGCAGCCGCATTCAGGTTCAGGGCATTCTGCATACGGATGACGGAATACATTATGCTGATGGTAATCCTTTCGGTGAAGCTGTTTTTCAAGGAGAATGTGCCGTACGTCTCAATTCCAGATTCTATCTGCTTCCTAAGCTCAAGAGCCGCTTCTTGTTTGGCAGTTCCGTACCTGCCATTTATCAGAATTATGCAGGTGGAGTAGCTGACGGTTACTATCTGCCTTGGCAGGTGGCATGGGAGAGTGCGCAGCATGTTCATCTGCTGGAGCGCAATGTGGTGACTGGTCAGCTCGGTTTCCGCTATCGGGTGAAAGGAAAGTTCTATCTTACCGCTCTGGGAGAGTATGGCAAGGAAGCCCGCAAGTTTTCCCATATTCTCATCGGTGATGATTTGTGGGGAGGAGCCTTGCGGGCATCCTATGATTTCGTATTGGGTCCGGTAAGCATTCAGGCTAATTATTCTAGCTTGGGTAAGAATGTAGGATTCTATATCAATGCAGGATTCTTGTTCTGATTTCCTTAATTGCTGTCCATATAATAAATAAGGTGGGGTTTCTCTTTGCCGAACAAGAATAAATCATTACCTTTGCAGCTGTTATCCAAGGGCTATTTCGAACAGAGGGTGGTGCTCTGCCATAGAGGATTCGACCGTAGAGTACCGTTTGGCTGAAGGAATAATGCTTTCAACAACCAACCATGATGGATAAAATGAAAGATTTTTTCAAAAAATATCCATAAAAATTTGGTGGTTTCAGAAAAATGTATTACCTTTGCACTCGCTTTTGAAAACAAAGCTTTTTGCAGAGGCACCCTTAGCTCAGTTGGTAGAGCAACTGACTCTTAATCAGTGGGTCTAGGGTTCGAATCCCTAAGGGTGTACAAAAAACTCCGAAGAATCAATCTTGGTTCTTCGGAGTTTTTTTTGTAATAACGATTACCATTATACGATAGAGGCGATTTTGTAATTTTGCGCCATCAATCGTTGTATTGTGCAAATACTGGCAATTATAGGAAATATTCGCCAACTGCCACAATGAAAATGCGCCAACTGCCACAATAGAATAGAAAAGCAACAAAGTTTAACCATTTTATTTGCTTGATATTTGTTTCTTGAATAGAGACTGAGGTGCCTCTATCATATATTAATAAACTTCATAAATACACAATCGTTATGTCAAGAAACAAGAAAACATCAGAGTCTTTATTCCAGTTCATGAACCTCCTCATCGCCCTGTTGCTGAAGAACGGGCAATACCGCACCTCGCTGCATTACAAGGCATCCCTCAACAGCTTTAAGCGATACCGTGACAACAAGGATATTGCCCTAAAAGAGATAGATGCAGAAGTGATGCGCTCGTATGAGGCGTACCTGCATCATACGGCGGAGGTATGCAGAAACACCAGCTCCTTCTATCTCCGCATCCTCCGTGCCACCTACAACAAAGCTGTGGCAAAGGGACTGACGCCACAGCAGCATCCCTTCTCGGATGTCTATACCGGTATTGCCCAAACTCGCAAGAGAGCCATACCTACAGAGAATGTCAGCCAGATCAAGAGTCTGCAATCTGTCAAGGATCTCAATCCCAAGGAAGAGATGGCAAGAGATACATTCCTGATGAGTTTCTATCTGCGTGGTATCTCTTTCATCGACCTGGCTCATCTCCGCAAATCTGACCTCAAGGACGGTTATCTTCATTATACAAGAAGAAAGACAGGACAGCGTCTCACCATCCGATGGGAGAAGGAGATGCAGGAGTTGTTGGAAAAGTATCAGGCGCAGACCGCCTCCTCATCTTATCTCTTTCCTTTCCTTGTTGATGATGGAAACAAAAGACAGGATAAAACTATTGACAAAAAGCAGGATGAGGCACGCCTATATCACAATGCGGAAGCGCGTATTTCCTACCACCTCAGAAAGCTTGGAGCTACGATAGGCATCAAGGGCAAGCTCACCCTCTATGTTGCCCGCCATTCCTGGGCAACGACGGCAAGAGATAATCATATCTCTATCTCTGTCATCAGCGAGGCATTGGGACATCATTCCGAAACCACCACACAAATCTATCTCCGTTCCATCAAAAGCTCAGAAGTAGATGATGCCAACGCCAAGATACTGGCAGCCCTATAAGCCACAAAAAAGAATAAAAAGAGGGATTATGTAAAATGAACCAAAATGAACCAATTTTTCTGAATCTCTATATAAGAGACACAGAAATGCCGAAAACATTCGTTCAATCAACGACTTAGGAAATTATGTACGAAAAGAAGCGTAAAAAAATGTTGATTTTCGTAGAACGATATTAATTTTTTAACACCCATAATTTGCTTGTTTCCAATAATTTTCGTAATTTTGCAGTAAGATTCTGTGTCTCTTATATAGAGATTCAGAAGAACGGGAGTGATTGAGGGAAGGATTTTGAGGACAAAGGAATCGGACAGCTAATCATTCCAAGGGTTGCAGACTATCATGCTCTTGGATCAGGAGTACGTCTGTGATTAGAGGTTTCCGTTATAGGAAATAGACTAACCAACCCTTTCTTGCCAAGTGTTTTGAAACATGATTTCACGACACGGGGGAATGAGAAAGTACACCCTGATCAAAATAAAAAAAATAAACAATGATACAACCAGACAACGAGGAGAGTTGGTACGCATTCAAGATATTTTTTGGGAAAGGAAAGCCTATCAAGGCATATTTCGTTGCCAAAGGAATAGAGCATATTTATGATGTGAAACAAGAATATTGGGACAAGAATAAGAAAAAGAGTCTGTTGAAGGAAGTTCCTATTATGCCATCTCTCATTCTTTTCCGTACTACGAGAACAGAAGCCGAAGAGATTGAACGCAATTTTCTCAATAAAGTGATGCTCTATCGTGGCAAAAATTCTGAGAACTTGAAAGAACCTTCTAAAATTTCAGAACGTGAAGTGAAAATCTTCAATATTGTAGCAACTTCTGGTGTTGAAGGACTGGATTTTTACGATGAGTATAATCCCAAGTTTACCAAAGGCGACAAGTTCCGAGTCATTGAAGGTCCTTTGAAAGGAGCGGAAGGCTATGTCGTCCGTATCAAAAAAGATCATAAACTTTATGTGAGTATCAAGGGGTTGTGTGCTGTTACGACAGGATATATTCCTAAAGCATACTTGCAAAAAATCGAATAGAGTATATGGAAATGTCAGATATTAAGCAAGTGGTACTGACGAGGAAAAGTACCTCGCCAGTAACAGAGTATTAATCGAGATGATGATGAGCAGCCCAGCTGCCCGCATCCAGACACGGACACTCTTTGGGAGTAGTCCCCGGCAAATCCCGATGCCCCACAATCTTCGCTTTCGGAAAGAGAATCTTCAGATTCCTGAAAAGGTCAATGAGTCTCGTTTCCTGCTCAGTGGTCATGGTGTTGCAAGGCTTGCCTTGCTCATCGAGCCCTCCCTCATAGCAGATGCCGATAGAGCATCTATTATAAGGTCTGGCATGAGCACCAACCTCCAACAGCATCCGGTGCTGCGTCATCGTTCCATCCTTACGGATGTAGAAGTGGTAGCCGATGTCATAAAACCCACGCGCCTTATGGTCGCGTCGCAGCTGTTCTACACTATAGTCCTCATTGCATCGGCTAGCCGAGCAATGCAAAACCAGATATTTAATGTCGTTAGCCGACATATATTGACTTTGTCTCATAATTCATAATTCAACATTCAACATTCAACACTTAACATTTAACATTGCTATAAGGCATTTGCGCACGAGCTTACTCCCAGTGCAGTAAGAGCTGCAATCAAAGCTTGAACAGCAGCATTCAAAATTGAAACCCAAGAAATTTTCTTGGAACCATCATTAAAATTCTTCATAATCAGAAATGTGTTTAAAAGTGAAACATAAGTTTGAAGGGGTGACCACACCCTGCACTATGCAGGATGCAGTCACAGGGAGAATCCTACTCCAGGCCATCACCGCTACCGTCGGTGCCAGAGTCGGTACTGCTTCCACCGCCAGGGTTTGGTGTATCACCACCATCACCCGATGGCTTGTTGTCACTATTGTCGTCCTTGGTAGGCTTCTTCTTCGCAGCCTCCAGGTCAACGGTAGTCTCGTTCGCCTTTTCAGCCTTGAGCAAGGCAGCTTGACCAGCACGGCTTGCCACGAGTTTGAACTCAGCTTTATCAACAAGGTTCTCAAAGTCCACACCAGGGTTAAACTTGATGTTCACCGACTTGATGTTTTCCTCGGTAAACTTCTCCAGCGACTCCGCACCCTCACAGTTGATGGAGATGCTAAAGACACCAAACTCACCGAGCTTAATCTTGTTACCGTTGAGCAGTTGCTCTACAATGCAGTCGCACATGTCCGACAGGATGGCTTTCACCATACCGCGGCTGTAGCCAGCGTTATGTGATGCAATGTGCTTGCAAAACTTGTTCAAGTCCCAGATTTCACGAACTTGGTTCTTGGCATAAGCCTTTTGAGGCTCCTCTGGTTTGATAGGATTACCCATCATGTAAATAGAATACTCAATCATAATCGATTCCTTTCTTTTAAATTGTTAATACTAAAATTGTCAGCTACTCCAAACTTCGAATGTCGAGCACCCCGGGTATTGAATTCTTCACTCATCACTCTTCGTTCTTCGTTTAAGCTGTTGCAAAGATACAACATCCGTGGACCGAAAACAATTCCGTTGAAAGGCATTGAAAAACGTTGAATATCTATTGAAAAAGGTTAAGAAAATCAATAAGAAATCATAGCCAGCAAGTCATTTTTTACTTTTTTACCCTTTTACTTTTTTACCTTTATACGATGTCAGATGTAACTTTCAATATATACGGAGGCAATAACCAACTCCTCCCCAACGCTACAAAGGCAGAGCAAAACTTCTATGGCGACCAGTTCGCAGAGAAGACGCTTGCCAAGGATGGCGAAGCACCTCAACCTCTCACCGAGGAAGAACAGGCTTTGTCTATATATATAAATAAGGTGGAATCCTTGCGAGGCTACATCACCCTCCTTCGCTCCTGCAAGACAGCGAGAGACCTGGGCGAGGTGGTGGCAACCATGCGACAGCAAGAGCCATCCCTCACCGATGAGCTGATAGTGAAGCAGAGTTTCATTTCCCTTCTCCTTCCCTTCGTTCCGAAATGGGAGAAAGGACAGACCATCGACAACATCCGGGTGGCAATCAATACTGCCTGGACGGCCCGCAAAAAGACTATCCGTCAAGCAGGTCGCTAAAACACCCCTAAAAAAGTATCTTAAGATACATGGGCAAGTATCCTAAGATACTTCGCCAAGTATCCTAAGATACTTTGGAAAGTATCCTAAGCCTCTTTCTAACATTAAAATTTTCAAAATGGCAGATACATCATTTGATATCAACAACGGAGCCAATCAAATTGCTCCCAATGCAATGACTCAGAACCAATATTTCTATGGTGAGGAATTCGCTCGCAAAATATTGGGAAGCAAGGATAAGCCACTTACTCTGGTGGTGCTCGGTGCTGGAGTGGATGCCACAATTGGCTTGCCGACATCAGCCGACCTTATACCTCGCATTGTCGATTTCTTGGAAACCGACGAAGGCAAGACGCTTGATGCCATTTTGCGCAAGGCAATAGGCAGAGTACATTTCCATTTCGACAAGTTTGTGAGTACAGCCATCGACCGCTTGGCAAAGGATTTGGACAGGGAGATTGTTTCCATTTGCCATAATATCAACGACGAACTTGCCAACAACGCAAGCCTTGATGAGTCACAACGCAAGTTGGGTATGCTTATCGTTCGCCTTTTCAAAAAGGTGTTGGACTTCAAGAAAGGGGCAGAGATTGATGCTGAGACGATGAACTTGATAGAAGAGGTGTTTGATACGGTTGTAAAAGATGACAGCATCATAGATTTAAGCCATCTCAACTATACCGACACATTCAAGAACATCATCGTGGAGATACTTCAGAAGAGCATCCATGAGTCGAACAATCCCATCTTGCGCCATATCTATAAGAATATGCTCGATATAGAGCAATTGCTCGCAGGGTATTTCTATGGATTTTATACGGGGCAAAACAGTTATATCCGCGACTATCTATACATATCCTGGATTCTATGGGCATACTTGGTAAGCGAGGAGCAGCGAAAGGCGCAAGAGAATGTGGCTGTAGAGAACAAAGACAACCACACTATTTACGACCAATTGGAAGGAAAAGACTGCCAAGTCATCACGTTCAACTATACATCGTATGCTTCCCAAACTTCTCCGACTGCTCTCTATTTCCATGGCTCACTCAAAGAGTATGTAGATGTAGAGAACAAGAACGATTTTCTGCATGATGATTTAACGACCATTGATTTAGAAGATTTTTTCAAGAATCAACTTGCAGCCGAGATAAGTTTTGATCCAGACCACAAGTCTATACCCATCCCATCATTCTTGCCACCATTAAAGTTGCGCCCTGTCATATCCAAGCATTACATTGATACATGGTATCATGCTTCTCAGATGGTGCTGCGTGCAAGTAAGATCATCATTCTTGGCTATTCATTCTCTTCAGCCGACAACTATTTCTGTGATATGTTGCGAGAGAACCACGATGCCCAAATCATCATTATCGACAAGAACATGGAAACAGCAAGTCGCAATGTGTGTCGTTGCCTCCAGTTGGATGCCAATCGCTACACCAGGCAAATAAAGGTAAGCATCCAACCCCTATTTTGGCGGTTTGAACAATAAGTGCTACCTTTGCGCC
>DAWDQD010000017.1:0-54172 GCA_052349145.1 Segatella copri | reverse complement strand
GTTGCTCAGGTGCTTATAAAAAATATTAAATTATAGTGTTGCGGAAATTAGATATTTTTCTATATTTTCTATATTTTTGGCATTTGGCATATTGGCGCAAGTGGCACGAACTGTCCCCTCTCTTTGGATAGTTTTCAGGTCGACGCCAGCATCCTTAGCCATCTTGAAGAAGGTTGGGATGGTGACGCCTTTTCCATTACCCTTCATGCAACTCGTATATTTCTTGTCGCACTCCTCATAATTGTACTCGGCGTTCATTCTGCTCAACTGGTGAAAGAGTTCTCTTCCATTCTCACCCAACCCATCGGCTAGGGCAAAACCTAATTTGATCCACTCTTCGTAAGGGGTCGTAATGTTAATATGACGATTGACGAGTATGGAAGCAACATACCTCACATCTTCATTAAGATTAACATCCCCACTTGGAGCATCCTTTTTTCGATGTCCTCCTACGCTTTTTTTGTGCAAAGTCTCTTGCTTTGTCTTGTCTTCCCCTGGTTGGGAGGTTCCATTAACAGTACCTGCAAAAACATCCAGGTCGAACTGACTCAGGTTGTCCTTTTTATTTTCTACCTGTTTGTTATTTTCCATATTGTTATCCTTATAAATTTCTTTTTTCATAATCATGGGAATTTAAAATAATTGAAAGCTAGGGTTGATTACCATATTTGCATCCCAGCAGAGGAAACATGCCGAGGCTACATTTGCTGGCGCCGAGTCAGCCTCCAAACCATAAGTCTGGAGGAGATAGTTGCGCACGGCTCGATACCATTTTTCGTGGGAACCACGAGAGAGATCGATATGCGTAACCCACTTCACTCCATCGCCACGCGGACTGGTAAACATCAGCATGGTTTCGAAGAATCGGTCTTGTTCCAGCAGATGTCTAGCCTTCCAAAGGTTCTCATTTCCACCGAGGTGGTCGAAGTCGAAACATAGTAGTCCCGAATGCTGTAAGAGTCCATTTTGGTTACGGTAGGCGAATGTTCCACTGAAGGTAGCGAATGGCAAAAAGCTAGCCTTGAAGAGCTTTTGCTCCTTCTCGTCTTTAATGCCCCTAAGTTGCTCGGTGAGTTTCATCATCTTCATCGAGTTCATCCAACAATATACATCCTTCAGGGTACCTTGCTTATAAGGTCTCTGGCTAGATGGCTTGCTGATGCCTGCAGCAAAGAGGCTGAAATGAGCAGTCGTTACATCTTTCATGTCATTTCGTCTTTAGGAAGTTCGACACTAGCGATAGCTTCTGCATGAGCATTAGTCTCGCTTACTCTTTCTGCCGCCATTCGCTTGCGATAGGCGACAGCCAATGGTGTGTTGGCGTGGAGAAGCATATCAGCGATTGCTTCTCCGAGCGTTAATACCTTGTTCATAATACTTTGGGTATTAAAACGTTGTCCTAGCACTTACTTGGGTTATATAGGACAACTTATGTTATTCGTCCCCAAGCCACCGGATCGTGCTCAGTTTTATACTGCTGACTAACATCTTATAAAAAGAATGCAGCAGAATTCCGATGTTATAGAATTCTGCTGCAAAGATACAATATGAGGAAATGTGAGTTCACCTTTTCTCACCTTTTCTCACGTTTACTCAACTATATTCAACTAAATTCAACTAATTTACTCAAATTAATAAACTGTTTTTAAATATCTTTGTTTATATAATTACACCAATTAGAATATGACGGCTTATAAAGACCATACTTATTTAGAACCTTCCATAAATCACTGCGACTAGACTCTTTTGAAATCTTTCTATTATTGACATAATCTGCCGCTACTTTCACGATTTCAGGGTTTTTACTTATGCCGTCTATTTCTTCTAAAAACGAAATTACATCTGGAACGATGTTGTAAAAAATAGGTAGCAGTTCGTTAATTAATTCCTTATTCTCCAATTCTCCAGACTTATTAACCAATGAAGAATAATCTTTAAGCTTATCATCCCCTAAAAAAAGAGCATAAGAATTCATAACATCTTCCAAGTTATATGGTTTGCCATTTTCATCTTTATAATAGCCGTAGTTACAAGTTGTTATGATGAACTTCTTCATATTCTTTCTACTCTTTGGATCCAAATGTATAATATTATTTGTAACGCTATCATGAGAATTCTCCATAGACTTACTTTCGTACCATGTAGCACGTTCCTTGTCCAATAAATATTCTATGTCATCAAGCAGTTGCAATCCTTCATCTGTAGTATACAAATCAGGAGTATCTCTTTCACAAGCTAATAGCTTAAGCTTTAACAGAGATTTAGCTATCGCAAAAATTTCACGATTTGTTTTCTCTCCTTCAAATATATTTTTGAGCTTTTCTGTGTTTTTTTTATAATAAACAAGAATCTCATAGCTATACTTTGTCAACTTCTTTTCTTCAAGAATATGGTTGAGCATGGCTTTCTCTAGACTTTTCCAATTATCCAAAGCAGCACGTCCTTTTGTTTTTATCTGCGAAGAAATCACTTCACCCACCTCGTCAACATTTACTTTGACCATATCACAGGCTTTGAGTTCGCTAAGTGCCACACTATACTGGGCATCCGTCAATCCTGCCGGTGCCTCCTCATGCTGTTCTCCATCTGCGAGATGTTCCAGCACTCTTACTTTAAGTTTAGAAAAAATATATTCCATATTGCAATATTTTTGCCTCAAAATTACAAAAATATTCCAATAAAAAAGAAGAAAAATCAAAAAAACTACAATTATCTCCATAATTTTTATTACCTTTGCACTTAGGTTATCCTTATTACTAAGGAAAAGCCAAAGACATTGTGGGTAAAAACAAAAGCATTCGCTATTATTTCGCGTTTAGCCAAGAGCGTAGGAAACTCAATTTGGAATAACAAGCACGGAAATAATATGTGATAGGTGGTTCGTATATAAATATGTAGCCTCCAGTCGATTGATAAGGCAAATGCATTTACGCTATAGGCGTGATGCATTCTTATAATCGACCTGGGGCTCCATTCCTACGCCGCCCCGTGCTAAACGCGATAAGAGGCATCACGCCCTTTTTGTGTTTTAGCGGATTGATAGTTGGGTGCGTAACAACTATCAATAATTATGGCAAATAGTACATTATCAAATGCTAAGGCTGCCAAGAAAGACGAGTTCTATACCATGTTTTATGATATAGAAACCGAAATGGAAGCCTATCTCGATTACAATCCAAATGTATTTCGTGGCAAGACGGTTCTTCTGCCTTGTGATGACCCGGAGTGGAGTAACTTCACTAAGTATTTTGCACAGAATTTTAAAGATTTGGGTTTGAAGAAACTTATCTCAACGAGCTATGCTATCAATAGCAAGGTTATCAAAGCAGGAATTCAAACATCCTTTTTGGAAACAACTTCTCCAAAGTTTGACAAGTCTAAGACTAACACCCATGGTAAAATTTTCGTTTTAGAAAAAAAAACGTCTGGTGATGGTAAAATCAATCTTGAAGACTTGGAGTGGGACTATCTTGAGGGTGATGGTGATTTCAGGAGTGAAGAGGTTAAAAAGTTAAGAGACGAAGCGGATATTATTGTAACGAATCCACCATTCTCACTTTTTAGAGAGTTTCTTGCGTGGATTATGGAAGCAGATAAGCAATTTGTTATTATAGGCAATGTCAATGCAATCTCATATAAAGAGGTATTCCCGAGTTTAACGGATAATAAAATGTGGATAGGAGCAACCAACTTCAATACAGGTATGTATTTTCGTGTACCCGAAGATTTCGAGTATGCATCCACATACAAGTTTGAAAGAGAGAAGAATGGAATGAAGGTAAATCGTGTTCCTGCAATCTGCTGGTTTACCAATTTGGAACATGGACGCCGCCACACCCAAACGCCTTTAATGTCTATGGCTGACAACATCAAATATAGCAAGCATAGCGAAATTAAAGGAAAAGGCTATCAGCATTATGATAATTTCGATGCGATAGAGGTTAATTACTATGATGCAATACCTTCTGATTATGATGGTATGATGGGAATGTCTCTTACTTATATGGATAAGTATTGTCCGGAGCAATTTGAAATCGTTGGTATTACTAAAACTTGGTTTGCTATGGCTAATAAGGTATATCCAAAGCAGATACAGGTTAGTAAAACTGGCATAAAGACTATAGTAACCAAACTAAATGACGGACCTGTAATAGAATTGGACGGTCCACTTGATGGTGAAGTCTATTATATTGTTGATGGCAAGTATTATACACAAGCTTATGCCCGAATATTAATCCGTAAAAAACAATGCTAAAATGAAAGCAACATTACATACATATACAGTAAAGGAACTATGTGAAGGATTCACATATAGTGAACTTGATGGAAAGGGGTTGTATGGTTTGGCTGGCAAGCTTACCATTCAGCCTGAATACCAGCGCAACTATCTCTATAGTGAGAATAAAAGCGAAAAAGAAATTGCCGTCATTGATTCTGTGTTGAAAGAATATCCATTGGGACTTCTTTATTTTAACAAACTTCTAGATGGACGTTTGGAGGTACTTGATGGGCAGCAGCGTATTACAAGTCTTGGTAGATATCTGATAGGTAAATTCTCTTATATGAAAGAAGATATTCCATATAAATTCAAAAGTTTAGATGACGAAGATAGGAAACTTATAGAGAATACACCAATTCTTGCCTACATTTGCGAAGGAACGGAGACAGAAATCAAGGAGTGGTTTAAAATCATAAATATTGGCGGTATCAAGCTTAATGAGCAAGAGAAGTTGAACGCTATTTATTCAGGACCTTTCGTTAGTGCAGCCCGAAAGGAGTTTAGTAATAAAGAAGATGCCCGTATACAGAAATGGGGATGCTACATCTCTGGCTCAGCCAACAGACAGGAAATACTGCAAGAAGCCTTGCGATGGGTTAGTCATGGCAACATCAAGGATTATATGCAGGAGCATCGTCGTGATACCGATATCAATGAACTCAAACTATATTTCAACGATGTCATTTCATGGATAGAGCAGACTTTTGATGATGTCTATCCCAAGATGAAGGGATTGAATTGGGGAGAACTCTACGAAAAGTACCATACTACTCCATACGATCATATCAAGGTTTCACAAAAGGTGAAAGAGCTTTATAACGATCCATGCGTTCAAGATAAAAAGAACGTATTTGAATATGTGCTTGGCGGTTGTAAGGATACAAGATTTCTGAATGTCCGTGTCTTCGATGATAATACCAAGCGCAGGGTTTATGAACGGCAGACGGCAGATGCCAAAAAGAAGCATGAAAGCAATTGTCGTCTTTGTGCTTGTGGCGATGGACCCAATAAGGATAAAATTTGGGCATTAAAGGAAATGGATGCCGACCATGTACAAGCATGGAGCAAAGGTGGAGCCACAGATGAAAGCAACTGTCAGATGCTCTGCAAGACCCATAATCGGGCTAAAGGAAACAGATAGTTAGAGTATGGACAGAGTGCAAGAGAAGTTAGGAAAGTACCCTTGTTTGGTATGGGTGATAGCATTGATTCCTGTTCTCTTCGGAGGACTTGTATATTTGCTTTATCGTCCTAAAAATATTATTTTGTTTGAGGTATTGAACAAATTGGGTGGTTCCACGACTGTTGATATAGTAAGAAGTAAAGTGGAGCATGTTCATTTGCCGGATTTTGTGGTTTATAGTTTACCTGCAGGATTATGGACAGCATCATATCTTATGACTATGTGTTTATGTACTAAGCAACTAAATAAGAAAATGAGGCTATCTTTGGCTCTACCTCTTCCTATATCTGCAGTTGTATTGGAGTTCATGCAACTGTTTGGCCTTTGTCCTGGTACATTTGATATCTATGATGTGGTGTGCTATGTAATTCCAATTATAATATTTGTAAAATTAGTTTAGTATGAAAAGACAAGATGATTTTGGTGTTGGAGGGGCTTTATTCCTTTCCGTAATTTTTGCTATTATGGCTATATTATCTTACAATTCTGATAAGTCAGGAAATCCCATAGCCATAATACCCGCTATTGGCGTAGTTGTTGGTTTAGTCATGGCTCTTAATGCCAAAAGTAAGGCTTCTGATCGCAAAGCAAGAAAAGAACAGCAGGATATTTTTGCCCAGACGCTGGATTACGATGATTGTTTTGGAAATGGTGACTTAAAATTATATTTTAATTCTCAAAGACAGGACGTGACCATATGCGCAACAACGAATGAAGGTAAAAATATCCAAGTAGTTAGAGATTTTTCTGTTACGGAAACTGTGAAAACAGATAATTATATTGTGTCTTATGACGCAGCCCATAACAAGATATTGCGTATAAAGACTAACAATGGCAATATATTGCTTAAAGAATTCAATCTCAATTATACGTTTAAAAATTGGAATATAGTAATGAAGAAATCTATTCCGGCAGTTAAGGCATATAATGATTATGCTTTCATTACTGATGATGTCAATGAATTTGTTGCCATAGTTACTCCAACAAATATGCATCTGCATCAATATTCTGATATTGTAAGCATTACGTATGAAGAAAATGGTAATGATATGTACAATAAGTCTCTCGGTGGAGCAGTTGTTGGTGGTTTGCTTTTCGGTGGTGTTGGTGCTATCGTAGGTAGTAATACAGCGAAGACTGTTAAAAACAAGAAAATCGAAAGGATGTCTATAAAGATATTGCTCAAGAGTACATCTGATTCTACTATTTTGCTTGATATTTACAAAACAGGAAAAGATAGAGCTGTTCTAGAGACAAAGAATACTGCTGATAAAATTTTCTATGAGGGGCTGATGAAAGAGGTTACGGGCATAAAGGACATTTTTTCCATCATTATAGACATAGTTGATAAGAGTTGTGCAAGCCAAAATCAAAGGGTAAGTGTTTCCTCATCAAATAGCATTGCTGATGAACTGACCAAATTGGTTCAACTCAGAGATGCAGGTATTCTTACGGAAGAAGAATTCCAAGCACAGAAAGCAAAATTATTGCAATAAATGTAAATAGCAGCCCCAACATTGCTTGAATTATAACATACCGCCAGTCGGTATCTATGTCGAATAATTCAAATAATCTTCTGCAGAATTTGATTGGCACGGATTCCTCGGCTTGACCGATGAAGTCATCTTCGTGGTTTCTGATATAAGTATCCATGTCTTCCTCTTTTACAAGGATTGGGCCTTTGATATTTGTAAAGATGAAAGGGTAGCAGTCATCATATTTTATATTGAAATAAAAATACCCCAACCCGCTTAAGAAAGTAGGTTGGGTTATTTGTTATGGTATCCAGCATAAAAGAAAAACGTTAGTTTTCACTTTTATTATTTGCTCAGATTTTGAACCATATCCAAAGGTAGCTGGGTCGCTTTGGCAACCTGTTCTGTTGGAAGTCCCATAGCCAGCAAACGTTGAGCAGTTTCTATGTTAGCTTCTATTCTACCTTCCCTTTTCGCCGTATCAATAGAGTTCTTGATATCCCGATATGCCATCTTGTTTGCTTCATATCGTTCTTCTACCTGTTTCATACGCTGTTTGTTTTATATCTTATGCAAAGATAAACTTAATATTTGTAACATCCAAACTTTTAGAGCGTTTTTTTAATTTTCTTCTGTCACAGCCTTCGTTCCTATCCTGATTTATTCAGGTTTCCCTGATTTCTTCAGTAAAGGGGCGAGGAACTTATAGGTATATCCTTTTTGCTGCTTCACCATTTCTTCTGGTGTTCCGGCAAAGAGGAGCTGACCGCCGCCTCGTCCACCTTCCGGACCCATGTCGATGAGCCAGTCGGCGAGTTTGATGACATCGAGATTGTGCTCGATGATAATGACCGTATTGCCACGGTCTACCAGCTTCTGGAGTACATCCATCAGTATGCGGATGTCTTCGAAATGCAGACCGGTTGTCGGTTCATCGAGAATATAGAGCGTCTTGCCCGTATCACGCTTCGAGAGTTCGGTAGCCAGTTTTACGCGCTGACTTTCACCGCCAGAGAGGGTAGTGGAACTCTGTCCTAACCTGATGTATCCGAGACCTACATTCTGTAAAGCCTTGATCTTCTGCAGTATCTGAGGAACATTCTCGAAGAAATCTACCGCCTGGTTGATGGTCATGTCGAGAACATCGGCGATGCTCTTTCCCTTGTATCTTACCTCCAGCGTCTCGCGGTTGTAGCGTTTGCCGTGGCATACCTCACAAGGTACGTAGACATCCGGCAGGAAGTTCATCTCGATGGTCTTATATCCGTTACCCTTACATTCCTCGCATCTTCCACCTTTCACATTGAAGGAGAATCTGCCCGGCTTGTAACCGCGGATCTTTGCCTCGGGAAGTCCTACGAAGAGCGAGCGGATATCGCTGAACACGCCTGTGTAGGTAGCTGGATTGCTGCGAGGCGTTCTGCCTATAGGACTCTGGTCTACATTCACTACCTTGTCGATATTCTCGATACCTTCGATGCTCTCGTATTGCATCGGTTTCTTGAGCGAACGGTAGAAATGCTGCGAGAGGATAGGCTGGAGAGTCTCGTTGATGAGAGTGGATTTGCCTGAGCCGCTGACACCCGTTACGACAATGAGTTTGCCGAGTGGAAAATCAACATCCACCCCCTTGAGGTTGTTGCCCGTAGCTCCGTGAATGGTGATATGCTTGCCGTTGCCTTCTCTGCGGAGGGCAGGCACCTCAATAGCCATCTTGCCGTTGAGATACTGGGCGGTGATGGTATCGGTCTTGAGCATCTCCTGGGGTGTGCCCTGAAAGACAACTTCACCTCCCTTGCGTCCCGCCTTCGGACCGATATCTACTATCCAGTCGGCAGCCCGCATCATATCTTCATCGTGCTCCACCACAATAACGGTATTGCCCAGGTCGCGAAGTTCCTTCAGACTATTGAGCAGACGTTCGTTGTCGCGCTGGTGCAGACCGATGCTCGGCTCATCGAGGATATAGAGTACATTGACCAGCTGGCTACCAATCTGAGTAGCCAGACGGATGCGCTGGCTCTCGCCACCCGAGAGAGAAGCCGACTGGCGGTTGAGCGAGAGATAATTGAGTCCCACATCGAGGAGGAAGGTAACGCGTGAGCGCAACTCCTTGATGATTTCGTGAGCCACCTTCGCTTTCATCGAAGGCAGATGCTGTTCCACTTCTTCGAGCCAATCGCGCAGTTCATCGATGTCAAGACTGGCTACTTCGGATATATTCTTATCCCAGATTTTGAAAGAGAGCGATTCTTTTTTGAGTCGCAAACCATGGCACTCAGGACATTCGATGGTAGAGATAAACTGGTCGGCCCATTTCTTGCCTGCCGCACTCTCGTCATCCTCCATCACCTTCTGCAGGTAGTCGATGATGCCATCGTAGGCGCAGAAATAGTCGGTAGAGGTATGCACCTTTTCCTTTTCTATCTTCACGTTTTCGAGTGAGCCATAGAGAATTTCCTGCATGGCATCGCCCGGAATCTCGCAGATAGGTGTCTTCAGGTTGAGGTCATACTTGCTGAGCAATGATTCTATCTGCCAGAAAATCATCTGGTTCTTGTATTTGCCAAGTGGAGCGATGCCGCCTTCATGGATGCTGAGTTTATCATCGGGAATTACCTTCTTGATATCAATCTGGTTCACCTTTCCCAGACCCTTGCAATGCGGACAGGCACCTTCGGGAGAGTTGAAGGAGAACATGTTAGGAGCTGGATCCTGGTAGGCGATACCCGTTACAGGGTCCATGAGACGCTTGGAGTATGTCTTGGCCTCCTTGGCACCTTTCTCAAGAACCATTACCATGCCGTCGCCCTGTTTCATAGCCGTTGCCACACTCTTGCGGATGCGTTCCTCATCTTCTTCCTTCACCACCAGTTTATCGACCACAGCTTCTATATTGTGGTTCTTGTAGCGGTCGGTTTTCATATTGGGAACGATTTCGAGGATGTTGCCGTCGAGTCGCACATAGAGATACCCCTTTCTGCGCATACTTTCGAAGAGTTCGCGGTAATGACCCTTGCGCTGGCGTACGAGGGGAGCGAGCAGGAAGATAGCCTTGCCCTTATAATCGCCGAGAATCATGTCGATGACCTGTTCCTCGGTATATTTCATCATCTCCTCGCCACTCTGATAGCTGTATGCAGTACCGGCGCGGGCATAGAGCAGACGGAGATAGTCGTAAATCTCGGTGGTAGTGCCCACGGTAGAGCGGGGATTCTTGTTGGTGGTTTTCTGTTCTATGCTGATGACCGGACTCAATCCCGTAATCTTATCAACATCCGGGCGTTCCATATTACCCAGGAAGTTGCGGGCATAGGCAGAGAAAGTTTCGATATATCTGCGCTGACCTTCGGCAAAGATGGTGTCGAAGGCCAGTGAACTCTTGCCCGAACCAGAGAGTCCGGTAATTACGGTGAGGGAATCACGCGGAATCTCCACATCTATGTTCTTGAGGTTGTGGACCCGTGCGCCCCATACATTTATCTTTTCTTCTGAATTCATATTCCAATTCTGCTAATTGCTGTTTGCCTAATAGTTACTGTTCTGCTCTTCGGTATAACCTCTGAGCAGGTTGACATCACGTTTGATGTTATACACCACGCCATCTGCTCCCTTCGCCTTGACGAGACAGAAGTAGACACCCTCCTTGACCGGTTTTCCGCGGTAGGTGCCATCCCATCCCGTGGCAGGGTCGGTCCATTCATAGAGTTTCTGTCCCCACCTATTATATATATAGGCGTGGAACTCCTCAATGTTCCGGTAACCATCCTTGGGCTTGTAGATGTCGTTGATGCCATCGCCATTTGGAGAGAAGGCATTCGGCATGAGAAGAGAACTGACCTTGGTCGTCTCTTCTGTGTCGTCCTCCTCGTCGTTGTTGACTTCCTGAGCGTGTAATTGACACGTCAAAAGTGGCAACATGATGCAAAGTAATGCTATTTTTCGTCTCATTTCTAAAATAATTTGTGCAAAGATAATAAAAAGATGAGAGATATTGCGTCAGATGCAAGATTTTTTGTATTTTTGCAGATGAAAACATGAAATATTTGAAGATATCGTTAAAAAAATTTTGAGATATGAGACAAAAAATGAGATATTTCCTGCTGTTCGTTGGGCTTCTGCTCAGTGTCAGCATTAGCGCGCAGACTGTAAAATGGCGCGACATTTACACGGTTAAGAAGAAAGATACTATCTTTGGTATCGCCAACAAATACGGATTGAGCCTTCCTGAACTGATGGATGCCAATCCGGAGATGAAGCGTGAGGGATACATGCTGCAGAAGGGAGCTACGCTCTTTATTCCATACACCAAAGACCAGAAGAATCCTAATCAGGTGAACGGTCAGAAGTCGGGGAATGGGGCGACGGTTCAGAAAACTGCTACAGCTCCGGCAACCTCAAAGGCTGCTGTTGCCAGAAATGCGGTAAAGGTAGGCGTGATGTTACCTTTGCATAATGTTGATGGCGACGGCAAGCGAATGGTGGAGTATTACCGCGGTTTGCTGCTGGCTTGCGAAACCCTGAAGCAGCAGGGCGCCGATATAGATGTGCATGCCTGGAACGTTCCTATTGATGCTGATATCCGGAATACACTCTTGCAGGAGGGCGCTAACCAATGCGACATCATCTTTGGTCCACTTTATACCAAGCAGGTGGCTCCGCTGACCAACTTCTGCAAGACCTACGGCATCAAACTGGTGATTCCGTTCTCTATCAGCGGAGATGATGTAGAAAGAAACAAAGAGATTTTCCAGGTTTATCAGAGCGATGATGCACTGAATGATGTGACCATCAAGGCATTCCTGAGCCGATTTACCAATGTGCATCCTATCTTTGTAGACTGCAATGATTCTACTTCGAGAAAGGGCAACTTTACGTTCGGTCTGCGCAAGGAACTGGAACGCAGGAAAATCAATTATAGCATCACCAATGTGAATTCAAGTGTCGAGCAGTTTGCCAAGGCTTTCATGCCTTCCAAGCAGAATGTGATAATTCTGAATACGGGACGTTCGCCACAGTTGACTCAGGTATTGAACAAGCTCGACGAATTTGATGCGAAGTATCCGGGTGCAGCCATCTCTCTCTTCGGCTATACCGAATGGCTGATGTATGCCAAGTATAATCTGGAAAGATTCTATAAGTATGATACTTATATCCCTTCCACCTTCTATTATAACCCGAATTCAGCACAGACCAAGGCGCTTGAGAGCCGTTATGAGCGATGGTTCCATCAGCCTATGATGGTGGCACAGCCAAGATTTGCCATCACCGGTTTCGATCACGGAATGTATCTGATTCAGGGCGTCAAGAGATATGGCAAGAACTTTACAGGTGAGCGCCAGCAGATGACTTACCAGCCGGTGCAGACTCCACTCCGTTTCGAGAAGACCAGTAGAGGAGGATACAAGAACAAGAGTTTCCAGTTGATTCACTATACCTTTAATCATCAGATAGAGGCGGTGAAGTACTAGTTTATAGTTTACAATTTATAGTTTACAATTTATAGTTGATAATGAATAGAAATATTGGGCTGCTGATTCTGATGCTCATCTTCGGAATTCCAGTTTCGGCACAGATAGGAGAGCATCGTAATGATTTCGCCATCGGTTTTAATGGGGGCTATATGATGAGTAGCGTAGGATTCATACCCGAGGTACAGCAGAAGCAGCACGGCGGACTGACGGGCGGTTTTTCGATGAGATATACCTGTGAGAAATATTTCAAGACCATCTGCTCTATCTATGCCGAAGTAAACTATGCGCAGGCAGGATGGGAAGAGGATATCCTGGATATGGAGAATAATCCGGTGATTATCACCGAAACCCAAGAGGCGATGGCTTACAAGCGTACCATCAACTATATTCAGGTGCCAATCTTTGCGCATCTGGCATGGGGTAGGGAGACAAGAGGACTGAATATCTTCGTGAATGCCGGTCCGCAGTTTGGCCTCTATCTGAGTGATTCGCAGAAGACCAACTTCTCGGTAGAGCACATGCCGGCAACCGACAATAACCGTGTAAGTCCGGTGGTGGCTCAGGATACGATGGCAGTCAAGAACAAGCTCGATTATGGTATCGCCCTGGGTCTGGGCGCTGAATACAGTATTCCGAAGGTGGGGCATTTCCTTGCCGAAGCCCGATACTACTATGGTCTGGGAAATATCTACGGTGCTTCTAAGCGTGATTATTTCGGAAAGAGTAACTACGGACAGATTGTTCTGAAACTCTCTTATCTCTTTGATATCACCAGAACGAAGAACGTGAAACGGAAATAATCAATAATATGTAATCAATAAAATGATAACGGGTTTATCATTTATGTTTTGAAAAAAATGAGTACAACAGAAAAAATGCAGATGAAATTGAGCGACTCTAAGTCAGCTCGCTGGACCGCCCTCCTCATCGTGAGTATCACGATGATGTTCGGTTACTTTTTTACAGATGTGATGTCTCCACTGGAGCCTCTCTTGACAGCAGCCAAGGGAGCAGAGAATGGTCTCGGACTCGGATGGAATTCGGATGAATACGGCTTCTTCTCTGGAGCTTACGGATACTTCAATGTGTTCCTCCTGCTCCTCTTCTTCGGTGGTCTTATCCTCGATAAGTTTGGCATCCGTTTCACTGGTATCCTTTCTACCGTCCTGATGTTTGGTGGAGCCTTGTTGAAGTGGTATGCTTTAGGTCATGAGTTTGACGGAATGGTTGCTGTACCATTCTTCGGTACTTACAGTACGCAGGTAGTGATAGCTGCTCTTGGCTTTGCCATCTATGGTGTAGGATGCGAGATATGCGGTATCACAGTGAGCAAGGTTATCGTGAAGTGGTTTACGGGCCATGAGTTAGCTCTGGCAATGGGTGTACAGGTAGCTACGGCTCGTTTGGGAACTGCTGCAGCTCTGAGTGCTTCTCTTCCTTTTGCCAAGGCAATGGGTGGAGTATCTGCTTCTGTTGCTTTGGGCGCTGTATTGCTTTGCGCTGGTGTACTGGTTTATCTGGTTTATTGCGTGATGGACAAGAAGGAGGATGCTTCTGTGGCAGCAGTGGCTACTGAGCCGGAAGAAGGTTTCAAGTTCTCTGACTTGGGAGGTCTTTTCAAGACTATAGGTTTCTGGTATGTGGCTGTACTCTGTCTGATGTTCTATGCAGGCGTATTCCCATTCTTGAAGTTTGCTACCAAGCTGATGATTTTCAAGTATGGTGTGGATGCTAATTTGGCAGGTCTGATTCCTGCGATGTTGCCATTCGGTACCATCTTCCTCACACCGCTCTTCGGTAGTATATACGATAAGTATGGCAAGGGTGCTACGCTGATGATTATCGGCAGTTGCCTCCTGACCTTTGTGCACGTCATGTTTGCCCTGCCAATCAACTCATGGGTGCTTGCCATCGTGCTGATGCTCATCCTGGGCATCGCATTTGGACTGGTACCATCAGCCATGTGGCCATCTGTGCCAAAGATTATCCCAATGAAACTCTTAGGAACTGCATACGCCCTTATCTTCTACATCCAGAACATCGGACTGGCTCTCATTCCGGTATGGATTGGTAAGGTAAACCAGGCGAATACCGCAGCCGACGGCACCATCGACTATACCCAGACGATGACTATCTTTGCCGGTTTCGGAGTAGTAGCCATCCTCATCGCTTTCCTCCTCTTGTGGGAAGACAAGCGAAAGGGATATGGATTGCAGAAGCCTAATGTGAAATAAGTGAAGAGTGAAGAACAAAGGAGTAAATTGAGTGAAAAGTAAAAAACGAAGAGTGTAGAAACCGTTTGCTCTCTGTTCTTCTAAATTTTTTAAAGTGTAATTTTTAAAAGAAAGGAAATAACCATGAATGCGACACCTGAATCATTGATTAAGGACTATGCTGACCCGATAGAGCTGCAGGAGATTGACAAGTTTGTATGTTCAGAGATGGGCAGACAGATACACCGGTATATCAAGGGTATGTCCGGTACCAAGCAAGCTATGTTGAAATTTGAGGAAAGGCTAGCCAGCCTCTCTGTACCAGAGAAGGAGAAGGCAATAGCCAAGTATATTGATCTGAACAGAAAAGCATTGGATGGTCTTGACTTGAAGATGATTCTGGTCCGTTCGGTAGCCAACTATTGTGACACCTTCCAATATATGCTGGATTTTGTCAACGATAAGCGCAAGATGGTTTTCTATTACCAGCGCATCAAGGCGAAATACATTCAGTATCATGAAGTATTTGAGCAGGATGGAAAGTTCGGTATGAAAGATCATCAAGGCAACATCTTACTCTCGCCAACTTATGATTTCTTGCGCACCTGCTACATTTATAATGATGACTTGAGCATCATGCCGGTAATAGCAGAGAAGAATGGCAAGATGGGACTGGTAATGCCGGATGGTAACGATACGGTAGTGGCGGATTTCCTTTACGACGAAATTTGCTTGCGTGATGAATATCCTTACTTCGAAGCATCCCGTGAAGGTATCAGTGGCTTTATTGATAAGTTTGGAAACTTTGTTAGTAGTTAACAGTTTATAGTTAATAGAGAAAGGGCAATCAGATTGGGATGAACCAACTGATTGCCTTTTTTACTTTCGTTGCTATGAGCAACTTGGTTTTATCTATTTTTCTCTCGTCTTCAATGCCTAGTGAAGAAAAGCAAAAGAATTCTTCGTTCTTCACTCTTCACTTAACTTATCCCAAGTACTTCATCAAGATTTTGATCTTACCGCTATCACGGAGCTTGATGATACTCTTTTCGCGAATTTGGCGAACACGCTCACGGGTAAGGTTGAACTCGCTACCGATTTCCTCCAAACCCTTCTCGTGGCAACCGATACCATAGCAGTAGCACAGAATCTTGCGCTCACGGTCTTTCAATACAGAGTTGAGAACGCGGTCAAGCTCGCTCGCCATAGACTCGAAGTCAACACCCTTGTCGGTACGGCTGTCATCACCCGAAGCCATCACGTCGACCATCGCATTGTCATCATCATCGCTACCGAATGGAGCATCGATACTCATGTGGTGATTATCTGCCTTGATAGTCTGGTCGATTTTGCTTTCTTCCATCTTTGTGATTTGAGCGAGCTCAGCAACAGAAGGTTTGCGCTGGTTCTCCTGCTCAAACTTACTGATTTCTGCACTAATCTTACTCAATGCACCTACCTGGTTCAAAGGCAGGCGAACGATACGGCTCTGCTCGGCAATAGCCTGCAGGATGCTCTGACGAATCCACCATACGGCGTATGAGATAAACTTAAAGCCGCGGGTCTCGTCAAACTTTTCAGCAGCCTTTACCAAACCGATGTTACCCTCGTCTATGAGGTCGGTAAGAGAAAGACCTTGGTGCTGATATTGCTTAGCAACAGATACAACGAAACGAAGGTTTGCTTTTACCAATTTCTCCTTGGCACGTTCTCCCTCACGACCGCCTTTGCGAATCTTCTGGGCAAGTTCGATTTCTTCATCGATAGAGACCATAGGCTCTCTACCAATCTCCACCAAGTACTTGTCGAGTGCTTCACTGGAACGGTTGGTTATACTCTTACTAATCTTAAGTTGTCTCATAAATATCCTTTTACCTTTCTATTTAGAATTTTTTGAAGTATTTTTGTGTATCCTGAAACCTCCTCATGGTTTCGGGGTGCAAAGGTACGAAAAAAAATGCAATTACGTTGTAATATAAACGGATTTTTTTATTCTGATTTGTCTGTTTTTTAGAATTTTAGCCGGTTCCTAGTAGAAAAATGCTATGTGAAGTGCGCTTTTTGGTGCAATAAGTTTGAAATATGGAATAATTTATGTATCTTTGCACAAAAATTGCGAGAAAAGAATGACTAAATAATAAAATTACAACAAAACAAAAAATTATGTTTGAGAATCAACCAAAAGGTCTGTGGGCCTTAGCTTTGGCAAACACGGGTGAGCGTTTCGGCTATTACACCATGCTTGCTGTGTTCTTGCTTTATTTGCAGGCCAACTTCGGTTTTGAAACCGGATTGGCAAGTACTATTTACTCTACATTCCTGATGATGGTTTATTTCCTTCCTATCATCGGTGGTATCGCAGCCGACAAGTTTGGCTTTGGACGTATGGTTACCACAGGTATCTTCATCATGTTCATCGGCTATCTTGTTCTCTCACTTCCTCTTGGCAAGGAAACCGTTGCCGTTGCTGCTATGGGTATTTCACTTATTCTCATCGCTTTGGGAACCGGTCTGTTCAAGGGTAATCTGCAGGTGATGGTAGGCCGTCTCTATGATGAGCCACAGTATGCCAGCAAACGTGATTCCGGTTTCTCACTCTTCTATATGGCTATCAACATCGGTGCTATGTTTGCTCCTACTGCTGCCATCAAGATTATGAAGTGGGCGCAGGAGAGCCTGAGCGTGTCGGTGGAAGATTCATACCACTTCGCTTTCGCCGTGGCTTGTGCTTCACTGATTTTCAGTATCGCTATCTACTATGCCTTCAGCTTTACATACAAGCATGTTCTTGCTTCTGAGACCAAGAGTAAGGATGATAAGACTTCTGCTAAGGAGACAAACGAACTTTCTAAGGCTGAGACCAAGGAGCGCATCATCTGCCTCTGTCTCGTATTCGCTGTGGTTATCTTTTTCTGGATGGCTTTCCATCAGAACGGTAACACATTGACTCTCTTTGCCCGCGATTATACACAGAAGACTTCAGAGGGTCTGCAGTCAATGGCGTTCGATGTTACCAACCTCGTAGCCTGCATCTTCGTGGTTTACGGTTGTTTCGGTCTGGCACAGAGCAAGACTGGCAAGGGTAAGGGCATCTCTCTTGGTGTTATTGTTGCTGCCATCGCTTTCCTCTTCTACAAGTACAGTAACCTTGAAGGTGCCGTAGATGTTGAGGCTCCTATCTTCCAGCAGTTCAACCCATGCTATGTAGTGGCATTGACACCAGTGAGCGTTGCTTTGTTCTCATGGCTTCACAAGATTGGCAAGGAGCCTACATCGCCAGAGAAGATTGGTTTGGGTATGCTCGTTGCAGCTCTCGGTTTTGTATGGATGGCTGTAGGTTCTATGGGCTTGGAACTTCCTTTGACACAGGGCGATCCTGCTACAGAGGGTACACGTGTAAGTGCTAACCTCCTCATCTCTACATACCTCATCCTTACATTTGCAGAGCTTCTGCTTTCTCCAATCGGTATTTCATTTGTATCGAAGGTAGCTCCTCCAAAGTATGCTGGTTTGATGATGGGTCTCTGGTTTGGTGCAACAGCCATCGGTAATCAGTTGGTTATGATTCCTGGCATCATGTGGGGTCAGAACTTCAACCTCGTTGCCATCTGGGGTGTTCTCGCAGGTATCTGTCTGGTTTCAGCTCTCTTCATCTTCTCTATCATCAAGAAGTTGAATCGCGTAAGCTAAATCTTTGAATTATAATATATAAAAAAGGCTTGCTTCATTACGGAGCAAGCCTTTTTTATATATTATTTCTTCAACCACTTGTCTAACCAGCCGAAGAAAGTGCGCTGCCAGAGCACGCCGTTCTGTGGCTTCAATACCCAGTGGTTCTCATCAGGATAGATGAGGAGCTCGGCTGGAATGCCACGCATGCGGGCTGCATTGAAGGCGCCCATGCCCTGGTTGGCATTGATACGGTAATCCTTTTCGCCGTGGATGCAGAGGATTGGAGTATCCCACTTGTCTACAAACTTATGAGGACTGTTCTCGTAAGTCTTCTTGGCGTTGGCACTCTGGTCCTTGTTCCAGTAAGCATCTTCGTATTCCCAGTTAGAGAACCAAGCCTCCTCTGTATCGGTGTACATGCTCTCCAGGTTGAAAGCACCATCGTGAGAGAGGAATGCCTTGAAACGCTTGTTGTGATGACCGGCGAGATAGTATACAGAGAAACCACCGAAGCTGGCACCTACACAACCCAGACGATCCTTGTCTACGTAAGGAAGATTGTTGGCAGCATCATCAATAGCTGAAAGATAATCGTTCATGCACTGGCCTGTCCAGTCGCCAGAAATCTCTTCGTTCCATGCGCTTCCGAAACCAGGGAGACCGCGGCGGTTTGGCAATACGACTACATAGCCGTTGGCTGCCATGATCTGGATGTTCCAGCGGTAGCTCCAGAACTGGCTTACCGGACTCTGAGGACCACCCTCGCAGAAGAGAAGGGTAGGGTACTTCTTGTTAGCATCGAAATTAGATGGCAACATGCTCCATACCAGCATCTGCTTGCCGTCGGTAGTCTTTACCCAACGCTGCTCACACTTACCCATATTCAACTGGTTCAGAATATGGTCGTTCTCGCGGGTAATCTGCTCTACCTTGGTACTCTTGGCATCCTTGCCTGGAGTTACGATGTAGATATCTGTAGGATGACTCATGCTAGCCTTGGTAGCGAGAAGCTTGTTACCGTTGTTGGCAAGCGAGATGCTTCCGTAGTCAGCCCACTCGTTGGTAATCTGCTTCACTTCGCCCTTGAAGTTAGCCTGATAGAGGTTCAGGGTTCCGTGCCATACGCCGATGAAGCTGAGGCTCTTGTTGTCCTTGTTCCATACGAAGCCCTCTACGTTTGAATCAAACTTGTCTGATACATAGTTCTTCTTGCCTGTGGCGAGGTCGTATACACAGAGGCGGTTGCGGTCGCTCTCGTAGCCATCGCGAGCCATGCTCTGCCAAGCGATGTACTTGCCGTCAGCAGAGAACTGAGGGTTTACGTCGTAACCCGGATTGTTCTTCAGATTCTCAGGAGCGTTGACAGCCTGGTTCTTCATGCTCTTGGTAGCATCAATTTTAGGCTCTACATAGCCAGCCTCCTTGCAGAGGTTCTTTGTCTCGCGCGTACCTATATTATATAGATAGATATCAGAATCGGTAGAGATGGCATACTGAACGCCCTCCTTCTTACGGCAGGTATAGGCGATGGTCTTGGAATCCGGACTCCATGCCAGCTGCTCGATGCCACCGAATGGAGCCATAGGGCACTCGAATGGTTCATCCTTCAGGATGTCTTCGCCGGCATTGATGGTACCGTCTTCAGCCACATCAGCCACGAAAGGATGGAGAAGGCTCTCTA
This sequence comes from Segatella copri, assembly GCA_052349145.1. Lineage (GTDB taxonomy): Bacteria > Bacteroidota > Bacteroidia > Bacteroidales > Bacteroidaceae > Prevotella > Prevotella copri_V. Next base: position 34,195 of record DAWDQD010000017.1, on the reverse strand, counting down.
CGTAGTGGTCCCAGTGGCGATAGTTCATATCAGTTACGAGACGGCCGGTAGCCAATGGAAGATCAGAAGGATTCTCCTTGATGGTTCCGTGGTAAGGGAGTTCCTTGATGAGGATCACCTTCTTGCCGTCAGGAGAGAAGCGGAAGCCCTGGATGCCCAGCTTGTCGTTGGTGAGCTGCTTTCTGCCTGTACCGTCAGGGTTCATGCTCCAGAGCTGTCCGTCGCGGATGAAGGCAATCTTCTGTCCGCCCTGAATCCAGGCAGCATCTGTTTCGCTCTTTGCATCGGTGGTCAGTGCCTTCTGGTTCTTGCCGTTGGCATCCATGATGAAGAGCATCTGATGACCCTTGTTCTCCTTTACACTGTAGTAACCCACCTGGTACACCACCTGCTTGCCGTTAGGCGAAGCTTCGGCGCCACCGATACGTCCCATTGCCCAGAGAGCCTCAGGAGTCATCAGGTGGTTTTCTACCTTGATGTCATTTTTCTGAATCATAGTCTGTGCATCAGCAGCTGTGCCCATCGTGAGAGCCGCAGCAGCTAAAATCATAGCTTTAATCATGTTTCTAATTTTACTGTTATAATGTTGCTTTGTTGTTATGTATCCTATTTGTCTTAAATCTGATCCAAAGCCTGCTTGATATCATCGAGGATGTCTTCTACATCTTCGATACCTACAGAGAGGCGAATCAGATCTGGCGCAACACCTGCTTCCTTCAGCTGCTCTTCGCTGAGCTGGCGATGGGTGTGACTGGCTGGATGGAGCACACAGGTGCGGGCATCGGCTACATGGGTTACGATGTTGATCATGTCGAGAGAATCCATAAACTTGATGGCTGTCTCGCGGTCTCCCTTCAATCCGAAGGCAATAACACCGCAGGTGCCGTTTGGCATATACTTCTGGGCAAGCGCATGATACTCATCGCCCTCCAGACCGCTATAATGAACCCAAGCCACACGCTCATCGTTCTGCAGGAACTCAGCCACCTTCTGTGCATTGGCACAATGCTGGCGCATACGGAGGTGGAGACTCTGAAGACCGAGGTTGAGGATGAATGAATTCATTGGGGCAGGGATGCTGCCGAGATCGCGCATCAGCTGAGCTACGAGTTTGGTGGTGTAGCCCATCTTGCCGAAAGCCTTCACATAGGTCAGACCATGGTAGCTGTCATCCGGTGTGCAGAGACCAGGGAACTTATCAGCATGAGCCATCCAGTCGAAGTTGCCGCTGTCTACTACCACGCCACCTACCTGTGAAGCGGTACCATCCATATATTTGGTAGTACTGTGGGTAACGATGTCGGCACCCCATTCGAATGGGCGGCAGTTGATAGGCGTAGCGAAAGTGTTGTCAACGATGAGAGGCACCCCATTCTTGTGAGCAATACGTGCAAACTTCTCGATGTCGAGTACAGCGCAGCCCGGGTTGCTGATGGTTTCGCCGAAAACAACCTTGGTGTTAGGGCGGAAAGCCTTCTGGATTTCTTCTTCGCTATCGTTCGGATTCACGAAAGTACACTCAATGCCGAGTTTCTTCAGGGTTACACCGAAGAGATTGAAGGTACCACCATAAATCTCATTAGATGTAACGATATGGTCGCCCGCTTCGCAGATGTTGAACACAGCATAGAAGTTGGCAGCCTGACCGCTGCTGGTTAATACGGCTCCCACGCCACCTTCGAGTTCGGCAATCTTCTTAGCCACAACATCGTTGGTAGGGTTCTGGAGACGGGTATAGAAGTAGCCTTCCTTCTTCAGGTCGAAGAGCATAGCCATCTCCTCAGAGTTGTCATACTTGAAAGTAGTGCTTTGATAAATTGGCACTTCAATAGGTTCGCCGTTCTTTGGCTCATAGCCTCCCTGCACGCAGATAGAGGCGGTACGTAATTTTTTTTTCATTTGTTGGTTATGTTTTCTTTTAAACTTCATGTTTTTGCGATATGACATGTTATGCTGCCCATTGCAAGATGCAAAGATACGGCAAATCCTTGAGAATTAAGAATAATTTGCGTAAAACATTGTTCTATAGCCAGTTTTTTTTGTACTTTTGCAGTCAAATTTGCAAAATAACAGCGATATAGTTTTATTTAAAGTAGTATGAAGATAGGTTTCGATAACGAGAAGTATCTGAAGATTCAGTCAGAACACATCAAGGAGAGAATCTCACAGTTTGACGGAAAGCTTTACCTCGAATTGGGCGGTAAACTTTTTGACGATCACCATGCCAGCAGAGTTTTGCCGGGGTTCCAGCCTGACAGCAAACTGCGTATGTTCCAGAAAATCAGTGATAGCATCGAGATTGTTATTGTGATTAGTGCAGCCGATATAGAGAAGAACAAGAAGCGTGCCGACTTGGGCATTACATACGATGAGGACGTGTTGCGCCTTCGTGGTGAGTTCCAAAACCGTGGTTTCATGGTGGGGTCTGTTGTCATCACTCATTATAATGGCCAGCCTGCCGCCATCGCCTTCAAACAGCGTCTGGAGCGCGAAGGCATCAAGACTTACTGCCATTATCTCATCGAGGGCTATCCTCATAACGTGAGTCTAATTGCCTCTGACGAGGGCTTCGGTCAGAACGATTATGTTGAAACAGAGCGTCCGCTGGTTATTGTTACTGCGCCGGGGCCTGGCAGCGGTAAGATGGCGGTTTGCTTGAGTCAGCTTTATAATGAGAACAAGCGTGGTGTGCGTGCCGGTTATGCCAAGTTTGAGACATTCCCTGTGTGGAATCTCCCATTGAAGCATCCTGTGAACATCGCATACGAGGCTGCTACTGCCGATCTGAACGATGTGAATATGATTGACCCGTTCCATCTGGAGGCTTATAACAAGATAGCCATCAACTATAACCGTGATGTAGAGATTTATCCTGTGCTCAATGCGCTGTTCGAGGGTATCTATGGTAGCAATCCATACAAGTCGCCTACAGATATGGGTGTGAACATGGTAGGTTTCTGTATCTCTGATGATGAGGCTTGCTGCGAGGCATCCAAGAATGAGATTGTCCGCCGTTACTATGCGGCTACCAACAAGATGGCGGCTGGTGCTTGCAATGATGATGAGATCAATAAGATTCAGATGCTCTTCAATCAGGCTAAGATTACTACTGATTACCGCAAGGTGACGGTAGCTGCCAAGAATCATAAGAAGGAGACGGGTCATACCTCTTCTGCCATTGAGTTGGAGGATGGTACCATTATCTGCGGTCATAGCAGCGAGTTGCTGGGCTGTAGTGCCGCCTTGCTCCTGAATGTTACCAAGCAGTTGGCAGGCATCGACCATGAATTGAAGCTGATTCCTCAGTCGATGATTGAGCCTATCCAGCATACTAAGGTGAATTATCTCGGTGGTCACAATCCTCGTCTTCATACGGATGAGGTTTTGGTAGCTCTTTCTGTTCTTTCAGAGAATGATGAGAACTGCAGGAAGGCATTGGAGCAGTTGCCTAAGCTTCGTGGCTGTCAGGCTCATTGCACCGTGATGCTGAGTGATGTAGACCAGAAAATCTTCAAGAAACTCGGTGTGGATATCACCTGCGAGCCGGTATTGAAGAAGTAAATTTGCTTAAAATAAAATACCCCCGAAAAGGTATAATTTATAATATCATTTAAAAAATTATACCTTTTCGGGGACAAAAAAAGCGTAATGAACACCTTTTTCAGGTAATCCATTACGCTTTCATTTTTATCTGTTAATCTTTATTTTCCGAGATTGTTCTTTTTCTCGTTCAGTTCTGCCTGCTTGCGCATCATCTCTTCCTGCTGCTTGCGCTGCATCTCCTGGAGAGCCTGCATTCTTGCCATCAGGCCGCTTGCCTTCTTAGGGTTGTTCTTGTTTTCCTGATAGCGCTTCTCAAGGATGGCGAGGAGTTTCTCGTCGTTGGTTGTCTTGCGCAGGGTCCACATGATTGCGGCACTGAAGAACAATGAGATGAAGTAGTAGAAGTTCAGACCGGCTGAGTAGTCATTGAACATGAAGAAGAACATCAATGGCATGAGATACATCATCCAATGCATCATCTTCATCTGCTCTGCCTGCTGACCTACCATCTGGTCGCGCTGCTGACGCATGGTCATCCATGAGTACAACAGGTTGGCTACACAGAACAGGATACAGGTCAAACTCAAGTGGTCGCCAATCAGCCAGATGTTGGTGTTCCATTCGATGATTGGGTCGAAGGTACTCAAGTCGTTCATCCACAGGAACTTCTCACCACGAAGCTGGATGGCATTAGGTACGAAGTTGAACATCGCAACCCAAACCGGCATCTGAATCAGCATAGGCAAGCAACCGGATAATGGGCTTACACCATACTTGGCATATTCCGCCATCATCGCCTGCTGCTTCTGCATCTGGTCCTCAGGCTTGTTATACTGAGCTGTAGCAGCTTCGAGTTTTGGTTTCAGCACGCGCATCTTGGCTGAACTCATGTAGCTCTTCTTCACCATAGGGTAGGTGATGAGCTTGAGGAGCAAGGTGATGAGAATCAATACGATACCCATTGGGAACACGTTGCTCAACCAGTCGAATACGTAGAGTGTGAAGAAACGGTTGATCCAGCGGATGATAGGCCATCCCAGGTATACGAGCTTCTGGAATTCCAAGTCCTTGCCGAAGGTACTTTCCTTCTCGGTATTCTTCAGAATCTGGAAGTCGTTAGGACCGAAGTAGAACTCAAACTCAGATGCCTTCTTACCGGTTGGGTCGAAAGCTGTCTTCATCTTAGCCTGGAACTGCTTCAGATAGCCCGAACCCTTCTCCTGAGGGATAGATGTCATGAAAGCATCCTTCTCGAAGTTATCCTTTGCTACGATGATGGCAGAGAAGAACTGGTTCTTGAAAGATACCCAGTCGATGGCTTCTTCTATCTTCTCGTCAATCTTCTCGCTGCCCTCGCTCAGATGGTCGGTACCGCCTTCTACATTATGGTAGGTGAGGGTAGTGTAACGGTTTTCGAACATGAAACCACGTTCCTGCTGGCGTGCCTTGTCGCTCCAGTCAACATCCATCTTATTATAATTAGGTGAGAACAGACCCGCCATGCCATTTGCCTGAAGGCTCATGTGCAGCATGTAGTCATCGCCCAACGTATAAGTCAGGGTGAGCGTCTTGCCTTCATCAGCCACAGCGGTCATGGTTACAGACTTGTCGGTCACGTTGGATGGAGTGAAGTAAAGATCGCTGGTGATGATGTTGGCCTCCTTAGCCTCGAGCATGAACTTGAGGCTCTGGTCGTTACCGTCGAAGAGGGTTACGTCCTTGGCATCAGCCGAACCGTCTTTCACCTGCAGGTTGTGTCCCACATAGCCCTTGATGACAGCCTTCTCTACAGTAGCACCCTTGGTGTTGAGTGTTAATTCTACCTTCTCGTTTTTCAATACAATCTTCTTAGCCTGGCCTTTGAGTGCCGAATAGAAGAGGGCGGTTGAGTCTGCCTCAACCTTTGCTTTGGCATTAGTCTGGCGCTTAGCAGCGGCAGCCTTGCTAGCCTTTTCCATCTCGGCATGTTTAGCCTTGGCGATGGAGTCCTGAACGAATGCCGCTCTCTGTTCTTCGGCAGATGGCTGGTTGTACCAGCTAAAGCCAATCAGCACTACGGCAATCAGGAGGAAACCGATAATGTTGTTCTTGTTCATTTTTAAAATTTGAAATTAAAGGAGTAAAGGGGATCACTCCTTTAACTCCTAATATTTACTTTTTGTTTTCTATTGCTGTCTTAACGAAATCCATGAAAAGTGGATGTGGTTTCAGCACCGTACTCTGGTATTCAGGATGATACTGTGTACCTACGTACCACTTCAAGCCTGGGATTTCTACGATTTCTACCAGGTCGCTCTCAGGGTTTCTGCCTACGCACATCATGCCGTTCTTCTCGAATTCCTGCTGGAACTCGTTGTTGAACTCATAGCGGTGGCGGTGGCGTTCCTGAATATGCTCCTTCTTATAGATATTGAACACGCGTGAAGCCTGTTTCAGCACACACTCGTAAGCGCCGAGACGCATGGTTCCACCCATATTTGATATGTTCTTCTGCTCCTCCATGATGTCGATGACATTGTGTGGAGTCTTCTCGTCCATCTCGCGTGAGTTGGCATCCTTGTAGCCCAATACGTTGCGGGCAAACTCGATGACCATCATCTGCATACCCAGGCAGATGCCGAAGGTAGGGATGTTGTGGGTGCGGGTATAGTGGGCGGCGATAATCTTGCCCTCGATGCCTCGCTGGCCGAAGCCTGGGCAGATGACGATACCGTCCTGTCCCTTCAGCTGTTCTGCCACGTTCTCTTCTGTGAGATATTCTGAGTTGATGAAGGTAATCTTCACCTTGTGGTCGTTGTAGGTGCCGGCATGCGAGAGACTCTCGCGGATACTCTTGTATGCATCTTGCAGGTCGTATTTGCCTACGAGACCGATGTTTACCACCTCTGTAGCCTTGTTTCTGCGGTCGAGGAATGTCTTCCAAGGACCCAGCGCAGGTTTCTCGCCGATAGGCTCGCCCATCTTGCGGAGGATGGCGGTGTCGAGGCCCTGGTTCTGCATGTTTACAGGCACCTCGTAGATGCTAGGAAGGTCTTCGCTCTGAATCACGCAGTCCAGGTCTACGTTACAGAAGCTGGCTACCTTCTTCATGATTCCCTCTTCGAGATGCTTCTCGGTGCGGAGAATCAGGATATCTGGCTGAATACCTACGCTCTGCAGTTCCTTCACGGAGTGCTGTGTAGGCTTTGTCTTCAACTCGCCTGCTGCCTTCAGATAAGGCACATAGGTAAGGTGAACGTTGATGGCGTTCTTGCCCAGCTCCCATTTCAGCTGTCGGATAGCCTCCATGTAAGGGGCGCTCTCTATGTCGCCGATGGTTCCGCCAATCTCGGTAATCACGAAGTCATAGTGATACTTCTTGCCGAGCAGCTTCACGTTGCGCTTGATTTCGTCGGTGATGTGAGGCACCACCTGGATGGTTTTGCCGAGATAATCGCCACGACGCTCCTTGTCGATGACTGCCTTGTAGATACGACCAGTGGTGAGAGAATTCGCTTTTGTAGTCTGAATGCCGGTGAATCGCTCGTAGTGTCCGAGGTCGAGGTCGGTCTCCATACCATCTACCGTTACGTAGCACTCACCATGCTCATACGGGTTCAGCGTACCCGGGTCGATGTTGATGTATGGGTCAAACTTTTGGATAGTAATGTTGTAACCTCTTGCTTGAAGAAGTTTACCGATGGATGAAGATATGATTCCTTTACCCAAAGAAGAAACCACACCACCAGTTACGAAGATGTACTTTGTTTCAGCCACGATATTTATAATTTAAATTAGAATAATTTGGGTGCAAAGTTACGACATTTTTGTGAAATGAGCAAAAATATTTCTAATAAAGGGCATAGATTTATGAATTATTTATTACCTTTGTGCCCAAAATTTATAAAATTAAGGTATGAAAATAAAATTTGGATTACTCGTTCTTGCGTTCCTTTCGGCTCTGACGCCTGTTTTTGCCCAGCGCAAATTGAAGAAGGTGGAGCCCGGAGAGGCATCGAAGAACAGGTTGGCTGAAATCTATGCTGACTCGCTCTTGATGTGCCGTCAGCGCATCGATTCCATGAAGATGGATTCCGGGGACAGCAGATATGCCCAGCTCTTTACGCCGCTCACCTTCTATCATGGGCCGGTAGCCCGCATGTTGCGACTCAAGCCTCAGGATGGGGTGAAGGATTCGCTCGGAACAATGCTCGACCAGACGCTGATGGAGGTATATCTCAAGCGTCCCGACCTGGTGCGCAATACTGAGTCTCATCTCAAGGAGGTGGGGGCACCGCTGGCTGCGCAGAGCAAACCGAAGAAAAATCATCCTGACATCGTAGAGCTGGTGGCTCCGAAGGCGATTGAGGTGGATGCGGCTCCGATGGACATCGTCATCACCCGTCCTAACTTCTGGACCATAGGTGGCGATTATTATCTGCAGTTCCTGCAAAACTATGTTTCTGACAACTGGTATAAGGGTGGTGAGAGCAATTATTCTGTGCTCGGAAGAGTGACGATGTTTGCCAATTACAATAACAAGCAGAAGGTAAAATGGGATAATAAGGTGGAGATGCGCCTGGGTTATCAGACTTCGAAGGGTGATACGGTTCATACGCTGAAGACGAGCGATGATATGATCCGATACACCGGAAAACTCGGTCTGCAGGCTTCCAGGAAGTGGTATTATACCATCCAGCTGATTGGCCAGACTCAGTTTACGCATGGTTACAAGAGTAATGACAAGACGGTTTATTCCGATTTCTTCTCGCCATTCAATCTGAACCTCTCTGTCGGTATGGATTATAATGTAGACTGGTTCAATCACCGCCTGAAGGGTAGTGCCCATCTGGCTCCTCTGGCTTTCAACTGGAAGTATGTGGGCAGAGCGTCGCTGGCTACGCGGTACGGACTGGATGAGGGGAAGCATGGCATGACCGATTACGGTTCTGAGTGTACCTTCGACCTGTCGTGGCAGATAGCGGATAATATTAAGTGGAAGGCCCGTCTCTGGGGATACACAACTTACAAGCGTGCTGAAATAGAGTGGGAAAACACCATCACCTTCCAGTTTAACCGCTATATTTCTACCAACATCTTCCTCTATCCGCGTTTCGACGATGGTGTGAACCGCAAAGACGATGATAGCTATTGGCAGTTTAAGGAATTCATGTCAGTAGGATTCTCTTATTCATTCTAAGATAAGTTTGCCCCACACGCTAAGATCGTTTGCCCCACACGCCCTGAAAGGGCAGAAGCTCCTAGCCCAGGGCGTGTGGGGCAATCTTCCTTCTGCCCTTAACCTTTTACTTCGACCAATGGCCGTTGGTTCAGGGCGTGTTAGAATCGGAAGCAAACCTCGGCATCTGCCATGGAGTAATTATGCTTCGCGAGTGTCTTGTCGTTGATGAGCGCATACTCGGTAAGGATAGAGATTCGCTTGCCGATGTGGAAGTTCAAACCTGCCTCATACTGGGTTCTCTGCATGTTGCTCTTGCCGTTAGGCTGATACATGTCGTAACGTGCCTTCACGTCAATACGGCTGTTCTTTGGCAGCTGAGCCAATGGGGCGATAACCAATCCATATACACCCTGAGCCTTATCGCCGATTTTTGCATTCAGATTGCAGTCCTTGGCGTTGGCATCGTTGAAGTTGGTGATGCTCTTGGCAAAAGCCTTGCCGGTAGAGTGGATATACTCAGAACGTACGGTCCAGCCGTCTTTCTTATATTCGAAAGAGAAGGCGTAGCGGTTCTGGTTCAGGCTGCGAGTACCGCTGAATGTCTCTTTTACAGGTTTTCCTTCCTTGTCAAGAACGGAATTTCCAGCAGCATCTTTTTCGTAGATGATGTTTCCCTGTTCATCATCGTTCCATGTTCCCTTTCTTGCATAAGAACCGGTCCATCCGAAAGCACCGATGCGCATGCCGCTTACAGGCATTACCCATACACCACCAATCACATTCTTCTGCTGGTCAACGTCCTTGGTATTGGTTCCCTGTCCGTTGAATACACCAATCTGATAGTGCAGCAGGTTTCTGCCGTTGGCATTCTTGAGGAAATCGCCCTGGAACTGAAGACCGATGTCACGACCGTTGGATGCATGTTCTCCGGCACGGTCGCTGAAACCAGCCAGCTTGCTCACGTTCTGTGAATATCCCATGAAGCCCTGGTCGATAGGGTGCATCGGATTCTCAAAGGTGAACGGGTTCTTGAACTGACCGATCTTCACCTTGAAGTATTCATATTTCTGCCATTCAGCAAACAGATCCACCATTCTCGGACTGGAACCGAGGGTAGAGGTGTTGCCGTTGAACTGAATCTGAGTTTTCCAGTAGAAGTCGCCTGCTATGCGACCTTCAAGAGAGATACGCGCCATACGGATGTTGAATGAGTTGGATTCTGCATCTTTCTGTCCGCTGTACTGATACTGGGTCATTCCATACCCCGACAATTTCACGTTGCTCAACCATGATGGTATTTCGATGGTCTGCTTCTGCTGGGCGCTAGCTGAGACCGAAGCTACAGCCATGAGCGCCATGATGATGGTTTTCTTCATCTTGTTTCTATTTTGATTTCTAGGTTTATCTCTTTTCGAGCAATACCACGTTCTCTACGTGAGGGGTATGAGGGAACATGTCCACCGGCTGTACGGCGGCTACCTTATACTCCGCATCCATCAGCTGCAGGTCGCGAGCCTGGGTTGCCGGGTTGCAGCTTACGTATACGATGCGCTTTGGTGCTGCATTCAGAATGACGTTTATTACGTCTGGGTGCATTCCGGCACGTGGTGGGTCGGTGATGATGACGTCAGGTCGACCGTGCTGTGCGATGAAATCGTTGGTCAGGATATCCTTCATGTCGCCTGCATAGAAGAGGGTGTTCTCGATGTTGTTCACCTGAGAATTCACCTTGGCATCCTCTATGGCCTCTGGCACATACTCGATACCGATTACCTTTTTTGCCTTGTGAGCCACGAAGTTGGCGATGGTTCCGGTGCCGGTATAGAGGTCGTAAACCAGCTCGTCTCCGGTAAGGTTGGCAAACTCGCGGGCCACGCAGTAGAGGTGGTAAGCCTGCTCGGTATTGGTCTGGTAGAAACTCTTCGGACCCACCTTGAACTTCAGGTCTTCCATCAGTTCGTAGATATGGTCGTTGCCCTTGAAGAGGCTGAGTTCCAGGTCGTTGATGGTATCGTTTCCCTTCTGGTTGTCTACATACATGAGCGATGTAATCTGAGGAAACTTGTCAGCCACCTGCTGCATCAGCTCCAATGCTCTCTGCTCATCGCCCTCCTCATCGTAGTGGAACTGGAAGACGAGCATCCACTCTCCGGTGTTCGAATTGCGGATCATCATGTTGCGGAGCAAACCGTGCTGCTCACGCAGGTCGTAGAAGGTATAGTCGTGAGAATCAGCGTATTCGAATACGAAGTTGCGGATCTCGTTGCAGAGGTCATCCATCAGCCAGCACTTCTTGATAGGATAAATCTTGTCGAAGGCTCCGGTGATATGGAAACCGATGGCATTCTGGGCGTGGCGCTCCTTGAGCGATGTTACGGTATCATCCTCTTTCTGAGGGAGCTGAGCCAGTTCCTCGGCGGTGAACCATCGTTTGTTGCTGCATCCGAACTCTATCTTGTTGCGGTACTCCTGAGTCTTCACGCTGCCCATGATAGGGCGGAACTCAGGTAGTTCAATCTTTCCGATGCGGGTGAGCTGGTCTTCCACCTGCTTCTGCTTAGCCTTGATCTGCTCTTCGTAAGGCAGGTTCTGCCATTTGCATCCGCCGCAGATGCCGAAGTGCTCGCACATAGGCTCCTGTCGCACCTCGCTCTTCTTGATGAAGCGAACCACCTTGGCTTCGCAATACTTATGTTTCTTCTTTACTACCTGCAAGTCGACAACATCTCCTGGCACACAGAAAGGTACGAAGATGACCTGCTCATCTACGCGTGTGATGCACTTACCCTCGGCTGCTACTGCCTCGATGGTGATGTTCTCTAACAGAGGTAATGGTTTACGTTTTCTTGCCATAATAATGTTTTGTATTTTTTATGGGTGCAAAGATACTGCAATTTTATGAGAAATGCAAGAGTTGTCCCAAATTATTTGCGAGTAAAGGTAAAAAGGCGAGTAAAGGTAAAAAGGCGATTAAAGGTAAAAAAGTAAAAAGATTGTGAGGCGATAACAAAAGTAACAGGTAATATTCGGTGGTTGTAAAGAGATGAAATGTGAATGTGAATGTGAATTTGAAATGTAAGTGAAGAAAACGGACTGTCATGTGTATCCTTTTGTCAAGGCTGTTTATTGATGATTTTTGATAGTATATATTTTAATTGTACGTACGCGCGTACTTTATTATATATGAATTAAATGATATTAATGTCATTACATGCATTCTTTTTTCTTTGCTTACATTTCAAATTCACATTCACATTCACATTTTTATATCAAAGGTCACCTGTTACTTTTGTTATCGCCTCACAATCCTTTTACCTTTTTATCCTTTTACCTTTAAATTGCGTCCCGACGCAGCCGTTGCTACATCGCGACGTGTCTGGTACTGCGTCGGGACGTAGCCATCGCTACGTCGTGACGCAGTTTCGGGCGCATCGGCAGGGAGGTAAAAAACATCAGAATGCAGGCTGCAATCCCGAGAGACTCACTTTCAGATTCGTCAAATATCTTTCTATCGTATACGGGATTGTTAATTTTCTGCCCGTGTGTGCGTCAACAGTATAAAATGTAATCTCGGGATAGCAAAAAAGCGTATAAAAGTTTGGTAGTATCAAATAAAAATTGTATCTTTGCATTACAAATAATAATTAGCAACGTAAAACGAAATAAAATATATACCTATAACAATTATGAACGAAAAAAGAGTTTATACATTCGGAAACGGAAAAGCAGAAGGCAATGCCCAAATGCGAGAAGTACTTGGTGGTAAAGGCGCGAACCTTGCCGAAATGAACCTGATTGGTGTACCTGTTCCTCCAGGTTTCACCATTACAACAGACACTTGTAATGAATATTATGAAGTGGGTGAGGAAAAAATCAAAGAACTTCTTCAGGACGAAGTGAAGGCTGCTGTGGCTCATATTGAGGCATTGATGAACAGCAAGTTCGGTTCTGTAGAGAATCCACTCCTCGTATCAGTACGTTCGGGTGCTCGTGCATCTATGCCTGGTATGATGGATACCATCCTCAACCTCGGTTTGAATGACGAAGTAGCTGAGGGATTGGTCAAGAAGACCGGTAATCCTCATTTCGTATACGATTCATATCGCCGTTTCGTACAGATGTACGGTGACGTCGTTATGGGATTGAAGCCTGTAAACAAGGAAGATATCGACCCATTTGAGGCTATCATCGAAAAGGTGAAGGAAGAGCAGGGCGTTACACTTGACAAGGACCTCTCTGTAGAGTCGCTCAAGAAGCTCGTTGAACTTTTCAAGGCTGCCATCAAGGAGCAGACCGGTCAGGATTTCCCTACCAACCCAATCGATCAGCTTTGGGGCGCTATCTGCGCTGTGTTCCGTTCTTGGATGAACGAGCGTGCTATCCTCTACCGCAAGATGGAAGGTATTCCTGATGAGTGGGGTACTGCCGTATCTGTCATGGCGATGGTATTCGGTAACATGGGCGATACATCTGCTACAGGTGTTTGCTTCTCACGTGACGCTGGTAATGGTGAGAATCTCTTCAATGGTGAGTATCTTATCAATGCACAGGGTGAGGACGTGGTAGCCGGTATCCGTACTCCACAGCAGATTACAAAGATTGGTTCTCAGCGCTGGGCTGAGCGTGCAGGTATCTCTGAAGAGGAGCGTGCTGCCAAGTATCCTTCTATGGAAGAGGCTATGCCTGAACTCTATAAGGAACTCGACGCGCTGCAGGATAAGCTGGAACACCACTATCACGATATGCAGGATATGGAGTTCACCGTACAGGAAGGCAAACTCTGGTTCCTCCAGACTCGTAATGGTAAGCGTACAGGTACAGCTATGGTGAAGATTGCCATGGACCTCCTCCACGAGGGTATGATTGACGAGAAGACTGCTATCCTCCGCTGTGAGCCTCAGAAGCTCGATGAGCTTTTGCATCCAGTATTCGATAAGCTGGCTCTCTCTAAGGCTAAGGTCATCACACAGGGTCTCCCTGCATCTCCAGGTGCTGCCTGCGGTCAGATAGTATTCCATGCAGACGATGCTCAGGAGTGGCATGATGACGGCAAGAAGGTGATCATGGTTCGTATCGAAACATCTCCAGAAGACCTCGCTGGTATGTCAGCTGCCGAGGGTATCCTTACCGCTCGTGGTGGTATGACTTCTCACGCTGCCGTTGTAGCCCGTGGTATGGGTAAGTGCTGTGTATCAGGCGCCGGCTCTATCAACGTAGATTACAAGACTAAGACTGTAGAGATTGAAGGCGTTGTGTACAAGGAGGGTGATTACATCTCTCTGAACGGTACTACAGGTCAGGTTTACGCAGGACAGATTGAGACAAAGGCTGCAGAGCTTTCAGGCGACTTCAAGGAGCTGATGGATCTCTGCGACAAGTATACAAAGATGGAAATCCGTACCAATGCGGATACTCCACACGATGCTGAGGTAGCCCGTGCATTCGGCGCCAAGGGTATCGGTCTGACACGTACTGAGCACATGTTCTTCGATGATCAGAAGATCGTTGCCATGCGTGAGATGATTCTGGCAGACTCTGTAGAGGGTCGTGAGAAGGCTCTTGCCAAGCTCCTCCCATATCAGAAGGCTGACTTCTACGGCATTCTCAAGGCAATGGATGGCTGCCACGTGAACATCCGCTTGCTCGACCCACCTCTCCACGAGTTCGTACCTCACGATTTGGCTGGTCAGGAGACCATGGCTAAGGAGATGGGCGTAAGCGTAGAGGAAATCAAGAAGCGTGTAAACTCTTTGGCAGAGAACAACCCTATGCTCGGTCATCGCGGTTGCCGTCTCGGTATCACATTCCCAGAGATTACTGCCATGCAGACCCGTGCCATCCTCGGTGCAGCTTGCGAGTTGAAGAAGGAGGGTTACAACCCATGTCCTGAAATCATGGTTCCGCTCATCGGTACCGTTCAGGAGCTCAAGCAGCAGAAGGCTATCATCCTCGCTACTTCTAAGGAGGTATTCGCTGAGTACGGTGTAGAGGTAGAATTTGAGATTGGTACCATGATTGAGATTCCTCGTGCTGCCCTTACAGCAGGTCAGATTGCAGAAGAGGCTCAGTACTTCTCATTCGGTACTAACGACTTGACACAGATGACCTTCGGTTATTCTCGTGACGACATCGCTTCCTTCCTCCCTGCCTATATGGAGAAGAAGATCTTGAAGGTTGACCCATTCCAGGTTCTCGACCAGGAGGGTGTTGGTCAGCTCATCAAGATGGCAGTAGAGAATGGTCGTGCTACCCGTCCTAACCTGCGCACAGGTATCTGCGGTGAGCATGGTGGTGAGCCATCATCTGTTAAGTTCTGTGCTAAGGTCGGTATGAACTATGCTTCATGCTCTCCATTCCGCGTGCCAATCGCCAGACTTGCGGCGGCACAGGCTGCTGTTGAGGAGTAAATCTCTTCTGAAAGAAGATTGTACGATTAATGATTAGGTAATTAGAGGAAAGTGTTTCGTAATGAAGCGCTTTCCTCTTTTTCGTCTTTTTTAGGTTAAATTTCGAAAGAAAATGAGCAAATCATTTGCAAGTTACATTTATTTTCCGTAATTTTGTCGGAAAATAGAGAAATATGGAAGGATTAGTCATGATTTATGCGACGATTTCCCGGCACGCCCTGAAAGGGCAGAAGCTCCTAGCCCAGGGCAGCGCCCTGGGTAATAGTTGTATTAGCCCTACGCCCTGTAAGGGCAAAAGCTTTAAAATATAGCTGCTGTATAGAAGCTTTTGCCCTTACAGGGCGTTAGTACCATCTCTATATCGCATACCCAGGGTGTTGCCCTGGGCTAGGAGCTTCTGCCCTTTCAGGGCGTGTGGGGCTTACTTGCGAAATTTAGTAAATAATTTAAAGGCTTCAAAAATGAATACATTGGCTTTAACTTTTGCAATATGCTTGGTTCCTGCAACAGCATTTTTGATATGGCTCTTTACTCCTTGGGGAAAGAAATGGTCGAAGGAATTGTAGTGATGAAGAAGATAAAATATATATTATGTGCTTGCCTGATGATGGCAAGTATGGGCATGGAAGCCAAGTCTATGAAGGACTTGCTGGTTTCGATGCCAGATTCTGTTGTGCCTTATCTCAACCACAACCTGCGGTTGGAATTTACTGAGCTGCAGGAGATGGGAGTGAAGGCGGAAGTGAAAAATCTGTTAGGCGAAACGAGTGTGATGGATACGCTGACTGCTGATTTCGTTCAGTTGAGAACGAGTAAGAGCGCTACTTTGCAGATGAAGAAACTGCCATCGGCTAACGGCGATTCGCTGCTTTGCGTGGTGAAGACCTTTGCCGGAGTAGAGAAGGAGAGTGAACTCTATCTCTTTAATCAGGATTGGCAAGAGCAGGATGCCAGCAGGATTTTCGATGGGAAATCTTTGCAGCAACTGGCTTCCGGTCTTGTTGCCAAACCCGATACGATGAGCGAGGCTAAGTTTGAGGAACTCAAGGGGAAAATTGAACTCAAAATCGTGAGTGCTCTGCTCCTGCAACATGAAAACAGCCTCGTAGTGCGCTTGGCTTTACCTTTCCTGCCTGCTGACGATAAGAAGGCTGTAAATGCAATAAAAGTGCAAAGAAAATTTAATTGGAATGGTAAAACTTTTAAGGAGAGTTAAATTCTTGAAGTTTTTTGCTATATACTATTGTAGGTTACAAGATTATTTGTACCTTTGCATCGTGTTTTTCATGGTATTAGATTATTAAGGTTAATAAAAGATTGGTTGTCGTGAGACAATCAATTTTTTTTTTGTCCCTATCTGAAGGCATCAGCCCCTTGTCTTACCCATCGGCTGGAGGCCGTTGGTTCAGACCGCAGGGCGATGTTTAGAAGATAACCATTCCGATGATACCGCAGATGAAAAGCAGCAGGATAGGGTTGGTCTTTCTGAATTTTGTGAAGTAGAAAGCAGCCAGAAACAGCACGATGCTTGCTCCGAAGACAAACGGATTGTCGGTTGGTGATCCGAAGTTCTCTTTATTCATCAGGAGAACGGCGGCAGCAGCTATCAGTCCGATGATGGCAGGGCGGAGTCCCGCAAAGATATCCTTTACGATTTTAGAATCCTTGTGCGTAATCAGATAGCGGCTGATGAGAATCATGATGATGAAAGGCAGCCACATGATGGAGAGCGAAGCCAATACCGAACTCAGACAGGCTGCCCAAGTAGGATAGCCGTCGTGAAGGCAGGCGGTATAACCTACGTAGGTGGCACAGTTGATTCCGATAGGTCCCGGTGTAGACTGGCTGATAGCCACAATATCCGTAAACTCAGCATTGGTAAGCCAATGGTTCTTCACTACCGTCTCGTTATGGATGAGCGAAAGCATCGCATATCCGCCACCAAAATTAAATGTACCAATCTTGGTAAATATCAGAAATAACTTTAGAAATAGCATAATCTCTATATTTTTTACCTTTTTACTTTTTTACCTTTCCATAAAGCCAGCCCAGCACACCGGCTGCGATGATGATGTAGATAGGGGAGATACCGAAAGCTGCAATCAGCAGACAGCAGACAACGGGAATCCAGATGTTGTAGCGGTTGATGTTTGCCGTCTTTGCCATCTTGAAGCAAGGCGCAGCAATGAGCGCTACCACGGCAGGGCGCACACCCATGAAGAACTTACCCACCCAATAATTGTCCTTGAAATGCTGGAAGAACATGGCGATGATGAGAATGGTGATGATAGAAGGCAGGGCGACGCCTATGGCACCCACAATGCCTCCCCAGACTCCCTTCAGCTTATAGCCGATATGACTCGCCATGTCGATGGCGAAGATGCCCGGAGTGGTCTGAGCCACTACCATGATATCCATGAACTCCTGTTTGTCCATCCACTTGTTCTTGTCTACAAATTCCTGTTCCATGATAGGTATCATGGCGTAGCCTCCACCTAGCGTGAAAGCCCCGATTTTATTGCACGTGAGGAAAAATTTTACTAACATATCTGTTGCTTCTATATTATTTTTCTCTTATATCTGTTGAAATCGGCTGCAAAAATACACATAATTTGTTAAATATGCTAGCTTTCATGCGGATAATCTTCAAAATCGTGTGCTTTTTACCCGAAAATTTGTATCTTTGCAGCTAATATTTTATAATAAAAAGACATTAAACTATGAATCTGAAAGTACGCCTAGCAGTGATGAACTTCCTGGAGTTTGCAGTTTGGGGAGCTTATCTCACGTCTATGGGCAACTATCTCGGCAAGGCTGGGATGGGTGCCGAGATTTCCTGGTTCTATACCATCCAGGGAATCGTATCTATTTTTATGCCTACATTGATGGGCATTGTGGCAGATAAGTATATCCAGCCGCAACGTCTTTTGGGCTATTGTCACCTTTTGGCAGGAGCAGCCATGATTGGTCTGTTCGGTATGGGACAGGCTAGTCAGACTCCTAATGAGGCAATGTTTATTGCCGTTTACACCTTCAGCGTGGCTTTCTATATGCCTACATTGGCATTGTCAAATACTTCGGCATTCAGTATATTGAAGAGCAACGGGCTCGACACCGTGAAGGCTTTTCCGCCAATCCGTGTGTTCGGAACCGTGGGCTTCATCCTCACGATGTGGATTGTGAACTGTGCTACCTGGGACAACGGTTCATTCTCGTTCCTGTTGAGCGAGAACGCCCATAAGTTCCAGTATACCCATTATCAGTTCCTGGTATCGGGTGTGCTCAGCATTCTTCTCTTCCTCTATTGCTTCTCATTGCCAGCCTGTCCTATCGTGAAGAAAGAGACAAAGAGCTGGGTAGAGACATGGGGTTTCGATGCCTTCAAACTCTTCAAGAGCCGTGAGATGGCGATGTTCTTCATCTTCTCTTGCATGCTCGGTATGAGTCTGCAGGTAACCAATGGCTATGCCACTCCGTTCATTACCAGTTTCAAGGGCGATCCTGCGATGCTCGATACTTTTGCAGCTAACAATGCTACGCTCCTGGTATCCATCTCTCAGGTGGCCGAGGCGCTCTGCATCCTTCTCATTCCGTTCTTCCTGAAGCGTTATGGCATCAAGGTTGTGATGCTCATCGCCATGATGGCATGGGTTTTGCGATTCGGTTTCTTCGGATTGGGCAATCCTGCATTTCCGGGTGTTACCTTCTTCATCCTCTCATGCATCGTTTACGGTGTAGCCTTCGACTTCTTCAATGTGTCGGGTGGTCTGTTTGTAGACCAGAAATGTGATGTGAAGGTAAGAGCATCGGCTCAGGGACTGTTCATGCTAATGACCAACGGTCTGGGAGCATCTATCGGAACCATTCTCGCAGGTATGGTCATCAACCATTACTGCCACTGGACAGATGATGGCTACCTGATGGGTGACTGGAAAACCTGCTGGTTCATCTTTGCCGGTTATGCGCTCGTGGTAGCTGTAGCCTTTGCTGTCCTTTTCCGTCCGAAAAAAGAACAGAAATAAGGAAGAAAAAGGTCATACTCAACGCGAGAGTAAAAACAGAATGTTACGTAAGAATATAAATAAATTTAAATAAAGAAAGGGTACATAATGATGTTGTACAAACTTAAACTCGCTGCCTGCTTTGGCATTCCGGAAGCTTTCGGGACATGTATTATTAGTTTGGTAGACGAATCCGAAAAAAGAGCTTTGTCTATTATGACTAATGAATATGTAGCAGAGCAGCTGAAGGCATGTAATTCGAAAACTTCTGATTTTAAAAATGATGTGATCTCTGTACTTTGGACACTATTTGACAGGCTCAATGTAGACGATTTCTATCTCGAATTCGATGCTACGCCAGAGAGGGGAGTATTTGCTACTCTTGTGAATAAAATCACAAATGAACGTATGAGCATCAAGACTGACCAGGCTGTGTTGTTGTCTGTGGCTGCGGATATAGAAATGTATACAACAGAGCTGGTTATAAAGGAAATTTCTACTCCTTTTAATAGAAATGATATGAGTTCGACTTCTTGTGCGGTACCTATTTCGGCTTTGCCAGACCAGATGCTCGAAAAAGCATTGGATAGTGCCATTAATGAAGAAGATTACGAAACAGCCTCAGCCATTCGTGATGAGATAGAGCGCCGCAAAGGCAAAAAAAGTGAATAATTAAAGGATATTCTTACGGAATAACAGAAAATTAAGAAGAAAAAGTAACAATAAGAGGAAATGAAAGAAGTTAGATTTTTCTATGTGCCAGATGCGGCTACACAGACAGAACTGCCTCAGGAGGAGGCTACTCATGCACTCAGGGTTTTGCGTATCCAGGCAGGGGACGAATTGTTCCTGATGGATGGCAAGGGGGTGTTCTACCGTGCAGAAGTTTCGCTGGCTACCAACAAACGGTGCATCTATGAGGTGAAGGAGGTTATGCCGCAGCAGCCTGCCTGGCGCGGACACATTCACCTGGCCATCGCCCCGACAAAGATGATGGACCGCATTGAATGGATGGCAGAGAAGGCTACGGAAATCGGCTTCGATGAAATCTCTTTCCTCAACTGCAAGTTCTCTGAACGCAAGGTCATCCGCATAGACCGCATAGACAAAATTGTGGTTTCTGCCGTCAAGCAGAGCCACAAGGCCTGGAAACCTGTAGTCAACGAACTGCAGAACTTTAAAGATTTTATTACGGCTCCCCGCAATGGCAGAAAGTTTATCTGCCATTGTTATGAGGAGATAGAAAAGAAAGACTTTTTTGCCGAGATTTCCAAGTCATGCCCAGCTGATGATTCTGCCGGAGCAGCCCAGGAGGGTACTGATGACATCACCGTGCTGGTAGGACCTGAGGGCGATTTCTCTATCGATGAGGTGAGACTGGCCCTGGAAAACGGATATGAGAGTGTTTCGCTTGGCACCAGTCGCCTCCGTACGGAAACAGCAGGATTGGTGGCTGTCAACATGTGCCATCTGGCAAGAGCTTTATAATATTTACTAGTGTGATGAAAAGATTGTATAAGAGTTTGATGTTCATGTGCTTGGCTGTCGTATTGGGATTGCTGAGCTCATGCTCGGGCACTGACTATCTCAATGCCATTCCAAAGAAAAGTACTGCGCTCATCTCTGTTGACATGCAGCAGATGGCATCCGGCAAAAGCGATGAAAACAAGGCGGGAATGCTAAAGTCTCTGCTGCACGTTGAGGATGCATCGAAGTGTGGCATCGACATCTCAGAGAAGATATTCCTCTTTGAGAGTGCTGATGGCAACCTCGGACTTTGTGCCAAGGTGAGCGATGAGGGCGATGTGGAAGACTGGCTTGCTTCGCTTGCCAAACAGCATATCGCTACAGAGGTGAAG
The DNA here is from genome assembly GCA_052349145.1 of Segatella copri. Lineage (GTDB taxonomy): Bacteria > Bacteroidota > Bacteroidia > Bacteroidales > Bacteroidaceae > Prevotella > Prevotella copri_V. The sequence goes on along the minus strand of DAWDQD010000017.1, from coordinate 13,224 downwards.
GAGCGCAAAGGCTTTCATTTCTCTGTATTGAAAAATTCGTGGCTGGTCGGCTTTTCTAATCAGGCACTCCTCGTTATGGGACCGGTTGTAGCCGATGCGCAGGCCCAGCTCCAGCAGCAGATGGTGAAATATCTGAAGGCTGATGAGGACGAAGGTATTACCGCATCGCCTATGTTTGAACGTCTGGAAACCATCACTTCGCCTATGGCTATGGTGGCTCAGGCTCAGGCGCTGCCGGAGAAGTTCGTTGCTCCATTTACCCTTGGTGCTCCTAAAGATACCGACCCTTCGCAGGTAGTGATTGCTGCTGAGATGGACGTGAAAGATGGTATCCTGCAGGTGCAGGGAGAAACCTTCTCCTTTAATAAAGAAATAGATGAGGCTCTGAAGAAGGCGGCTCAAACCTATCGTCCGATTAAAGGCAACTACGTCAAGTCGATGCCTGCTGATGCCCTGGCGGGTATCTTCATGAACGTAAAGGGCGAGCAGTTCCTGCCGATGATGCAGAGCAACCGCAGCCTTCAGACCCTCCTGATGGGTATCAACCAGGCTATCGATATGGATAATATCATCCGTAGTGTGGATGGGGATATGGCTATCGTGTTGCCTTCGCTTACGGATAACAATATGCAGATGACGATGGCTGCTAAACTGTCGCATGCCAAGTGGTTGGGCGATGTTGATTATTGGAAAACTTCATGTCCGGCTGGTGCGAAGATAGCCAATTGGGGCAAGAATGCTTACTTCTATACCGACGGCAAGACCTCGTTCTATTTCGGTGTGACGGATGACAAGCAGTTCTTTAGCGGAAGCGACCAGCTGATGGCGCAATATGCCGTGAAACCAAGTAATCATCCGATAGATGCAAAGATTCAGAAACTCATCGTCGGTCAGAAACTGGCAATGGTCATCAATCTCGCCAAGAGTTCTGATAGTGACGGCTCGGGCAAGGATGATGCCATCTCTACCGTAACCGGTCTGCTCACCCCTGTCTTCGGAAATCTTACTTCGGTGGTCTATACTTTAAAGGTAAAAGATTAAACATTAAACATAAAAAAAGTGGAAAAGATTCAGCTTCATTCCGTTCTCCCACAGGTTTTTGCCCAGCGCAACGACCTGGATTCGGAGATATGGAAGCAGGATGTTACCTTCGAGAAAGGTCATCTTTATCTTATCGAGGCAGAGAGTGGCAGCGGAAAGAGTACTTTCTGCAGCTATGTGCTCGGCTATCGTCACGACTACAGCGGAAGCGTGATGTTCGACAATGATGTTACCGCCAACTACAAGGTGAAAGACTGGGTAGAGATGCGCAAAAAGCACATCAGCCATCTCTTTCAGGAACTCCGTCTCTTCCCTGAGCTTACTGCCCTGGAGAATGTAGAAATTAAGAACAAAATAACCGGATTCAAGACGCGTGAGCAGATTCTTAAATGGTTTGAGATGCTCGGTATTGCTGATAAGGTAGATGCCAAAATCGGCAGAATGTCGTTCGGACAGCAGCAGCGTGTGGCAATGATGCGTGCGCTCTGTCAGCCTTTCGACTTCATTCTGGCTGATGAGCCTATTAGTCACCTCGACGACAACAATTCGCGCATCATGGCAGATATCATGATGACCGAAGCGAAGGAGCAGGGGGCTGGCGTCATCGTAACCAGTATCGGCAAGCACATGGACTTGCCCTACGAGCACGTGTTTAAACTTTAGTAAAGTTAATAGTTGACAGTTTATAGTTAATAGCAAGTTTGCTATAAACTGAAAATTATAAATTATAAATTCGAAATTTAAAATGAATCTCGTTTGGAAATTATTGCGTCAGCATATCAGCATACCTCAGTTTGCGGGCTTTGCCTTCGCCAATCTCTTCGGTATGCTCATCGTTCTTTTCGGCTTCCAGTTTTATAAAGACGTGCTGCCTGTCTTCACTCAGCAAGACAGTTTCATGAAAGCCGACTACCTCATCATGAGCAAGAAGATAGGTATGGGAAATACCATCAGCGGCCGTTCCAATACCTTCTCGGGTTCTGAAATCGATGAAATCGGCGACCAGAAGTTTGTAAAGAAGATAGGAAAATTCACCTCTACTGAATATAAGGTAGATGCACAGATGGGAGTGAATGGAGTGAACGTTCTGAACAGCGAACTCTTCTTCGAGAGTGTGCCTGACGGTTTTGTTGATGTGCCACTCAAGGACTGGAAATATACGCCGGGAACTCAGGAGGTGCCAATCATCCTCCCGCGTACCTATATTAATATGTATAACTTCGGTTTCGCCCAGAGTCATTCTCTCCCTAAAATCAGCGATGGACTGATGGGCATGATTGATTTCAATATCCAGATTCAGGCTGGTGGCAAGAAAGAGCAGTTTAAGGGAAAGGTAATCGGTTTCTCTTCGCGACTCAACACCATCCTCGTTCCACAGGCATTCATGGACTGGAGTAACCAGGAATTTGCGCCAAACCAGAAGAGCGATCCTAACCGTCTCATCGTAGAGGTAGGAAACCCGGGAGACGAGAACATCACTAAATACCTGGATGATAATGGTTATGAGGTAGAGACAGACAAGCTGGATGCAGAGAAGACTACCTATTTCCTTCGCATGATGGTATCGATGGTGATGATTATTGGTTTGGTTATCTCAGTCTTGAGTTTCTACATTCTGATGCTCAGCATCTATCTGCTGGTACAGAAGAATTCTTCTAAGTTGGAGAATCTTCTTCTGATAGGTTACAGTCCGAACAATGTAGCAAAGCCATATCAGGTGCTCACCATCGCGCTGAACATCGTGGTACTCATCATTGCGTGGATCATCCTCTTCTTCCTTCGCGATTACTACATGAGCTTCATTGAAACCCTCTTCCCTGATATCGACGAGGGCACCATGCTCCCAGCCATCGCCCTGGGTCTGTTCCTGTTCCTGATAGTTTCTATCCTGAACTTCGTAGCCATCCGACGCAAGGTAATGAGCATCTGGCAGCGAAAGGAGTAAGGCACCTAGCCCTCGCTCTAGCAGCAAGTAGTAAGGTTTGAATAAGGTGTAAGTTAAGAGCAAGGAAGTAAGTTAAGAGCTAGGTGTAAGGGAGCCTAGCCTCCGTTCCAGACGATTCCATCGCCTGTCATAAAAGCTCAGTCCCCCGCTTTTAGCCTCCAGAAAAAACTATAAGCAAACCCCCGTTATAAAATAACAAATTAAAGGAAATCTGCGTTATTTGCTTAACGCAGATTTTTTTTATGTTATAAAACACATTTTTTCATGCTGTTGTAACACTTATATCGAATTTTTTGTTTAATTTTGCACCCGTAATAGATATTTGGGGGCTATTCCCCCGTATTATTAATTAATTTTTTAAAAAAGGTATGCTGAAAAAATTGCATTTACTTCTGGCTTTGTTCATCCTGACGGTGAACGCTGCAATGGCTCAGATTACCACTTCAGGCATTAGTGGTAAGATTTCTTCCAATGGCGAAACCGTTATTGGTGCTACAGTTACTGCTACACACCAGCCATCTGGTACTGTGTATCGTGCTGTAACAAATGTAGATGGTCGCTATACTATTCAGGGTATGCGTCCAGGTGGTCCTTACAAGGTAAGTATCTCTTATATCGGATATAAGGACAAGGTTTTCAACAATGTCAGTCTGAACTTGGGTGAAAGCCAAAATCTCTCTTGCTCTCTTCAGGAAGATGCCAAGCAGCTTCAGGAGGTTGTTGTTTCGGGTAAGGCTGGTCTGAATGGTACGAAGACCGGTGCGGCCATGAGTATCAATGCTCAGCAGATAGCTGATATGCCTTCTATCTCGCACAGTATTGCGGACGTGGCTCGCCTGAATCCACAGCTTACTACAAACGGACAGTCTGGTTCTATGTCATTTGCCGGTATGAACAACCGTTATAATTCATTCCAGATTGATGGTGTGATGAATAACGACGTGTTCGGTCTTACTGCTAATGGCAGTAATGGCGGTCAGGCTGGATCTCAGCCTGTTTCTATGGAGACTATTGACCAGATTCAGGTAAATATCGCTCCTTTCGATGTTCGCCAGGGTGGTTTTACCGGTGGTGCCATCAACGCGGTAACCAAGAGCGGTACCAATGAATTCCATGGAAGTGGCTATTTCTATGGAAACAACCAGGATTTGGTAGGTCGTCATTATAAGAATATGGATGGTACCTATGCTCAGCCTTATGATGATGAGAAGGAAACTTTGTTCGGATTTACGCTCGGTGGTCCAATCATCAAAAACAAACTCTTCTTCTTCGCAAACTATGAGAATTCAGAAAAGTCGTACCCAACTCAGTATACCATCGATTCTCCAGATGTTAAGTTTAATCCGGATTTGGCTAAGGACTTGATGTCTAAGATTTATGACTTGGCTAACCGTCAGGGGTATGATTATGCAACTTCATGGGCAGATAAGGATAAGAACGTGAAGAGCCAGAAAGCTGGTTTGAAGTTAGATTGGAATATCAACGAGTTCAACAAGTTCTCTGTACGTTGGAGTTATGTTGATGCTAAGCAGACGCTTGGTCTGGGTGGTATTGCTACATTGAATACTACCGACCACTTGTATGATTTCAAATCTAAAACTCATTCTTTCTCAGCAGAGTTGCAGAGCCGCATCTCTCCAAACCTGAGCAATGAGGCACGTGTATCTTACGTTCGTGTTCGTGATGAGCGTACTTCTGGTCAGCCTGCACCATCTATCACTATCTATAAGGTAGGAAATGGTACCATGAATATCGGTAATGAATATTCCTCAATGGCTAATGGATTGAAACAGGACATTTATACCCTCGAAGATAACTTTACATGGTACAAGGGTAATCATACACTGACATTCGGTACACATAATGAGCTTTACAAGTTCTCTAACCTCTTCCTTCAGAATCTCTATGGATGCTATTATTTTGATACTCCTGACGATTTTCTGAATTATTATAAAGGTTGTGGAGCCGATGGTTTTGGAGGTGATGGTAAGTATATCAAGAACTTCTACTTCACACAGGCTAATGTTGAGGTGACTGGTAATCCTCGTTGGGCACCAGAGTTTAGCGCAGCTCAGCTGGGCTTTTATGTACAGGACAAGTGGGATGTGACAGACAGCTTCCAGCTCACCTATGGTCTCCGTATGGATATGCCTCTGTTCTTTGATACTCCTGCCGAGAATGCTAAGTTCAATGAGTGGGCAGCAGGTAAGGGATATGGTTTCAAGACCAATCAGAAACTTGCCAGTACACCAATGTGGAGCCCTCGTGTAGGTTTCCGTTGGGATATTGAAAAGAACCGCAAATATATCCTTCGTGGAGGTATCGGTGTATTCACTGGTCGTATTCCTTTCGTCTGGTTGAGCAACAACTTTTCGAATACTGGTGTGCAGACATCTTCTTACTCTGCAAAAAATAATTCTGCTGTGCAGCTCATCATGGATCCTAACAAGCAGACTCAGAATGCAGATAATCTGAAGGCTACCGGTAGCCAGCTGATCAATGTGTTTGACAAGGATTTCAAGTTCACTCAGACTATGCGTGTTAACCTTGGTTTCGATTTCAATCTCCTGGGTATCGACTGGACTGCTGAGGGTATCTTCAGCAAGAGTCTGAATGATGTTTATTACAAGAACTTGGCTTATGAGGAGTCTGGTAAGACCTTGTCTCAGACCTCTTACATGAACTGGGATAACCGTCCTCTTTATACAAAGGTGGCAGATGCTAAGTCGTTTACCAACATCTATGCAATGTATAATACCAGCAAGGGCTATAGCTACAGCCTGTCTTTGTCAGCAGCTAAGCACTTTGCGTTCGGTCTTGATCTGAATGCATCTTATACATTCACTCACTCAGAGTCTGTAAGCAGTATGACCTCATCTGTTGCTCAGAGCAACTGGCGTAATACTCATACTTATCGCTTCTCAAACAACCCGGAGTTGGCTAATAGTGGTTATAATGTGCCCCATACAGTGAAGGCTTCTGCTTTCTATCACTTCAACTGGGGAACCAACAAGTTGTTTACCACTACAGTAGGTCTTATCTACCAGGGTCAGAGCGGTTCTCCTTACTCTCTCGTTTATAGTGGAGATATCAACGGAGATAATGGTACAAGTAATGACTTGATTTTCATCCCTACAGATGCGCAGGTAGACCAAATGCAGTTCTTGGGTACTGATGCTTATACTGCTGAGCAGCAGCGTGCTAATTTGAAGCAGTGGCTTGCTACTACTCGTTATGTGAAGGATCATCGTGGTGAGTACTTCGAGCGTTATGGTGATAACTTGCCATTCGAGAGTCATTTCGATTTCCACTTCGGTCAGAAGTTTGGCATCCGTACAGGTAAGTATGTACATGCTTTGGAACTTACTCTGGATATCATGAACGTGGCTAACCTCCTGAACAAGGATTGGGGCCGTACCTTCAGTAGTGGTTATAACAGCGAGTTTGTTTCTCCTATCACGTACAAGGGTGATGGTGTATTCCAGTTCGCTAACCCATCAGATATGCCTCTCAAGTATCCTAGCTCATACTACAGCCGCTGGCGTGGCCAGGTTGGTTTGAAGTATACATTCTAAGGTATATACGAATCGAGATTAACAAAGATTTTGTATAAACAATAAAAGGGTATGAAGAAAGTTTAGATAATAGTTGGCGCATAACAGTTGGCTAACGCATGCACAACAGGTGTTGTGCATGCGCATATCAGCTGTTATGCAAGCGCACAACAGCTGTTGTGCGACCGGAGATACTAACTATCTCAAAAACTTATGTTATATTTTCTAACAACATATATTATCTTTTCAGACAACATATCATTAATATAAAAAGAGGGTGAATCATAAGTAAATGATTCACCCTCTTTCTGGTTTTATAAGAACAAGTCTTTCTTTGGCATGTTTGCCATATATTTCTTTCTCAGTTTCTCGAAGAAAGCCATTGTATCGTTAGAGAAACCATGTCCCTTCCAGGTGGATGTGTTCGTGATGAGAATCCAGCATTGGTTATCCGGATATTTCAAGACAATGGCTGATGTGCCAGCCAGCGAACCTGTACGAATCCATGGTTTGTTGCTCTTTGGTGTATAGTTCCAGCCGATAGAGTATTGGTGGTCAGCCTGCTCGCGCGTCATAAACTCGATACTCTTCTTACTGAGGATATCCTTGACATGTGGCAAACCATCGATGCTGGCAATAAAGCGGCTCAACTCTGCAGTCGAACCACACCAGGCACCTGCACCCGAGAGACGTGGAAGGTCGGTATCGCCATAGCATTTCTCTACCAGTCTGCCGCTGTTGTTATATTCGTATACCGGAATACTTCCTCCATGCATGTAGTATTTCGTCTCGTTAGGTCTGCGGTCCTTTAAGTAAGTTCCCGCAATATGCATGTCGTAGCAGCCGGCTGGGTGGAGCACATACTTCTGCATGAAGTTTTCATATTTCATTCCGCTCTTCTTTTCTATAATCATGGAGAGAATCATGTAGCCCAGATTACTGTAGCATTTGCCTTCGCCAGGAGTATAGCCCAAGTGGCGCTTCAAGAGAATCTTGAGCAGGGTAGGGTGATCAGGTGGCGTTTTGAGATGGTTCTGCATCATGATGTAGCGGGTGGAAGATACAGGGTCGCCGGCATAATTGTTGAAACCAGCCTGATGGCGCAGCAACTGTTCTACGGTGATGTCGTAATATCGCTTGTCCTTGATACTGTTGTTGTAAACGGTATCGCGCAGGATTCCCTTTTCGCCAAACACCTTCTCGTTCAGCTTGAGTTTCTTCATCTCCTGCAACTTCATGATACCTACGGCTGTAATCAGTTTCGATACAGAGGCGAAGCGCATCAGCATGTTAGGCTCCATTCTGATGCCTCGCTCCTTATCCGCCATTCCGAATCCGCGGGCATAGAGTAGCGAGTCGTTGCGGGTGATGACGAGTTGGGCTCCATTGATTTCCCATCTCTTGAGATACCTTTCTATTACCGAGTCCATCTCATGATATTCCTTCCCCTCTGTCAGGGCATTTGAGATGGAATCGTTGATGTGAACCTTAGGGAGCGAATCTGCCGCCTTGTTCTTATCTGATGCTGATGTACAGCGAGATACACAGCTGTGTGTAGTCCATCCTACGATTGCTGTAAAGGTAAGCAATATGATTGCTATGCGTTTTTTTCTTAGTCGTCGTGCCATTTTATTTAATTTTTCTTTTGCAAAGATTTTGCAATAGAGTGCAATGAAAGTTTACTTTCAGATTGCCGAGTGCAGCAAATCTTATGCAAAGATAATGCAATCTTCTCAAATAACAAAACATTGAAAATATATTTAAATTTATTTTGTATTGTCTATGAATTATCGTACCTTTGTACCCAGTTATAAAGAAAAACAATGAAGAAGGTATTAAAAAAGGTATTAAGATCCATATTCTATATAGTAGTCATGTCGGTTCTGGCATTCCTGCCCGACTTCTGGCTTTGGCACATCGGGGTGAGTGAGTGGCCTTTGCTGCTAGCCATCTTATGGTGGGTTCCCTCGTTGTTACTTGTTCTTGCCGAAGTGGGGTTGCAGATGGGGTTCTTCCATAAGTTGTCAGTCCGTGTACTCTTTACTACCATACTTTTCTCGGCATTCCCTAAGGTTGTCTTCATCCTGTTCGATGCATTTCTTCCTTGGTTTTTTGCTCTGATTCCAGCTTTGGGTGTAATGGGGTGGTTTGCCTTCGGCTTTATAGAGGGTTGGAAGCGGTTAGAACTGAAACATATTACCTTTACCTCGCCCGATTTGCCACCTTATTTTGATGGTTACCGTCTGGTACAGATTACCGACTTTCATCTCGGTTCGTTTCCTCCCGGCAATGATTTCGTGCAGAAGGTGGTGGATGCGACCAACAATGAAGAACCCGATATGATTCTCTTTACGGGCGATCTGGTCAATAACCAAGCCAGTGAAGTGGAGCCTTATCTGGATACGCTGGGGCAGCTTCATGCGTCAGATGGCATCTATTCTATCTGGGGAAATCATGATTATTGTGAATATGGCAACAATCATTCTATTGGCGCTTTGAAGAGAAACCGCCGTATGCTTTATGATTATCAGGAAAGTTTGGGGTGGCATCAGCTGATGAACGAACATCATGTGGTGAGTCATGGTATGGCATCTATCGCTGTAATAGGCGTAGAGAATCCCGGTCAGCCTCCTTTCACCAATCGCAGTAATCTGAAGAAAGCGATGAAGGGGTTGAATCCAGATATGTTTAAAATCCTCTTGAGTCATGATCCTCATCATTGGCGCAGAGAAGTAGTTGGTAAGAAGATACAACTTACTCTGGCGGGACATACGCATGCCGGACAATTGAAAATAGGTAAATGGACGCCTGCCCGCATGGCTTTCAAAGAGTGGGGCGGAGCTTACCGGATTGGTGAGCAGATGCTCTATGTATCATCGGGTATTGGTGGTTCTTTCCCTTTCCGCCTAGGCGCATGGCCTGAACTGACAGTTATCACGCTGAAACGTGATTTATAGTTCTTAAAGATAACGAAACTGGTGTTTAAGTGTTAACATATAGTTAAATATTAGCCGCTTGAACCATTGTGATGAAAAAAAACGTGTTAAAAATTTGGTGGTTCGAATAAATGTTGTACCTTTGCACTAGTTTTCGCATATATTTGGGCAAATGGGGGGTGTCGTGAGATTGTACTCCATTTGTTTTTTGAAACAAGGCGAAAATACTTCACATCAGAAGTAGCTGTTCACATTTTAAATTTTATATTTAATATTGATAATAATGAAGATTCCTGTAGAAGAACAATATAAATACGTAAAACTTACTCTCCCGGATGGAAGCAAGGCTGAAGGTCAGGCTGTCTTGTTGCATGCCTGTTGTGCACCTTGTTCGGCGGCTATCGTAGAATGTATGCTTCGTAATGGTATGAAGCCTACTGTATATTTCAGTAACAGTAATATCTATCCTCAGCAGGAGTATGATGTTCGTAAACATGAACTGAAACGATTTCTGGAAGCCCAGAATGTACCTTATGTAGAGGATGAGTATGATCATCATGAGTGGCTTTCTGTTATCACGGGCTTAGAGGATGAGCCCGAGCGTGGCAGCCGTTGTTCTGTCTGCTTTCAGTTCCGTCTCTCTCATGCAGCCAAGTATGCGCAGGAGCATGGATTTCACCTTCTCACTACCACGTTGGCATCTTCGCGCTGGAAGAATATCAGGCAGATAGATACTGCCGGTTATCTTGCCGTTGAGGCTTATCCTGATGTAGAATGGTGGGATATGAATTGGCGGAAGGGCGGTTTGCAGAATCGCCGAGGTGAACTCTTGAGAATCAATGAATTCTATAATCAGTTATATTGTGGTTGCGAATTCAGTATGAGATAATGTGTTTTTCTGCGCTGTGATATTTTAGGCACGGATTACACGGATTACACGGATTTATGACGCTCATGATAAATCCGTGTAATCCGTGTAATCCGTGCCTTTTCTATATTCTAGGCTAGATGCTTATTTATGAAAGACCAGTAATCTCACCGTTTACTACATCAATGCGCTCAGCCTGTGGGCTCTTTGGTAAGCCCGGCATACGCATGATAGGACCAGCGATGACTACAATCATCTCGGCACCCATATTTACGGTGATGTCGCGAACGTGGAGTTCGAAACCATCTGTAGGACCGTATGCCTTGGCATCGGTAGAGAAACTGTACTGAGTCTTGGCAATACAGATAGGGAACTTTTCAGCACCCAGTTTCTTGATCTCTTCAATCATCGCCTTGGCAGAATCGCTCAATGTCACGCTGCCTGCTCCGTAAAGATTGAATGCAACCTTTTCTATCTTCTCCTCAACGCTATCGTTATCATCGTAAGCAAAATAGAGAGGGGCTGATGGACGCTCATCAATGGTCTTCACTACGAGGTTGGCAAGTTCAATGGCACCGTTTCCGCCTTCGGCAAAGGCGCTGTTTACGGCGAAACCGCAACCCATCTCCTCGCAATGCTTGCGCAATACTTCAATTTCTTCATCTGTATCGGTTGCAAACTTGTTGAATGCAATCACTACAGTCTGACCAAAGCTCTGCAGGTTCTTTACGTGCTTGTCGAGGTTCCAGTAACCGGCTTCCATACCTGCGATATTTGGCTTCTTGATATCTTCCTGAGCTACACCACCATGCATCTTCAACGCCTGGAGGGTAACAACGAGAACAGTGAGGTCTGGTTGCAAACCTGTCTTGCGGCATTTGATGTCATAGAACTTCTCTGCACCGAGATCTGCACCGAATCCTGCCTCTGTAATAGCATAGTCGCCATACTCAAGAGCAGCAGCAGTAGCCATGACGGAATTGCAGCCATGAGCAATGTTGGCAAAAGGACCGCAATGAACAAATGCCGGTGTACCCTCTGTTGTCTGAACCAGATTTGGCTTCAAAGCATCGAGAAGAAGAGCTACGATACTGCCACCTACACCCATATCCTTTACGGTAAATGGCTTGTCATCCTCGGTGATGCCCAGGAGAATATTATCGATACGGCGACGAAGATCATCGATGCTTGTTGCGAAACACATGATAGCCATAATCTCAGAAGCTGGCGTAATATCGAAACCAGACTCTGTCTCGATGCCGTTCTTATCTCCTATACCGGTGATGATGCGGCGCAAGCCTCTATCGTTCACATCCATGACGCGACGCCAAAGAATCTTCTTGAGTTTGAAACCTTCTGCTTCGTGCTGGAAACGGTAATTGTCCAGAAGGGCAGAGATCATGTTGTTGGCCTCTGTGATGGCATGGAAATCGCCAGTGAAATGGAGATTAATCTTATCCATAGGCAAAACCTGGGCATAACCGCCACCTGCAGCACCACCCTTCATGCCGAAGCAAGGACCCAGAGATGGTTCGCGAAGAGCCACTACAGCCTTCTTGCCAATCTTCTGCATACCCAGGGCGAGACCCACGGATACGGTGGTCTTGCCATTACCGGCCTTGGTAGGACTGATAGCGGTAACGAGGATGAGGTGATGGTTCTTAAACTTGTTTCTGTCAATTCTGGCCGTAGTAATCTTAGCGATGTAACGGCCGTAGTTTTCCACTTGGTCTTCGTGAATTCCAAGTTCTGCTGCCACTTCATTGATAGGGCGCAATTTTACTGATTTAGCTATTTCAATATCTGTTAACATAAAATAAATAGTTTTATGGTGCAAAGGTACAGAAAAGTATTCATATATTAAAATAAGAAAGTATAAAAAAACAAAATAAAAAAAGGAAGACTTTCCCCATTTTCAAATGACGAAGTTTAAAAAAGGTAAATTGTAGGATTTTGTCGTGTGAATGTAGTACCTTTGCAAGCGAATTTATATTTTATAGTACGTATGAACAAGTCTTTAGCATTAGCTCATTTTCAGACGAGCTTTCAGTTTATCACGCATCAGAACGAGCGCTTCTCTTATCTCGAAGGAGCCTATCTGGCACTTATCGGAGGATGTGATTGGGTTCAGCTTCGCATGAAGGGGGCTACCGATGAAGAGGTTGAGCCTATAGCCCGTAAGTTGAAGTTGGCTTGTGAGGGTGCCGGTGCAACCTTTATCCTCGACGACCGTGTAGAACTGGTGAAGAAGTTACAGATAGATGGTGTACATCTTGGAAAGAATGATATGCCGGTTGATGAGGCCCGTAAGCTCCTGGGTGATGAATTCATTATCGGAGGAACAGCCAATACATTTGATGATATTCGTCGTTTGCATGAACAGGGGGCTGACTATATCGGTTGCGGTCCGTTCCGCTATACTACTACCAAGGAGAAACTCTCTCCGGTGTTGGGTATAGAAGGTTATCGCCAGATTATTGAGCAGATGAGGGAGAGTAAAATCTCTCTGCCTATGGTAGCCATCGGAGGTTTGACTCCAGACGATATAGATCCGCTTGCAGAATTGGGCATCGGTGTGGCAATGAGCGGTACCATCCTGAATGCGGAGAACCCTGTTACCATGACACGTCAGATTCATGACAAGTGTTTCGGATTATTCATCGAAAATCTCAATCATTTTTTTGAGAATCAGTAGAATGATACTCATAAATGATGATTTTTCATAGAAAAGAGAAGAAAGTTTCGGTTTTCTTCTCTTTTCTCATTTTATTGTTGTAACTTTGCACCCGCATTGCAAAACTGTTGCAAGGCTATTACAAATAATAGAACCTCAAATCCGCAACCTATAGGGTTTAGTGGGATTTTGCTTGCAAAGCGACA
>DAWDQD010000016.1:0-55889 GCA_052349145.1 Segatella copri | reverse complement strand
TGTCGCTTTGCAAGCAAAATCCCACTAAACCCTATAGGTTGCGGATTTGAGGATCTATTAATTTATTTTTAAATTCGGGTGCAAAAGTAAGCAAAAAAAAACTAAAAGCTTTTTACATTTGACAAAAACGGATTTTGCATTTGCAAAAAAATAACCATTTACTTTCGTTTTCGTGTGAAATTTTATAATTTTGCACACCGAATACAGCAAAAAAGAATATGGATATAAAAGAAATCATTAATAAGAGATACGCCATGCCGGATGCGTCTTTGGACAAATTGCAGCGATGCTTAACGGAAGTTTCATATCCCAAAGGATTCCGGGTGTTGGAAAGAGGTAAGGTGGAGAAGAACATCTTTTTCATCAAGAAAGGCATTGTCCGCGCATATACTTCAGTGGACGGAAAGGAAATTACCTTTTGGTTTGGCAAAGAGGGAGCGACTATTGTCTCCTTGAAAGGCTATGTGAACGACGAGCCAGGATATGAGACGATGGAGTTGATGGAAGATTCGGTCTTATATAAATTGAAAAGAAAACAGCTGAAAGAGTTGTTCTTGGATGATTTACACATCGCCAATTGGGGGCGGCGTTATGCAGAGATGGAGCTGCTTGCCACCGAGGAACGACTGATTTCCATGCTATCCGCCATCGCTTCGGAAAGGTACAAGGAGCTGCTAGAGAAAGAACCAGACTTATTACAAAGGTTGCCATTGGGAAGCATCGCCACCTATTTAGGTGTAACGCAGGCAAGCCTGAGCCGGATTAGGGCAAAAATCACACAGTCGTAATCAGAATCATCATCCACCATGAGCAGCCTGTGCTGATGACGCATTTACACATTCTCTTTAAACTTTCAGGCACGAATTAAACTTTCAGGCACGAGTTGCGTCTAATTATAAGATGATGTTTAAACATCCATCACAACTTAAGTATTATAAAAATTTAATTTGTAGCTTATGAAAAGAATGATAAGAATTTTGATGATTGCCATTTGCTGCATGCTATCATGCAATATGGCAGCAAATGCAGGCAATGACAAGCCTATCGCCGTTAATGCACTCCCGGTAAAGGCTCAAAACTTACTCAGCAACCATTTCAACAATCAGAAGGTGATGCTTGCTACCATTGAGACGGGGGTTATCAACAAGTGCTATGATGTGGTTCTGCAGAACGGAACCAAGCTGGAATTTGATAAGAAAGGCAATCTCACAGAGATTGACTGCAAGCAGGGAAAAGTACCAGCCAAGCTGATTCCGCAGGCCATCAGAAACTACCTGAAGAAGAATTATCCAGCGCAAGCGGTAAAGAAGATTGAAATGAACAAGAATGAATACGAGGTAGAACTGGCTAACGGATTGGATTTGACCTTCAACAAGCATTTCCAATTAATAGATATTGACTGATTATCAAGTTAACTGAACTTTCGCATATCAGGAAGCTAAGTTTAGCAAATAGTTTAAGTACGGACTGAAGGCCCAAAAGCAAAAAAAATCCCAGTCAGGATAAAACCTTGACTGGGATTCTTATTTTAAATCTCTCTCTTATTTTTCTCATCTATAAAAAGATGATTACTTCAAACCACGATTGATAAGAGTTGTGTTGAGAAGCATCACGTACTTACGATACTGACTGTTGTTCAAGATAACGCGCATGTACTTGAGATCCTTCAAAACTGCCTTGTCAATCATTGCAGAACGTTCCTCACCCTTTGCTGTTGCAGCATTCATCATGTCTGCGGTGAAGTTCTTGTGTACATCAGCTACAGCCTCTACCTGGTCGATGTTCAAGCTCAAAGCATCTGCCAAGCTAGACATCTTTACATTCATGTTGTAAGCTGCTGTTGCATTTGTCTCCTCTTCTGCTGCGAAAGTAGCTGTTGCCATTGCAAACATAGCTACTGCTAATACCATAATCTTCTTCATAATCTTTTTACCTTTCTTTACTTTGTGAGTCCTGCACATCCGTAGACGCCGGCTCTGTTAAACATTATCCTATAGTCTTTTTCTTTAAGACGCTGCAAAGATACGAACATTTCTCTGTGTGCGCAAACATTTCTTGGGATATTTTCAGTTTTCCGCCTATTTCTTGACTTAAATCAACAACAATACACCGAAATAGGCATCAGAACGTTAGAGATATTACATTTTCGCTATCATTTTGTAA
This sequence comes from Segatella copri, assembly GCA_052349145.1. Classification (GTDB taxonomy): domain Bacteria; phylum Bacteroidota; class Bacteroidia; order Bacteroidales; family Bacteroidaceae; genus Prevotella; species Prevotella copri_V. Next base: position 53,726 of record DAWDQD010000016.1, on the reverse strand, counting down.
TATCATCGAAAAAAAAGCCCTTTTTCTTCGTTTATACCAATTATTATTTGTACCTTTGCAAAAGATTCAACCTATAAAACAAGCAAAATGGTACAGGAAAATCATATAGACAAGGCACTCGCCTTTATGGAAAGTCTCGAGAAACTGGGCAACCAGCTCAAGGCGGCTGAGGAACACCAGAAACAGCTCATCGCCCGAATGCTGGATCTCAAGAAAGAGAATCTGACCGACGGCGAGGAATATGCTGAACTCTCGCAGAAGAGCAAAAGTCTGCAGGACATCATCGACAAATGGCGCCCTATCTATCTGGAGCGCATGGAGATGGTAAAGAGCGTAAGCATTCAGAAAAGAAAAAGAAATAATAAAAAATAAATATAGAAATGGAAACAAACAACAAAAACAAGTTTATTGTCGTTTCATACGCACTGTATGATGTAACTAATGGTGACAACGGCGAGGAGATGCTCATCGAGCGCACAACCGACGAGCGTCCGTTCATCTTCATCAGCGGTATGGGTGTTACCCTGCCAGCTTTCGAAGAGAAGGTAGTAAACCTGGCTAAAGGTGAAGAGTTCGACTTCCAGCTGGACCCAGAGCAGGCTTACGGACAGCACTATGATGAGCGCGTACTGGAGCTCGACAAGCAGATTTTTACCGTCAACGGCCAGTTTGATGCACAGCACGTACAGGTAGGCGCTATCATCCCATTGCAGAACGAGGATGGCAACCACTTCAACGCAGTCGTTAAGAACATCAGCGATACAAAGGTAACCTGCGACCTGAACCACCCATTGGCTGGCTTGAAGCTCAACTTCTGCGGCCAGATTCTCGAGAGCCGCGAGGCTACTGCTGAGGAGATTGCCAAGATGGCTCAGATGATCAGCGGCGAAGGTGGCGGCTGCTCAGGTGGCTGCTCAGGTGGCTGCGACAACTGCGGCGGCGACTGCAAGGATGGCAACTGTGAAGGTGGTTGCGAAGGCGGCTGCAACAAGTAATAAACACCTTTATAATATATTAAGGTAATGAGGAATACATTTGGCAATCTTTTCACTCTCACTACGTTTGGAGAGAGTCATGGAATAGCTGTAGGAGGCGTTATTGACGGATTTCCTGCAGGCATAGAAATCGACATGGACTTTATCCAGAGCGAGCTGAACCGCCGACGCCCAGGACAGAGCCACATCACTACGGCCAGAAAGGAAGCTGACAAGGTAGAGTTTCTGAGCGGTGTGTTCGAAGGCAAATCAACAGGAACCCCTATCGGTTTTGAGGTGCGTAACCAGAACCAGCATTCTCAGGACTATGAGAACATGCGCTGTCTCTTCCGCCCTTCTCACGCAGATTTCACCTATCACGAGAAGTATGGCGTACGCGATCATCGTGGCGGCGGCCGTTCTTCAGCCCGCATCACCATTGCCCGATGCGTAGGCGGAGCTTTGGCTAAACTTGCCTTGCGACAGTTGGGCATCAGCATCACGGCCTATACATCGCAGGTGGGCAGCATCGCGCTGGAGAAAGATTATCATCTGTATGACCTTAACACCATAGAAGATAATCCGGTGCGTTGTCCTGACCAGCGGAAGGCGAAGGAGATGGAAGATCTCATCGCCCAGGTTAAGGCCGACGGCGATACGATTGGTGGAATCATCACTTGCATCATCAAGGGTTGCCCGGTAGGATTGGGCGAGCCTGAATTTGGCAAGCTTCATGCCCAACTGGGTGCTGCCATGCTTGGCATTAACGCCGTGAAGGGTTTTGAATATGGCGAGGGATTTGCCGGAGTTACTGCCCGCGGAAGTGAGCAGAATGATGTCTTTATCCCGAAGGCTGATGCTGCAGAGACGCCAGAAGATGCTGCTGTGAATCAGGATGTTGCTGCCCGTATTACAACAAAGAGCAATCATAGCGGAGGAATACAGGGCGGTTTGAGCAATGGTCAGGACATCTATTTCCGTGTTGCCTTCAAGCCGGTTGCTACTCTGCTGATGAAGCAGAATACGGTAGATTTGGAAGGAAATGCAACCACGCTGACTGCACGCGGCCGTCATGATCCTTGCGTTTTGCCAAGAGCCGTGCCGGTGGTTGAAGCCATGGCTGCCATGGTTATTCTGGATAATTATCTCTTGAATAAAACAATAAAACTTTAATTAGTGATTAATTGGTAGTGATTAGTGATTAACAAACTAATCACTACTAACTAATCACTAATCACTACCTAAAGCTTACTGTCCTTTAGTAGTTTTGGGCAATATTCATTAAAAAAGCATTTATCGCAGAGTGGTTTCGTACTCTTGCAAATATATCTGCCATGCAGCAGAATCCAATGATGCGCATTCGGAATATCCTCAGCCGGAATGTGTTTCATCAGATAATCTTCTACTTTTCGGGGCGTATCTGCCGTTTTCGGCACCAACCCCATACGATGACTCACACGGTAAACATGCGTATCCACCGCCATCGTAGCATGACCGAACCATACGGCACGAATCACATTCGCAGTCTTGCGCCCCACTCCTGCCAACTTCTCCAAATCATCCGCAGCCTCAGGCACCTCACCTCCGAACATCTCAACCAGCTGGCGAGACATTTCAGCAAGATGCTTCGCCTTGGCATTCGGATAACTCACCGAACTGATCAACTCATAAATATCTTCCTCACTCGCCTGTGCCATGTGCTGCGCATCTGGATAACGGGCAAAGAGAGCAGGCGTAACCATGTTGATGCGTTTGTCGGTGCATTGCGCAGAAAGCAAAGTAGCCACCAGAAGCTGAAACGCGCTACCGAACTGCAACTCGGTAGTTACATTCGGCAGCGCACTTCTGAAATGATTCAATATAAAATCGTATCTTTCCTTACGAAGCATTTCTCTTACTTTTTAGCAGGAGCAGCCTCCTCTTTCTTCAGCTTTCCCTTGTAAGCCTTGTTCAAACCGGAAATCACCTCTTTTGTAATATCGTAAGCCTTGTCAGCATAGAGCAGGTTATCGCCGCTCTTAGAGAAGATGATGCTGTACTTCTTGTCCTTGTTGTAGCGGGCAAGATAGTTGGCAATGCTGTCGTGGAGCGCCTTGTTGTACTTCTCCTGCTCAGCAGCAAACTCATTGCTCAAGCGCTGCTGCAAGCCCTGCAGGTCGTTGTTCTGCTTCTGCAGTCCAGCCTGGATAGCCTCAGCCTGCTCGCGGGTGTAAGCATTCTGCTGAATCTTCTGCTGGAAGTTGGCTGCTGCAGCCTGGAGCTGCTGGCCCTTCTGCGCAATAGTAGCCTGAATGTTCTGCCCCTTCTTCTCCAAGATAGAAGAATACTCCTTAGCAAAGGTATACTGAGTCATGATAGAGTCTACCTCTACATAAGCAATCTTCAATTCAGCAGGAGCCTTGCTCTCTGACTTAGCCTCTACCTGAGGCTGAGATTTGTTGCATGATGCCAATGACAGGGCAGCAACGGCTGCAATTGCCACTGAACTCAAAATGTTCTTTCTCATTTTTTCTATCATATTATATTATTACTATTTTCTAATAAGCCTTGTTGGCTTCCCTTGCCTCGCGGTCCTGATCCACCACACAATGAATGCCCTGCTTGCGCAAGCCCGGATTGTCGTGCACATGCTGGGAAGAGAACTTGCCGTTCTTCTTAAAAATCACCTTTACGCAAAATAATGCCATGCAGATAGCAATTATTAACACGCTTAATAACATTAATTTTATCATTTTTATTACCTTTGCAGTGCCTTAGTGCACTTTTGGGTGCAAAGGTACTATTTTTTTGGGAATAACCAAAACAAAATAGCAGAAATAAATGTTTTATCAAAACAAAATAATAGAAAATAAATGAATAAAAGTGAATTGAAGCCTGCTCTCGTGTTCGAGCAGTTCGCAAAAATCAACGAAATACCTCGTCCTTCCAAGCACGAGGAGAACATGATTGAGTTTTTGAAATCTTTCGGAGAGGCTCATCAGCTCGAAACGCTGGTAGATGAAACCGGTAATGTGCTCATCCGTAAAGCTGCCACTCCAGGCTACGAGCATGCTGAAACCATCATCCTGCAGAGCCACATGGACATGGTTTGCGATAAACTGGTAGATGTTGATTTCGATTTCCACAAAGACGCCATCCAGACTTACGTAGACGGAGAATGGCTTAAGGCAAAAGGCACTACGTTGGGTGCTGACGACGGTATAGGCTGCGCCATCGAGCTGGCTATCCTGGCAAGCAACGATATTGAGCATGGTCCTATCGAGTGCGTCTTTACACGTGATGAAGAAACCGGACTGACCGGTGCTCACGGCATGAAGGCGGGCTTTATGACCGGAAAGATGCTCATCAATCTTGACTCAGAGGATGAGGGCGAAATCTTCGTATCCTGCGCCGGTGGTCAGACAACCCATGCCACTTTCCACTTCTCACGCGAAGAGGCTCCTGCGGGTTATTTCTTCATGGAAGCTTCGCTGAAGGGTCTCAACGGTGGTCACTCGGGCGATGACATCAACAAGAAGCGCGCCAATGCCATCAAGATTCTTGCCCGCTTCCTCTTCCTCGAAAATGAGAAACTGGATGGAAGTCTGCGCCTCGTAAGCTTCAACAGCGGCAAAATGCACAATGCGATTCCTCGCGACGGAAAGATTGTTTTCGCCGTCAAGAATGCTGATAAGGAACAGGTTCGTGCCGACTGGAACATCTTTGCATCAGAAGTAGAAGATGAATTCCACGTAACCGAACAGGCTATGCTGTTCAATATGAGCAGCACCGATGCTGCACCTGTCATCGAGAAAGCTATAGCTGACAAGTTCGTAATGGCTCTCCAGGCTGTAGACAACGGTCCGCTTACTACCTGTCAGGATGAGGCGATTGCCTGGATGGTAGAAACCTCAAGCAATGTGGCAAGCGTGATGACCGATGAAAACAGCATCAACATCGTAGCTTCTCAGCGAAGTAACGTGATGAGCAATCTGGAGAACATGACCAACACCGTAAAGGCAGCCTTCCTTCTGGCTGGCGCCGAGGTAACTGTAGGCGACAAGTATCCTGCTTGGAAGATGCGCGCCAACAGCGAGCTTACCGACCTGGCTGTGAAGGCTTATGAAAAGCTCTTCGGCAAAAAGCCATTGGTAAAGGGTATTCATGCCGGTTTGGAGTGTGGTCTTTTCTCAGAGCGTTATCCTGAGCTCGATATGGTAAGTTTCGGTCCTACCCTTCGCAATGTTCACACCCCAGACGAGGCTCTTCTCATTCCTACTGTAGAGATGGTTTGGGATCACTTGCTGGAGATTCTCCGCAGCGTGGCTAAATAAGCAAGCGTGCTAAATAAAACAACGAGCTTAATAAAAGCAGTGCGGCTTAATAAAAAAGAAGATGTCTATGATAAAGAAAATGATGTTTTTCATGGTTTCAGGACTTGTGCTGATGTTCACCTCGTGTGGCGATCAGCACAAGGCTCAATCTCTGGTCAAGGATTTTCTTAATGAAAACCTCGTTGAGCTGGACTGCAGCTATGAGCGGTTCTCCCGCCTCACTCCTACCGCCATGATCAGTTTCGACCAGATGAAGGTGATGCGACAAAATGTCAGCAAACTGCCTTACGTCAAGAAGAATATTAATTATAATGATGCAGCTTATCCCGACACCTTATTATATTTAAGGGCTACATACAAGCTGACCAACCATCAGGGCGAGAAGCAGGAAGTAACCCAAACCTTTTATCTTGATAAAGGTTTGACAAGAGTAATCGGGTTTAAGGAAAACTAAAAAAATAGTTAAGAATTGCCTTTCAGCAAGGCAGTAAGAATAAACAGAAAGAGTTGACTAGCATTTTAACTAGCCAACTCTTTTTTCATATAATCTCTTATTTCTTTTCTAGCCAGAGTCAGACGATTCTCAGCCGCTTTATATCCGAGGTTCAGACTTTGGGCAATCTCGCTCACCTGCATTCCTTCGAAGAGATTCAGGCGGTAAACCTTGCTTCTCTTCTCTGTGAGCCGGGCAATGCCACGCTCCAGAATCTCGTTGGTCTGCTGGGCAGAGAAAACAGATTCGCCATCAACATCATATCTTCCCATCCAGTCACTAGCTCCCAGGAAGTGTTCATACTCCTCAATCTTATGCTTGCGCCGGTAATAATCGATAATCAGATTCTTGGCAATGGTGTATACAAAACAAGGTAAAGTAACAGGCGTAATCATCTTATCGCCTCGAAGTAATCGCACAAAAGTATTCTGCACGATGTCTTCAGCCTCGTCTGCCGGAAGCGAACGGGACATGACATACAACTTCAGCTCGTTGTAGTGTTCAGAGTAATAATCAGCAATAATGCTGTAATTTGAATTTGTTTGTTCCATGATGGCGATTTTTTTAATCATGTTTTTCGTTTATCGATATTGCAAAGGTAATAAAAAAAAGGAAAGCCACCAAAGGAAAGCGAAAAAAAATGTGCTAAATGTTCGTTTTGAAACATTTAGCACATATGATAGAAACAATTTGTAACATGAAATGTTACGCATCGCAAAGTTTTATTTCTTAATTCAAACCTTTTTACAGGTTGGATTACTTAATCATGTCAACGCTTCTCTTGAGGAATGCGTCGAGCGAAGCACCCTTCAACATACCATTCTGAAGCAGGGCGAGGTCGATGAGCTGGTGAACAATGTTGTTGTTCCTAGCATAGCCCGAGATGATTTCGTTGCGCTTAGCCTTCTCATCGCTGATGGCCTTCTCTGTGTTGTGAACATCATCCTTCTCCTGCTGGGTAATCTCTTCAGGCTTCTTCTTGTTCTGCTCCTGATGGAGTACGGCAAGGCGAGCTTCCTGACCCTTGATTTCTGCAAGGATTGGCTTCAATGTTTCAGCAGTGTTGGCCTCAGCATCTTCCAATACCTTCTTTACCAGAGCATGGTCTGAATTCAGTACGATGTTGTAGCTGTCTGGCATCTGACCGTAGAAGTTCATGCCTGCCTGGAACTGGCTCATCGCCTTCATACGGCGCATGTACTCGTTCTGAGTGATGAGCACTGGCTGGTTCTGTTCGCCCAAAGCCTGAATCTCAACAAAGAATTCTGTCTTGTCAAGTTGAGGCATCTGAGAGCGGAATACTTCTGTCAAGTTGTCAGACTGCTCTTTGCTCAAATCGGTCTTCTTAGCATCTTCCTTCACGATGAGGCGGTCGATGATGTCGGCGTCAACACGTGTAAAGCGGCTCTTCTCCAGCTTCTGCTCCAGCATGTTTACCATCGGCGTATCGAGCTGACCTTCCATCAGAAGTACAGAATAACCCTTCTGCTTGGCAGCCTCGATATAAGAATACTGCTCTTCCTTATTGTTGGCATAGAGATAAACCAGGTTGCCGTCCTTATCGGTCTGGTTGTCCTTAATCAGCGTCTTGTACTCCTCGAAAGTAAAGTACTTGCCCTCAACATCTTTCAGAAGTGCGAAGTCCTTTGCGCGCTCGTAGAAATCTTCCTGAGAGAGCATTCCGTAGTTGATGAAGATCTTGAGATCATCCCATTTCTCTTCAAACTCCTTGCGGTTCTCCTTGAAGATAGAGTTCAGACGATCGGCTACCTTCTTGGTGATGTAGGTAGAAATCTTCTTCACGTTGCTGTCGCTCTGAAGGTAGCTTCGGCTTACGTTCAGCGGAATGTCCGGTGAATCGATTACACCATGAAGCAATGTGAGGAATTCTGGTACAATGCCTTCTACCTGGTCGGTTACGAACACCTGGTTGCAATAGAGCTGAATCTTGTTGCGCTGCATGTCGATGCTGCTCTTGATGCGTGGGAAGTAGAGAATACCCGTGAGATTGAATGGGAAGTCTACATTCAGATGAATCCAGAACAACGGGTCGTCCTGCATCGGATAAAGGGTGTGATAGAACTTCTTGTAGTCCTCATCCTTCAGTGTGCTAGGAGCCTTGGTCCAGAGAGGCTCCACATTATTAATAATGTTATCCTCATCAGTCTCCACATTCTTGCCGTCCTTCCATTCGGTCTTCTTGCCGAAAGCAACAGGCACTGCCATAAACTTGCAGTACTTGTTCAGAAGTTCCTCAATCTTGTTCTTCTGCAGGAATTCCTTGCAATCATCAGCAATATGGAGGATGATGTCTGAACCACGCTCAGCCTTGTCTGCATCTTCGATTTCGAAAGCAGGTGAACCATCGCAGCTCCACTTTACAGCCTTGCTTCCCTCTTTGTAGCTCTTAGTGATGATTTCTACCTTGCTGGCTACCATGAAAGAAGAATAGAAGCCGAGACCGAAGTGGCCGATGATGGCGTTGGCATTCTCCTTATACTTGTCGAGGAAGTCAGTTACGCCTGAGAATGCAATCTGGTTGATATATTTATCGATTTCCTCCTCAGTCATACCTATACCATGGTCGCTGATAGTCAAGGTTCCAGCCTTCTCATCGAGAGAGACACGAACGGTTGTGTCGCCTATCTCGCCCTTGAAATCGCCCTGAGCTGCAAGAGTCTTCAACTTCTGTGTAGCATCTACGGCGTTTGAAACCATCTCGCGGAGGAAGATGTCGTGATCTGAATATAAGAATTTCTTGATGACAGGGAAAATGTTCTCTGTCGTTACACCAATATTACCTTTCTGTGCCATAATATAAAATGTTTTTATTCGTATTTACTTTATTATTGTTTGGCAAGGGGACTTACAAATAGCGTGCCAAAATAAAAGCCCTCTTACCAAACAGAATAAAATAGCTGAAAAACATTTTATGATTCAGCGAAGTATTTTATGACTAAATGTCTCTTGGAAATCCCTTTGCCAAACCGCCTTCGCTTGTTTCCTTGTAAAGCGAAGGTAGGTCATGACCCGTCTGTCGCATTACTTCAACTACACGGTCGAAAGATACGGTATGATGGCCATCTGAGAAGGAAGCGTAGAGGTCTGCATCCAAAGCTCGGGCGGCAGCAAAGGCATTTCGCTCGATGCAAGGAATCTGAACCAGTCCGCAAACCGGGTCGCAGGTCATTCCGAGATGATGCTCCAATCCCATTTCGGCAGCATATTCTACCTGAGCCGGACTGCCTCCGAAAAGCTGGCAGGCTGCAGCCGAAGCCATGGCGCAGGCAACACCTACCTCGCCCTGGCAACCTACATCAGCACCACTGATAGAAGCATTCTGCTTTACGATATTGCCCACCAATCCGGCTGTAGCCAAGGCTCTCAAGATGCGCTGTTCACTCATATCATGAGAAGTAAACATGTGGTAGAGTACAGCTGGCAATACACCACAGGCGCCACAGGTAGGAGCTGTAACAATGGTGCCACCCGAAGCATTCTCTTCGCTCACAGCCAGCGCATAAGCATAAACCAAGCCGCGGCTCTGCAGGGAAGCACGGTAACCCTTCGCCTTTATATAATAGGTGGCAGCCTTACGCTGTAGCTTCAGCGGACCCGGCAAAACACCTTCATGGTCCAAACCATTTCTGATGCTCTGCTTCATCGTCTGCCAAACCATGTCGAGATAATCCCAGATATCTTCCGATTCGCATTTCTCAACATATTCCCAGAATGAGCGTCCGTTATCATAGCACCATTGCTTGATGTCGGCGAGCTTGTTCAGATCATAAACATCCTTGGCGCCCAGCTCTTGGTTGCCGGCAGTACCATCTGATATGGCTCCACCACCAATACTGTAAACGGTCCATTCATCAATAATATCGCCGTTCAGATCCTTGCCCACAAATTTCATTCCGTTGGGATGATAAGGCAGGAAAGTCTGTGGCTGCCAGATAATATTCACAGTTTTATGAGGTCTGAGCACTTCTTCTATTGCCACATCAGTCATGTGTCCCTTACCTGTAGCAGCCAGACTTCCATAGAGGGTTACTTCATAATAAGAAGCGTTAGGGCAACGCTCCAGAAAAAGTTTGGCTGCACGCTGAGGCCCCATCGTATGACTGCTCGATGGTCCCTTACCTATTCTATATAATTCCTTTAATGACTTCATTTTTCTCGTATTTAATATTTTTACTTATCGATTTTTCTCTTTTAATGGGCTCAGTTACTTATTTCTTCAGTTTACCATCAGAAAGTTACTTCATCTGCTTGGCTTTCAGGATGATGACATCCGTGAGAGGTCTGTCGTTGTTCGCCTTATCGGTAGCCACATTCTGAATCTTATCAACCACATCCATGCCTTCAAGCACCTCTCCGAATACAGTGTAGCCGTTGTCAAGGTGAGGAACACCACCATGCTTGATGTAGCCCTTTTGCAACTGTTCTGAAGGAATGGCGTAATACTTGCCGTCCCGTTTCAGTTTTTCTACATAATATTCCATCTGCCGGGGAGAAAAATTTCTGCCCCAGGTGATGTAGAAATCAGTAGACGCCGAAGCTTTGGCCGGATTTTCATCATCTCCTTCGCGAGCAGCACAGAGCTGTCCGCGCTTATGATAATATTTAGGATAGATGATTTCTGCCGGAACCGTATAGTTTACATCAAACTTCTGCGGCTTTTTCATGTTCACCTTTCTGCATGAATAATCGCCACCCTGAATCATGAAATTCTTGATGACACGCTGAAAGATGCAACCGTCATAATAGCCCGAATTGACAAGTTTCAGGAAATTATCCCGATGCTTGGGAGTATCGTTGTAGAGAGACACGAGAATGTTACCCATCGTAGTTTCCAGCAACACCTGAGGGCAAGTTGGATCGTGCGGTGTTTCCCAGTCGAGCAGAGAATCGGGCTTAGACGCCACAACTTTTCCGGCTGGTTCTGATGTGTTCTGATTGCCTTCACTCTGAGCGAATGTCGTAACAGGCACCGTAAGAAGAGCGAGTGTCAATAATCTGATGATCTTCTTCATATTTTTGTATAATTTTACATCTATTTATGTTATCGGATGCAAAGATAATGATTTTATTCTAAAAAATTGATTTTTTATGCGGGAAAAGTTCCTTTGTTTCATACATTCTTCATATCTTTGCAGCAGAAGACAGAAAATGCAATCAATTATGAAGAAAAAAATATATATTATCATCGCTTTTTGCACATTCCTCACTACAGAAGCAAGTGCACAGCAACAGATAAGCTTCGGACCATTGCACAGTCCGGACAGTCCGCGTGAAGAATGGTTGCTGCCTGGCGATACGGTTTACCAGGCAGGAAAACCTATGATTTATCAGGGAAAACCGGTGAAGAATGCATATATGACTCCTGCCCGACTATCAGATAAGAAAGAAACTCTCGGCAAAAACGGATTACTGGGTGATGCTTCGCTAGACAGCACCTATTATAATAATCCCATCTCCAACCTTACCAACAGCTTGAGTTATCCGTTGGGCTATGGCTGGGGGCTGCACAAGGGATTGAATCTCTCGGTAGATCTTTCTGCCTTTGCCACATTCGGCAAGAATGTGCCTCACAGAGGCGGTTTCACTCAGACCATCGATGCAACCTACCTGACGCCACTCACCAAAGACAACAAACTTTGGTTGGCTCTGGGCACTTATATCAACAACGTAAACTATGGTGGAGACAGTTATCATGACGGTGGAGTCTACGGCATTCTGGGCTACCAGTTTAATGAGCATTGGGAGGCTTACGTTTACGGTCAGCTTAGTGTAGCCAACAATTACAATTCTCTTTACGGCCGTTATGGCGGTTATGGCTATGGTCCCTACGGCTATTCGCCTTGGGGCTACGGAATGTATCCTTGGGGTATGGGAAGAGGAATCATGCCGGGTGGCTACGGAATGGGAGTACCTGGCGCCAACGTTTTAGGAGCCGGTGTAAGATACACTAATTCCAAAAAGACTTTCTCTATCGGCTTAAACGTAGAAGGAGTATGGTATGATAATAAGACGCCAGCCTATTTCAAGCAATACGACTATCCTGTGCCAAAGGCGCCTGAAAAGGATTAAGAAAAAGATAAAGCATAAAAAGAAAGAGGTTCACTTTTCAATATAATCATATTGAAGTGAACCTCTAAGTTTATTCTGAAAAGAATCAGTTTACATAGCATCATCTCTCTCCATGAGATTATACCTATGAGTTTAGATTCTATTCAGCGAGAATCTGGACTATTCTTTCTGCTGAGCGGCCATCCCATCTGTCAGGAATGCCCGCTTTCTTCCATTCACCCTTCAGAAGTTTCTGCATAGATTGCTTCAGTAACTCCGGATCTTCAGCAACCAGTTCGTTTGTACCCACCTTTACAGTTTCAATATGCTCAGTATAGCTGTTGAGCGTAATGCAAGGAACCCCATTGAAGGTAGCTTCTTCAGCCACATTACCCGAATCGGTAATCACACCTTTGGCGTGAGCTGTAAGATAAGCAAACGACAGATAATCGAGCGGCTGAACCACCTGGATTCCACTCTGATGATTACTCTCTTCCTGATAAGCCTTGAATGCGAGCACGAAGCCCAAGGCTTTACCTCGAAGCGGAGCAATCACCTTCACTCCAGCCTGGCGCGCCTCTTCATCTATGACAGAAATGAGCGATTTCATCTCATCAATGTTATTGACGATGGCCTTGCGGTTCAAGGTCAAAACCATATATTCGCCTTCTTTCAGATGAAACTCGTCCATGACTTCCGGACGCTGCATTTTAGACTGAAGGAAGCGGATGTTGTCGATAAGCACATTTCCTACCATGTAAACCTTAGACAATTCTGCACCTTCCTTGTTGGCGATGCTGTTGTTTGAAATGCCTGCGGTAAAGAGAATATCTGACAAGCCATCAATCACCAGACGGTTGATTTCCTTTGGCATGGTAATGTCAAAACTGCGAGTTCCTGCTGCAATATGAGCAAGCTGCACACCCTGCTTCTTGGTAACAATAGCCACAGCCATGGTTGAAGCCAGATCATCAACCACAATGACAACATCTGTAGCATTCTGCTGCAGATAGCGCTCAAACTGACCCATCACCTGTCCGGTAAGTTCGTTCATGTTTGGACAGTCTACTCCGAGATAAGCATCCGGTTTCTGAATGCCTAAGTCATCGAAAAGAGAAGATTCCAAAGTCGGATCATCCTCTTTTCCTGTGTAAACCAACTGATAGCTGATTTCGTTACCAGCTTCCTGAGCATTACGAATTGCTCTAATTACGGGCGCAACCTTGATAAAGTTAGGTCTTGCGCCTGCAACGATACAGATTTTCTTCATTTTTATCCTGTTTTATATTTTTACTTACTGAACTTGCAGTTTACTGATATTCAGAGTGCTTTATTTTTTGAGCCAATCTTGAGCCTAAGGGCATTATCCATTGACTCAGAGGTCTTTATCCCTTGAAAAGGTCTTTGATTCCTCCTATAGAACCCAAGAGATTGGTTGCCTCGTATGGCAGATAAACCACCTTATTATCCTTACCCTGAGCCACTTCCTGCATCATGCTGATGTATTTCTGAGCCAGGAGATAGTTGGCTGGATTCGTACTCTGTCCTACAGCTTCCGTAATCTTCTGAATGGCAATAGCCTCGGCCTCAGCCTTACGGATGCGAGCAGTAGCCTCACCTTCTGCATTCAGGATAGCCTGCTGTTTGGCAGCCTCAGCCTTGTTCACGATGGCAGCCTTCTCACCTTCTGAGAGCAGACGTTGCTTTTCCTTCTCACCTTCAGAAGTCAGGATGGTAGCACGCTTGTTGCGTTCTGCCTGCATCTGCTTTTCCATCGCCTGGAGCACACTCTCAGGAGGTGTAATATCCTGCAACTCTACTCGGTTTACCTTGATTCCCCACTTATTGGTTGCATCATCCAAAACTGCACGGAGTTTGGTGTTAATCGTATCGCGGGAGGTAAGAGTCTGGTCAAGTTCCATCTCACCTATTATATTACGCAAGGTAGTTTGGGTCAGTTTCTCTATGGCATTTGGCAGATTGTTGATTTCATACACACTCTTGAATGGGTCCACAATCTGGAAATAGAGCAACGCATTTATCTGCATCTGGATATTATCCTTAGTGATTACATTCTGACGGTCGAAGTCATAAACCTGTTCACGAAGGTCGATGCTGTTTGTATAAACGTATCTTCCGTTTCTCATCGCCACAATATCCTTGGCATGGTCAATGAAAGGAATGATGATATTAATACCCGGCTTGAGCGTAGCAAAATATCGTCCGAGACGCTCTATGATTTTCGTCTCACTTTGAGGGATGATGACGATGGTTTTCTTAACCACTACGAGTGCAAGTGCTACTAGAGCCACCAGCACATAAATTCCTATGTTCATGATGTTTATACGATTAAGTGAATAATGTTGAATCTAAACTTTTCCTACCTAAACTTTTTCTACCTTGAGGATGATAGATTCGTGACCTAAGATTCGAACCTTATCGCCTACAGCAAGCGGTTCGGCAAGATGCGGAGCTTCCGCTTTCCAATCATCTCCATCCAGCTTCACTCTACCATATCCTCCGGCAGGAATCATCTCGGTCACTTCCCCTATCTGTCCTGCCAGCGCATCGGCGTTACTGCGGCGGTCTTCCCCACCCTTGTGTAGCGATTTCAGCAGATGCGGACGAACCAACCAGATGCTAAGCATAGAGCAGATAGCCCAAACCACTACCTGCACCCAGAAAGGTGCTCCTACTAATGCCACAGGAATGCTGATGAGCGCACCTATGGCAAAACAAGTAACATAGAAATCGCCGGAAGACAACTCTAAGATGAGGCAGATGAACATCACCGACGTCCATACCAGCCAAAGGTTATGAGATAAATACTCCATACTTAACTATTTTAATTTGATTCTTCAGATTCGAGAGATTCGGAAGAGAAGATGAATTCATTTCTTCAGATTCGAGAGATTCAGAAAATTCCTTATTTTCTGCGGGTTGTAGTCTTCTTTTTTCTACTGGTCTTCTTGGTTGTAGAAGTCTTGCTCGTAGAACCTATCTTATAAGTTGTCTGAGGTTTATAATACTTCAGCGCAGTAGGCATTTCCTTCTGCAAGGCAGCAATACGCTTGGCGTCTGAAGGGTGATCACTGAAAATATCACTCTGATTGCTGCTAGAGCCCTGTGACATTCTCTTCCAGAAAGGAATGGCCTGCTGAGGATCGTAACCAGCCATGGCAGCGAAGATAAGCCCCATGTAATCTGCCTCGGTTTCATTATCACGGGAATACTTCAGATTGCGGAATGAGAAATACTGTCCGGCAACTGCACTTGCCACGTTACCTACACCATTACCTACTGTCTGGTTCAACACAGTTCCCAGGATACTTGTACCGGTTTGCTGATTCTGCTGTTTGGTGAGCTGCTCAGCACTATGTTTAGCCACAGCATGAGCTATTTCGTGACCCAAAACGATTGCCAAACCGGTTTCGTTCTGAGTGTAAGGCAAAAGTCCTTCATAAACCACGATTTTACCGCCAGGCATACAGAATGCATTGGCAGACTTATCTTGTACCAGGTTGAATTCCCATGAATAATTTTTCACGTCGGCTTCAAATCCGTTCTGCTTCAAATAGAGTTCAACAGCATTGGCAAGTCTTTTTCCTACCCGCTGAACCATCGCCGTATTGGCTGCATTGGTCGACTTCTTGGCAGAAGCCATGTACTTTGTGTATTCCTGAT
Organism: Segatella copri; assembly: GCA_052349145.1. Lineage (GTDB taxonomy): Bacteria > Bacteroidota > Bacteroidia > Bacteroidales > Bacteroidaceae > Prevotella > Prevotella copri_V. Next base: position 38,193 of record DAWDQD010000016.1, on the reverse strand, counting down.
TAGACAGACTGAGAACCTGCTCATCGGATACAGAGATGCGATGAGTGCGACCGGTCAGAGGCACCGTCTGAGTAGTGCCGCAAGATGACAGCGCAAGAGCTGCCACAACCGTCAGAACTAAAACCTTAAACTTTTTCATCTTAACTTATGTATATTATGTTTATTCATTAAGTTTATGTGCTGTTTGAAACAGATTTTCTCTGCAAATATACTATTTCTAGTTGAAACCACCAAAGAAAAATGAGAAAAACATGAAATATAACCTAAAAATAACACAAGATAACTGACAAAAAAGGGTGTAGGAAAAAAAGATGGCAAAAAATAAGGTGTGGCACAATCTTTGCAGTTTCGCAAAACCGTCAGGCTGCCAGATGACAGCTGCCCGAGAAAGCAGCATTATCAGCAGACTGGGGGTCTAAGAAGTATAACATTAAAATATTTTAATATGAACGCAAAGAAGGAAGTGCCTGTATTGCTTTTGACAGGCTACCTGGGTAGTGGAAAGACAACCCTTCTCAACAAGATTTTAGCTAACGAAAAAGGTATTAAATTTGCCGTCATCGTCAACGATATTGGTGAAGTCAATATTGATGCAGCCCTGATAGAAAAAGGTGGCGTAGTAGGTCAGAAAGACGATTCGCTTGTTTCTCTCCAGAATGGTTGCATCTGCTGCACATTGAAGATGGACCTGGTAGAACAGCTCAAGGAAATCGTAGACATGAAGCGTTTCGATTACATTGTCATCGAGGCTTCCGGAATCTGCGAGCCTGCTCCTATTGCACAGACCATCTGCTCTATCCCATCCCTCGGTCCTCAGTACATCGAGAATGGCATTCTGCGCCTTGACAGCATCGTTACCGTAGTAGATGCTTTGCGCATGAAGGATGAATTCTCCAACGGCAGCGACCTGATGAAGAAGAATATGGATGAGGAAGATCTAGCTTCGCTCGTCATCCAGCAGATTGAGTTCTGTAACATCATTCTTCTGAACAAGGCTGCAGAGGTTGAACCTAAGGAACTGGAGCACCTTAAGCAGATTATCCGTGCCATCCAGCCTAAGGCAGAAATCTTTGAATGCAACTATGGTGACGTTGACTTGAATCTGATCGTCAATACCAAGAAGTTTGATTGGGAAACCGTAGCCACTTCAGCCGGTTGGATTCAGGAGATTGAATCAGAAAGAAACGAAGAGCATGAAGAAGATGATGTAGAAGAAGCACATGAACATCATCACCATCATCACGATCATGACAAGGAAGACGAGGAAGACGAACATGAGCATCATCATCATCATCACCATCATCACGACCATGATCATGATCATGAAGGCGGAGAAGTTGAGGAATACGGAATCGGCACCTTCGTTTACTATCGTCGCAAGCCTTTCGACCTGGGTCTCTTCGATGATTTCGTCGCAAGAAAATGGCCTAGAGACGTGGTTCGCGCCAAGGGAATCTGCTATTTCGATGATGAGCGCGACATGTGCTACGTGTTCGAACAGGCAGGCAAGCAGAAGACTGTAAAGCAGGCTGGCCAATGGTTGGCTACCATGCCGAAAAGCGAACTCGCCCAGGTCTTGTTGAATAACCCACAGCTGCAGAAGGAATGGGATCAGGAATTGGGCGACCGCATGATAAAAATCGTATTCATCGGTCAGCATATCAAGGAACAGAAAGATGCTATCATTGCTGAGCTCGACAAGTGTTTGGCGTAGAATCTTATTCACCCGGCTTCCTAGCAAAAAGCTAAGAAAAAACCGCTCAAAATGAGCAGCAAACAAGAAAAACGGAGGAAAACGAACAAAAAAAGTGAAGTTTTTCCTCCGTTTTTTAGTTTAATTCGTTTTTTTTTGTTAATTTTGCACCCGAATAATAAAAGCGTAATTAATATGAAGACAAACTTCAGACCGGCTTATATAAAGGACTTTGCTGCTTGCTGGAAAGTCATCGACCAGGCTCGCCAAAGTATGATAGAATCGGGACGTCATCAATGGACTGAGGAATATCCATCAGAAAAAGACATCAGAAAAGACATAGAAAATGGCAATGCCTTCGTTCTGACAGTAAATGAAGAGGTAGTTGTCTATGGAGCAGTCATATTGAATGGTGAACCCAAATATAAGAAATTAGTAGGCAACTGGATTACTGATGGCGATTATTATGTAATACATCGCTTTGCCACGTTGCCTAGTTTCCAGCGTGAAGGTTTAGCGCGTATTTTCATCAGTAAGGTGAACAGCATGTGCGAGGTAGAAAAAATACCTAGCATCAAGGTTGACACCAACTTTGACAACACGCCGATGATTAACCTCCTGTCTTCGATGGGTTTCTGCATCTGCGGACGTGTAAACTATGGAGGAAACAGAGGTCAGCGTTTCGCCTTTGAAAAACTCTCCATAGCCATGGAACCTGCAGAATAATTTCTTGCCATCGAAAAACACAACATTTGATTAACATCCTCAAACATTCATTATGGAAGAGAAACTATTGCAGATGAAGAGCTTGGTTGAAAGACTCAACCAAGCTTCGGATAGTTATTATAACGGAAAAGGCGAACTCATGACCGACTATGAGTGGGACGCCCTTTTCGACCAGCTCAAGAGATTGGAAGAGGAAACAGGCGAAATTCTGCCTGACTCCCCAACTAATCGCGTGTCAGAAGATTCTATCGTAGGAAAGAAAGAGGAGCATGAATTTGCCGCCCTCTCTCTGGCAAAGACCAAACAGGTAAGTGATCTTGTAAAATGGGCAGAAGACCGCCCTATCTGGATTTCATGGAAACTGGACGGACTGACCCTCGTAGTAACCTATGACGGCGGAATACTCACCAAAATCGTTACCCGCGGTAACGGACACATCGGCACCAACATTACCCACTTGGTTCCAGCCATTTCAGGCATTCCTGCTACCATTTCAGAGAAAGGACATCTTGTAGTAAGAGGAGAAGCCGTCATTTCGTATGCTGATTTCGAACAGTTCATCATCGAAAGCGAAGGCGATTACGCCAATCCACGAAACCTCGCTTCAGGCTCACTCGCGCTGAAGGATATTGAAGAGGTGAAGCAGCGCCACATCCAATGGATTCCGTTCACCCTGGTTTATACTGAGCGGGAACTTACCTCATGGGGCGAACGCATGCAAATGCTGAAAGACCTGGGAATGAATCCTGTAGAACGTGAGCGTATTGACCACCCTACCACAGAAAATATCCAGCTGGAAATAGACAAGTTTACGGAGAAGGTGACAAGCAAGAAGAATCCTTTCCCGGTAGACGGACTGGTGATTTGCTACGATGATACGGCTTATGCAGCTACTGGGTCGGTTACAGGCCACCACGCTACGAGGGCAGGATTTGCCTTTAAATGGCAAGATGAACATGCTGACACCGTACTCGACCACATCGAATGGTCGTGCGCAGCCAGCACCATCACGCCTGTAGCTGTTTTCAAACCGGTAGAACTAGAAGGAACCACCGTGCAGCGTGCCTCGCTCTGCAATGTAAGCGAATGCGAGCGTCTGGGCATTGGTGACAAGGGAACCAGACTGCAGGTCATCAAGGCCAATAAGATTATCCCGAAGGTAATCAATATTACAGAGGTTGTGGGGAGTTTTGTCATTCCCAACGAATGTCCGGTTTGCCATGCGCCAGCCGTAGTGCGCGAGAGTGAGAGCGGCACCAAGACTCTCCATTGCACCAATGCAGCCTGCCCAGCCAAACAACTTAAGAAATTTGCCCGCTTCGTCAGCAAAGAAGGAATCAATATTGACGGAATCTCAGAACAGACTGTCTGGAAATTCATCAATCATGGTTTTATCAGGGAATATGCTGATTTCTACAAACTGAAGAATTATGCGTTCGAGATTTCCTGTTTCGAAGGATTTGGCAAGAAGAGCGTAAGCAATCTTCTGGAGAGTGTAGAGAAAAGCCGCCATACTGACGGTCGTCATCTGCTCTACGCTTTGAATATTCCGCTCTGCGGCGGCGATGTGGCTAAAAAACTGCTCAGCCGTTACAAGGTGAAGGAACTGATAGAAACGGCGCGCCTGAGCATGTTCGATGATGAGTTTGCAAGCATTGATGGTATTGGACCTGAAAAGAGTGCCAAGTTTATCGCCTGGTTCAAGGATGATGTTCATTTCCAGCATGTGCAGCATCTGCTGTCCGAGCTGATTATCGAGGAGCATGAGCCTGTAGAAACGGGAAACAAATGCCAGGGACTGACTTTCGTCGTAACGGGAGATTTGCATCATTACAAGAACCGCAACGAGCTGAAGGCTTATATTGAAAGCCAGGGCGGCAAGGTTACGGGAAGTGTGAGCAAGAGTACTAACTTCCTGATTAACAACGATGCAGCTTCGCAGAGTTCGAAGAACAAGAAAGCCCATGAACTCAATATTCCAATCATTACAGAGGATGAGTTCATTGAAAAGTTTCAGGAGTAAACAAGTGAATTAAGCGAAATAAAAAGCGAAAGCCAGATTCCGGATTACGGACTTGGCTTTCGCTTTTCTAGTTTTAAGAACCTGCAAATTCTCTGTTATTATTCTCCCAGGAACTGACCCATGAAGAGAATTGCGCCACTATTACGTTCGGTAATGAAATAAACGAATGGACGGTTAGCATGAAATTCTACACGCTTCATCTCGTGAGGACCCAGTGAGGTCAGCATCACAGCAGCTGTTACGGCAGCAGCCTTGGTTCCACGCTCGCTTACCTCAATCTTTGCCTTCTGCAACATCTTCGATACGTAGAAGCTGCCATTGGCAAAACGGCTGAAATCTGCCGTGCCTGGCTGGAAAATGCTTGGAGCGCCCAATTTACTGATAATCTGGTTGAGCGACAAATCCATCTCTGTGGTAAACTTAGGGAATTTTAAATCTACCTGGCAACGGTCCATATCATTACTCAACTTCTGAAGTTTATCAGCATCCATCTCCTTCATCACCTCGCTGATGCTCTTGCCAGCCTTAGGAAGAAGAACGGTCATCTGATAACATCCATTTCCGTATGGCAGTTCTACAGCCTGCAACATATCATTTTCAGTATAGGCAAACTTCTTGTTCTGGTGCATCATGTTCACCTTCTTAATATCGCGGGTGTAACCGCTGAAGTTCTCAAGTCTAGTGTTTTTCGCATCAAACTTCTCCTGCCAGATTCCATTAAAATAAATAGCATTCAGAAGGTAAGAAACGGCTGCTGGGTCTACCTGGTCGATGATGCTAGGAATCATTCCTTTTGTCTGCTTCTTGCACCAGTCATTAATGCGAGTGGCAGATTTAGAATTGGTAAAGTCCATGCTCTCAACACCAGCCTGATAAGAATCGGCCACGGTACGAGCGAAATCGCTGTTCAGTCTGAAATTCTTATTGATAGCGATAAAATTGGCAATGTTTACGGTTGTCTGCTTGTCGAGCTTGCCAGCCGAAAGCATCAGCGCCTTATAACAGTCGTTGAGTTCCTTCACGCTCACGTCCTCGCAACCGATTGCCTTCAGAATCTCCTGCTGAGTTTTGCCGTCGGCACCATTCGCAAGCATTCCCATCAGATAGGCGATGCTCATTGGCGAAACCACCTCAGAATCCATGCCGCTAATCTGCTGATAGAGTTTGAAAGCGAAATCATTATTCTTCTTCACGATGTTCTGCTGAGCCTCTGAGAGGATAAGATAACTCTCGTCCATTTCCTCATCTGCCGACGGACGGGCAGCTTCTGCCTCCGTTATCTTCTCAGCCTTTGTTGCGTTCTCATTCTGTGCATTCTTGCTTGAGCTGCAAGAAGTCATTGCCATTGCAGCTGAAGCTAAAATAGCTGCACTAAATACTTTCTTGTTCATATTTCTCTAATTTATTGGTTCATTTTTATGACTCAACGCTCCTGACCCAAAGGACTGTTCCTCTTTTAAAAGGCAGTTCCCGAATCGGAATATGAATCGTGAGTTCTGAAGATAAAATGAAAAATCGGCTAACCCTTGCACGGGAAAAGCCGATTTTACTATTTCTTAACAAAAAACATCTATGTTCTTTACAAAAAAATCAATGCAGCAGTGCCTCTTCAGAAGGTCTGCCAGGCTTTATTCTGAGATGATATCTGTTTCCATCATATTCCACGCGCATGATGTTCGTCCTGTTGGTCTTCATCTCATTGCTCGAATTAGCCACAAGATGTTCGTATAGATCTATTGCCACATGACCCATCGTTCTGCGCAGATTGATTTCGATGCAAGGAACCACGCCCAGACCGGTTCTGTTTACGTCCTCACCTTCCTGATTCAGCACAGCCTCGCAGAATTCATCCTTCTCCCCTTTCGTGCAGATCATCATGTCAACGCCGAACGGACCACTGTAAATATCCTTCAGCGCCGGCTCCATTACCTCGATGATGCGCTGTCTGATTTCGGCAAGCTGCGCCTCGCTAATGAGCGGTTTCATCATTTCCACCTTATCATCTTCAGAGCAGAGCACATTGCCCGAATAGGCATTCTTGATCGTATCGAAGAGCGAAAGACCGCGATAGAGCGCCTTGCCATCTTTCATTTCAAACTCCATGGCGAAATCTCTCACCTTATTATATAGGGGTTCTACGGTTACGCCGCCCTGATGATAAATCATGTTTGCCACCCATCTTTCGAAGGTAGGATAATCTCCGGCAGTCCTGAAGTCCTCAGCACTTAGATATTTCACTCCCCTCCCGCTACTGCTCCAGGGAGCCTTGACAACAGCTTTGCCGTGCTGGAGAATGAGTTCTTTGACGCGAGCCGTCTCAGTAACATATTCCACGCCACGCTGCAGATGAAGGGCAGCCCATTGCCTGCTGCTCACCTCGCGTACCTTATTTAATACAGCATCAGTCGGCAACATAATCTCCGGAATTCCCAAACGCTCCAACTCACCTTTCAGCGACAGGTTCCATCCCCAGGGATGAACACTGTCCAGAAATTCCGTCTTGAGCAGATGCTTCAGCTGAGGCTTGGTGATGAACTCAACCTTGCTGTTCAGTTCAGCCCCAAAATGGCGCACCCTGTTCTTCGCAAAATCAATATCATCCACAAGTACGAGGTCGCCCTCTTCCGCCCAAAGAGCCGGAATGAAAGCAAGATCACTTCTAAGTTGTCTACCCGCATGAGGCGCGGTGAACTGTTTCAGATTTGCAGCCAAAGCCAAATCATGTTCTGGATTGAAAATATGTAACTTCATAGTGCAAAGATATAAAGAAAAGTGCAAAAAAGGGCAGAAAATCCCCATTTTTACTTAGACAAGTGCTAAATAATGAAAAAAAAGTTACTTTTTGCTATCTAGAGTTTGCAAATTAGAAATATTTAATTACCTTTGCATCGTAAAAACAATTAGAAACGATATAAACTCATGGAAGAAGCATTCTTCAGAACACATACATACCTCGTAGAGCATACGGACGCACCAGTAAGACGCACTCTGATGGACGAAATCGACTGGAGCGACCGTTTGATTGGCATAAAGGGAACACGCGGTGTAGGAAAGTCTACATTCCTCCTTCAATATGCCAAGGAGCACTTTGGCCCTACTGACCGCAAGTGTCTGTATGTGAATATGAACAATTTCTATTTTCAAAGCAGAGGAATCGCAGATTTTGCAGGTGACTTTGTTCGCCACGGCGGCAGAACCCTTCTCATCGACCAGGTCTTCAAGCAGTCGGACTGGAGCAAGGAGCTGCGCAAATGCTACGACCTCTATCCAGAGTTAAGAATCGTGTTCACAGGTTCCAGCGTGATGAGACTGAAGGAAGAGAATCCTGAGCTCAATGGAATCGTGAAAAGCTATAATTTGCGAGGCTTCTCTTTCAGAGAGTTTATCAACCTGCAGACTGGCAACAGTTTCAAGCCATATACACTCGATGAAATCTTGCGCAATCACGAGCACATCATCAAGCAGATACTGCCTAAGGTGAGCCCGATGAAATACTTCCAGGACTACTTGCACCATGGATTCTATCCATTCTTCCTGGAGAATCGCAACTTCACAGAGAATCTACTAAAGACAATGAACATGATGACCGAGGTAGACATCCTCCTCATCAAGCAAATCGAACTGAAATATCTCACCAAGATCAAGCGGCTCTTCTATCAGCTAGCTGTAGAAGGTGCCAAGGCTCCCAACGTGAGCCAGCTTGCCGAAGAGATCAACACCAGCAGAGCTACGGTAATGAACTACATCAAGTATCTTGCTGATGCGCGACTCATCAACATGATTTACCCTACCGGGCAGGAGTTTCCAAAGAAACCATCCAAGGTGATGATGCACAACTCCAACCTGATGTACGCCATCTATCCTATCAAGATAGACAAGCAGGAGGTGATGGAAACATTCTTCGTCAACTCGGTCTGGAAAGACCACAAGGTAAGCCAGACCGGCAAGGACCACTACTTCATTGTAGATGGTAAGAAGAAGTTCAGAATCTGCGATGCGCAATCTCCAAACAAGGTGCGCAACAATCCCGACATCATCTACGCCCGATACAATACCGAGGTAGGCAAGGATAACAGGATTCCGTTATGGCTTCTGGGTTTCCTATATTAGGGAATGTTGAATGTGGAGTGTTGAATGTAGAATTGCCTAACGGCATCAGCATGAAGACACATAAGGGCGCAAGCCTAACTCAACACTCAACATTCAACACTCAACATTAGAATAAGAATGAATTAAATACAAAACATTTTTAATATTTATCTAAAAGTAAAATGGCTAAAGAGAAAAAATTTATCACTTGTGATGGTAACACAGCTGCCGCACACGTAAGCTACATGTTTACTGAGGTTGCTGCTATCTACCCTATTACTCCATCATCACCAATGGCGGAGCATGTAGATGAATGGGCTGCCAAAGGTCGTAAGAACCTTTTCGGTCAGCGAGTTTCTATCCAGGAAATGGAATCAGAGGCTGGTGCTGCCGGTGCAGTTCACGGTTCTCTCCAGGCTGGTGCCTTGACTTCAACTTACACTGCTTCTCAGGGTTTGTTGCTGATGATTCCTAACATGTACAAGATTGCTGGTGAGTTGCTCCCTTGCGTGTTCAACGTATCAGCTCGTACATTGGCTTCTCACTCACTTTGTATCTTCGGTGACCACCAGGACGTAATGGCTTGCCGCCAGACAGGTTTCGCTATGTTCTGCTCAGGTTCTGTTCAGGAGGTTATGGACCTCTCTGCAGTTCCTCACTTGGCTACATTGGAGACAAAGGTTCCTTTCATTAACTTCTTCGACGGTTTCCGTACTTCTCACGAGTACCACAAGATCGAGGAGATGGATATGGAAGACATCCGTCCATTGGTTAAGAAAGAGTTCATCGAGGACTTCCGTAACCGTGCTTTGACTCCTGAGCGTCCTGTTACTCGCGGTACTGCTGAGAACCCAGAGACATTCTTTACTCACCGTGAGGCTTGTAACACTTACTACGATGCAATCCCTGAGGTAGTAGAGAAGTACTGCCAGGAGATGACTAAGATTACTGGTCGTGAGTATCACCTCTTCAACTACTATGGTGCTGAGGATGCTGAGAACATCATCATCCTGATGGGTTCTGCTACAGAGCCAGCTCGCGAGGCTATCGACTACTTGAACAAGCAGGGCAAGAAGGTTGGTATGGTTGCAGTTCACCTCTTCCGTCCATTCTCTGTTGACTTCTTGAAGAAGACTATCCCAGCTACCGTTAAGCGCATCGCTGTTCTCGACCGTACTAAGGAGCCAGGTGCAGAGGGTGAGCCATTGTACCTCGACGTTAAGTCAGCTCTCTACGATGACGAGCGCAAGCCATTGATCGTTGGCGGTCGCTACGGTCTCGGTTCTTCTGATACAACTCCAGCTAAGATTGTTGCTGTATTCAAGAACCTCGAGTTGCCACAGCCTAAGAACCACTTCACTGTAGGTATCGTTGATGACGTTACATTCACTTCTCTCCCAGAAGAGGAGGAAATCCCAATGGGTGGCGACGACTTGTTCGAGGCTAAGTTCTACGGTTTGGGTGCTGACGGCACTGTTGGTGCTAACAAGAACTCAGTTCAGATTATCGGTAACAATACTAACAAGTATTGCCAGGCATACTTCTCTTACGACTCTAAGAAGTCTGGTGGTTTCACCTGCTCTCACTTGCGTTTCGGCGACAGCCCTATCCACAGTGCTTATCAGGTAAATACTCCTAACTTCGTAGCTTGCCACGTACAGGCTTACCTCCACATGTACGATGTAACTCGTGGTTTGCGTAAGAACGGTTTCTTCCTGTTGAACACTATCTTCGATGGTGAGGAGTTGGTTAACTTCATCCCTAACAAGGTAAAGCGTTACTTCGCTCAGAACAACATCACTGTTTACTATATTAACGCAACTAAGATTGCTCAGGAGATTGGTCTCGGTAACCGTACCAACACCATTCTCCAGTCTGCATTCTTCCGTATTACAGAGGTTATTCCTTTGGATCTCGCTGTAGAGCAGATGAAGGCATTCATCGTTAAGTCTTACTCTAAGAAGGGTCAGGACGTTGTTGACAAGAACTTCGGCGCTGTAGACCGTGGTGGTGAGTACAAGCAGTTGACAGTAGATCCAGCTTGGGCTAACCTCGCTGAAGATGAGGCTAAGGAGGATAACGCTCCAGCATTCGTTAAGGAGCTCGTTCGTCCTATCAACGGCCAGGCAGGTGACCTCTTGAAGGTTTCTGACTTCGTTAAGCACAACACAGTTGACGGTACATGGCAGAACGGTACTGCAGCATTCGAGAAGCGTGGTGTTGAGGCATTCGTACCAGTATGGAACGTAGAGAACTGTATCCAGTGTAACAAGTGTTCATTCGTTTGTCCTCACGCAGCTATCCGTCCATTCGTATTGACCGACGAGGAGCTCGCAGGCATCGAGGGTCTCAAGACTCAGGATGTTAAGGCACCTAAGGCTTTGGCTGGAATGCACTTCCGCGTCGAGATTTCAGTACTCGACTGTCTGGGTTGTGGTAACTGTGCTGACGTCTGCCCAGGTAAGAAGGGTGAGAAGGCGTTGACAATGGTTCCATTCAACGTAGACGCAGAGGATATGGTCAAGGAAGCAGCTAACTGGGAGTATCTCGTACACAAGGTAGCTTCTAAGCAGGATCTCGTAGACATCAAGCAGAGCCCTAAGAACTCTCAGTTCGCTCAGCCATTGTTCGAGTTCTCTGGTGCTTGCTCTGGTTGTGGTGAGACTCCATACGTCAAGTTGATTTCTCAGCTCTTCGGCGATCGTCAGATGATTGCTAACGCTACTGGTTGTTCTTCTATCTACTCAGCTTCTATCCCATCTACTCCATATACAAAGAACGCTAAGGGTCAGGGTCCTGCATTCGACAACTCATTGTTCGAGGACTTCTGCGAGTTCGGTCTCGGTATGGTAATGGGTAACAAGAAGATGAAGGAGCGCATCGCTCACTTGCTCGAGGAGGCTAAGGCTCAGGAGCATGTTCCTGCTGAGTTCGTAGCTGCTGCTGACAAGTGGATGGCTAACATGAACGATTCTGAGGGTTCTAAGGAGGCTGCTGCAGAGTTGAAGCCTCTCATCGCTGCCGGCGCTGAGAAGGGTTGCCCTATCTGCAAGGAGCTCAAGACTTTGGATCACTACCTCGTTAAGCGTTCACAGTGGATCATCGGTGGTGACGGTGCTTCTTATGATATCGGTTACGGTGGTCTCGACCACGTATTGGCTTCTGGTGAGGATGTTAACATCCTGGTACTCGATACTGAGGTTTACTCTAACACTGGTGGTCAGTCTTCTAAGTCTACTCCACTCGGTGCTATCGCACAGTTCGCAGCTCAGGGTAAGCGTATCCGTAAGAAGGATCTCGGTTTGATGCAGACTACATACGGTTACATCTACGTAGCTCAGGTAGCTATGGGTGCTGACAATGCCCAGACATTGAAGGCTATCCGCGAGGCTGAGGCTTATCCAGGTCCATCACTCATCATCGCTTACGCACCATGTATCAACCACGGTTTGAAGCGTAAGGGCGGTATGGGTCGTTCACAGCACGAGGAAGAGTTGGCTGTTGAGTGCGGTTACTGGCACTTGTGGCGTTACAACCCACTGTTGGCTGAAGAGGGTAAGAACCCATTCACACTCGACTCTAAGGCTCCTAACTGGGAGAACTTCCGCGACTTCCTGCTCGGTGAGGTTCGTTACCTCTCTGTACAGAAGGCATTCCCTAAGGAGGCTGATGAGCTCTTCTCTCAGGCAGAGAAGATGGCTAAGCTCCGTTACCAGACTTACGTTCGTAAGAGCCAGGAGGACTGGAGCGAGCAAATCTAATCTAGCGAGATTTCAATAGGTTAAATATATCATCTCCGAAGACCTTGGTTGCGTTCTGCAATCAAGGTCTTTTTTGTTTAAAAATGCTCCATATTCATGTAAAAATTGGAAATAAGTGATGAAACATAGGGAGAAATCGTGATATTGAGATTGAGTTCATTAGGAGCAATTCAGAATCGTTTTGTTAAGAAAACAGAACATTCACATGTGGTATAAGACGGGCTGAAAGCCCAAAAGCTCTTAGCCCAGGGCATCGCCTTGGGTATAATAGCAATCAATAAGACGCCCTGTAAGGGCAAAAGCTTTGTTTATTGCTTGGTTCTTTAAAGCTTTTGCCCTTACAGGGCGATGGGTTTGCGTTCATAATTACCTAGGGCGATGCCCTGGGCTATGAGCTTCTGCCCTTTCAGGGCGTATTGGGTAATTTCAACCGTACAGATCAAACTATTAGGGATATTTAATCCGCTAAAAGAAACAGAGCAAGAAGCGCAATCAGACTGAGTAATGTAAATTATCCTTACCTACACAAAACAGAAACCAAAAGAGGTAAAAATCAGTGCTTTTTAGTGATTTTTCGAATGAAAAACGCAAAATAAGAGGGTTAGAAAGGTGTTTTACCCCCCTCTACTAAGGGTGAAAAATGCCCCTCCTCGGACATAAAAACAGCCTCTGAGATGATATATTTTTAACAAAAGCAACATAAAACAAGGATAAAAATGCAGAATTGAACAGTATAATAGCTAACTTAAGTGACTTAATATGTAGATAATTATTATACACAGAACGTTAGAGTAGAAATATAACAAAATACACATAATACACTAATAACCAATACATTCAGGAATACACACAACCTATATCTGGTAAAACTCACAAGTTCATCTAGGGTGTCATTAAGGGTTAAGGTCATTAAGGGTCATTTTCATTTTCGGGGGAGAAAAATCTCCTATAGTATATATATAAATAAATATTTATATATACTATAGCTCAAAATGACACTTTCATTTTTCTAAATGACCCTTAATGACACTGCCCCTTAATGACACGCTGGTCTTTTATCCTTACACCTCACCATTAGATTGTTCTGCAACAAAGTTCAGCTAAAAAGCCGATAGAAATCAGTATCAATCAATCACTTACACTACTTCTCCGAAAGAAAGTCAGGGTAAAAGCTTGCATTCTGCCCAAAAATGTTGTATCTTTGCACCGGCAATCGAAAGAACAGCCTTTTGTGCCTTGCTCAGGTCTTCTCTTAAGACCAGCACGGGTCATAAATGATGGCAGGCGCTGGTCATCAATGAAGACCCCGACAACGGCAGGAACGGGGCATTCTGGGGAGTTGCTTAAAGAAACAAAAATTTGAACAAGAAGAAAATAATATGATTGCAGTTGATGGATTGACCGTAGAATTTGGCGGCAGCACCCTATTCAAAGACATTTCCTTCCAGATCAACGAGAAGGACCGTATAGCCCTGATGGGAAAGAATGGCGCAGGAAAGAGTACATTGCTCAAGATCATCGCCGGTGTGAGAAATGCTACTCGTGAAATCGCCAGACGTACTGCTTCTCGATGAGCCTACCAACCACCTCGACCTGAAGACCAAGGATGTGCTGAAACAGGCCTTGCTCGATTTCGACGGAACGCTTATCGTGGTTAGTCACGACCGTGATTTCCTCGATGGTCTTGTCAGCAAGGTTTATGAGTTCGGTCATGGTCGCGTCCGCGAACATCTCTGCGGCATTTACGAATTCCTGGAATCGAAGAAGATGGAAAATCTTCAGGAACTGGAGAAGAAGCAATAACCCTTATTCTATTGTTTTCTTATCAAAAAATATTTCAAGCATAAAACAAAAAGTCCTGATGTTTCAAACAAACGAAACATCAGGACTTTATTTTTTCTATCTATTCGGAAAAACCATTCCCGAAAAATTCTATTCGGAAAAACTTCCTTCCGAGAATTACCAAAGCTCCAGGCGCTGGTTCTTAGGAATGAACAGCTTGTCGCCCTGCTTTACACCAAATGCCTCATACCATGCATCGATGTGAGGAAGCGCACCATCAACACGCCATTTGCCGAGAGAATGAGGATCATTCTTTACGCGGTTGCGGATTTCCTTATCAGTAATGTTCTGTCCCCAAACACCTGCATAGGCGAGGAAGAAACGCTGGTCAGGAGTGAAACCATCCTTGTTCTTCAATGGCTTCTTAGCAGTAGCATTCTTGAAGGCATTGTATGAAACCATCAAACCACCATGGTCGGCAAGGTTCTCGCCGAGGGTGAAACGGCCGTTGGCATTCAGATCAGGCAATACCTTGATGTTACTGAAGAAATCAGCATACATATCAGCACGCTTGTTGAAACCTTCTGCATCTTCAGCTGTCCACCAGTCCTTCAGATTACCGCTAGCATCATACTGACGACCCTGATCATCGAATCCGTGAGTCATCTCATGACCGATTACTACGCCGATAGCACCATAGTTGAATGCAGCATCAGCCTTAGGATCGAAGAAAGGATACTGGAGAATACCAGCTGGGAAGCAGATCTCATTGGTAGTAGGATTGTAGTAAGCGTTCACGGTCTGAGGAGTCATGAACCACTCATCCCTATCTACTGGCTTTCCTGCCTTCTCTGCAATCTCCTTATCGTTGGCAAACTTGCGGCAAGCCATTACGTTCTCATAATAGCTCTTAGATGGGTCGATGCTGAGCTTGCTGAAATCAGTCCACTTGTTAGGATAACCAATCTTTACATAGAACTTGTCGAGTTTGTTGTGGGCAGCTTTCTTTGTAGCATCGCTCATCCAGGTCTGAGCATCGATACGCTGACCGAGGCTGATCTGAAGATTCTTCACGAGTGTCTCCATCATCTTCTTAGAGCTTTCTGGAAAATAGCGCTTGCAGTAGATGCGACCGAGTGCCTCGCCCAACTGAGCCTCTACCTGAGTAGTAGCGCGCTTCCAAAGAGGATAATCCTCCTTACGGCCACTCATAGTCTTGCCGAAGAATTCGAAACGGGCTTCGCGAATCTCATCGCTGAGGTAAGAAGCAGAACTACAGATGATGTCCCACTCCATCAAAGCCTTCAATGTGCCTGCACATTCTGCAGCTGCCACCTTGTCATAACCGGCAAAGAAAGCAGGCTGACCTACGATCATCTCCTTGAGATATTCGCTCTTGATTCCCTCGGCGTTGGCAAGTGCCTCGAGAGGAATGTTAGGATAATTCTCCTTGAATTCTGCCAAGGTCATCTTGTTGTAGTTGGCCTGAGGATCACGAAGTTCGGTACGGCTCTTAGAGAAAGTAGCGAGCGTTGTTTCGTGAAGGAATACGGCAGAAGCCTTCTTGGCAGCTTCATCAGCAGAGAAACCATAGAGCTGGAACATCTTGCTGAGGTAAGACTTATAAGCCTCACGGATAGCTACGGTTGCAGCATCGTTGTTGAGGTAATAATCCTTGGCACCGAGAGTAAGACCGCCCTGCATCAGGTTGTAGATGTTCATGGTTACGTTCTTCTCATCGGCAGCGAAACCTGCGCCATAGCTCAAGCCGAGCCCCATCCATGCATACTTAACCTGAAGCTTCTGAAGCTCGTCCTTGGTCTTGGCAGCTTCTATCTCATCCATCAGAGGCTTTACTGGAGCGATTCCAGCCTTGTTGCGGCTGTCAACATCCATAGAGAGTTTGTAGAAATCAGACAATTTCTGCTCAATGGTTCCAGCCTTGTAAGTCTTCTTCTGGAGTTCAGAAAGAATGGTGTTGATGCGCTTGTTGTTGTTCTCAGCCAGCTGGTCAAAACTGCCATAACGGCTGTAAGCGGCAGGAAGAGGATTGTTCTTCTGCCATCCACCTGTAGCAAACTGATAGAAACTGTCTGCTGGCTTCACTGTCTTGTCGAGATTGCTCATGACAAGACCCGATTTATTCTGAGCATCAGCGCCTAATGGCAGAGCTGCGATCAGCATCATCGGTAAGATCATTTTCATTTTCATTTTCTTCTCTTTATTTTATATTAATGTTACTATTATTTCGAAACTTCTTCCAGTTCTTCCGAAAGGAGCATCCAGCGCTCGTTCTCCTCATCGAGACTCTTCATGAGTTCGGTGTATTCAGTCACGAGTTCCATGTTGGTTGCATTTTCCGGTTTCATCAGGAGTTCATCAATCTCCTTCTTTCTCGCTTCCAGCTTCTCTATCTTCGCCTCACATTCCTTCACGGCTTTCTCAGCCTTACGGATTTTCTTCTGCTGTTCCTTATGTTCAGCGTAGCTCTGCTTGCCGGATGTGGCAGAGGCAAGACTGTCGGCTGTAGAACCTGATGCGACAGAAGAGCCGGAAGTATTGGCAGAAGGCGAACCGGCAGAAGCCATACTCTGGTTGGCAAGAGCCTGATTGATGTTCTCGGCATTATGGGCACGGAGATAATCGTAAATACCACCGAGATGCTCACGAACCTTGCCGTCACCAAACTCATAGACCTTATCAACCAGACCATCGAGGAATTCACGGTCGTGGCTCACGATGATGGCTGTTCCATCGAAAGCCTTGATGGCTTCTTTCAGCACATCCTTCGACTGCATGTCGAGGTGATTGGTAGGCTCATCGAGAATGAGGAGATTCACCGGTTCGAGCAGGAGCTTGATCATAGCCAGTCGGCTGCGTTCGCCTCCACTCAGAACCTTGACAAACTTCTCGGAAGTCTCGCCGCCAAACATGAAGGCGCCCAGGAGATCGTTCACCTTCAGACGCATTTCGCCTGTTGCCACATTGTCGATTGTCTGGAAGATAGTTAGATTCTCATCCAAGAGCTGCGCCTGATTCTGGGCGAAATAACCAATCTGCACATTATGACCAATCTTGAGAGTTCCGGTGAAAGGAATCTCACCCATGATACATTTTACCAGGGTAGACTTACCCTCGCCGTTCTTACCCACGAAAGCCACCTTCTCGCCACGCTTGATGGTAAAGGTAACATGGTCGAAGACGGTGTGGACGCCGTAATCCTTGCGCACCTCATCACAGATGATAGGATAATCGCCACTCCTGAGACAAGGAGGGAATTTGAGGTGCATCTGCTTGTTGTCAACCTCATCCACCTCGATAGGCACGATTTTCTCGAGCTGCTTGATTCTGCTCTGCACCTGAACCGCCTTGGTAGGCTTGTAGCGGAACCGCTCGATGAAATCCTTGATGTCGGCAATTTCCTTCTGCTGGTTTTCGTAAGCACGGAGCTGCTGCTCGCGGCGTTCGGCACGCAACACCACATACTCATCGTATTTCACCTTATAGTCTTCTACCCTTCCGCAAGTAATTTCGAGGGTACGGTTAGTTACATTGTTGATGAAAGCACGGTCGTGACTCACCAGAACCACAGCCTTTGCACTCTGCGCCAGGAACAGCTCCAACCACTGGATACTTTCAATATCAAGGTGGTTGGTAGGCTCATCGAGAAGCAGTACATCAGGCTTCTGCAACAGAATCTTGGCAAGTTCGATACGCATTCGCCAACCGCCGGAAAACTCCTTGGTTGGGCGCTCGAAATCATCGCGCGTAAAGCCAAGACCACTCAAGGTGCGCTCTATCTCAGCCTCATAGTTTTCGCCACCCATCATCATGTAGCGTTCATGTTCCTGGGTAAACTTCTCTACGAGCTGAGCATAGCTTTCGCTCTCATAGTCGGTGCGGTCGGCCATTTCCTGCTGCATCTTGTCCAGACGCGCCTTCATCTCGGTATTATGGGCGAAAGCCTTGCGGGTTTCCTCTTTCACGGTCGTATCGTCCTGCAGTTTCATCACCTGTGGCAGATAGCCGATAGTGGTTTCGTTAGGAATAGCCACAACGCCATCAGTAGGTTTCTGCAAACCGCAGAGAATCTTGAGCATCGTAGATTTTCCGGCACCATTCTTACCCACCAGGGCAATGCGGTCGCGGTCGTTGATGACGAAACTTACATCATGAAAGAGAGGCTTAACGCCAAACTCTACTTTCAGTCCTTCTACTGAAATCATCTATTTTAATTTATAATTTACAATTAATAATTTATAGTTTTCCTAACTCCTTTTACGGAATGAGCAGGGATGAATCTCCATAGCTCAGGAAACGGAAATCATGCGAAAGAGCATAATCGTAAACCTTCTTCCAGTCGCCCTTGAGGAAAGCACTCACCAGGAGCAGGAGCGTACTCTGAGGCTGATGGAAATTGGTGACCAGCATCTTCACAATCTTATACTGATAGCCAGGAGCAATGATAATCTGCGTGCTGGAATGGAGAGCCTCCAAGCCGTTGCGGTCCAGATAATCGATGATTGCCTGGATAGCCTGCATCGGAGTGATTCCATCTACCAAATTGCCATCTTCAGAAAGCTCGTAAGGATCCCACTGGTTTACATGCAGATCGTCTTCATTTGCCTCAGGATGCTTCAGCAGATGAACGCCCATGTAATAGAGACTCTCTATGGTACGGACGCTGGTGGTTCCTACGGCAATGACCCGGCATTCGTGCTTGATGAGTTTTTCCAGGCTGCGACGATGAACAACAATGTATTCCGTATGCATCTGATGACCTTCGATTTCAAGACTCTTCACCGGTTTGAATGTGCCGGCTCCTACATGCAGGGTTACTTCTTCGCGGTCGATTCCATGCGCATCAAGATCCTTGAGAACCGCATCGGTAAAGTGAAGCCCGGCAGTTGGAGCAGCCACACTTCCCTTGATTTTAGAATAAACCGTCTGATAGGTGGTCTTGTCACTCTCCTCAGTCTTGCGGTTGAGATATGGAGGAATAGGCAACTCACCTACTGCTTCGAGAATCTCAGCGAAAGACACCTTGTCGTTGTCCCAATCAAAATCAACCCAATAGTTGGTTCCTCCGCCTTTGGCAACCATTTTCTGCGCCTCAGAACCGAGAGCATCTCCGCGTCGCATGGTAGCGCTGAGCGTAAGCTTGTGGCCCTTGATTTCGAAATCACGCTTCAGGCTGCCCTCTTTCCATTTCTTCAGATTACCGATCATGCAGAGCCAGGAACAATGTCCGGTGGTCTGGAACATGAGTTCATAATCAGTAGGTTCTGCAGGCTCCATCAAGAAAACCTCAATAAGCGCACCTGTTTCCTTGCGGAAGTGCAGACGCGCTTGTATCACCTTGGTATTGTTGAATATCATCAAGGCTCCTTGAGGGAGATATGTGGGAAGATGATGGAAAACATCATCGCTTACCTCGCCGTGCTTATAGACCAGCAGTTTGCTGTGGTCGCGCTGGGCGATAGGGAATTTTGCGATGCGCTCATCCGGTAAATCATAGTTATAATCACTAATTTTAATGTGTTTTGTATCCATTATTTATTTTACTTGTGAACTTTCTATTTTAAACTTTTATTTCTGTACTAAAGATGAGCCATCTGGCAGGTGGCATAAAACACAACCATGATAAGGGTAAATATCACTACGGTCATGATTTTATCTACATCATCATAGTCGTAACCCGTACTCGTATACTGGTTGGAAATATACTTAATCTTTGGGGAGATGCGGTAATACATCCTGATGTAGATAAGATAAACGACAACTCCCACCACAGCTCCGATAGCCAGACCGCAAAGAATGTCGACCGGATAATGAACACCCAGGTAAAGACGGGTCCAACAGTTTACGAGCGACCATAATAACAGGGTCCATGTAACCAGTTTGCTGCGGATAAGCAACGAGAAGAAGATGGCTATAGAAAGCGTATTAGCCGCATGAGCCGAACAGAAGCTGAAACTCTTGAGGCGCATATTGTCAACCACCTGGACCGTATACTTGAACATCGGGTCGCTGGAAGGTCTGCATCTTTCAGCCAGCGGTTTGATGATTCCATCCACCAGTCCATCAGCCAGAAAGATGCAGAGCACCGCTCCTCCAACCACGAGCGCAATCTGGCCCATCATCTCGTTGTTTCTTATCACAACAACGAAGAGGACGATATAAAGCGGAATCCATGTCCAGCCCGACGTAAGCGCCATCGCCATCTGATCGAGCCACACATTCTCGCTGCCGTTAAACACATGCAACAGCTGCATGTCAAAATCTTGTATCCTACTAAAATCCATTCTCTTTATATTAGTCAGATTTTATCTTAATCAGATTTCCTCAATTGCCTTGGTTTCAATCCAGCCTTCTCTGCCGTCTCCAACCTTGATTCCACGCCAGCCTTTCATCGCCTTATCGGTAATATCAACGCGGGTTCCTTCATGCAGCAGGAAGAGGTCAGCACTCGTCTTGGCTGGAGTCTTCTTCACATTGACCGAAGGAGCGATGATGATGGCTCCCGTACGGTTAATGAGCATCTGCCGCTGCTGGTAAGCAAAGAGATTGCTCAGCAGGAAGACTGCCACGAAGAAGATTCCACCGAAGAAACCAATCTTGCGCAACACGATATGCGGACCGAAGAGATAAACCAAGACCAGAACCAGCGCCATGATGATGGCAATGATGCCTGTCTTAGCCCAACAGTCAACACTCGTAAAGTTAACCAGCGCCTTCCACCAGGTTACGAAGAACATCTCGCTTTCCGGAGTAATCTTATCGATGGTTTTGCTACGTGCAAACTGAAGGTTGAAGCTGATGTCTTCATCGCCTGGCGAGAGCAGATGGGCACGCTCATAATTGAGCACAGCCTTGGTAATATTGTCTGTACGGTAATAAGCATTGCCCAAGTTATAGTAAACTTCGGCAGAAACACCATAATTGTTCAATATTTCCTCATAGTCGCGTATGGCCTGCTGATAGTTACCTTTCTGATATTCCGTATCAGCATTGTTCTTGGTTACAGCGCCTGCAGAAACCGAGCAGCCCAACATTACCATGATCATCATGACGAACGAATATCCGGTTGCACTCTTCTTACGCTGCTTACGCGTTGCATTGATAGCATTTTCTATATCCATAATAGCAGTCATTGCTGATTCGAATGTACGGTTCATATTGCCGGCAGGGTCGCCCGGCGCATAGCGTTCAAACTCACATTCATCGAGCGCAGTTGTAAACTTCTCGATAGTTCTCTCCTCTACACAATGTTTTTCGAGCATAGCCTGGATGTTTTCACGTGAGAGCTTTTCGGCAGGCATGTTGAGCTTGTAGCTTACATAGCCCCACAAAGCACGGAGTACTTCATCGTAGAATTCTTCCTGCTTGCCACCGAGCATCAGCAGATGAGCCTTCTTCAGGCGCTTGGTTGCTATCTTGTTTGCCTTGTTGGAACGGACCTTTACAAGGTCGGCATTCTCGAGAGCACGGCGGCGGAAGACTATGAGCAGGGCAAAGAAGGCTGCCAATGGAACCAGCAGACTGGTCCAGTAACCGAAGCTTCCGTAGAACATATCGTCAATATCATGGAGCTTAGACTTGCCCAGTTTCAGCGCATGAATGTCCTTATCCTTGTTGCTGAAATCTGATGTTTCATTATCTGAAGTTCCATCGCCCTTCTCCACGTTCAGCGTAAACGGCTGGGTCTTGATCGTCTTGTACTTGTTAGCCGAAGTATCATAATAGGTGAATTCTACCGCAGGAATGGTATAATTTCCCTGATTACGAGGCACAGCCAGGAAGTCATAAATCATATTGCCTTCTACGCCATTGGCTGTAAGGCGGGTCTTGTCTGTCACCTTCGCATCGTACTTGTCAAAATCCTTAGGGAAGGTAATGACAGGCTGCTTGAGCAACTTCAGGTTTCCGATTCCTCCTATCACTACACGGATGGTGATTGGTTCACCAGCCTTTACTTCCTTCTTGTCGATGGAAGCTGTAATATTGAATTTACCCACACCGCCCGAGAAGTTGGCAGGGCGCTGAGGCAATGGATCAACCTGAATTTTCACACTAGGAGCTATAATATCTTTCTTTACTTCAACATAGCCGGAGCCACCATTGAAGAAAGCTTCCATCGGGTCAACGTTTCTGTTCTGCTGAACTACGATTCCCTTGAAGGTAATGGCTGGAATGGTGAGGTTTCCCGTCATCTGCGGATACATGACATACTGGCTCCATGTAACGCATCGGTAAGGTCGGCCGTTTACGGTTTCAGTATGGAAAGTCTTCTGCTGAGGCAGCGGAACTTCCTGGTTGTGGAATCCCTTCAGGTCAGGCATCTTGCCTTCCAGCTGGGTAAGGTCTACCTGCGTGTAAACCTTATAAGTAAGGAGCACCGGTTCCTGTTCGTGAACACGTCGCTTGTTGGCTGTAACCTTGATGAAGAGGTCGCTGCCTGATATTCTTGATCCGGCAGTTCGCATACGTGGTTCATTATAATCATTCTGTCCGTGCATGGAAGGTGCACCGTTGTTGCGTGCAGCATGGCCAGAAACCGTAATCTTAACCGGATGGGAAGAGAGTTTCTTACCATTTACGATGGCATGAGAGGCACCAATGCCAAAGGTTCCGTTCTTAGCTGCGTAGAGCGTATAGGTAATGGTTACAGACGATGAAGAGGAAGTATGGCCATTGATCATCTGATAACTGGACTGCGATGAGGTGTAAGGACCTGCGATTACCTCAAGTCCTTCTCCTACTCCGCCCAGACGGAATTCCTCTACATCACGTGTATTGATGGTATAGGCCACACGGAAGTTTTCGCCCGCCGCCACGTGTGTTGGTGCCGACACACTGATATGCTGGGCTTTCAGCTGCAAACTGAAGCCCAGAAGCATTGCCCATATAATAATAAACCAACCTATATGTTTCATGTTCAAATTTATTATGCTCGTTGTATTATTTTACTTTTTACCAGTTTTTCTCATATTGTTTTCTGCGAGGCTGACTCATCGCTTTCTGCATCTTGCGCTTCGTATCCTTCTCCTGCTGGATGGCAGCGTTCAAGAGTTGTTCAGCATTATCTTTGCTCATCTTGTCCTGATTGTTCTGATTCTGCTGATTGTTCTTATTCTGGTTGTTCTTGTTTTTGTCGTTCTTGTTCTTGCCTTTATTCTGATCTTTGTTCTGATTGTCTTTGTCCTTGTTTTTATCCTTTTTGTTCTTATTCTTATCGTTTTGCTTGTTCTGCTTCTGGTTTTTAAGCAGTTTCTTGCAGAGGGCAAGATTATATCGGGTTGCATTGTCCTGCGGATTGCAGCGCAGGGCGTTCTCATAGCATCCTATGGCCTGCGCATATTGCTGATGCTGCTGCATGACCACACCCATGTTATGGTAACTTCTGGCGCGTCGCATCTTGTTCGTTTCCAGTTTCGAAGCATTCTCAAACTGTATCATCGCCATTGAATCCTTCTGCTGCATCATCAGGGCGCAACCCAGATTATAGACAGCCTGCGCATTCTTCTGGTTCTTGGAGATAGCCTTGCGATATTGCGTTTCGGCTGCAGCCCACTTCTGTTTATGATAGGCGCGGTTTCCCTGGCGGATGAAGTTGCGGTCGTTCTGCGCTCCCACCTTCGCCAAGCCCAGCACCATCAGGGCAAAAACCAATATATATCTTAAATATCTCATTCTTATTATATAATAATGTATAAACGTTTATCAGAAAGGCTTCTTGATGTCTTTCTTAAAAAACTTGATGTTTCGGAGCAGAGGATTCTTTACCTCAAGCAGACAGATTTCGATGATAAGCAACAGGATGACGAGAATACCTACAGCCTGGAACTGTTCATCATAGGCGCTGTAAACCACACTCGTCACATCGCCTTTCTGCAATTTGGCAATATCATCATTCAATGCTCTTTCCGCATCGCTGGTATTATCTACATGAATGTACTGACCCTTGCCTGCCTGGGCAAGTTCCTTGCACATCTGCTCATTCAGAGCGGTCATTACGGTGTTGCCCGCATTGTCCTTCAGATAAGAGCCGTCGCCCATAGGGATTGGCGCTCCCTTGGTGTTTCCTATGCCCAGGATAAAGACATTGATTCCTTTCTTGTTGGCAGCAGTCGCTGCTTCCTGTGCGCCAGGCTCATGGTTTTCGCCATCAGTAATTACGATGATGGCTCTGCCCACATTCTCCTGCTGGGTGAAACTCTTGGAAGCCAAATCAATGGCTGCTCCGATATTGGTTCCCTGGGTCTGGATAAGACCAGGGGTTATGTTCTGGAGAAACATCTTTGCCGAAACATAATCGGTGGTGATTGGCAACTGCACGAAAGCATCGCCTGCAAAGACGATGAGTCCAATCTTGTCGTTGTTAAAGTTGTCGACCAGATTTTCGACAAGCATCTTACTCTTGTCCAAACGGGATGGAACTACGTCTTGACAGAGCATGGAATTTGAAATATCGAGGCAGATGATGGTTTCAATACCATGTCGCTTATCGTGAGAAATCTTGCTGCCCATCTGCGGGCGAGCTACCATCACGATAAGAAGCGCCAAGGCTGCGAGCATCAGCACAAACTTCACTGTAGGGCGATATTTAGAGATGTTGGGCATGAGCTGTTTCAGAAGCTCCGGATCGCCGAGTTTCTTCAGTTTAGCCTTTCTTCTTCTCCATCCTATCAGCCTGATCAGAATCAGTACTGGTATAATCCACAACAGCCAGAGAAATATAGGATCTTCAAATCTTAACATTTTCTATTCTAATTATATCTTCTATTCGATTATCCGATAATCAGTAAAATATCTCCGATAACTGGTAAAATATCTCCGAAAGATAGCGGAATATCTCCGATAATCAGCAAAATATTTCAGTTTCCGGATTACGGAATTCTTCTGAACCAGGTGATGCGGAGCAGGATTTCTACCAGCAATACCAGGAGAGCTGCCAAGGCGAATGGCTGATAAGCTTCATAGCGCTTAGCGAAATGCTTGACATTAAACTTGGTTTTCTCCAGTTTATCAATGTCCCTGTAAATCTTCTTCAGCTCATTATTGTTCGTTGCGCGATAGAAGTTACCATCGGTTGTCTGAGCAATATCGCTCAGCGTCTTCGTATCTATCTCTACCGGAATATTGATGTACTGTACTCCTCCTGCCACAGGCATTGGATAAGGAGCCACCTTGTTGGTTCCTACACCGATGGTGTAAACACGTATTCCGTAGCTTTTGGCAATCTCTGCTGCGGTCATTGGCGAGATTTCACCCATGTTGTTACTGCCGTCGGTAAGAAGAATCACAACCTTCGATTTTGACTTAGAATCCTTCAGGCGGCTCACGGCATTGGTCAATCCCATTCCCACTGCGGTTCCATCGTCAATCAGTCCCCGGGCGGCAATATCCGTACGGGTTGCCTGCAAGAGGCGCAACAGACTGGCATGATCGGTTGTCATCGGGCACTGGGTGAAAGCTTCACCGGCAAAGATAGTCAGACCGATGTTGTCGTTCGGTCTTCCTGAGATGAATTCTGTAGCCACATCCTTAGCCGCTTCCATACGGTTCGGTCTCAAATCTTCGGCAAGCATAGAGGTGGAAACGTCCATCGCCAACATAATGTCAATGCCTTCTACCGTCTTGTTGTCCCAAGCCGTATGCGTCTGCGGACGAGCCATCGCACAGACGATGAGCACGAAGCAGATGCATCTCAGCACCATTGGCAGATGGATGAGACGCACACGCAGGCTCTTCGGAGCATATTGATACTTTTTCGTGTCGCTCATGCGCATGGTTGGCGCATTCTTCTTCCTGTAGAGGAAATACCATAATATATAAGGTATCAGCAACAGGAGCAACAGAAAATAGCCTTTACTTGCAAATTCCATTTCTATATTTTTCTATTTATAGCCAGGCAAAGAGTTTCGGAATAAACCGCTTTGCCCGGCAAAACGTTTCATAAGTACACCCTGCCTTACATCAGCAGCATGGCTGACTGATAAATGATGTAACCCAACAGAGCCAGACCTACGATGGCTCCTATCCAGAGGAGCGACTTGATGAGGCGGCGCTGAGATTGCGTCTTCTGCTCTTCGTTGGTCAGCTGCGGAACCACCTTTTCTTCTGTAGGTTTCTCATCTGTCTTGGTCTGGTCGATGAAGTTGATGGCATTCACCAGGTTTGCGTCGTTCTCATTCACCAGGGTTTCATATTTGGCAAACTTCACGAGATCGGCAGTCTGGAAGAGTTCCTTCAGTTCATCTATCATCTTCTGGTCGCCTGCTTCGCGCAAACGTTCGATGATTTCGGCACTGGTCATCTCCATGGCATTGAATCCGAAACGGCTCACGATATATTCTCTCAGCGTATTGGTAAGCTGGGTGTAGTAAGCCTTCTGTGTTTCCTGATTCTCAACGTGCTGCTGCTTGATGACGTTGATTTGATTCAGCGCCTTTTCATGAGCCGGAACACGTTTTACGATGCGGATATGGGTGATGATTGGCTTATTGTTCTTCAGTCTGTTGCGCAGATAAAGCCATGCGCCACAGAGGATTAACAGCAATAGGCTCAACCAGAACAGCGCGCTCCATTCGCTCCAGGAGAAAGGATTATCCTGAACATCCTTGGGCGGATAGAACTGGTTGGGATGAACCGTATCTACAGGCACGATGAGCACCTTCAGCGCAAGCTGGTTGCCATGACAGTTCTTGCCGTTTACCTTCACATTGAGCGCAGGAATCACGTACACCTTTTCATCAAATGAAGTCAGCGTATAGTCGCGACTCACCACCATTCGGTCGTCGCCTATGTGCGAAGTGTCGCCCTTACTCTGCTCTACCACTTCCACTCCCGGTGTAATTTGCTGCTGCGGCTTGAAAGATGGCAGTTGCACCTTATCGCCCTGCTTTACCGAAGCCTTCAGATGCAGCACGGTCTGCTGTCCTATCAGTATCTGGAGCGAGTCGATGCGTTGCTCTACCTGCTGGGCTTGAGCTAAGCCTGAGCATCCCAGGAGAGCGAGCGACAATATGATATTCTTTACTTTAAACATAGTTTCTTTACTTTGAGCTTTCGGTTTATCAGCCCCTCTGCTTGAAAAGCATCAGGAGCGCCTTCGAGAAGTCCTCGTTAGTGGCAATCGAAGTCCAGTCGACCTTGCTTTTGGCAAAGTCGGTTTTCAGATTCTCCTGCTGCATCAGCCATTGCTGGGTATGAGCCATTCGCAGTTTCTTCGAACTCGTATCAATATACATTTCGTGTCCGGTTTCTGCATCCATCACCTTAAGCAGTCCTACATCAGGCAGCACTTTGGCACGCGGGTCGTAAACCTGGATGGCTACTACATCATGTTTCTGGTTGGCAATCTGCAGCTGATGCTGGAAATCCTTATGATCGTAGAAGTCGCTGATTACGAAAGCTGTGCAGTGGCGTTTCATCACGCGAGTGAAATATTCCAGGGCACAGCCGATGTCGGTACGCTGGCTTTGCGGCTGGAAGTTGAGCATTTCTCTGATGATATAGAGAATATGCTTTCTTCCTTTCTTAGGCGGAATGTACTTCTCGATACGGTCAGAGAAGAAGATGACACCTATCTTGTCATTGTTCTGAATGGCACTGAAGGCGAGTGTGGCAGCAATCTCAGTAGCCAGATCGCGCTTCATCTGCTTCATCGTACCGAAATCGAGCGACCCGCTGACGTCTACGAGCAGCATCACCGTCAGTTCCCTTTCCTCTTCAAACACCTTGACATAAGGCTTATGAAAACGGGCGGTCACGTTCCAGTCGATGTCTCTCACATCATCGCCATACTGATATTCGCGCACCTCGGCAAAGGCCATTCCCCTACCCTTGAAGGCAGAATGATACTGACCAGCGAAGATGTTCTGACTCAGTCCGCGAGTCTTGATTTCTATCTTCCGAACCTTTTTTAAGATATCTTGTGTATCCAAAATCCTAAACTATTAACTATAAACTATTAACTGTTAACTATTAACTGTTAACCATCAAGGCACTTCCACCTTATTAATGATGCGGCTCACGATTTCCTCGCTTGTCACATTGCTTGCCTCAGCCTCGTAAGAAAGGCCGATACGATGGCGCATTACGTCATGAGCCACAGCTCTTACATCTTCAGGAATCACATAGCCGCGATGCTTGATAAACGCATAGGCTCTGGCTGCCTTGGCAAGAGAGATGCTGGCACGAGGACTGCCGCCGAAGGTAATCATATCTTTCAGTTCGCCCAGTCCGTAGCGCTCAGGATAACGTGAAGCAAAGACGATATCGGCAATATACTGTTCAATCTTCTCATCGAGATAAACCTCGTTTACAATCTTGCGAGCCTTCAGAATCTCCTCAGCTGATGTTACAGGAGTAACCTCAGGAAGTCCGCCCTGGATATTCTCGCGGATGATGAGCTTCTCCTCTTCCAGTGTAGGATAATCGATGATTACCTTCAGCAGGAAACGGTCTACCTGTGCTTCAGGCAACTGATAGGTTCCTTCCTGTTCGATAGGGTTCTGTGTAGCCATTACCAGGAACGGACTAGGCAGTTTGAAGGTTTCATCACCAATGGTAACCTGGTGTTCCTGCATTGCCTCGAGCAGCGCACTCTGCACCTTGGCTGGGGCACGGTTAATCTCATCTGCCAAAACGAAATTGGCGAAGACAGGACCGCGCTTTACATGGAAAGCCTCATCTTTCTGTGAATAAATCTGAGTTCCCACCACATCGGCAGGCAACAGATCAGGAGTAAACTGAATGCGGCTATAGTCGGAGCTGATAAGCTGTGACAATGTCTTGATTGCAAGTGTCTTCGCCAGTCCAGGTACACCCTCAAGCAGGATATGACCATCAGAGAGAAGACCGATAAGAAGGCAATCTACGAGGTGTTTCTGACCTACGATAACCTTATTCATGCCCATTACCAGATTGGTAACAAACTGACTTTGTTGTTCTATCCGGATATTCAATTCGCGGATATCAATAGCTTCTGCCATAATTCTATATTTTTACGTTTAATTTCTTAATTCAAACAATATATTTCCAAAACTGAACGCAAAAGTACTCAAATTAAGCCACAAAAGCGAAAAAAGCTATCTAAATAATATTAAAAATGTTTCATAAAAGCTATTTTTAGGTTCTTTTAAAGAATAGCTTTTATGAAACAAACGAGATTTCAAATATTTTATCTGTTTTTATGCTTCATGTACCATGGATGAACCAAGAAATTGTACACCAGTAACGATACGATTGTTGCAAGAAGTGCATAGTGCAACATCCCTGATTCAACCATATTATATACAGGATGATCTACGTCAAAATGCGCTCTCGCCGGAATATTATGGAACAGGAATCCGAGACCGAGTCCCAAGCTCAATCCCAATTCCCAAGCCAGGAAGAACGAATTCACGCTCGTGCCGCGCTGGCAATGTTTGGCAAGCTTGATATAGAAGAGCAGAAAACGGCTTCCGATAATTCCCAAGCTGAAACCCAACAAGGCTGGAACCAAGATTTCTACGGCAAACTCCTGACTTGCGAACGAAATCAGCTGAGCTGCTCCCAGTAGTACCAGGCCTACTATTATCTGGCTTTTCAGATCTGCATCAGCAAAGACAAACTTTTCTGCCAGAAACGCCAAGACCAATCCTCCGAAAATCATCAGAAAGATGCCAGTAGGATGAGGCACAGAAAAGTATAATCCCGCAGAAAAAGTAATCAGGATGATATTGACAAAAAGCGGAGTTCCCTGTGGCAGATAGAAGCGGTCGAGGCTGAAAGCCTTGATTCCTTCGGCAGGTGCCTTAAAAGGAAACTTGGCACGAGAAACCAGCACGAAGGCTCCCAAAGCCAGCAACGAAGCCGTAGGGAAAACATAGCCCATGCCGAAATAGTTGTAAACGAAACATGCCACCAAGGGTCCCACGGCTATCGAAAAACGGGCAAACCAGGAGGTAATATAATTAGCCTCGGTGCGCTGGAACGACTCGCAGGAATCAATAACCAGCGTACTGGCAAGCGACATCTGAGCCAGCCCCAGAAATGCTCCCAACAGGAAACGGACCGCCAGGAGAATCTCAAAAGAAAACCTGATGTTCCAGAACGTATCCAGATAGTAAAGAACCGAAAGGCAAACAACTACACCTAAAATTGAAAGCTGACAGACCATATTCCTGCGGTAGCGCTGCACCAGATAAGAGCAGAAGCCGCCAAACAGGAAAAGTCCAAAGCCGTATGCAAGAAGCACACACCCTATCTGCCACATCTGATACTTATCCTGAATCAGGAAATAAGGAATAGCAAAAACGAGCATGTACACACTCGACATCAGCAAGAGGTTGGCAAAGCATAATCGCCAGAAGTCCTTGTGCCACAGTTTGATATGTACTGGTGTATTTTGTGTATCCATAATCCGAATTATTTATGTTTCTATTGTCAATATACTCTCTTACTGAACTTTCGCACGTGGTTCAAGTACGGGCTGAAGGCCCAAAAGCTCTTAGCCCAGGGCATCGCCCTGGGTATAATGGCAGTCAGCAATGCGCCCTGTAAGGGCAAAAGCTTTGTAAATTGCCTGGTACTTGAAAGCTTTTGCCCTTTCAGGGCGACAAACTTGCGTCCATGATTACCCAGGGCGCTGCCCTGGGCTAGGAGCTTCTGCCCTTTCAGGGCGTGTGGAGCTCACTTGCGAAACTTGAGTCTCTTATACTTCGCAAAAAAGAGAGTTAATGTTAGTAACTCTCTTCAGCGCTAGGATAATCTACGGTCTTCACCGCATCAATATAAGCCTTCACACCCTTGGTCATTTCCTCGCCTACCTGAGCAAAGTGGCGCAGGAACTTAGGCTTGAAGCCCTGTGTCATTCCGAGTGCATCAGCATAAACCAGGACCTGTCCGTCGCAGCCGTTACCAGCACCGATTCCAATCGTTACAGCCTTTACCTTCTTGCTTACTTCTGCAGCAAGCTTAGCAGGAACCTTCTCCAGCACGATGGCAAAGCAGCCTGCTTCGTCCAGTGCAAGGGCATCGCTGATAAGTTTCTGTGCCTCAGCCTCTTCCTTGGCACGAATGCCATAACCGCCAAACTTATTAACGCTCTGCGGGGTAAGTCCGAGATGACCATGAACCGGGATTCCGGCATTAACCAGCGCCTTAACGGTTTCGCAGATTTCTACGCCGCCTTCCAGTTTCAGAGCGTCTACACCCGTTTCCTTCATCATGCGGCAAGCATTGCGCAGCGCCTCTTCCTTGCTGATCTGATAGCTGCCGAAAGGCATGTCGCAAACCACGAAAGCATGCTGGCAGGCACGTGCCACGCTGCGGGCGTGATAAATCATCTGGTCTACGGTAATCGGCAATGTGTCTGCATTTCCTGCCATCACATTGCTGGCCGAATCACCTATTAATATAGAGTCAATTCCTGCAGCATCTATAATTCCGGCTGTTGTAAAGTCGTATGCTGTCAGCATGGTTACTTTCTCGCCAGCCTTCTTCATTTCTGCGAAGGTCTTGGTGGTAATTTTCTTCTTGTCAGTAGATAAATATCCCATTTTTTATTTTGTTTTATTTATTGTTCTGCGTTGAATCTATTTCGCATTCTCCACGATGCGCTGCAAGTCAGCAAAGCTGAAACCTCTGTAATCATCTATCACATAGTCGGATAGCGGCTGGATGGCTTCTCTGCTGTTCGTTGTGGCAAGACCTAGGGTGAAGGCTCCTGAAGCTCTCACCGCCTTCAGTCCGTTAAAGCTGTCTTCCAGTCCTACACAGTCCTCCGTTTTCACACCGAAATAGGCTGCACCTTTCAGATAGCAGTCTGGATGAGGCTTGCTCTCAGCGAAATCCTCGCTGGTCAGCACGCGGTCGAAATAAGCCTTGAATTCCGGGTGACGGTCGTAGACATTCAGCATCTTCTGAATGTTGCTGCTCGTTACCACAGCGCATTTTACGCCATGCTGCTTCAAGTCGCTGATAAAGTCTTCGAACCCCGCAATATATTCATACTGCATGGTCTTTTCAAACTCATCCAGTCGGGCTGTAATCTTAGCCTGTTCCTCCTTTGCGCCTGTAAAACCTTCGATGTGGGCGAAGACGGCTTCATCGGTGAAATACTTGTCGTAAATCTGAACCAGAGTCTGTCCTTTGATGCGATATTCGAAATCGGGCATTTCCGGATGATACTCCCTGCCTATCATTCCCCAGAAGATGGAGTACTGTGATTCTGTGTCGAAAACCACGCCATCCAGATCGAAGAGTGCTGCTTTTATCATATTTCCTTGTCTGTTTTTATCTATTTTTGCTTAAATTATATTGAAAACGGGTGCAAAGTTACGCAAAAAACTTAATATACGAGCATAATCTGACAGATTTTGATATTTTTATTACGTGTTTTCCGATTTTTTACACTACCTTTGCAGAAAAATCAGTAGAAATAAAGAAGAATACATATAATTATATGATAGAAATAATAGAGAAATACTTCCCGAACCTCACGGAAGAGCAGAAAAAGCAGTTCGAGGCACTCGATGCATTATACCGCGACTGGAACAGCAAAATCAATGTCATCAGCCGCAAGGACATCGATAATCTGTACGAGCACCACGTGCTCCATTCTCTGGCTATAGCCAAAGCCATCCATTTCCGTCCGGGCACGGAGATTCTCGATTTAGGCTGCGGCGGAGGTTTCCCGGGCATTCCGCTCGCTATCCTCTTCCCTGAATGCAAGTTCAAGCTGATAGATGGAACGGGCAAGAAAATAAGAGTCTGCAACGAGGTGGCTACGGCCATCAATCTGCAGAATCTCAAGGCTGAACACCTGCGCGGAGAGGACGAAAAAGGCAAGTACGATTTCGTGGTAAGCCGCGCGGTAATGCAGCTTCCTGACCTGATGAAGATTATTAAGAAAAACTTTAAGCAGAAGGGACAAAACGCTCTGCCTAACGGACTTCTGTGTCTGAAGGGCGGTAATCTGAAAGAAGAACTGAAGCAATACTTCAAGATTTCAGAAATCACTCCGCTCAGCACTTTCTTCGATGAAGAATGGTTCAGCCAGGACAAGCAACTGGTTTACGTTCCGGCTTAGAAGAAGTGAAGAGTGAAAAGTGAAGAACGAAGAATTCATTTGCTTTGCTAATCATATTCAAGTTTCGCATGTGGTTCATGTATGGGCTGAAAGCCCCAAAAGCTACCAGAAGCAGCACGCCCTGAAAGGGCAGAAGCTCCTAGCCCAGGGCAGCGCCCTGGGTATAATAGCAATCAGCAAGGCGCCCTGTAAGGGCAAAAGCTTTGTTTATTGCCCGGTATTTTAAAGCTTTTGCCCTTACAGGGCGACAGGGGTGCGTCCATGAAAACCCAGGGCGATGCCCTGGGCTAGGAGCTTCTGCCCTTTCAGGGCGTGTGGAGCTTTCATACAGGGCAGGTGGAGCTTACATACGAAACTTAAGTTGCTAATCATAAAGTTCAAAGTAATCATAAAGTTCAAAGTAAGAAATGTTACATATAGAAAGATTTCAAGTAAACATGTTGCAGGAAAACTGCTACGTGGTGAGCGATGAGACCAAGGAATGCGTCATCATCGATTGCGGCGCCTTCTATCCGGAAGAGCGGACGGCTATTACACAATATATTAAGGAGAACCAGCTCAAGCCCGTTCACCTGCTCGTAACCCATGGCCATCTTGACCATAACTTCGGCAACAACACCATCTATCAGGAGTTCGGACTGAAACCGGAAGTATCGGCAGCAGATGAAAACCTGATGAAGGGACTCGCCAAGCAGGCAGAAACCTTCTATCAGATGCAACTCGATTACCAGTTTCCGCCTATTGGCAGATTCTTCGAAGATGAAGAGGTCATCAAGTTCGGTAACCACGAGTTCCAGGTCATTGCCACTCCGGGCCACAGCAGCGGTTCCGTCACCTTCTATTGCGAGGCAGAGCACGTAGCCTTCACCGGCGACACCCTCTTCCACAACTCTATCGGCAGAACCGATTTCCCTGGAGGCAGCATGTTCCGCATCATCAACAGTCTGCGCCATCTCGGTCAGTTGCCTGACGAAACCCAGGTTCTCCCGGGTCATGGCGAATACACCAGCATAGGCGAAGAGCTCGCTCACAATCCATATATGGACCGTTAAAACAGCATTTTTAAAAAGTCAGGAGATTTATCAGCGATGATCAAGAAATCGAATACAGAGAAGATCATTCTCGGCATTGACCCCGGAACCAACGTGATGGGCTATGGCGTAATCCGCATCATCGGCAACAAGGCCGAACTGGTGGTGATGGGCGTCATCGACATGCACAAGGAGAGCGATCCCTATCTCCGGCTGGGCAAGATCTTCGACCGCGTAACCGGCATCATCGACAGCTATCTGCCCGATGAGATGGCCATCGAAGCCCCCTTCTTCGGCAAGAACGTGCAGTCGATGCTCAAGCTGGGCAGGGCACAGGGCGTAGCCATCGCAGCCGCCATTCATCACAGCGTTCCTATCCACGAATATGCGCCGCTCAAAATCAAGATGGCCATTACAGGACAGGGACAGGCTTCGAAGGAACAGGTGGCGGGAATGCTGCAGCGACTGCTCCATATTCAGCAAGACGAAATGCCGAAGTTCATGGACGCTACCGATGCACTGGGGGCAGCCTACTGCCACTTTCTGCAGATGAACCGCCCGGAGACCGACGCCAAGCACTACAGCAGCTGGAAAGACTTTGCAACAAAGAATCAGAGTAGAATAAAAAAATAAGAGAGATGCAAAAGATTATTAGCATTAAAAATGGTGTTACCCGTATGCCAGAATGGCGTATGGCAGAACCCGTAAACTTCGAGGCGTGCGATGGTGAACACATCGCTATCGTAGGTCCGAACGGTGGAGGAAAATCAATGTTTGTCGACATCATCGTAGGTCGCCACCCACTCCTGATGCACGACCCTGATTACGATTTCTCACCTAGTCAGAAGACAATGGTGAGCGACAACATCAAGTATATTACCTTCCGCGACACCTACGGAGGCGATAACGACCGCACTTATTTCCTGCAGCAGCGCTGGAACCAGCTCGAAATAGACGAGAACACGCCTATCGTAAAGGACAAGCTGGAAGAAGCCTACCAGATGGCAGGCGAAGACACTCCGGAGCGCAGAGCCCTGCAGCAGCACATCTACGAACTCTTCCACATGCAGCACCTGATGGACAAATACACCATCCTGCTCTCAAGTGGCGAGCTCCGCAAATTCAAACTTGCCTCTACCCTCTTCTCAGAGCCTCGCGTGCTCATCATGGACAATCCGTTTATCGGACTCGATGCTGAAACCCGCGACCAGCTCAAGGAACTGCTCAAGACCCTCTCTTCAGAGCGAGCCCTGCAGATTATCCTCGTACTGAGCAAGAGCGATGATATTCCCGATTTCATCACCCATGTGGTAGAAGTGAAGGATATGAAGATTCAGCCTAAGGTAACCCTCGCCGAATATCTTGCCGGCAGAGAATCCGTGCCTGCCCATGTGCTGAGTCCGGAGTTGGAACAAGCCATCGTAGACCAGCCTTACAGCGACCGCGAATATCACACCCAGGAAGTGGTGAAGATGAACAAGGTGCGCATTCAGTATGGCGAACGAATCATCCTCAAGGACCTCGACTGGACCGTGATGAACGGCGAGCGATGGGCTTTGAGCGGACAGAACGGAGCCGGAAAGAGTACGCTCCTCAGTCTGGTTTGTGCCGATAATCCGCAGAGTTATGCCTGCGACATTACCCTCTTCGACAATCCTCGAGGCAGCGGCGAAAGCATCTGGGACATCAAGAAGCACATCGGCTACGTATCGCCTGAGCTTCACCGCTCTTACCAGCGCGACCTGCCAGCCATCCGCATCGTAGCAAGCGGCCTGATGGATTCCGTAGGTCTCTATGTAAAGCCAAAGGAAGAAGATATGGACAAGTGCCGCTTCTGGATGAAAGTATTCGGACTGGAAGGTCTTGAAGACCGTGGTTTTCTGAAGCTCTCCAGCGGCGAACAGCGCCTCGTTCTCCTGGCACGAGCCTTTGTCAAGGATCCGGAACTGCTGATTCTCGATGAACCGCTCCACGGACTCGACAACCGCAACCGCCGTCTTGTAAAAGACGTCATCGAAGCCTTCTGTCGCCGCCAGAACAAAACCATGATTATGGTAACGCATTATAAGGAAGAATTGCCAGCGTGCATCGACCACAGCATCTTCCTCTTGCGCCACACCAACGATTAAAAAGAATTGATAATTAATAATTTCAGAAAGATGAGATACATAATATTATTATTTGCGCTCACCCTCAGCATAGCTAAGGCAAGCGCCCAGGATGTATTAAACGAGGTGCTCCGCACTTCTGATGCAATCATCAACGACACCACGAAGAGCATGGACGAGCGCCGTACAGCCCTCTTCAAGTTTGACGCAATGACCTACATGCGCAGCAAGATTCTGCCACCGTATGTAATGCTCGACAAAAATCTGAGCAAGGACACCTTGAACATAAAGGTTCGCTATCTCAACGAGCAGGCCTACGCCATGAGTGTTTATATTACGCTCTACCAGAAGCGACTGAAGGAGGCTTCAAACAAGAACAAGCCGCTCGTAACCCAGTTTTTCAAGCAGGCAACCATCGACCACAAAGCATTTAAGGATGCAGATACAGAGTTTACCCTGGCTTATTACAACACCCCGGATGTTCCTACTCCTTTCTGCCTCGACTGCGATTGGGTTTCAACCTTGGCATTTATCCGAAGCATCGACTGGTCAAAGCTTTAAGAATCAAAGCATATTTCAGACGAATATGATCTTCATAAGACCAGCTAAAACAGACCTCTTCCTTAGCGAATGACGCGTTGGGGAAGAGGTTTTCTTTAAAAACACACCATTTTTTCTTCATTGGGAAGATAATAAACTAAGGGAAAATGATCTGTTTTCGGCTATTTTTAGCCTAATTTCTCGCAAAAAGAGGGAGATGACTGCTGATAAACACGATTATAAGACATAGTCCTTTCAGAGATATTTTTAGCACTTTTGTAAAGAAAAAGACACTCATTCTGCTTACGTGCGTTTACCAAACGACTCTAGAAATCAGCTACAGGAAACTTAATAACCTAACATCAATATTCCAAGAATATAAATAATCCTTACCCTCATAATACCGAAATGAAAAGAGGCAAAATTCAACATTCTTATTGCATTTTACGACGAAAAAAAGCAAAATATGGGGCTTAGGAAGGTATTTTACCCCCTCTTCTAGGGGTGAAAATGCTCCTCTTTGCTTCAAAACATGCTCTGAAGGGAGGTGCTTTTGACAGAAAAAGAGCGTAATGAAAGGGTAAAAACATGAAGCAATAAGCAATAACGAGATATGAAAGGCTACTAGCTGGTGTAGATTATCATTATACATAAAATATAGAACTTACTTGAATATACAATTATAAATCTCTAATAGACAATAAATTAAGAAACAAACAGCAGGTAACAAGTCGTTATTAAAAAACCAAAATCCGGTCATTAATGCCCGGTCATTTTCGGTCATTAAGGTTTTCGGGGGGCGAAAACAATAGCTATAATATAATATTAAAATATTTAATATATATTATAGGGGCTAAATGACCGGAAGTGATTTTTCTTAATGACCGATAATGACCGGTCACTAATGACCGGATGCAGCCCGTTGCCATGACTCCCCTCACCTACTCTCGAAAGGCTCCATTTCACAAGATTCCGGAAAACTGAATTCAAGTTGCCGGAAAAGTATTGCTTCCTACAGCGCTTTTCCGTACCTTTGCACCAGCAATCGAAAGAAAGCTATTTTGTACCTAAAGGCGGTCATCTATGAAGACCGAGGCAGGGAGCAAAAGATGACAGGCGCCGGTCATTAATGAAGACTCTGAAAAGGACAAGAAAAAGCATCTGGGAAATTGTGATTAAATAAACTCTTTAAAGCATAACATACTATGATTAATTACAGCATCGTAATGCGTAGCGTGAACGCAAATCTTCTGGAAATCAACCAGGCTAAGTCACGCATCAACCAGGCAAAGAAGGAGGGTAAGACCCCTGACCCAAAGGACCTGGAACTCGTGAAGACTGAGAAGCAGAATGCTTTCG
>DAWDQD010000015.1:0-60332 GCA_052349145.1 Segatella copri | reverse complement strand
GTGCCGAGGAGGCTCTCGCCCAGATTGAGGCAAAGCACTATGTCGACGCCTTCAAAATGAGCGGCAAGAAGGTGGT
Organism: Segatella copri; assembly: GCA_052349145.1. Taxonomy (GTDB): domain Bacteria; phylum Bacteroidota; class Bacteroidia; order Bacteroidales; family Bacteroidaceae; genus Prevotella; species Prevotella copri_V. The sequence goes on along the minus strand of DAWDQD010000015.1, from coordinate 60,256 downwards.
GAAGATAGGCTTGAACTTCTCGGTGAAGGACGAGGTGAACTGTCTGGAATGGAAGATAGGATGACAAGATCTTATAGTCCTGTATATTTCCTGATAGCCTTGATGAAGGTATCGCCATATTTATTGAGCTTGAATTCTCCGATACCACTGATCAGGCTCATGGCATTCTTGGTGGTAGGTTTCATTCTTGCGAGTTCATGAAGGCTTTTGTCGCTGAGTACGATATATGGAGGATAACCCTGTTCGTCGGCAAGGTTCTTGCGTATCTTTCTGAGGTGTTCAAAGAGCCTTTTGTCTTCCACGCCTTTCGAGTCTTCCTGGAAGATGACACGTTCGGCATGCACCTCAGGAATGAGATTTCCCGGCTGGGCGATGGCGCCCTTCCTATTGCGTACCGTTTTCTTTGGGCGGGTGGCTTTATCATCTTCTTCGATATAAGCCAGCGAAACATGATGTTCTCCCTTCAGTACCTTCCAGCCTAAATCGGTAACCTTCATGTAGTTGTGGTTGTTGTAGGCAATCTCGAAGAATCCCATCTGCAGCATCTGCAGCAGATAAGCATTCCAGTCCTTAGATGTTGTATCCCTGCCCACACCGAAGGTTTTCATCTCGTTGTATTTGTTTTTCACAACTGCAGAAGAATGCATGCCTCTCAGAATCTCGATGCAGGTACCTACTGCAATATGCTCACCCGAACGGACCACGGCACTCAGGGCTTTCTGGGCTCTGATGGTGCCGTCGAAGGTGCGTGGAGGATTCTTGCAAACGTCACAGTTGCCGCAGTTGCAGGATGATGTCTCGCCAAAATAATTCAGCAGAATGCGTCGTCGGCATACTCTCGATTCGGCATATTCCTCCATGCGGCGCAGTTTCTCCATGTTCACATCACGCTGTCCGCTTTCTTCACAGAAAGAACGGAGGGTGATGATGTCGGCCATCGAATAGAACAGCACGGTATCTGATGGTGCTCCATCTCTTCCGGCTCTACCTATTTCCTGATAGAAACTCTCGATGCTTTTAGGCATATTATAGTGGATTACCCAGCGCACATTGCTCTTGTCGATGCCCATTCCGAAAGCGATGGTAGCACATACCACCTGAATCTGGTCCATCTTGAACCGCTCCTGTACTGACGCTCTGGTCTGGGCAGTCATTCCGGCGTGATAGGCTGCGGCATTGATACCCAGATCGATAAGTTCCTGAGCTACCATTTCGGTGTTCTTGCGGGAGAGACAGTAGATGATGCCTGCTTCTTCCGGATGATTACTGATGAAGCGGGTGATGTATTGGAGCTTTGCCTTTTTGGTGCTCTCCTGTCTTACGGTGAGGGAGAGGTTGGGGCGGTCGAAACTGCTTACGAACGTCTGCCCATTGAGATGAAGCTGGCGTATGATATCTTCGCGCGTTATCTTGTCGGCTGTAGCTGTGAGCGCCATCACCGGGACATTGCGGAAATTCTCGTGCAGCATACCGAGTTGCGAATACTCCGGACGGAAATCGTGTCCCCACTGGCTGATGCAGTGGGCCTCGTCAACGGCAAAGAGCGAAATCTTGATGTTGCTGAATAAATAAGGTATCTCGCTGATGAGTTTTTCGGGCGAAACGTAAAGGAGTTTCAGTTCTCCCTTCTCGCATCGGCGGCGGATGATGAGTTCATCGGTCGTGTCGTTTCCGCTGTTCAGTGCCTCTGCCGGGATACCGTTTGCCTTGAGCGCCTCCACCTGGTCGTGCATCAGACTGATGAGCGGTGAAATGACCACAGCGGTACCTTCCATTGCTAATGCGGGAACCTGGTAGCACAGGCTCTTTCCACCACCCGTCGGCATGAGAACCAGACAGTCGTGTCCCTGCATTACCTCTCTGATAATCGCTTCCTGGTTGGGGCGGAAGGAATCGTATCCAAAATAGCTTTTTAATATCTCGTTTATCTGCATGATTGCTGTTTTATGATTTCTGCCTTTACCGGCATGTTTTTGTTTTGATTTTCATGCAAAGGTAATGAATAATCTGCATAAATAAAAGTTTTCTCCAAGAAAAAGTGCATATTTCAAGTAAAAAACTTTGCAAAGAGCGAAAAACAGGAGGAAAAGTTTGGTATGTGGAAAAAATGTATTACTTTTGCATGGTAAATACAGATAAAAATGGCAAAATGTAATGTAAACACTCAAGAGCGATTTGCCGATATCCAGATGCTCCGTTATGAGCTGAAGGGTTTCGAAAACCTGTCGCTCACACAGAAAATTTATATTTATTGCTTGTCGAAGGCAACCCTCTTGGGACGAGATATCACCTTCGACCAGCAGGGCAAATACAACCTGTGCATCCGTAAAACCCTGGAGGCTGTATACCTTCATTACGAGGGTAATCGCGAAAGCGAAGATTTCAAGGCTTTCGAAGTTTATCTGAAACGTGTCTGGTTTGCCAGCGGCATCCATCATCACTATGGATGTGAGAAGTTTGTGCCAGGATTTTCAGAGGAATCTTTCTATGAGATGGTTGGGGCTGTAGCCGATGAATATCTGCCTCTTTCCAAGGGACAGAGCAAGGAAGACCTGTTGGGCATTCTGGTGCCTGTCATCTTCAATCCGGAAGTTATGCCTAAGCGTGTGAATCAGACGGATGGCGAGGATCTGGTACAGACTTCTGCCTGCAATTTCTATGAGAATGTTTCTCAGGCAGAAGTAGAACGTTTCTATGCCAGGATGAAGGAAGAGGGCAACGAACAGGCACCTTCGTATGGACTGAACTCTAAACTGACCAAGCGTAATGGTGAACTGGTGGAGCTGAAATGGACAGAAGACGGCCTCTATGGCGCAGCTATCAAGGAGATTGTTTCCTGGTTGCTCCGTGCTCAGAAATATGCAGAAAATGAGGAACAGAAACATCTCATCGATCTCCTGGTGAAGTATTACCGTACAGGCGATCTGAAGGATTTCGACCGTTACAGCATCGCTTGGGTGCAGCAGCACGAGGGAATGATTGATTTCATCAACGGATTTATCGAAGTGTATGGCGATCCGCTCGGACTGAAAGGTACTTGGGAAGGCATCGTAGAATATAAGGATCTTGAAGCTACGAAGCGCACCCAGACCATCAGTCAGAATGCCCAGTGGTTTGAGGACCATTCACCTGTAGACCCACGTTTCCGCAAGCCGGAGGTGAAGGGTGTTACAGCCAATGTCATCTGTGCTGCGATGTTGGGTGGCGAGGAATATCCAGCTTCTGCCATCGGCATCAATCTTCCGAATGCCAACTGGATCCGTCAGGAATATGGTTCTAAGAGTGTGACCATCGGTAACCTGACCGAGGCATATAACAAGGCAGCTCAAGGCAATGGTTTCCGCGATGAATTCGTTATCGACGAGGATACCATCAGTCTGATGAATCAGTACGAGGATATTACCGATGATCTGCATACCGACCTGCATGAGTGTCTGGGGCATGGTAGTGGACAGCTCTTGCCTGGTACCGACCCTGATGCACTGAAGGCGTATGGCAGTACGATAGAAGAGGCGAGAGCCGATCTTTTCGGACTCTATTATGTAGCCGACCATAAATTGGTAGAACTGGGTCTGACTCCGAATGATGAGGCATACAAGGCTCAGTATTACGGTTATCTGATGAACGGTCTGCTCACCCAGACTATCCGCATCAAGGAAGGCGACAAGATAGAGGAAGCCCACATGCGCAACCGTGCGCTGATAGCCTGGTGGGTGATGGAACATGCCGAGGGTGCTGTGGAACTGGTGAAGATGGATATGAACTATGCTTCTGCCGAGGATGCTTTGAAGGACAGTGAGGGCAATATCATTACGACGAAGACTTATGTGAAGATTAATGATTATGCCAAGCTCCGCCATCTCTTCGGCGAGTTGCTTGCTGAAATTCAGCGCATCAAGAGTGAGGGTGATTTCGAGGCTGCCCGCCTGTTGGTAGAGAAGTATGCCGTGAATATTGATCCGGAATTGCATCGCGAGATACTGGCAAGATACAAGAAACTGAATCTCGCTCCATACAAGGGATTCATCAATCCGAAGATGACGCTGGAGATGGATGAAGAAGGCGAAATTACAGACGTAGTATTGGATTATGAGGAGAGCTATGTCGACCAGATGTTGCGCTACTCTGATGAATACGGAACGCTTTAGAAAGTTAATAGTTAAGAGTTGATAGTTTATAGGGCAATCTTGCCATACGGCGAAGCCGCTATAAACTGTTAACTATAAACTTTTAAAATGATGATAGATAATAAGAACGAGGAATTTCCGATAGTAGATGAAATGGGCAACATCCTGGGCGCTGTTACCCGCGGTCATGCCCATGACGGAAGCAAGATATTGCATCCGGTTGTTCATCTGCATGTATTCAACAGCCGGGGTGACCTGTATCTGCAGCATCGTCCAGCCTGGAAGGATATCCAGCCGGATAAATGGGATACAGCCTGCGGCGGTCATGTTGATTTAGGCGAAAGTGTGAGTCAGGCATTGCATCGCGAGGTAAGGGAAGAATTGGGTATCACCGATTTTGAACCGGAATCTCTTGGACATTATGTCTTTGAGAGTCAGCGGGAAAAGGAACTGGTTTACGTACATCGCTGTGTATATGATGGCGAGGTGAAACCGAGCCAGGAAGAATTGGCCGGTGGCAGATTCTGGATCAAGGATGAAATCAGCGAAAACATCGGCAAGGGTGTTTTCACTCCGAATTTCGAAAACGAATACCAGAAGTATTTCATGTAACGCTGAAATTAGCCATAAAAATACGTCCCGACGTAGCATTTGCTGCATCGGGACGTATTTTTTTGTATGTCGGGACGCAGTAAATGCTACGTCGGGACGTATTTTCAGCAGGGGTGTGGCCTGTTTCTGACCGCATCTGCAGAAGCGTTAAATCTCGTAGATACCCTTGAGTGCGCCTCTTGCAATTTTCTCGAAATCTTCACCGAAGTCGCAGAAACGGAGAACCGCATTAGAGGCAGCATGTTTTATTCCCATGTTGTCACCCTGCAATGCAGTGGCAGCCTGATCCAGGAATTCGTTGATGCCACGCTCGTTAGGCTCTTTCCCATTGGCAAAAAGACGGGCAAGGAGCTGGAAACCGGCAATCTCATAGAGTGGCTTATCACTTGCTATCCACTGGTAGGCGATGACAGGTGCATAATCTACGTGCTGCAAAAGGTTGAAGGCAAGCATCTCTGCCATCTCCTGACTCTGTACCTGTTCCATCCATAAATCTGTGATTTCCGGAAGCATCTTATCGGCAGGCATGATGAGTGTAGCCAGAATCTTGCACTCCCGGATATCTTCCTTCCACAGTTCGATGGCGAGGTCATAGTCTTTGCCATATTCCTCAGCCATCTTTTTCAGTTCATAGAATGGTACGCCCCAATTCAGTTTATATCCCAGTCCCTTATCGCGCATAGATTGCGATCCCGGACCGTTCATCAGCAAGCGGAAGCTTCGCTTGATAGTCATCAGTTTCTGATGTGTTTCTTCGTTCATTATATTTAGAGTAAATTATTAACTAAATTATAGTTTCATTATTTTACAGAACATTCCTTCGAACTGTTCCTCTATATTTGCAGGTTTATGCTTGAAGATACCGAAGATGGCACTTCCGCTACCACTCATCGCTGCATATACGGCACCCAGGTTGTACAGCTTCTGTTTGATTTCTGCCAGTTCCGGGTGCATCTTGAAGATAGGTGCCTCAAAATCGTTGACAAGTTCCTCTTTCCACGTCTCGATAGGCTGGCGTACAATGTCGCGGCAACATTTGGCTGGTGCCTGTGGGGTGATGGCTGCATAAGCCTCTTTGGTGCTGACGGCAATATCATCGCGCTTCACCACAACCAGATGATAGCCCCTCAGATTATCGCCAGGACCACTTACCGGCATCAGTTCTTCGCCGATACCTTCTGCATAGCATGCAGTGTCACCATCTTCGGGGTCAGCAGAAATGAAGTAGGCACAGTCTGCGCCCAGCTTGGCAGCGTATCTTTCCATCTCCGAATTACCGATATTGAGGCGGAAACGCTCGTCCAACAAACGAATCATGAAGGCTGCATCGGCAGAACCGCCACCCAAACCTGCCTGCGAGGGAATACGCTTCACCAGGTGAGCATGGATGCGTGGAATCCTGAAGTCGGCAGCCAGGAGATTATAAGCTTTTACAACGAGATTGTTCTGTTCGTCGCAATCCACAGCGTTACCTGTAATCTTCAGATCACAAGGAACATCGCTAGGGAATTCATCGCCCATGAGCTTGATTTCAAGTGCATCGGTCAGCGGAATAGGGTAGAACACCGTTTCAAGGTTGTGGTATCCATCTTTCCGCTTGCTAACTATATTTAAACCAAGATTAATCTTGGCGCAAGGAAATGTAATCATAACTTTTCAGTTTAATGGGTTCGTTACTATTTCTTTTTCTTTGCAAAGATACGGAAAAATATCTAACATGGTGCATCTTTTACAGGATTATTTTTATCTGTAGCATTAAAAATATTAAAATAAGCCCTGTTTTGCAATATCTTTTGTATCTTTGCAATTACAAATTATTAATAGATTATGAAAAAAGGAGATAAAGTCAGATTCTTGAGCGAAGTGGGTGGCGGAAAGGTTGCCGGCTTCCAAGGTAAAAATATTGTGCTCGTTGAGGATGAGGATGGTTTTGAGATTCCGATGCCTATCAACGAGGTGGTTGTGGTGGAGCAGGATGAATACTCCATGGGCAAGATGATTTCGGCTAAGATGGATGCGCAGCAGAAGGCTGAGGAGCATGCCAATACCGAACTGCATCAGGACAGCCGGAGTATCAAGGCTATCTTGAATGATCACGATGACGTGGATATGGATGTAGAGGAATATGATGCTGCCGACCGTGAGATAACCTTTGTGAAACCGGTTCAGGAACGTACGGGTGGCAACAAACTCAGTGCTTATCTCGCCTTTGTACCTATCAACATCAAGGACGTAACCAATACCCGTTTCGAGACCTATATGGTGAATGACAGCAACTACTATCTCCACTATACCTATCTCGTGGCTGAGGGAAATGCATGGACTCTGAAAGCAGAGGGAGAAATAGAACCGAACACCAAACTCTTCATCGAGGAATTCGGTCGTGAGGCTCTGAACGAGATGGAGCATATCGCCATCCAGATGATAGCTTACAAGAAGGACAAGCCATTCCTTCTGAAGCCGGCAACAGATGTTCAGTTCCGTCTCGATCCTGTGAAATTCTACAAGCTTCATCTTTTCGAGGAGAACGATTTCTTCGAGACTCCAGCCTATCTCTTTACGATTGTAGAGAACGATGAAATAGCCCGTCCGCTGGTTATCGATTCCAAGCGTCTGAAAGAGCAGATGTATAAGGATGAGAAGGTTGTTGCCAACACCAGCAAGAAGAAGAGCAAGAAGGATGATGGTACCCTTGTGATAGATCTTCATGCGGATGAAGTGCTTGAAACAACTGCAGGAATGAATTCTGCAGATATTCTTCATTATCAGATGGATATCTTCAAGAAGACCATGGAGGAATATAAGAAAAAGAAAGGACAGAAAATTATCTTTATTCATGGAAAGGGCGAAGGTGTGTTGCGCCAGACTCTCATTCATGAGTTGAACTATCGCTATAAGAGTTGCACCTATCAGGATGCTTCTTTCCAGGAGTATGGCTATGGTGCTACACAGGTAACAATAAAGTAATTTATTATGAAGTACGGATTTATTAAGGTAGCTAGTGCCATCCCTGCCGTAAAGGTGGGGAATGTCATTTTCAATACCCAGCAGATAGAGGAACAGATAGCGCTGGCTGAGGGAAAGGGTGTAGAGATCATTACATTTCCGGAACTCTCTGTTACGGGCTATTCCTGTCAGGATCTCTTCCGTCAGCAGATGCTTCTCGAATCATCTGAGCAGGCGGTGATGATGTTGCTCGATTTCACACGCAAACTCGATATCATCTCTATCGTGGGTGCGCCGGTGATAGCGGGCGACTTGTTGCTCAATTGTGGTATCGTTATCCAGCATGGACAGATTCTCGGTATTGTACCGAAGACATATCTTCCAAACTACAGCGAGTTTTATGAGAAACGCTGGTTTGCTTCGGCTCAGGACCTGAGAGATTGCGAAGTCCGTTATGCCGGACATAAGGTGAAACTGACGCCTGATGTTCAGATTTTTCAAACTTTCGATGGCGTACAGTTTGGTGTGGAAATCTGCGAAGATGTATGGGCTCCGGCTCCTCCTAGCAACAAACTGGCGTTAGCAGGAGCAGACCTGATTTTCAATCTTTCTGCAAGCGACGAACTCATCGGAAAACATCATTATCTGAAGAGTCTGCTCAGCCAGCAGAGTGCCCGTACCATGACCGGATATATCTACAGTTCCTGCGGATTCGGTGAGAGTACGCAGGATGTGGTTTATGGCGGAAATGCCCTGATTTATGAGAATGGAGTTTTACTTTCACAGAGTGAACGTTTCTCTATTGAACCGCAGATGGTTATCTCACAGATAGATGTAGAGAAACTCCGCTCTGAGCGTCGTACGAATTCTACTTATGTAAATGCCCAGCGCAATATTAAGTATTCTGTTCTCGGCGGTCAGTTCAATATCCGTAATATCGAAGCCGATCCTACCGAAAATGAACGCGATTTTGTGTTGGAACGTGAGGTGAATCCTCATCCGTTTATTCCTACCAGCAGCGATATGAATGCCTCTTGCGAGGAAATTTTCAATATCCAACTCATGGGACTAGCCAAGCGTATCGTTCATACCCATGCCAAGACCGTAGTAATCGGTATTAGCGGCGGTTTGGATTCTACGCTGGCCTTACTCGTTTGTGTAAAAGCTTTTGATAAACTCAAAATGAACCGAAAGGGTATCGTAGGTGTCACTATGCCGGGATTCGGAACCACAGACAGAACCTACAATAATGCTATCTCGCTGATGCAGAGTCTTGGTATTACCATTAAGGAAATCAGCATCGCCAAGGCTGTAACCCAGCACTTTGAGGACATCGGTCAGGATGCCAGAGTGCATGATGTGACTTACGAGAATTCCCAGGCTCGTGAACGTACCCAGATTCTGATGGATTTAGCCAATAAGATGGGTGGTATGGTTATCGGTACCGGCGACCTTTCAGAGTTGGCATTAGGATGGGCTACCTATAATGGTGACCACATGAGCATGTATGGCGTGAATGCCAGCATTCCTAAGACCCTGATCCGACATCTCGTAAATCATGTAGCAGAGAGTGGGGTAGACGAACAGAGCCGCATCACCCTTCGTGATATCATCGATACTCCTATCAGTCCAGAGTTGATTCCGGCAGATGAGAATGGAAATATCAAGCAGAAGACGGAAGATTTGGTGGGACCATACGAACTGCATGATTTCTTCCTCTACTATTTCCTGCGTTTCGGTTTCCGTCCTTCCAAGATTTACATGTTGGCAAAGAAGGCATTTATTGATTCCGAACTGGAGCGTGTAAAGATCAGTGATAATGATCCTGACAGCTATGATGAGGAGACTATCAAAAAGTGGCTGAAGACCTTCGTGCGCCGTTTCTTCAATCAGCAGTTCAAGCGCAGTTGTCTGCCAGACGGCCCGAAAGTAGGTAGCGTGAGCCTCAGTCCTCGTGGCGACTGGCGTATGCCTAGTGATGCTGCATCTGCCATCTGGCTGCAAGAGGCTGAAAATTTATAATACATGGCAGCGAAGTTTTAATAAAACGGGAAATAAAAAGTTAGGAGTCGGGGCGCTGTTCCAACTCCTAACTTTTTCGTTTATAATAAAATAATTATATAAAAAGTCTTTCTATTTTTGGGTAAAACATATTTTTTTTGTAACTTTGCGCCCAAAAGTAAAAACATTATAAAAATATTAAGATAATATGGCTAAGAAATTTGCCGAGCACAACGGTCTGAATTTGACTCAGACAAACAATGACGTACTAGCAGCGTGGGAGAAAAATGATATCTTCCACAAGTCTATCGACGAGCGTGAAGGCTGCCCTCAGTTTATCTTCTTCGAGGGACCTCCATCAGCTAATGGCCACCCGGGTATTCACCACGTGTTGGCACGTAGTATTAAGGATACATTCAACAGATACAAGACCATGAAGGGTTTCCAGGTTCACCGCAAGGCGGGATGGGATACCCACGGACTCCCTGTTGAACTCGGTGTCGAGAAGGAACTCGGCATCACCAAGAAGGATATCGACAACAAGGCTTCAGAGAAGTATATCTCTACAGAGGATTACAACCACAAGTGCCGCGAGAACGTGATGAAGTTCACCGCTGAGTGGCGCGAGTTGACCGAGAAGATGGGTTACTTCGTAGATCTCGATCATCCTTATATCACCTACGATAACAAGTACATCGAGACTCTCTGGTGGCTCCTCAAGCAGCTCTACAACAAGGGGTTGCTCTACAAGGGTTACACCATCCAGCCATACTCTCCAGGTGCAGGTACAGGCTTGAGCTCTCACGAGTTGAACCAGCCTGGATGCTACCGCGATGTTAAGGACCTCACAACCACAGCCCAGTTCCTCATCAAGGATCCTAAGGCAGAGTGGACCAAGTGGGGCAAGCCATACTTCATCGCATGGACCACTACACCTTGGACTCTGCCATCAAACGTGGCTCTCTGTGTGGGTCCTAAGATTGACTATGTAGCCATCGAGACCTACAACCTCTACAATGGCGAGCCTATGACACTCGTGATGGCTGAGGCTCTGGTAGGTTCTTATCTGAAGGCAGACCAGGAGTGCAAGGAGGGTGATCTCCTGCCATTCGACAAGGAGAAGAAGCAGTGCCCATGGCGCATTATCGACCACATGAAGGGTACCGACCTCGAAGGCATGCACTACGAGCAGCTCCTGCCATGGGTAAAGCCGTGCGAGAAGGTTGATCTCTTCGCACCGGCTTTCGTAACAGAATATGCTGCTGCTCATCCTGAGAAGGTGTTCGCTTCTGAGGATGGTCGCGATCAGTTCGTCGAGATGGAGAGTGAGGCTTTCCGCGTAATCCTCGGCGACTATGTTACTACCGAAGACGGTACTGGTATCGTGCACATCGCTCCTACATTCGGTGCCGATGATGCCAAGGTGGCTAAGGATGCCAACATCCCAGCTCTCTACCTTATTAATAAGAAGGGCGAGACCCGCCCAATGGTTGACCTGCAGGGTAAGTTCTATCTCATCGAAGACCTCGATGCCAACTTCGTGAACGCTTGTGTCAACAAGGAGGCATATGCTCATCATGCAGGCGACTACGTGAAGAATGCCTACGACCCACAGTTTAATGTGGATGGTGTTTGGGACAAGAAGGCTTCTGATAAGGCTGAAGACCTGAACATCGTACTCTGTTACGAGTTGAAGCAGGAGGGCAAGGCTTTCAAGAGCGAGAAGCACGTGCACAACTATCCTCACTGTTGGCGTACCGACAAGCCTATCCTCTATTATCCATTGGATAGCTGGTTTATCAAGGATACAGCCCGCAAGGAGCGCATGGTAGAACTCAACAAGACCATCAACTGGCAGCCTGAAAGCACCGGTACAGGCCGTTTCGGCAACTGGCTCGAGAACCTGAACGACTGGAACCTTTCACGTTCCCGCTTCTGGGGTACTCCATTGCCAATATGGCGTGACGAGAACCGTGGCGAGAAGTGTATCGGCAGTCTTGAGGAACTCTATGCTGAAATCGAGAAGTCTGTGGCTGCCGGTATCATGCAGAGCAATCCATTGAAGGAGAATGGTTTCGTTCCTGGCGACTATAGTCAGGAGAACTATGATAAGATTGACCTCCACCGTCCATACGTTGACAAGATTGTATTGGTTAATGAGGAGGGCAAGCCAATGTATCGTGAGAGCGACCTCATCGACGTTTGGTTCGATTCAGGTTCAATGCCTTACGCCCAGCTCCACTACCCATTCGAGGGTGAGATGGCCCGTGGCACAGAGGCAGACCGCGATGCACTCATCCACAGCACCTACGAGGGATATGCGATTCCTCCTAAGTTCTATCCAGCCGACTTCATCAACGAGGGCGTGGATCAGACCCGTGGATGGTTCTTCACTCTGCACGCCATCGCTACCATGGTATTCGATAGCGTAGCCTTTAAGAACGTAATCTCTTCTGGTCTCGTTCTCGATGCCAAGGGTAACAAGATGAGTAAGCACGTGGGTAACGTGACTAACCCATTCGAGATGATTGACAAGTATGGTGCCGATCCTGTTCGTTTCTATATGATGACCAACAGCGAGCCTTGGGACAACCTCAAGTTCGACCCTAATGGTGTGGACGAGACCCGTCGTAAGTTCTTCGGTACCTTATATAATACCTACAGCTTCTTCGCCCTCTATGCTAATGTAGATGGTTTCGATGCTGAGGGTGCTCAGGTGCCATTCGAGAAGCGCCCAGAGATTGACCGCTGGATTCTCTCTTCACTCAATACCCTCATCAAGGGCGTTGACAGAGAGTTAGCTGGCTATGATCCAACCCGCGCAGGCCGTCTCATCGATGCTTTCGTCAACGATGACCTCTCTAACTGGTACGTTCGTCTGAACCGTAAACGTTTCTGGGGTAAGGAGATGAGCGAGGATAAGCTGAGTGCTTACCAGACTCTCTATACCTGCCTGATGACTGTGGCTAAGCTGCTGGCACCATTCGCTCCATTCTATGCAGACGAGTTGTATCACGACTTGGGCGGCGAGTTGGAGAGCGTACATCTCGATAAGTTCCCTGTAGCTGATGAGGTTGCTATCGATGCCGACCTGGAGGAGCGTATGGCCATCGCCCAGAAGATTACTTCTATGGTATTGGCATTGCGCCGCAAGGTGAACATCAAGGTGCGTCAGCCACTCCAGCAGATCATGATTCCTGCAGTAGATGATGTACAGAAGGCACACATCGAGGCAGTAGCCGGACTGTTGAAGAACGAGGTGAACGTGAAGGAGGTTAACTTCATTGAGGGTCAGGGCATTCTCGTAAAGAAGGTGAAGTGTAACTTTAGAGTGATGGGTAAGAAGTTCGGCAAGCTGATGAAGGGTGTTGCTGCCCAGATGTCAGCGCTCGATCAGGACCAGATTGCAGCCTTCGAGAAGGCAGGCAACATCACATTGAATATCGACGGACAGGAAGCCGTGGTAGAGGTAGCCGACGTGGAGATTATCTCTGAGGATATTCCAGGATGGCTCGTATCTAACGAGGGCAATCTGACCGTAGCGCTTGAAGTAGAGTTGACCCCAGAATTGAAGAAGGAGGGTATGGCTCGTGAGTTGATCAACCGTATCCAGAACCTCCGCAAGGAGACAGGTCTGGAGATTACCGACCGCATCAACGTAACTGTGGCTCCTAATGAGGAGACTGACGCAGCCATCGAGACATTCGCCGACTACATCAAGGGTCAGGTATTGGCAGACAGTATCGAAATCGGCGACAACGCAGGTGTTGAGACCGAGTTTGATGACTTTAAGTTGAACATTCTCGTAGAGAAAAATTAAATAGTTAGGAGTTAGGAGTTAGAAGTTAGGAGCATTTCCAAACTGCTTGCTTCTAACTTTCTAGCCCTTATTTCCTAAAAACATTAACAAAATAACATAATAGATAACATCTATGGCTAACGAAAAACTACGTTATAGCGATCAGGAACTCGAGGAGTTCCGCGCTATCATTGATGAGAAATTGAAGGTGGCAAAGCAGACTTATCATGATTGTATGGCTCAGCTGAACCACTCAGACAGTAATGATGTGGTAGATACATCACCAACCTACAAGGCTCTTGAAGAGGGTAGTGAAGCACAAAGCAAGGAAGAAATCATCCAGATGGCCCAGCGTCAGCAGAAGTTCATCAAGGGATTGGAAGCAGCTTTGGTTCGTATCCAGAACAAGACCTATGGTATTGACCGCGAAACAGGTGAGTTGATTCCTAAGGAGCGTTTGCGTGCTGTACCTCATGCCACTTTGAGTGTAGCTTCTAAGGAGGCTAGAAAGAAGTAATAAATGGAGAAAACAAGTAAAATTAAATACGGATGGCTCGTCACGGCAATGGTGGTTGTGCTTCTTGTTATCGATCAGATTATCAAGGTGTACATCAAGACCCATTTTTGCCTTGGCGAGTCTGTTCGTGTTACTGATTGGTTTTATATCGAATTTGTAGAGAACAACGGAATGGCTTGGGGTATGTCGTTTATCGGCAAGTTCTGGCTAAGTCTGTTGCGCCTGGTAGCCATCTGTGCGTTGAGCATTTATCTGCATCGCATCATTAAGCGTGGTACCTATCGCTTGTTATACATCATTTTGGTGGCGCTGGTTCTGACGGGTGCAATCGGCAATATGATTGATTCCATCTTCTACGGACTTATCTTCACCGGTGCCTCACCTTATTATGTATCTTATCTTGTGCCTTTCGGCGAGGGGTATGCACCCGTGCTCATGGGCAAGGTGGTTGATATGTTCCGCTTTCCGTTCTTCACCTATACATGGCCTGAATGGTTCCCTTTCTGGGGTGGACAGCATGGTACATTCTTCGATCCTGTATTCAATTTTGCAGATTCCTGTGTATCAGTCGGCATCATTTCTCTCTTGCTTTTCTGTAGAAAAGAACTGGAAGCTCTCGGAGGTGGTGATAAGGAGAAGAAGGTTAAAGATTCTTCTTTTATTGCAACTGCTGAAGAAAAGATAAAGTCTCAATCTCAAGAAAATAAGGAGGACAAGTAATCATGAAGAAAGCTTTTCTTTATCTCTGTTGGATAGTAACCTTTTGTGCAGCCTTTGCTTCTTGCAAGCCTTCGCTGCCAAGAGATGTGCTCTCTAAAGGAAAGATGACGGATATTCTCTTCGATTATCATATCGCTCTTGCTATGGCGCAGAGCGAAGACGGTGGTAGTGAGAAGAATAGTCTGGCTTATCGCGAGGCTGTACTGAAGAAACATGATGTCACCTCGGCAGACTTCGACAGTTCGATGGTTTATTATATGCGCCATACTGAATTGCTGCATGATGTGTATAAGGATTTGGCTGAAAGATTGGATAAAGAGGTGGTTGCATTGGGTGGAAACAGTGCAGGAAATAGTGATTTTGACAATCTTACTGCTGTTGGCGATACTGCCAATATCTGGAAAGATGCTACTTCGATGGTATTCTCGCCTGATGAGGGCTTCAACAGTCGCAGTTTTAAAATTGAAGCTGATACTGCTTTCCATAAGGGTGACCGGTTCCGTCTTGATTTCGAATCGCAGTTTATCTTCCAGGATGGTATGCGTGATGGTATCGCTTTGCTGGCTGTTCAGTTCAAGAACGATAGTGTGGCACAGACTGTAATTCATATTCAGAGTGCTCAGCACTATAGTGTAGAACTCGCTGATAATGATAGCCTTGGAGTCAAATGTATAAAGGGGTACTTTATGCTGAATGAGGGTGGATTCAGTTCTGATGCCGGTTCTTTGACGACTCTTAAAATGATGTTTGTCAATAAGATTCGTCTCATCCGTATGCATCCTAAAAAGGTGGCACCGGTTTCTTCTTCTGCATCATCTTCTGATTCGGCAAAAGTAGATACTGCTCGTAAGACCCGTATACCAGGTCCGAGTGTTCCAGCGCGTCCGGATGGAGCTTTGGCGCCTCCGACCAGTGCACCGGTTCCTATGCCTGATAAACCTATTCAGATGACGAGTAATTAGTCTGGATGTTTAAGATATGGCTGAAATGAGAAGATGCGGAGCCCATCAGGTGATATTGCCGGATGGCTCGATATTGCAGCAGGCTGTGGTAGAAATACAAGAGGGCAGGGTGGTGAACTACTTCGAGTTTCGAGAGGAGTTGCCGATGACTGAATGGTTAGGCGGCGAAATCCGGGTGGAACGCGATGAGGAAGGCATCCTCCGTGCCCTGTGGAACGGAAAAGTAATCAATAAACATTAAACATAAACATTAATAACATGTTAAGCGTAGATCAATTAGAAGACAAGTTGATAGACTTGGCATTTGCTGAGGATATCGGTGATGGCGACCACACAACTTTGTGTTGTATCCCAGAAGACGCCATGGGTAAGAGCCACTTGCTTATCAAGGAAGATGGCGTGTTGGCAGGTGTTGAAATGGCAAAGAAGGTATTTGCCCGTTTCGATCCTACCATGAAGGTAGAAGTGTTGCTTCAGGATGGAACCCATGTTAAGAAGGGTGACATTGCAATGATTGTAGAGGGTAAGACCCGTTCTTTGCTCCAGACAGAGCGTTTGATGCTCAATATCATGCAGCGTATGAGTGGCATTGCTACCATGACTGCTAAGTATGTAAAGCGTCTTGAGGGTACAAAGACTCATATCCTTGATACCCGTAAGACAACTCCAGGTCTTCGCATGTTGGAGAAGCAGGCTGTGAAGATTGGTGGTGGTATGAACCATCGTATCGGTCTCTTCGATATGATTCTCCTAAAGGACAACCACATCGATTTCGCTGGCGGTATCGATAACGCCATCGACCGTTGCCATGCTTATCTCAAGGAGAAGGGGCTCGATCTGAAGATTGAAATCGAGGTTCGCAGCTTCGATGAGCTAGACCAGGTATTGAAGCATGGTGGTGTAAATCGTATCATGCTCGATAACTTCTCTGTGCCTGATACTAAGAAGGCAGTAGACATCATCGCAGGTAAGTATGAGACTGAGTCTTCTGGCGGTATCACTTACGATACCATCCGCGATTATGCAGAGCAGGGAGTTGATTTCATCTCAGTTGGTGCCTTGACACATAGTGTAAAGGGCTTGGATATGAGTTTCAAGGCTTGCGAATAAGTGAAGAATGAAGAGGGAAGAGTGAAGAATTCAAATGCTCTTCTCTTTTTGTATATATAAACTTTGTATATATAAATTAAGCTATATTTATGAATAAGATTTTCGCTTCAGCCATAATGGCTGTAGCTATGTTGGGCAGTGTCTCTGAGGCTGAGGCATGTACCAACTTTATAGTAGGAAAAAAAGCATCGGTTGATGGATCTGTGATGTGTTCATATAGTGCCGATGACTATGGTATGTTCCAAAATCTCTGTCATTTTCCTGCCGGTAAGCATGCTAAGGGCGAGATGCGTAAGATTTACGATTGGGATACCAATAAATATCATGGTGAGATTCCGGAGGCTGCCGAGACCTATAATGTGATTGGCAATATCAATGAATGGCAGGTTACCATCGGTGAAACTACTTATGGTGGACGTGAGGAGATGGCTGATTCTACAGGTATCATGGACTATGGTTCACTCATCTATGTTGCCCTGCAGCGTAGTAAGACTGCCCGTGAGGCTATCAAAGTGATGACAACCATCGCCAATACTTACGGCTATAATTCAGAAGGCGAGACCTTTACCATCTGTGATCCGAACGAAGCTTGGATTATGGAGATGATGGGCAAGGGACCAGGCTCTAAGGGCGTGGTTTGGGTAGCTCTCCGTATTCCGGATAATGCAGTTTGTGCACATGCTAACCAGAGTCGCATCGGCAAGTTCAATATGAAGGATAAGAAAAACGTGATGTATGCCAAGGATGTCGTTTCTTTTGCTCGCAGTAAGGGATGGTATCAGGGCAAGGATGCTGATTTCTCATGGAAAATGGCATATGCTAAGCCTGATTTCTCAGGACGTCGTTTCTGCGATGCTCGTGCTTGGGCTCTCTTGAATCATTTCTATGATATGAGTCCTTATCTTGATTGGGCTTTGGGTAAGGATCCTAATGCGAAGGATATGCCTCTCTGGGTGGTTCCAAACAAGAAGGTGAGTGTTGCTGATGTTGAGGCTTGCATGCGTGACCATTATGAGGGTACACCTCTTTCTGTTGCTGATGGAACTGATATCGGAGGTGGTATCTGGCAGATGCCTTACAGGCCAACTCCATTGATGTTTAAGGTGGATGGAAAGCAGTGCTTCAACGAACGTCCGGTCAGCACCCAGCAGACTGGTTTTGTTTTTGTTAGCCAGATGCGATCATGGATGCCTAGAGAGATTGGCGGTGTTCTTTGGTTTGGTAATGATGATGCCAATATGGTAGCGTTCACACCAATCTATTGTTCTTCTACAGTTCGTCCTGAGTGTTATAACACGCCGGGAGCAGATGCTGTGAATTTCAGTTTCAAGAATGCTTACTGGGTGTGCAATATGACCAGCAATATGGTTTATCCTCGTTACAGCCAGATGTTCCCAACTTTGAAGGAGGTTCGTGATAGTCTGGATAACAGCTATTTTGCTTCACAGCCAGGTGTTGAGGCTAAGGCTCAGGAACTGTATGCACAGAATCCACAGGCTGCAGTCAAGTATCTCAATGATTATGGTATTGAGAAGGCACAGCAGATGTTGGCGCGTTGGCAACAGCTCTTCCAGTTTATGGTAGTGAAGTATAATGACATGATTATCAAGCCAACCAAAAAAGATGGCAGTTTCGAGAAGACTCCTTATGGATTAGGTGCAACTCCTGTTCGTCCTGGGTATCCTGAGAAATATGCCAAGGAACTTATTAAGCAAACAGGAGACAAGTTCCTGGTTCCTGAAACAAAGTAACAATATTTATCATCACATAAAGAAAGCCGATTCAAGTATATTACTATACAAGAATCGGCTTTCCTGTTTGCTTGACTTACAATACTAAATAATCGTATTATAATTTTTAAAGTTACGTCTTTTAAAATCTATTACTTGAAGTATCTCTTGTAGAGACCTGCAAAACCTGCACAGTGGCGGGCTTCATCCTTAGCCATCTCATGAACGGTATCGTGGATAGCATCTGAACCCTGCTCCTTAGCAAGCTTGGCAATGCGGAACTTATCTTCACAAGCACCCTTCTCTGCTGCAATACGAGCCTCGAGATTGCTCTTGGTATCACCCAAAACCTCACCGAGAAGTTCTGCAAAACGAGAAGCGTGATCAGCCTCCTCATAGGCATAACGTTTGTAAGCCTCTGCAATTTCAGGATAGCCTTCACGATCTGCCTGGCGTGCCATAGCAAGATACATACCTACCTCGCCACACTCACCATTGAAATGGTCCTTCAAACCCTTGATAACGTCTTCATTAACGCCATCCTTAAATGCCTGACCGAGAACGTGAACAGTAGCAAATGTCATATCGTCATCTACTGCATCTTCCATCTCTTTGAACTTGCTGGCTGGAGCCTTGCAGATAGGGCACTTCTCTGGTGCTTCTGTACCTTCGTAAATGTAACCGCAAACGGTGCAAATAAACTTTTTCTTCATAATGTTTTTGTTTTAAATATTGTTGTATAATTATTGTCTTTAGAATTAGTGAACAGTCTCTGTGAGAGGTGACTTTACACCTTTTTTAGCGCATTCTGCACAGATTCCTCTGTAGTAGAGCTGTTCTTCCAATATGATGTTTCCTTCAATTTCCTTTCCTGGTTCCACCGTTGGAGCAGGTTCGCCGAAAAAGTCAATTACCTTGCCACAATTTCTGCAATAGAAGTGAACATGGCTTTTAATATTTCCATCATAACATACGCGATGTTCATTGATTGTGATCATCTGGGCCGCATTGTGCTCACTCAACATTCTGAGTGTGTTGTAAACGGTTGTCTTGCTCAATGTTGTGATACTCTCGGCTAATCCTTTGTACACATCCTCGATAGTTGGATGAGTGGGATGCTTGATGAGCCAATCCATAATGGCAATACGCTGGAGTGATGGTCGGATACCTTTCTCCACGAGTCTTTGATAGGCTTCTGTCTGCTTCATAATTACTTGTTTTTATAATTTCTTAATGCAAAGATAACCAATTCTTTTGTATCTGCCAAATGTTTTTGCAAAAATTCCAAAGTATTTTTGAATATTTTACAATTGCATAGTTGTTTTAAGATTTGTTGTGCAAAAAGGGAGAGTCTATGATTCGCTTTTGGAAATTATTGATACTAAAACCCTTTTGGAAAAAGTAATTCCCCGTCACGCTATCGGAGTGTTGTGGCGGGGAATCTTATTTAAAATAAACTTTATACGATTTTTCAGGCAATTATCTCAGGTCGATGACTTCAGCTCCTGGACATTCCTTGCTGTTGAAATTGAATGTGCTGTTAGAAACGCTCCTGGCTCTGAAGTTACTTACCGTGATGGTACTCCAGGTATTGCCCTGTCGCATCTTGACAACTGATGGAATATGTGTCTTTTTGTTGATGGTGATATACATTTCGGCTACAGAACGTTTCTGGTTATTGGCAACGAGATGTACTACATAGTTACTGCCTGCTGTCTTGAGCGTTGACTTATAACCAGTCTTATATATATTAATAAAGGTATAAGGGTTCATGGACATCTGCTGAGCCTGTGTAGGGTTGCTGACATTCACCTCGTTGGTTTTCTTTAGATAAGTCCACTGGGTCTTGCCGTTGAACCAGACGATGGCTTGCGGGGTACGGGCGTTAAACTTGTTGCCTTTGATGGCAATACTGCCGCTTGCTGATCCATACTTAGAACTGCTCATATTGAAGTTGGCGCTAGCTCCACCTTTGTTGCCAATAACGGCAGCGGTCTTATCAAGTACCTGTTGCGCTGTCTGTGCCATGGCTCCGATGCTCATCATTGCAACGAAAGCCAATGCTAAAATCTTTTTCATTTTTATCTTTTCCTTTCTTTTAAAATTCTATGTTATATTATGTCTTCTAAAATTTCATACTCTATCATAAAGCCGTAAAAACGTCTTTTCTCTCTTAGACGTTTTCACAGCTTCAGGGTTTAATAATTTAACCTTTTCCAATATTATCTTCTTTCATACCCTTAGTTATTTACTAAAATTAAGAGTTTCGAAGTGCCATTAACAGATTATTAAGCTGGTTTTCATCCTGTATCAGTACCTCACGAGGCTTGCTGCCCTGTGCTGCACCTACGATGCCTGCAGCTTCCATCTGGTCCATTAATCGTCCTGCACGGTTATAGCCAATACTGAACCGGCGCTGTATCATGCTGGTAGAACCCTGCTGCGAAAGAACAATCGCATGGGCTGCCTCTTCGAAGAACGGATCCAGTTCGCGGGCACTGATGCTGCCGCTTCCACCTGCGCTTCCTTCATCATTAGCTGGTTCTGGCAACTCCATAGGTTCGATAGGGCCAGGCTGTTCGCAGATATACTCGTTGATGCGCTCGATTTCAGGTGTATCAACAAAGGCGCACTGTACACGGACAGGTTCATTGCCGCAGAGATAGAGCATATCACCACGACCAATCAGCTGGTTGGCTCCTGTACGGTCAAGAATGGTCTTTGAGTCGATGGCAGATGTAACCTTAAAGGCGATACGGCCAGGGAAGTTAGCCTTGATATTACCCGTGATGATGCTGGTTGTAGGACGCTGGGTGGCAATAATCATGTGGATACCCACGGCACGTGCCAGCTGGGCGATACGGGCAATAGGAAGTTCTACTTCCTTGCCGGCTGTCATGATCAGATCACCGAACTCATCTATAATCACCACGATGTATGGCATATACTCATGTCCATCTGTCAACTTCAACTTGTGGTTGATATACTTCTGGTTGTATTCTTTGATGTTACGGGCTCCTGCCTTTTTGAGCAAGTCGTAACGGCTATCCATCAGTACACACAGACTGTTCAGGGTTCTAACCACCTTGGTTACATCGGTTATGATAGGTTCTTCCTCATCAGGAAGCGCAGCCATAAACTTGTTGGCAATACGGGAGTAGACGCTAAACTCCACCTTCTTAGGGTCGATGAGAACCAGTTTGAGTTCGTTTGGATGTTTCTTGTATAATAAAGAGGTGATGATGGCATTCAAACCTACAGATTTACCCTGTCCGGTAGCACCCGCAACAAGCAGGTGAGGAATCTTTGCCAAATCAACCATAAACACTTCGTTGGTAATGGTCTTACCCAAAGCGATAGGTAACTCCATCTTGGTTTCCTGGAATTTCTTTGAGTTTAAAGTACTTTCCATACTAACGATGTTCGCCTTTGCGTTAGGTACCTCAATACCGATGGTTCCCTTACCTGGGATAGGAGCGATGATACGGATGCCGAGAGCTGCCAGACTCAAGGCGATGTCATCTTCCAGATTCTTGATCTTAGAGATACGTACGCCTTCTGCAGGCTGGATTTCGTAGAGTGTGATGGTAGGACCAACCGTAGCACGGATGGTTTTGATCTGTACGCCAAAGTTGCCCAGCACCTCGATGATGCGGTTTTTGTTGGCGCGCTGCTCTTCCTCATCGATGGATACGCCGTCATCCTCATACTTCTTCAGAAGGTTGAGTACCGGATATTTATATCTGGTGAACGGCTCCTTCGGATTGATTGGAGTATTCAGTACTTCTGCATTGCTCAAGGTATTGCCTGTAGCCTTCTCGTCGGCTGTGGCTACAGAGATGTCCATACCTATATGCTCAGAAGCTGCAGCAGCCTCGGCAGCTTGCTTTTCCAATGCTTCCTGTTCAGCCCGTTTTGTACGGAGTTCGCGCTGACGTGCAATGAGTGACATATTCTCGTTCTGCGTGCCGTTGGCTATAGCGATGGTTTCATCTTTTTCTGTATCACCTTCTGTTCCTGTAGCTTCCGGTCCGTCTGCCTCTGGTTCAACAGACGTAGAAGGTATGTCCGGGGTTGCGAAAGTCTGGTCCGGATCCAGATTCAGGTCGATGACTTTGGCAGGTTCTTCTTCCTTATATTCTTCTTTCTTATCCTCAGTGCCAGCACCATATGCTGCGCTGGCGTATACCTCGTCGATAGCTTCCGTATCTTTCCTGTTCTTTCCATGGTTAGTAATCTCAAATTTCACCTTATTTGATATATAACCGATAGGGTTGAGTGCTTTTCTGATTACCGTAATGGTTTCAGTGGTGAGATAGGTGAGGAATGCTACCGCCACGAAGAAAAGAATGGCAGTAAGTCCTGGAGGACCCATGATGTTCTCCAGATTCTGCACGACATAGAGTCCGTGCTTTCCGCCCGGATTGAAGATAAGGCTTGGCATGATAGGTGCGATGAACTTGGCAAAGGTTACCGACATCCATAGCATGATCACAATCATGCAGAAGAACCATTTCCACAGGTTCAGCTTGTAGGCATGCATCATCTGCAATCCCACCATGATGACAAAGAATGGGAGCAAGAAGGCTGGAAATCCGAAATTGATGACAATGAGCCAATAGGATACAATGGCTCCCCAGGATCCGCAGTAGTTCTGAAACTGTTTTTCCGTGTTGGTCCATTCGCCCGGCTTCAGATTTTCGAGCAAACTCTGGTCATTGGCTCCTGTGTTGAGAAAGGAGATCATAGCGATGATGATAACCACAGCAATGACTACCAAGGCTAATCCTATGAAAAAGTCAGTGATAGTATTGTTGAAAATATACTGTAAACCAATAGCTTCGCTAAAGGTTTTGGTCTTTTTTTCAGTTCTTTTTTTAGCCATTTTATATATTTTTGAATAATTTATCTGCAAAATTAGCGAAAATAATTGAGAAAACAATTCTTTTTCTCATCTTTTTTTTCTAATTTTGCAACTTGTAAAGAATAAAAAGCATAATGAAGATTATTTTCACTAGTTTCGACAAGGCGGCAATCACGAATTTGCCAAGAGCTTTGTTTCCTGGCAAAATCGTAGTCGTTGACAAGCCTGAAGATACAGAAGCGGCTGTTAATGACCTACTTAGCCATTATATACTGGGCGTGGATACTGAAACGCGCCCATCATTCAAGCGTGGTCAGGCTTACCATGTTTCGTTGTTGCAGGTGAGTACACATGATACATGTTATCTCTTCCGCCTGCATCATACGGGCATGACTCCTGCCATCATTCGCTTGCTCGAAGATACCACCGTGCCAAAAGTAGGACTTTCCTGGCACGATGACTTGCTGCAGCTCCATAAGCGAGCTGTTTTTAAGGCTGGTTACTTTATCGAGTTGCAGGATGTTGCTAAGAACTTTGGTATCGCAGAC
This sequence comes from Segatella copri, assembly GCA_052349145.1. GTDB lineage: Bacteria > Bacteroidota > Bacteroidia > Bacteroidales > Bacteroidaceae > Prevotella > Prevotella copri_V. The sequence goes on along the minus strand of DAWDQD010000015.1, from coordinate 36,320 downwards.
ATGAGTCTGCAGAAACTGTATGCTAACCTGTTTCACCAGAAAATCAGCAAGGCGCAACGGTTGAGCAATTGGGAGGCTAGCGATTTGAAGGAATCGCAGGCTCTCTATGCAGCTACAGATGCCTGGTGCTGCATTAATCTGTATGAGGAATTTAAGCGTTTGTCTACTACAGGCGATTACGAGCTCGATGAACTCAGGGTATGATATAAGGTGGTAAGGAATAGAAATTGATAATCGTAAGAAACTTCATATATAAAATATGTATAAAAGCGTATATTTAAAGAAAGGTAAGGAAGAATCGCTCAAGCGTTTTCATCCATGGATCTTCTCGGGTGCTATCCAGACAATGGATGAGGGCATAGAGGAGGGCGACATTGTGAGAGTGTTTACCCGTAGTGGTGAATTCATTGCTATAGGTCATTATCAGATCGGTTCTATCGCTGTACGTGTTCTTTCTTTTAGAGATATTGAGATTGATGAGGAGTACTGGTGTGCCAGATTGGATTCGGCATATAAGATGAGACTCGCTTTGGGTATTGCCGGTAATTCATCCAATACTACTTATCGCTTGGTCCATGGTGAGGGCGATAACTTGCCGGGACTTGTTATCGACTGCTATGGTCCTACTGCTGTCATGCAGGCTCACAGTGTGGGTATGCATGTTTGCCGCATGGAGATAGCCAAAGCTTTGAAGAAGGTGATGGGCGAAGCACTGGAGAATATCTACTATAAGAGTGAGACAACCTTACCATATAAGGCTGACCTCAGACAGGAAAATGGCTTTATACTGGGAGGTGATGCTGACGATGTTGCTGTCGAGAATGGACTGAAATTCCATATCGACTGGTTGCGTGGTCAGAAAACGGGTTTCTTCGTAGATCAGCGTGAGAACCGTTCGCTGCTCGAGCATTATGCCAAGGGTAAGAGCGTGCTCAACATGTTCTGCTATACCGGCGGCTTTTCTGTTTATGCGATGAGAGGCGGGGCTAAGGCTGTTCACTCCGTAGACAGCAGTGCCAAGGCGATAGAATTGACCAATGAGAATATTGCGCTCAATTTCCCTGGAGATGCACGCCATGAGGCTATCTGCGAAGATGCCTTCAAGTATCTTGATGAACATGACCAGCAGTATGATCTGATTGTTCTTGATCCTCCTGCTTTTGCCAAGCACCGTGCGGCTTTACGCAATGCGTTGAAGGGCTATACCCGCCTGAACGTAAAGGGCTTGCAGCGTATTAAGAAGGGCGGCATTCTTTTTACCTTCAGTTGCTCTCAGGTGGTTACGAAGGATCAGTTCCGCAATGCTGTGTTTACTGCTGCAGCGCAGGCTGGAAGAAAGGTTCGCATCTTGCACCAGTTGCACCAGCCTGCCGACCATCCTATCAATATTTATCATCCGGAAGGTGAATATTTGAAGGGATTGGTTCTCTATGTAGAATAACAAATGATTAAAGGATAGATAATGAATAAGTTCAAAACGTTTACAGCCTTGATGCTCTTGCTGACTATAGGATTTGCAGGATGTGGCAAGTCGGAAGCAGAACGTCATCGCTTGAGCAAGAAGGAAAAGGCTAGATTGGATAGCCTAGACCGTGCTGCGCTGAAGATAGCGGTGATGCCAACAATGGACTGCCTGCCAATCTTTCTGGCATGTGATGACAGTATCTTCCAGCAGCAAGGTGTAGACGTACATTTGCGTAGATATACTGCACAAATGGATTGTGATACTGCTATCGAGCGCAAGCGCGTAGAGGGAGCCGTGACCGATCTGATTCGTGCTCATCATATAGAGAAACGAGGTACTGCTTTGACGTACCCTATTTCTACCAATCTTTATTGGCAGTTTATCACCAATAAGCGTTCGCGTATATCCGAACTGAAACAACTGTCAGATAAGATGGTGGCAATGACCCGCTACTCTGCAACTGATTATCTGGCTACTTTAGCAATCGATAGCGGTAAGCCTAAATATGATGCTTATAAGGTTCAAATCAACGATTTGAACATCCGTCTGCGTATGTTGCTTAACAACGAGATGGATGCCATGTTGCTGCCAGAACCTCAAGCTACCAAAGCCCGACTTGAACAGCATGTAAAACTCTTTGACAGCAGAGATAAGAACTTGCAGTTAGGTGTTGTTGCTTTCCGCAAGAAAATACTTTCAGAGCCGCGCCGTAAAGACCAGGTTGCCAAGTTTATCAAGGCGTATAATATTGCTGTTGATAGCATAAACAGTCGTGGGGTACAGCATTATGCAAGTATCATCACAAAATATACGGGTGCCGATGCTAAAACCATCAGTAATCTTCCAAAACTTAAATATGAACACGCTATGGAACCAAGACGTCGTGACCTGGCTGTAGCACAAAAATAAGCGGCTTATGAAAAAAGAAGATTTTAGCTGGACAAAGTTTTCGCATGAAAATGTCACTATGATATCCAGAATAGAGGCAATTCGCAAGATTATTGACCAGGAAGTGGGTTTGGAGCCATGTCTGCCTGGAATAGCGGAAATTGAACAAAGATATGATGCTTTATATCATGATTATATAGATGGCAAACTTAAACATCGGGAACTTTATGATCTTGCTTCAGATTTGGATATGGATATAGACACGCTCTATAGTAAAATGCGCCACGAATGGATTTTGGCTAATGAGTCTACATTTGTTGCACTTTGCAAAAGAGCTCAGAATCTGACAAGTTTTGATGAGGTACAGGAAACCTTTGAGAAATTTGCTACAGATGAAGCTATGCTAAATTTGAGGGTAGACTTGTCTGAAGAACAGATAGACGAGGAAAGACAAAAGATACAAGAGCAGCTTAATGCCTATCGCAATATGGTGTTTTCTTATATTTTGACAACTGAAGAATGGAATGATGATTTTGTCAAGAATATTCTTGATATCATCGCTTCCGATTTGGTAGATCCATACACCATCAATATGATAGTTTCGGCAGTTTCATTGTCATGCTCTGTATTCTTTGATGCCCCTAGACTTGCAGTCTTGATGCGCTTAATCAAGTCTGACGACAGTACTTGCAGTGTTCGCCAGCGAGCTTTGGTGGGTTTCGTTTTCTGTGCAATAACCAATTCGGGTGAAAAACAGAAATATTGGGATTCTGCTGCTGGCTTGATCATGGATGATGAATTTTTGGCAGCCTGTGTTGATCTCCAACGCCAGATGCGTCTATGTCTTACAAGTAAAAAGGATAGCAAGGAGATGATGCATTCTGTGGTGAAGACCATGTTCACTTCTTTTACTCAGGATTTGGCAGAAAAGATAGACCAAACGGGTGAATTGGGACTTAATTGCTTCTCTGCAGATGGGGAGAATCCTGATGATGCCCTTAAGGGAGCCTTCGACTATATGTTAAATTCAGAAGATATAGGAGTTGATGTCTATTATCATCAGTTTGCCAACCAGAAGAGCTTCGGTCATTTCCATTCACTCTATAATTGGTTTGTTCCTTTCTATGTCCGTAATTCTACGCTCAAGAATGTTCGGGCTACGATGAAACAGCATCGCAATTTCATCAACAATCTCTTGAGAGGCGCCTCTATGTGTGATACCGATCTGTATAGCATCATTCTTTCATTGAATAATACATCTAAGGAATTTATTGAATCATTGGATGTTACCCCGGAAAATATGGTGTCTGGTCCTGTTTTTTATGACGAAGAAGATGAGGAGGAAAAAGAGCAGAATACCGAAGAGCCAGTAGAGGATGAGACTGATTCTACAGAAGCAAAGGATCCTGAAAATGTCACACTGCTTGATTCGGTAATGGAACATGAAGAGAATCTCTCTGAAGAGGAAAAGAAGAAACGTGCCATTAGGGTTCGTCATCGCTATGTGCAGGACCTCTACCGATTCTATACTCTCTCTCCAATGAGGAAGGCATTTGATAATCCTTTCGAAGTGCAGAAGGAAATTCCTTTCTTTACTACGGGACTGTTTGCTAAACCGGAATATGACAAGTATCGCCTGTCGCTGGCCCGTTTCTCTGCTAAAAGAGGTGACTATGCCTTTGTTAGCAAGATTTTGCGTAATCTGGAAAAATATACCGACGAAGAGCATATGATGCTTGCATTGGCATACAAATCGGAGGAAAAATATGATGAAGCGCTTGAACATCTCTATGTGATTAAGAAAACAAGCCCAACTTATAAGGCTGCCACGGAGTTGAAATTAGAAATAGAAGAAGAGATAAAAGACCCGGCGGCTTTAATAACATTGAATTGCTTGATTAAAGAAGAATCAGATGAGAGTAAGCAGTTTAAGCTCAAGCTGAAAAAGACCGATCTCTTATTGAAACTCCATCATTATAAAGAGGCTTTGGAATGGGCTTTCCAGATGGATGAACAGTATCCTAAGGAAGAACAGGTTGAATGCAGACTGGCTTTCTCTTTGCTCTTTTCTGAATCGGAAGGCGATAAAAACATTGACCATGCAATGGCTTTAATAGAACCTTATCTGCAAAATAGTGATGATAATGAAATCAGGGATATATTGAATTCTGACATGACAGATATGGATAAGGCTGATAAGGAACGCATGTTCATGAAAATGTTATCTGCGATGGTGAGCAAAGTTTCCAAGCCACAAAACCACAGATGGGAGTCTATGAAATTTTTCTATTATGGACTCTGCGTTCTCGTGAAAAAGGGAGGAACTGCAGCTATCAGATTTTTGAATGAAGCATCTGGTCATGCAGCTTTTTCCCCTAAGGAAGATATAGATGCATTCGGCCTGCTCGAGATGGGAGATTGGCTCGATAATCGTGGTATTGCGCCTATAGAATTGGAATTTATAACAAAAAAAGTTTTCGAGGAAAGGAAAAAACAATAACGATGGCGGAGAATAATAAAAATAAGAATAAGGTACAGATAGATCCAACCTACGCCCATTTGCAGCCGCAGGCTGTGAATGTGGAGCAGGCGGTACTCGGTGCCTTGATGATAGATTCTGATGCCTTTTCGGTGGTGTCGGAGTTGCTCAAGCCGGATACTTTTTATGACCCGCGTCATAAGAGAATATATCAGGCTATCCAGGTGATGAACATGGAGGAACGGCCTGTGGATATCATGACTCTTGCCGATCAGTTAGCCAAGACTGGCGAACTGGATAAGGTGGGAGGAGCACAATATCTCATGGATATTTCTGCAGGCATGGCTTCGGCTGCCCATGTAGAGTCGCATGCCCGTATCCTGGCGCAGAAATATATGCAGCGCCAGCTGATTCATTATGCCGGCGACATCGAGACGATGGCGTATGAAGAAGGTGTGGATGTGGATGAACTGATGCAGAAAGCTGAAGGTGAACTCTTCCAGCTTTCGCAGAACAATATGAAGCAGGATTATACACAGATTGAGCCGGTTGTAAAGGAGGCCGTTGCCATCTTGCAGCGCGCCGCTCAGAACTCGGGTGGTCTTACCGGTATTCCTACGGGTTATCGTGGATTGGATGATATAACATCAGGTTGGCAACCGTCCGACCTTGTGATAATTGCCGGTCGTCCTGCCATGGGTAAGACTTCCTTTGCATTGAGTATTGCCAAGAATGTGGCGGTAGATTATGATGTGCCTATCGGATTCTTCTCTCTGGAAATGAATAACGTTCAGTTGGTGAACCGACTCATCTCGAATGTTTGCGAGATTTCGGGTAAAAAAATACTGAACGGACAATTGGAACAGCCAGAATGGGAACGGTTGGATAAAAAACTGAGAAAACTGACAGGTGCACCTATTTATATTGATGATACGCCTGGTCTTTCTGTTTTCGAACTCCGTACCAAGGCGCGCCGACTGGTAAGGGAAAAGGGTGTTAAACTGTTGATGATTGACTATCTCCAGCTGATGAATGCCAATGGTATGAAGTTTGGTAGCCGTCAGGAGGAGGTATCTACCATCTCCCGTTCGCTCAAAGGTATTGCCAAAGAGCTGAATATTCCTGTGCTTGCTCTTTCGCAGCTCTCCCGTAATGTAGAGAACCGTGAGGGTTTGGAAGGAAAGCGACCTCAGTTGAGTGACCTCCGTGAATCCGGTGCCATCGAGCAGGATGCCGATATGGTGCTTTTCGTTCACCGCCCGGAATATTATCACATTTATCAGGATGAAAAGGGTAATGACCTTCATGGTATGGCACAGATTATCATTGCCAAGCACCGTAAGGGCTCTGTTGGAGATGTTCTCCTGAACTTCCGTGGAGAATTTACCCGATTCCAGGATCCGCAGGATGCTGCAGCAGCACCTGTCGAAGAAGGTGGTGAGATTGTAGGCTCTAGAATGAATGGCGGAGGGCAGGATGGTAGTCCGCTACCACCGCCGCCTGCAGAGAATCTGCCTTTCTAAGGTTAGAGTTTGTCAATTTTTTCACTCAAAAACTGGCTTTTTCGCCAAATTCTTGCACAGGATTAACGTTTTTGGGTAAAAAATCCATAAGATTATAGGAATTTGTTATCATTTCTATTAAAAAAGTTATAAATTGTTTGCTAGTATCAAATAAAAGTGTTACCTTTGCATGCGAATTTAAGAATATAACATAATAAGATAGATATGAGAACAACATTGTTGAACATTACAAGCATTATTATTCGACTTCGACTGCAGTTTGTGGGCGGAAGTGATAAGGTGTGCGTATAGTTCATCGCTTAAGATATTAAAAGCCTTTCTACACTTCCGTTTATGGAGTGGGGAAAGGCTTTTTACTTTATCTGATGCTTCTGCACGGATTGCTATATAAACGTAGTGCGTTCTGAATGTGTAGCTCTTATATATAATAAGGTGTAAATTTAAAATTTTAAAGATATGAGTGACAGATTATACATTTTCGACACGACCCTCCGCGATGGCGAACAGGTTCCGGGATGTCAGTTGAACACAGTTGAGAAGATTCAGGTGGCAAAGCAACTGGAGCAGTTGGGCGTGGATGTCATTGAGGCTGGATTTCCAATATCAAGTCCGGGCGACTTCAATTCAGTGGTAGAAATCTCTAAGGCTGTAACCTGGCCTACTATTTGTGCACTTACCCGTGCCGTAGAAAAAGATATTGATTGTGCTGCTGAGGCTTTGCAGTATGCCAAGCATAAGAGAATCCATACCGGTATCGGTACCAGCGACAGTCATATCAAGTATAAGTTCAATTCTACCCGCGAGGAAATCATCGAACGTGCTGTAGCTGCTGTCAAGTATGCTAAAAAGTATGTTGAGGACGTAGAGTTTTATGCTGAGGATGCAGGCCGTACCGATAATGAGTATCTGGCTCGTGTCGTAGAGGCTGTTGTCAAGGCGGGTGCTACTGTAGTGAACATTCCTGATACTACAGGTTATTGTCTGCCTGATGAATATGGTGACAAAATCAAGTATCTCATGGAGCATGTTGATGGCATTGACAAGGCACGCCTTTCTACCCACTGTCATAACGACCTCGGTATGGCTACTGCCAATACCCTGCAGGGTGTTTTGAATGGTGCACGCCAGGTTGAGGTTACCATCAATGGTATCGGTGAGCGTGCAGGTAATACTTCGCTCGAAGAGATTGCCATGATTCTGAAGTGTCACAAGCATATCAATATTGATACCAACATCAATACCACTAAAATTATTCCTACCTCACGCATGGTGAGCAGCCTGATGAATATGCCTGTCCAGCCAAACAAGGCTATCGTGGGTCGCAATGCATTTGCTCATTCTTCCGGTATCCATCAGGATGGTGTCTTGAAGAATGTTCAGACTTACGAAATCATTGATCCTAAGGATGTGGGATTGGATGACAATGCTATCGTATTGACAGCCCGTTCTGGTCGTGCTGCATTGAAGTACCGTCTCCATGTCAATGGCGTAGAGATTAATGATGAGGAGAAGCTCGACAAGATTTACAAGAAGTTCCTCCAACTGGCTGATAAGAAGAAGGAAGTTACCGATGAGGATGTTTTGATGCTTGCCGGTGCTGATTCTGCTGATAAGCATGGTGTTCAGCTCGACTGGTTGCAGGTTACTACAGGTAAGGGCGTGAAGAGCGTGGCAAGTATCGGTCTTGATATTGCAGGTCAGAAGTTTGAGGCTGCATCATCTGGTAATGGTCCGGTAGATGCTGCTATCAATGCTCTCAAGAAGGTCATCACCAAGGAGATGAACCTCAAGGAGTTCACCATCCAGGCTATCGACAAGGGCTCTGATGATGTGGGCAAGGTTCACATGCAGGTGGAATACGATGGTCATGTATATTATGGCTTCGGTGCAGATACCGACATCGTTACGGCTTCTGTTGAGGCTTACATCGATTGTATCAACAAGTTCAAGGTAAGATAAAATTAATTCAGATAAATATATAACAAACAAGATATTATGAATACATTATTCGACAAGATTTGGGACAAGCACGTTGTCCAGATTGTTCCGGACGGTCCTACACAGCTTTACATCGACCGTCTCTACTGTCACGAAGTAACATCACCTCAGGCATTCGCTGGTATGCGAGCACGCGGACTCAAGATGTTCCGTCCAGACCAGATTTTCTGTATGCCTGACCACAATACTCCAACCCACGATCAGGATAAACCAATCGAGGATCCTATCTCAAAGAAGCAGGTAGATACCTTGGCAAAGAATACCGCTGATTTCGGTGTTACTCACTTTGCCATGAACACAAAGGATAATGGTATCATCCACGTGGTTGGTCCTGAGAAGGGTCTTTCTCTTCCTGGTATGACCATCGTTTGCGGTGACTCTCATACTTCTACCCATGGTGCCATGGGTGCCGTAGCTTTCGGTATCGGTACTTCTGAGGTGGAGATGGTGATGGCTTCACAATGTATTCTCCAGAGCAAGCCAAAGTCTATGCGTATCAGCATTAACGGTAAGCTCAGCAAGGGCGTTACTGCCAAGGACGTTGCTCTCTATCTGATGAGCCAGCTCACTACTTCAGGTGCTACCGGTTACTTCGTTGAGTACAGTGGCGATGTAGTGAAGGATATGTCTATGGAAGGTCGTCTTACCCTCTGTAACCTCTCTATCGAGATGGGTGCCCGTGGTGGTTTCGTAGCTCCTGATGAGACAACATTCGAGTACATCAAGGGTCGTGAATATGCACCTAAGGGTGAAGAGTGGGACAAGGCTGTGGCTTACTGGAAGACCTTGAAGAGTGGTGATGATGCTGTATTCGACAAGGAGTTGACTTTCGACGCCAAGGATATCGAACCACGTATCACCTATGGTACCAACCCAGGTATGGGTATCGGCATTACCGGGAATATCCCAACTCTCGATGAGATTCCTGAGGAAGAGCAGGCTGGTTTCAAGAAGAGCCTCAACTACATGGGTTTCCAGCCAGGCGAGAAACTCGAGGGTCATCCTATCGATTATGTATTCTTGGGCGCATGTACCAATGGTCGTATTGAAGACTTCCGTGCTTTCGCTTCTCTTGTTAAAGGAAAGAAAAAGGCAGATGGCGTAACTGCTTGGCTTGTACCAGGTTCATGGTTGGTTGATAAACAAATACGTGAAGAGGGAATTGATAAGATTGTTGAGGCTGCCGGCTTCGAAATCCGTCAGCCTGGATGCTCTGCCTGCCTGGCAATGAACGATGATAAGATTCCGGCAGGCAAGTACTCTGTAAGTACATCCAACCGTAACTTCGAGGGTCGTCAGGGACCAGGTTCCCGCACCATCCTTGCCAGCCCATACGTAGCAGCTGCTGCCGCTATCACTGGTAAGATTACCGACCCAAGAGAGTTTATGTAATGTTAAGTGTTCAATGTTAAATGTTAAATTGAAATGAAACAGAAATTCAATGTAATTACATCAAGCTGCATTCCTCTTCCTTTGGAGAATGTAGATACTGACCAGATCATCCCAGCCCGTTTCCTCAAGGCCATCGATAAAGAGGGCATGGGCGACAACCTCTTCCGCGACTGGCGCTACAATGCCGACGGAACTCCAAAGCCAGACTTCGTGATGAACGACCCATCTTACAGTGGTGTCATCCTCGTAGCTGGCAAGAACTTCGGCTCCGGTTCTTCCCGTGAGCACGCTGCCTGGGCTATCGCAGGTGCAGGCTTCCGTGTAGTCATCAGCTCTTTCTTTGCTGATATCCACAAGAACAACGAGTTGAACAACCTCGTATTGCCAGTAGTAGTAAGCGAGGAATTCCTGAAAGAACTCTTCGAGAGCATCGACAAGGATCACAAGACAGAGGTAAAGGTAGATCTTCCTAACCAGACCGTGACCAATCTTGCTACCGGCAAGAGCGAGCACTTCGAAATCAACGGCTACAAGAAACACTGTTTGGAGAATGGTTTGGACGATGTAGACTTCCTCGTTCAGAACCGCGACAAGGTTGAGGCTTGGGAAGCTAAAAACAAGTAATTATGAACGTTAACGCAAAGAGAGATAATTCCCGCATCAAGGAGATTGAGATCATGGACTGCACGCTGCGCGACGGCGAGCAGACCAATGGTGTCAGTTTCCTTCCTCACGAGAAGTTGATGATAGCAAGAATGCTGTTGCACGACATCAATGTAGATCGCATTGAGGTGGCTTCAGCGCGTGTGTCAGAAGGTGAAAAGGATGCTGTCGCTCGAATTTGCCGTTATGCTAAGACTATAGGTAAACTGGATTCCGTTGAGGTATTGGGATTCGTGGATAACAACAAGAGTGTGGATTGGATTGCTGAATGCGGCGGTCATGTCATCAACCTCTTGGCTAAGGGTAGCTACAAGCACTGCACCCAGCAACTCAAGATGTCGCCTGAGGAGCATCTCGCTCATATTAAGCAGACCATCGACTATGCTTTGAGCAAGGGATTCACCGTGAATCTCTATTTGGAGGACTGGTCGAGCGGTATGCGTGACAGTCGTGACTATCTCTTCATGATGATGGATGAGTTGGTAAAACTGCCTATCAAGCGCTTCCTTCTTCCTGATACGTTGGGTATTCTGAACCCATTGCAGTGTGTGGAGTATATGCGCCAGATGGTGCGCCGTTATCCGAATTCTCACTTCGACTTCCATGCCCATAACGACTACGATCTGGCTGTGAGCAACTCGCTGGCTGCCGTATTGAGCGGCGCCAAGGGTCTTCACGTTACCGTGAATGGTCTGGGTGAGCGTTGTGGCAATGCACCATTGGCAAGTGTTCAGGTGATTCTGAAAGACATGTTCGAGGCAAAGACCAATATTAAGGAAGACCGTCTGAACGATATTTCCCGATTGGTTGAAGGATATAGTGGCATTGCCGTGGCTCCGAATACTCCGGTAGTAGGAGACAACGTCTTTACCCAGGTAGCTGGTGTGCATGCCGATGGTGACAACAAGGACAAGCTTTATTGCAACGACCTGGTACCTGAGCGTTTCGGCAGACATCGTGAGTATGCGTTGGGTAAGAACTCTGGCAAGGCGAATATCGTGCAGAACCTCAATGAACTGGGATTGGAACTGACGCCTGAGCAGACCAAGGCGGTGACCAAGCGAATCACAGAACTCGGCGACCGCAAGGAACTGGTAACCCAGGACGACCTGCCATACATCGTGAGTGATGTATTGAAGCATGGAGCTCCAGAGGATAAGGTGAAACTGGTAAGTTACATGGTATCAACTTCATACGGTTTGAAGCCTATAGCCAGTGTAAAGGTAGAAATAGAGGGTAAGGAGTATGAAGACCAGAGCTCCGGTGATGGTCAGTATGATGCTTTCGTGAAAGCCCTCCGCAACATCTACAAGGTGAAGCTCGGCAAGACCTTCCCTAAGCTCGACAACTATCAGGTAACCATCCCACCTGGTGGTCGTACCGATGCTCTCGTTCAGACCGTCATCACCTGGCGTGAAGGTGACCATATCTGGCGTACCCGAGGCTTGGATGCCGACCAGACAGAAGCCGCTATCAAGGCAACGCTGAAGATGATTAATATGTATGAGGCAGATAAGAGCGATGATCAGGCTGTATCGCCTCGAAATCTGGATATGGAATAATATCTCCGAAGATTACGAAATTATCTCCGAAGATTATGAAATTATCTCCGAAGGTTACGGAAATATCTCCGAAGATTACAGAATTATCTCCGAAGATTACAGAATTATCTCCGAAGATTACGAAAATATCTCCGAAGGTTTCTATTCAGCAGCACGCCCTGAAGGGGCAGAAGCTCCTAGCCCAGGGTAACACCCTGGGTATAAGATAGCATTTAGCAATGCGCCCTGTAAGGGCAAAAGCTTTAATCATTCAAAAAATAAACAATTAAAAAATCAGATAAGATGAAATTAAACATTGCAGTTCTCGCCGGTGATGGTATCGGACCAGAGATTATGAAGCAGGGCGTAGCAGTTATGCAGGCCATTGCAGAGAAGTTCAACCACGAGTTTACTTACAACGAGGCTATCTGCGGCGCTCACGCTATCGACGAGGTAGGTGATCCATTCCCAGAGGAGACCTTCAAAACTTGTATGGATGCTGATGCTGTACTCTTCGCAGCCGTTGGTGACCCACGTTTCGACAACAACCCTACAGCCAAGGTTCGTCCTGAGCAGGGCTTGCTCGCTATGCGTAAGAAGTTGGGCCTCTTCGCCAATGTTCGCCCAGTAGCCACATTCGATTGCCTGCTCCACAAGTCACCATTGAAGGATGAACTCCTGAAGGGTGCTGACTTCGTAGTTATCCGCGAGTTGACTGGCGGTATGTACTTCGGTGAGAAGTATCAGGATAACGATAAGGCATACGATACAGATATCTATACCCGTCCTGAGATTGAGCGCATCCTGAAGGTAGCTTTTGAGTTTGCCATGAAGCGCAACAAGCACTTGACAGTAGTAGATAAGGCAAACGTATTGGCATCTTCTCGTCTCTGGCGTCAGATTGCCAAGGAGATGGAGCCACAGTATCCTGAGGTAAACACCGATTATATGTTCATCGACAACGCTTCTATGCGCGTATTGACTGAGCCTACATTCTTCGATGTCATCGTTACAGAGAATACCTTCGGTGATATCCTGACCGATGAGACTTCTTGCATCACCGGTTCTATGGGCTTGCAGCCATCTAGCTCTCTCGGTGAGCACACACCATTGTTCGAGCCTGTTCATGGTTCATGGCCACAGGCAGCTGGCAAGAACCTGGCTAACCCAGTAGCTCAGATTCTTTCTGCAGCTATGTTGTTGGAGCACTTCGGTTTGAACGAGGAGGGTGCCTTGATCCGCAAGGCTGTAGATGCTTCTCTCGATGCCAATGTCCGCACACCTGAAATTCAGGTTGAGGGCGGTGCTCACTATGGCACAACTGAGGTTGGCGCATGGATCGTTAACTGGATTAAGAATGCTTAATCTGTAAATGGATTTTTCGGCGCTGGGTGAATTTTCTATCCAGATGCTTTCTTGATAAAAGCCTTAAGAGGAGTGTTTCTTTCTCTTAAGGCTTTTCTTGTTGATTGTCCTGTCTTTCTGAAATTTAGTTCTTTTTGTAAACTCAAATAAGTTTTATAGTTTTTTATTTGGCAGTTTGCGAAAGTCTTCTTAACTTTGCACCATGAAAAGTTTTTATACATTATTATTGGCATCGATGGTTTCTTTATCTGTATCTGCGCAGAACGTAGAGGCCGACAAGGCGCGTGCTGCTCAGAATAAAGCCTTGCGCGATTCACTCTCCAAGGCTACAGAAGTGCTTGCATATCATCCCGACAGTATCGATCTGCGACTGAAAAAGGCTGCTTGGAATATCCAGCTGGAGCAGTGGCAATATGCCAAGGATGATCTTGATAAGGTACTCTTTCTGAACAATACCAATATCGCCGGTTTGTTCTATCGTGCCTTTGTCAATGAGAAGTTGCTCCGTTATAACTTTGCGCGTCTAGATTATCAGAATCTTCTGGTACTTGTTCCTGGCAACTTCCAGGCGCAACTCGGTCTGGCTTTGCTCAATGAGAAAGATAAGCATTATACCGAGGCTTACGATGGCATTAACAGTCTGATAGAGCAGTACCCTGACAGTGCGATGGCTTATGCTGCAAGAGGTGGCATGGAGAAGGAGAGGGGTATGCTTGAGCTGGCAGAGTTTGATTACGCCAAGGCGATGGAGTTGGATGCCGGTAATGAGGATTTTGCTTTCAATCATGTAGACATCCTGATTCTGCTTGGAAGAAAAGACGAAGCCTATCGTGATTTGAAGAAACTGCTCGATGCCGGTTGTCAGCCAGGCAGGTTGCAAGGTTTCTATGCAAGGTTGAAAAAGAAGAAAAAGTAGTATTTGAGAGTTATAAAAAAGTAGTATTTGAGAGTTATAAAAAAGAGTATTTAAAGATAATAAGACAAGAATGCATAAAATTATTTCCTATATCCTGGCTGCCTGTTGTCTCTGTATGGTGGCATCCTGCGATACCGTCTTCGATGTTCATCCGTATGATGTGCAAATCGACGGCGATAGAAATCTGAATGTTACCAATATTCAGAAGATTGAGGCTGCAGTAAAGTCGAAAGATACAATCCGTTTTGCTATGATCAGCGATTCACACCAGTGGTTGGATGATTTGAAGAGTGAGGTTAATGATATCAATCGCCGCAGTGATTCCCTCGATTTCGTGATTCATTGTGGAGACCTTACCGACTTTGGTGCTACCCGTGAGTTCCAGTGGACCCGTGACTATCTTCAGAAACTGAAGATTCCATACGTGGCTCTGCTGGGTAATCATGACTGTTTGGGAACAGGTAACCAGGCTTATGAGAAAATCTTTGGAAATCCGGATTTCAGTTTCATTGCCGGCAAGGTAAAGTTTGTTTGCCTCAATACCAATGCCATAGAGTTCGACTATTCCCGCCCTGTACCTAATTTCGATTTCATGGAAGAGCAGGTTAAGGCAGATGCAGATGACTTTTCGCGTACCATTGTCTGTATGCATGCTGCCCCTTATTCAGAGCAGTTTAATAATAATGTAGCTAAGGTCTTCAATTTTTATACGCATCAGTTCCCAGGTTTGATGTGCTGTCTTTACGGTCATGGTCATCATACCAAGCAAGAAGATATTTATGGCGATGGCATCATCTATTATCAGGTGGCCAATGCCGCTAAGCATCAGTACTATATATTCACCATTACTCCAACAGATTATCGTTATGAAGTTATTGAGTTTTAAGCATATATTCATTTGGGGAGCTTTGCTTGCTGCAGGTTCTGTACAGGTTCATGCTGCCGATGAGGTTACCGGGAAAAGTGAGGAGTTGGAACTGAAGGATAGTATCGTTCATGATACTCTGGTGTTGTCGGATGGCAAACTGACCCGATATGACCGCCGCATTATGCGTTACCGCAAGCACTGGGATTTACTGATACCTACTAGTGGAATCATTCAGACCTGTGGCAATATGGGTATCATTTCGCTGGGTATCGGATGGGAATATGGTAAGCGCCGCCAGTGGGAAACGCAGCTCTTGTTTGGCTACATCCCGAAGTTCAGTTCTGACGATGAGAAGTTAACCATGACGCTCAAGGAGAATTTCATTCCTTGGCGTCGCAATATCGGTAAGGGCTGGTGGTTTGAACCGCTGGAGTGCAGCCTGTATTTCAATACGGTGTTCGGACATGATTTCTGGACAAAGCAGCCTACCAAGTATGAAAGCGGCTACTATCCGTTCTCTACCAGAGTCCGTCCTAATATCGCCTTGGGTGAACGTTTTAAGTATGATATTCCGCACAATAAACGTAAGCGTATCAAGAGTATTACGTTCTTCTATGAGTTGGGTACAACGGATATCTACTTTATGCGTTTCTACCGTAACGGCAATGCCGGTTTCTGGGATGTCTTCGGCCTCTCTATCGGTGCCAAAGTGCAGTACCTTTAAGCCAAGAACTGGTTTATGAGTTTGCTTACTCTGATGATATCTTCATCGTTGAGCGATGAGTTGCAAGGCAGACTCAGTTCTTCGTCAGCTATTCTCTTGGCTACCGGAAATTCCAGATGATTCATTTCCGGATAGCATGGCTGCAGATAGGGTGGGCGGAAGTAATGAATCTTTGTGCCGACCCCATTCTCAGCCAGGAAAGCTTTCAGTTGGTCTCGCTTCGGGGTAAGGAAAGGGAAGACGTGGAAAACATTTTCATGAGCAGGAGAGATGAGTTTCGCAGCGATGCATCTGTCCTTGGTGCTGTCATCCAGATGCTCCAGGTATAGCTGTACCTGTCTGTATCTCGCTTTCTGTTCGTTTTCAGGATATTGCAGTTTCACATTCAGTACAGCAGCCTGAATCTCATCCATGCGCGAGTTGACGCCCTGGTATCTGAAGATGCCGTCTTCTATCTTTCCATATTCGTGTAGTGACATGATGGCTTTCGCCAATTCCCTGTTATTGGTAGTTACAGCTCCTGCATCTCCCAATGCTCCCAGATTCTTGCTAGGATAAAAACTGTGGGCGGCAGCATCCGATAGATTTCCGGTATATCTTCTTTTCGATGGTTTTTCAGAAGAATTAGCTAGAGTAGTGGAGCATCCGAATCCCTGCGCATTGTCTTCGAAAAGCAAGAGATGATGCTTCTTGCAGATTTCAGCAATCTTCGGAGTCCATGCCAGTTTGCCATAGAGATGAACAATCATGATGGCTTTGGTCTTCGGTGTGATTCGGGCTTCTATCAGTTGGTCATCTATCTGTAATGTATCGATATTGGCATCCACCAATACAGGAGTCAGTCCTACGCTGCTGATGGCAAGTACGGTAGCGAAATAAGTGTTGGCAGGCACGATCACCTCATCACCTTTCTGCAACTTTCCGATAGCCAGTTCGCCCATCAGCATCAGCTTGAGCGCATCCGTCCCGTTAGCGCAGCTGATGCAGTATTCAGTACCGATAAACTGTGCATACGATTTCTCAAACTTCTTTACGGCTTCACCTTGCAGATACCATCCGCTGTTGACCACCTTGTTGATAGCATCCTTTATCTCCTTCTCGTAAGGCTCATTGATAGCCTTCAGGTCGAGATAAGGAATCTTCTTTACTTCTGTTTCCATTGTTTCTTACGTGATGATTTATACAAGTGATAAGACTTGTTTCTATAAATAAAAACGGATGTTTTGCGGTATTTATTATATGGGGAGCTATAAAAAAGACAAGAGCAGCTATCTTCTCAGACAACTGCTCTACATTCAATAGGTATTAGTTTTCTTTAAGGTAAAAAGATTGTATTCAGGATAACGTTTGCAAAGGTACTAAAAAAAACTGAAATAAAAAAATAAAATGGCAACAAATTTACCATCAACTTAAAAAAAAGTTTTAAAAACCTTTGCGGAGTCTTTTCTATTTGTACGAGAAAACAGATTTTTATATAAATAATGCCAAATTAAAAGCTGTGAAATGGAAAAACTGTCACGAAACCGTCTTTTTCCCTTTCACGGCGTTCGATGTCTAAAATATTTTGCCAAACAGGATGTTCATCATAGTTTTGATTCGATATGCGCTCTATAAAAATGGTTACCATCAATATATAGTCAATATGCTATGTTGGGTATGATTCTTCCCAACAGTTAGATAAGGTGTCTTCCAACTCCAAATTCTTCTGCAACTTGCTAGTATCGGATATATTTTTCAGCCTTTATCGTTTAAAAGATTTTAAAAACCAATAATTATCGTTTACGAGTTCCCACTGTGGGAACTCTCATTTATTTTATTTTTACTATCTTTGCACCGTGTGACACAGATTAGTACCTTATTACCTACTTTAGAGGCGTCGCGACAAAAACAGTAATGTACGGATCTCTACTTCCGAAAGCCAACGGAGGCGGAGACAGGAGAGATTATGCCCATAGCAAGAGAGCTATACAGCGCATTCTCTGCTCTGTGTTCACGGTGACACGGTGACAGGGTGACACGAGTTTTTCAACATTTCGCCTCGCACGCGGGCAGGCAGGAAAAATCAGGGCGAAAGTTCCTGCCTGCCCGCGCGAGAGTAAATCTTCAGAATTCCCTGTCACCTCTGTCACCCTGTCACCCGGAAGTCGATTGCTTCCGAGGCGGAAATCAAAGACTTACGATGCAAAAGTCAGGGACTTACGATGTGAAAGTCAGGGACTTACGATGTGAAAGTCAGGGACTTACGATGCAAAAGTCAGGGACTTACGATGCAAAAGTCAGTTACTTACGATATGAAAGTCAGGGACTTATGATGCAAAAGTCAGTAGCTTACGATGTATAAGTAGCTACTCATTAAAATATTTTGCCAAACAGGATGTTCATCATAGTTTTGAACAGAATCTTGGCATCAAACCACCAGGATCTGTGTTCCAGGTAGTAGAGGTCAAGACTCAGTCTTCTCAACATCTTCGGCATCGTATCCGTATATCCGTTATATAGGGTGGCATAAGAAGTCACTCCTGGACGAATTTGGTAAAGAAAACGATACCGAGGATCATGTACCATAATCTGGTCGATATAGAATTTGCGTTCTGGACGTGGACCAATAAACGACATGTCGCCCTTGGCTACGTTCCACAATTGTGGCAGTTCATCTAGATGATGTCTTCTTAGAAAAGCTCCAATGCGTGTCATGCGAGTTTCTCGTTCATGTTGGAAGAGTTGAGGACCATCTTTTTCTGCATCCACTTTCATACTTCTGAATTTATATATGTAGAAAGGTTTGCCGAATCGGCCGATTCTCTCTTGTTTAAAGATAGCAGGTCCATTATCTTCTCTTTTTACGAGAAAATAGCACACAACAAATAGAGGTGAGAAAACTATTAAGCCAAAGATAGCTAATAGAAAGTCTCCCGCCCGTTTTACATTTCTTTCAAATTCTGTCATGCTATCAGCAATGAAACGTTCGTCAGCTACGTTATCATTTAATTCTATTTCGAATGGAATGTTCGTAGACTTATTTCGTTGTACTCTGTTCATTTCGTTCTATTATGTTTTATTATAAAACGTTTAGGGTGCTCATATATTGTATAGAGTCTAGTTTTCTTTTTAGAATTTTGCAACCATAGCTTGGTAGAAACAGCAGAAAGAAGTATAAGTATGCTTTCAGTGTGCTGAATTTCAGTATGGTTTCGTATACAGCTACGTTGTAGTGAATGAGTTGCATTTTTTTCCTGGAAACTGAATTCTTTCTTACACAATAGTAGGCTAGAGGCTTTTTGGTATAAGCGTAGCATATTTTGCATTGTTGAAGAATCTGAATAAACATAGCCCAATCCTGTCTTTTGCGGATAGTAGGCATATAGTATTTCTTCCCCAAAGCTTTTGTATCATAGATAGCTGTGAGACATCCGATTTTATTGTCACGTTTTATCATTTTATACGTGATGCGGCGTGGCGGAATATTGATACCTGTGGTCTCATAGTTAGAATTGCATATAAGATAAGTTGCACAGCAGAGAGCGCACTTCTTTTCTGACATGTAATTGATTTGGATTTCCAGTTTCTCAGGAATCCATCTGTCGTCGCAATCACAGAATGCGATGTATCTTCCTTCAGCTCTTTTGATACATGCGTTTCGGGCATATCCCGGTCCATGGTTTTCTGAGAGTAGTTCTATTTTTACTCTCTTGTCTGCTTGAGCAAATTCCTTCAGAATCTTAATGGTATCTTTATCAGTAGATGCATCGTCAGTTATAATAAGCTCCAAATTATCGTATGTTTGTCTCAGTATACATTGAATGCTGTCAGCAAGAAATTTGCCGGCATTATAAGTAGGCATGATGACTGATACTAAGTCTTCTTTCATTTTATATTTACCTATTATGTTCATATTCTAACTTTCTTAGATAACGTTCTCCTTTGCTTTTTATTGTGTTTCGCATGCCCGATATCTGTTCTGAATTTAAATGGTATAGAAATAAGTGCTTAATAGGAACGTATATAATAGTTGATTTTCAATTTTATAGGATTTAAAACAATATCAAAAAATACTAATTTTTATTGAATAGACCAACTATATTTGTATGTTTTAAATAAAAAACGTATATTTGCATTGATTTAGAATCAAATTTTGTTTTGGAAAATAAAGCACGTTTTAAAAAGCATATTAGATATGCTTTTAGAATTCTCCATATAGATAACATGCCTCATGTTATGAAATATGGTTTGGTACATAATGATTCACCTTTTGCAAGTGATAGTTTTGTGCCAATAGGGGATATGTCTGTGATGGATGCCCGTTCAACGAAGCAACTGCCAGATGGGTCTTTCCTTTCTGAATATATTCCTTTCTATTTTGGTCCCAGGTCACCCATGTTATATAATATTCAGATAAGTGAAAAAATAACTGTAAATATGATACAAAGGAAAGTGTTTGAAACTCGATCCTTTAACTATGTGTTACTTCATAAACAAGACACAAAAATGTACCAAGCTTTTTTATTGATACTAAAAAGAATATGTAATATATAGGCAATATGAAAAAAAGTTTGTTGATGTTTTTATTCTTTTGGGTTTTGTTTTTGGGTGGGGACTCATTTCAGACGCAGGCAAAGAAAAAAACAAAAGATAGCTATAAACTTGTTTTTTGTGATGAGTTTAATCTCTCTGATGGGGCTCAACCTGATACAGCAATATGGAGTCGCTGTCAACGATATAATAGTCAATGGAATCGTTGGGTCAGCGATTCTAAAGATGTTATATATATAAAAAGAGGAAAACTAGTGTGTCGTGCAATTCCTAATTCGAACGAAAAAGGAGATACGGCAAAGATGCTAACTGGAGCTATATGGACAAGAAATAAATTTGCTTTTCAGTATGGACGCTTGTTGGTGAGAATGAAGACAAACGTCATAACGGGCAATTTTCCTGCAGCCTGGCTTGGAAGACAGCAGAAAGATGGAAACAATGCTCCGTATGGTGAAATTGATGTTGTGGAGATGTTTGGAAGTAAGCAAGAATCTAACCATAATATACATACTCAATATACTTTGGATAATCCCAAGCATGGACTTAGAACCAGTTTCAAACATGATGTGGATGTAACTAAATGGCATGTGTATGGCATAGAGTGGACTCCTAAATATGTAAAATGGCTCGTTGATGGACGACTGGTGGGAATCTATTATAAGTCTTCTGATAAAGAACTGCTTAAAAAGCACCAGTGGACTTTTGATGACAAGTTCTTTATTCTCCTCAATCAGAGCGTAGGAAATGGAGCTCATGGTATGATTCCAGACATAACTAAGACATATGAAACAAAATTTGATTGGATAAGAATTTATCAAAAGAAATAGATATGGAAGGTATAAAAAACATTTTGGCTGCAGTATTGGTGAATTTTCCAGTTGCAGTTGTGAAGATGCGCTATTTGATGAGATTCAAGCGACTGCCAAATCTCAAGAATCCTTACGATTTGAACGAAAAAATCTTGTATCAGAAGCTATATACAGATACAACGTTGTGGAGTCGATTGGCAGACAAGGTATTGGTTAGAGACTATGTTAAGGACTGTGGCTTGGAAAGTATACTGACCAAATTATATGCAGTATGGGACAAGGCTACAGATATTTGTTTTGATGAGCTTCCTGATGCTTTCATGCTGAAGTCTAACAATGGCGACGGAAAAGGAACTAATATTGCGATTTTTGACAAGAAAAGATTGTCGGCATCTGACATAAAGTCTTTAAAGGATACAGCCGCAGGCTGGTTGGAGCAAAAGAATATTGGGGCTTTGTCTGCAGAGCCTCATTATAATTCCATCAAACCTTTTGTGTTTGCAGAGGAATTGTTGCCTATTCCAAAAGGTGAAAAGTCTATAGTGGACTATAAGCTCTGGTGCTTTAATGGAGAACCTTATGTTTTTTTGGTGATATCAAACCGTAAGAGTGGAGGAGAGGCTGAAATTGCATGTTATGATTTGGATTGGAAGGATCGTTCCGACTTGCTTGCAATAACTAAGCATTATAATATTAGAAAAAGTGGTTTGAAACGTCCGGAGAATTTGGAATCTATGATAGAGTATGCCGGAATACTAGCAAAGCCTTTCCCGCAGGTTAGAGTAGATTTCTATGATATAGAAGGCAAAATCTATTTTGGCGAACTTACCTTTACTTCGCTGGGAGGTATGATGAATTACTTCACGCAGGAAGCTTTGAATGATATGGGAGAAAAAATAAATCTTTCTTATGCGAGGCATTAGTCACGTATTAATTTCAAAGAGAGAAGGATGTTATTTATTTTAAGTGATGTCCTTCTCTCTTTGAAAGCATGATTATCTGCTTCTGTTCTGCCTTTTTTTGAAATCTTTTATGCTAAAAGGCTAGGTCTTTTTCTAAATTTCAAAAGTAAAATTAATGTTGTTGTATAAATTTGTTGTAAAAAGTACCTGCTATTCTACTTAGATAAAATAGGGGATCGTTATGAGTAAGATGCCTCAAGTACATGCCTGTATATTTGGAACTTTGAGACAGAAATTCATATATCTTGGTCACGATGCTGATTTTATGTCTTCCTGCAGAATTATTTCTCTTTCTGATGTAGTATATGCAACTAGGTGCGGCCACTTTCACGTGTTTGACCTTCCAGGATATTCCATACATAAATATGGAGTCTTCACCACGTTTGATATTTGTGTCGAAACGTTGTCCGTTAATACATTCTTTAGGAAGCAGCTTGCAACATGCAGATGAGAAAAAACTGCGATTGGAATAGCGGCTTGATTCCTTTTCCGGTTGATAGTTTCTGTAAGCACGACTCAGAAAATGCTGTTCATATTCTTCTCCTGTTTCCTTATCCACTGCTTTTACATTGGCTTCAACAATTCCGTCGTCACATGCTTTAGAAAGCAACTCCGTCAGATAGTTGTCTGATACCCAGTCATCATCATCGATGAAACAGATATAGCTACCTTGGGCTTTTTCCATTCCATGATTTCTTGCTCTTGATACACCATTAGGGGTTGAGTAAAGCAGTGTGCTGGCAAAGGAGTATTTTAGTAGTTTTTTACGAATCAAGCTTTCATAAGGTTCTCTTTCACCATTGAGCACGAGGATTACCTCAAACTCATCCTTTGATAAAGTTTGATTCTCAAGACTTCCTAAACACTCCCAAAGATAGTCCTTGGGAGCGTATGTTGGTATAATAACACTTATTTTAGTTGCCATAACTGTTGCTTATTTTGCATATTCAACTTCAATACCTCCTATCTCTGCAGCAATCTGTGAATAAGAAGAACCTACGCTTCCTATGATTTTATTGGTTTTGCTAAGACAGAATAAGTCTAACACTGCAAATTTCATTCCTTCCAGGGAATTTCGATCAGTATCATCCATCAGTGTAATGATGCGGTTCGGATACTTTGTTTTCAGACTTTCCTTTACCTCATCATCATCACTTGCTACATAGAACTTGGTATTGGCATTTTTCTTAATTTCTTCATCCATGATATTTGTGAAGTTCTCTAATGGAGAAGATTGGATGGATACCACATTATCTGTTCTGCGGATATGCACACCAATGGTACGCTCAGAAAAACCTGCCACTACTTCGTCAATTCTGCTCTGTATATCATCCTGTGGAATGAATATCCCCTGGATGGTATATTTTGTACACATCGGATAGCACGAGATGAGAAGAAGTGTGCGTGAATAGCTTTTCTTTAATTTGCTATATACCTCATCACCGTCTCGGTAGATGCTGAAGTTGAACACGGTTTGTTCAAACTGCATTTTTAGCAGGGGCCATCTCATGAGGTAGTCTTTGGTTCCATTGATTTTGTATAGCCATTGCTTGTTCTCTACCATTTTCACTTCATCTTGTGGAATCGGCTTGAAAAGTTCGCAATAATCTGCTTTTAACCCCAGGCTGTTATTCCAGTAAATAACCGAAGGGCAATGGTAGCTCTTTGCCACAGCCACTCCTGTGGCTATGGCACGCAAGCGATTGCAAAGTCCACCTGTTGGTATAATCTTAACTTCCATGTTTCGTTGTCGATGTTGTTATACGTTTATTTCTTGATAGTCTTTCTGATGGCGTCTAAGAAACCATGACCATATTTGGTGTCTGGCTCCACATAGTTGCCTTCTCCCCATTCATTCCATGAGCGGAGGAAAAGAATCTTTCTCTGCTCTGGCTTGTTCTTGATAAGCTGTAGTGCATCTTCTATATGATGCTCGAAATTCTCAGGAGTGGCATTTACATAGATACCTTCATGCTTGCCGGCTCTTGGTGTACGGTCCCACTGTGGGAAAAGGGTAGGGAACACGTTGTCCCAATTGTCTTCTGGTGAAAAGAAATGCTTCATCACCTTAGGATAATCATACTTCAGTGCCGACATGAAAGGGAATGCCTTCTGTATCGCTTTTCTTGCAATACGCCAATACTTTCCCTGATACATCATCTCGGCTCTTCCTTTTCCCATCGGGTTGATACCATCAAAACCTAATTTCAGGAATGAGTTGTAGATGTCGGCACTGCTTTTGAGGTTTGGCAACACACGGCTAATGGTACCATCTTCGTTTCTCTTGACAGTTGTGGTAGATGCACACATGGCTACGAAGAAGATGCCTTTCAGTCCATTCTCCTTTGCCATCTTTCTCCAGAGTTCCATGAAGTGGCGCACGTCCTTGAAGTGATATGGATCGAAAATCAAAAACAGAGGCTTGCCATCTACTGTGATGTAACGATGGTCTTTGAATGCTTTGAGCACATAGTTGAAGTGGGCAATGTAATCTTCATCGCCAGGATACAATTGCTCGCAGATCATCTGGTTGCCACCTTTGTTCTTCCATGTATTTGTTTTCCAGTCATGATTTGCCCATGCTAGGCAGAATGGAAAATCTGGCTTGCCGGAATTAAGAACCTCATCGAATGGACGCTGCAATAAACGCTTGCCGTTACCCATCCAGTAATGCCAGTAGCAGAATCCTTCTACACCAGCTTCGGATGCCAACTGCGCCTGCTGTTCGCGTGTTTCTGGTAGACGAAGATCATAGAAGCCCAAATCGGCTGGTATTCTTGGCTGATAGTGGCCATGGAATACAGGACGGGCTTTGGCTACGTTGGTCCATTCTGTAAATCCAGGTCCCCACACATTGTCATTTTCAGGGATTGGATGAAACTGTGGTAAATAATATGCAATAACTCTTGCTTCCATTATGTTGTTTTCTATTATATATTACAAATTAAAATTAATAAAAATCTTATTAAAAGCATTCTCTGCATATCAGAAAAATCTAAGTGATTTTTATCCGATTTTCCAAAGGAAAGGGAATTCAATGTAACCTAAACCATAATTTAATATGATGAGTGAGATTAAGGATACTATTGTAACGCCTATCCATTTTTGTTTGATAGTGAAACAAATATTTGTGTAAAGTATTACGTTGACTATGCAAAACAGATAACATACACGTTGAGCCATTACTGGCAAAATTGCAAATGTTGCAAAGCAGAATAATCCCAGCGTGAAAATTTTCATCATCACTACAAAATATTTATTAAACTTTATGAGGGTATCATGAAAGAATAAAAGATAATAATATAGCATGACAGAAAACATCTGCATTGGACTGAATACATTTACAGATACTGTTAATAAACCTTTTTCTACTCCTTTTTGATATAGAGCAAGCTTGTCCCCAATGTAAGGAAGGTTGGTACTTACGATAAAGTTTGCACCTGTAAAATAAAAGAGATAACTTAAAGGGATGAGACTACCCCATATAATTTTCTCTTTCTTTGTCATTGGCTTGTTGCTTAAAAATATCAGTGGTAAAAGCAGAAGTCCAGATATATGGAAAAAAGCACCTATCAGCAGAATGGTTAATGCTAATTTCTTCTTGCCCTCTGCTATTGGCTTAATAGACAAAAGGAGGCAACCGGACAATATGCCTGTGCGGATTTGTGTAACTTCATGCAGTTCATAATAGTAAGCCATATAGACGACTATCGGCAAAAACCACATTGTAGAGTATTTCCTGAATCCTATAAATTTGAGTGTTAATCCCCAGAATGCATAAAACAAAAACAAAATATGTACATCATCAGTGATGAGATTCAGTATCATAGACAATAGAATGTATGAATATTCTATTGTCTCTTGTCGGCCGGAACTAAAGTAGTTTCGGTAGGTTTCCTCATAATTCAGAGAATCAGGATCGATGCCAACTTCGCGTAAACCAGCCAATAAGATAAGTGACATACCTATCAGCAGATATAATGGAAGTTTGTATTTACCAAGATACTCTTCCATATACGACAATATGATTGCGATAAAGAATATTGCTATGATTATATAACCCATATAGCTTTATTTTTTAATTTTTCTATTTACTAAATCTTTGATGAGACTCCGTTCTTTTTTCGAAATTCCAACTGCATATAGTAGGATGGATATGCTTGTAGCAGAAACGGCAAACGATAAGAGGAACTGAAAGATCCTGTTTACGTGCAATGTCTCTATGCAATATACTATCAGCGTGGTTATCGAAATAATCAGAAAGCCTGGTAATACCAATCTCACTAGATATTTGCTAATGGTGAAGACGGAGATGCTTGACTGCAGCATTAGTAGTCTGATGATATGCGCCAAAATGCAGAGTCCAATCATAGTGACAAATACGAAGTAGGGCGGCATTCCTAGCCTGAATAAGAGCCAACTGACAGGCAGACATAGTATTGTCATGCTTTCAACATACATGCTGTATTTACGGATGTTGCCTGTTGCCTGTATGATGGTTGTTATCGGATTATGTAACGCCAGGCATATTGTATAGACCGCATAGAGCCTAGCAAACAAGACCATGGTTGGTGTACATTCTCCTAACCAAAGTGTGAGCAACGTCTCTGCTTCGAAGATGAATGGGATGAGAACCATCGACAGCAAATAGAGTATTGCCTTGCTGCTAGCAAAAAAAAGCAGCTCTAGATATCCATTCTCGTTCGACGAATATGCTTTGATCATCGCAGGTCGGAAAGCAATGACCACACTATTGGTAAGCGTGTTGATGGCATTGTAAATCTGATTGGCGATTCCAAAGGCTGCATTGATGATTGGTCCGAAGAACACATTCAGAATAATGGTGCTTCCCTGAGTCATGCCTACTCCTGCCAAAGCTCCATAGAATGACCAGCCGGAGAAAGAGAAAAGCTCCTTGTATAGAGTCTTCTTCTTTACGATGGTATATTTACATTCAGGATACTTCCTTTTGGCAATGATAACGTAAAGCATCATAACCATAAATGCTTCGAGCATTAATGCTGCTCCATAATACACTAAATCATCTCCACCAGTTATGCCGATGCAGTAGGCAATAAGGAGTTTCACAATGCAGTCGATAGTAGAAATCAGAGCATAGTATCCCATATTCTCATTGGCAAAGACTGCACCGATGAATGGTATCTGCAGGAGGGTGAATATGAGAGAAAACAGGGAAAACTGAAGAATCCATTGTGCCGCTTCCATGCGTTCCACAGGAATGGTGAGTTGTGTAGATATCAACCAGGGACCAACAATCTCAAATAGGACTAACAGAACGAGAGCTATCATCACGACTATGTTGAGGCTCACGGAGAAAATCTCCTTTAATCTGTCTGATTCTCCTTTACCCATTGCGAAAGAATAAAAGCGTTGGGTGGATAGGGCAAGTACACTGCTGATGCATGTGCTTGCTGTCACCACGCCTGCCACGGCATTGAAGATACCATAGCCTTCTGTGCCAAGTCCTGCCAATACCCAACGTACCGTATAGAGATTGACGAAGGTGATAATAAGCATTCTAGCGAATAGCACCAATGTATTGGATGCTATTCGCTTAGAACGGTTTTGTATGTCTTTGCAATTTGCATACATATTTAATCGATTTCTCCAAATATAACTTTTCTAATAGAAAAAAATGTAATAATCATGAAGGTCAAAAAAGTCATTCCAATTACAAACAACATTCTTTTTGGACCTGCGGGTTTTAAAGGTACGGAGGCACTTTGTAGCGTTGTAAAAGCTGGTGTTTGAAGTGTTAATTTTGCACGAGCTTGCTGAACTTGAGCTTGTAATGCAGTATAATTATTATAGAGTAACTGCATTTCATTTTCCAAGTCATTTTCTTTCAATTTATAGGATTCCAATATGATGTCATTGTTGGCATCAGCATAGCTACCATATGTCTGTCTAACCTTTTCATATTTGCTTTTTGCTTCAGAACAGAGTTCTTGATAGTACTCTAAATCTTTGCGTGCTTTACTTGTACGGTAATCTGTGATGAACTGTTGTAATCTGTTTTGTACTGTATCTGTTAATGTTGCGCAAATAAGGGGATCTTGTGCTTCTACAGATATGGAAATCACATAGTTCTTCTTATCTACTGTACATGAAACTTTATCTGCAATGCTCCTTGCTATTTGATCCTGTCTTTTGGTTAGTCTGAAAGGATTTACTGTACTACTAGTGCTACTTGTCGTATCTTTTGTTGTAAACAATATTTTTATACTTTTAATCGTTTTAGTCCACCATGGATATTTTTGTTTTGTTGCAAGATAGTCATAGTAGGTGGTGTTGATGGTCCCGTCAAGTGACTTGACTTTGACATCAAATAAGCTTGTAAGGAAATCATTAGATTCAATCAAGTCTGGATACAATTCAGGGAAAATGGCATCTTCGTTAGAAGAAGAGCTACCTATGTCGAAACCAAAAGAAGAGGCAAGTTCACCCAAGGAACCAGTACTAAAACTTGATAACTCTGGAGCAAGTTTAGCTGTGCTTTTGTAATGTCTAGGCACGCATATGATAATTAGGATAGATAAAATGAATGAGACAGGTATGCCTATAAAATAAGCTTTCCTGTTTTTTATCATTGCTTTTATGATGGCTGTTACATCAATTTGTTTAACTGAATTATTATTATCCATTTTCTTCGTTATTCTTTTGTTTACTTACTCATATTAGCAATCGTAGCAATCATGGCGGCGATGCTGCTAACTTATCTCTGCTTCCAGCTCTCAACTCCTCTTGTCTTGCTGGAGAAGTTGATGCCAAGCCTGACAACTGTTCGCTTATCCATAGCGAAAGGAGCTGCATAGTTTTTGACTTCTATCTGTTGCAGAGCTTCTTCGGCGCTTCCATCTAATTTGCATTCGATGATGTAGATGTAGTCGGAAGTTTGAATGAGAACGTCCATCCTGCCTTCACTTGTCGGTATTTCTACCTGTGTGTGGAATCCCATAATCTTAAAAATGAGATATAGGGCATTTTGGAAGTAAAGTTCTGCTTCGCCTGCTACCTGATAGCTGTTATCTGCAAAGAAAGCGGTAAGCCGATTCATAAATTGTTCAACATGTCCTGCTTCCACATCCTTCACAAACTCATCAACCATAAAGGCGGAATGATCACCTGCTGAACAATATAGCGGCAGCAGAAAGTTAAGAAAACCTTCTTCCACCTCCTTGTTCGGGAAGCCTAGCAGATATTTCTTAAACCTTTCGTCATAGCCTTTGATTGTGAGATAACCACTCTGGTATATCACAGGTATCGGGTTGGTTGATAGAGTATCTATGCTATTGAGTACATCGTCTGATACCCTTTCCTTTGTCATGTCTGGCAAACGATAGTTGTGCATTTTCAGCAAGTCAACTAGAAATGTGGGTGTGCCAGTCTCAAACCAGTAGTCTTTATAGCGAAGTCTTGACAAAGTGTTCAGTACGCTGAATGGGTTATAGATGCCTACTGTATTTTCCTCGAAATGATATCCGTCGTATCTTGCCTTCAGTTTTGCTATTGTGGCTTCTTCTGTATCGCCATTAGCTTCGGCTAATTCGCTGATACCTTCCTTGAAATTCGTAAGCAGTTCCTTCTCTGTCATTCCGCAGATGCTAATATAGCGGTGGTCCATCGAGATATCCGTCAGGTTGTTGAGGTCGCTGAACACGCTAACCTTGCCAAACTTGGTTACACCGGTGAGGAATGCAAACTTGATATATCGGTCTTGGGTCTTCAATACCGAATAGAATGCTTTCAGCTGTGCACGGTGTTCAGCCTGTAACTCTGGGTCGCGCAGGGTTTGGAGTATAGGCTTGTCGTATTCATCTATAAGAATTACGACACCACATCCTTCTTTCTCTGCAGCTCGTGCTATCACACCCTTGAAACGAAGGGCAAGTGTGGCTTCTGACTCACGGGTTCCATATTTGCATTCCCAAGTTGTGAGGTAGTCATTAAGAACTGTGTACAGACTGTCTTTCTCTCGAAAGTTGGCTGTGTTGAGATCAATATGGAAGATAGGATATTTCTTCCAATCTGTTTCCAAGTCATATATGGCTAAGCCCTCGAAGAGTTCCTTCTTACCCTGGAAGTATGCTTCCAAAGTAGACAGAAAGAGACTCTTTCCGAATCGGCGTGGACGACAGAGGAAATAGTATTCTCCCTCTGTCGCCAACTTGTACACGAATCGGCTCTTATCTACATACGAATATCCATTTGTACGTAGCTTTTCGAAATCTTGTATTCCTATAGGATATTTCATAAAATGACTCCTTTTTTATAGGTGCTTGATTATTCTTACTTACTCATATTAGCAATCGTAGCAATCATGGCGGCGATGCTGCTCATGCTGCTTCCCATACTCATCATTTCGGCGGTACTCATCTTGCGCTTCAGCTTAGCTGGGACGACAATCTCGCTGCCTGGCTGCACTTTGGCACCATGAGAGAGTTTGGCTACCTTGCCATTCATATAGATGATGTATGCCTTGCTCTTTAATGCATCTGAGGCAAAACCACCTGCCTGATCGATATAGTAGCTTGCCTTCTTGCCCTTTTCGTAGGCTACCGTGTTAGCAAACATTACGGCACCATTGATCTTTACCGTACCATTGTACTGAGGAATGACCAGACGGTCGCCCTCGCGCAAGATGATGTCGGCATCGCTGCCTGGGTTCGCCAGTGCTTCTGGAAGGTCGATACCTACAGGGTATTCGCTAGGTACGTTGAACTTCTCTATGTTGGTACGCTCTACATCCTTAGAGTTCTGCGAGATGGCACCAGCATTGTTGCTGCTGGAGGCTAGTTGCAGAAGATTTTTCTGCATCTCTTCGCGCTGCATCTTCAATACTGCCTCCATGCGCTGCTTCTCTTGTTCGTTGGCTTTGCGGATGATGCGGGCTCCCTTGAGATATGCCTGGTCGGTAGCTCCACCTGCCTTCTTGAAGAGTTCACTCAGGCGGGCGTTGCGACGGTCTAATGTATAGAGACCGGCAAACATCACTTCACCGGTAATCGATACGTTCTGCTGCTCAACATAAGCCGGACTCTGACGGATCATTACTTCATCAAATGGCATCAGCTTGAAACCTGGGGTGCCGTCGATAACGAAGCCGTCTTTGAGAGATAAAGTGTAGGTCTTGGCGATAACGCTATCTGGACGTAAAGCCTTGGCATCCATTACTCTACGGCTTACCATTACATTAACGGTTGAAGCCTTGTCGGTTAAGCCGCCTGCCTGAAGAACGAAGTCTTCGAGGGTCTCATTGTCGGCATATTGATAGACGCCTGGATACTGCACTTCGCCACGGATGGTGAGGGTGCGCTCTACAATCTTTTCCTGTCGGGTAGGGATGAAGAGAACATCGTTTTCCTTCAATGGGATATCTGGAGTCTTGCCGTTCATAATGCCGGCGATGTCTACACTTATTACTTCGAGTGAGCGGTCTGACTTCATGCGGTGCATTACGGCACGGTTGGTGAAGGCTTCCTCTGTTAATCCTTCGGCATGCTCTACCAGGGTGCGTACGCTGTTGATCTGCTCGCCCAGATTGTACATGCCCGGACGGAATACGGCTCCTTTCACCTCTACGGTATTGGCGTAGCGTGGCAGGATGCTGTCTACGCTGATTGAGTCGCCGTCATCGATACGGAAACTGGAGAAGTCAAACTCTTCTATATTATATACGGCACGTTCTCTGCCGGTCTTGCGGTTCAGTCTAACTGATTTCTTGTAAGCATCGCCTGTAAAACCACCGGAATACTTCAGAAGGGAATTGACACTCTCGTTCTTCTTCATTTCGTAAATCATCGGGCGCTTGACCTTTCCGGCGATGGTTACGAGACAATCGTATGGACCTACTACGATGACATCGTTGTCGGCAAGGCGGACATTACCCGTCAGCTTTCCGTTCAGAATATAGTCGTAGATATCAACAACCGTTACCAGTTTGTTGTGTCTGTATACCTTGATGTTTCGCAATGTACCCAGATCGTTGGTTCCGCCAGCCATGTAGAGTGCATGGAATACGGTAGCGAAGGCTGAGAGGGTATAGGTGCCCGGAATCTTAACCTCGCCCATCACGTTTACCATGATGGTCTTGGTTTGTCCTACGGTAAGCTTGATGCGGCTTGAACGGTATCTGCTGCCCACGGTATTGCGCAGGCGGGCATTAGCCTGAGCTACGGTTAAGCCTGAAACGCTGACCGGTCCATAACCCTCGATGGTTACTTCACCATCTGGCGAAACGGTGCTCTCGATGGTTTTCTGAGAGGCGCCATAGATATCTATGATGACGGCATCGCCAGGCCCCAGACGATAGTTCTGTGGGGTAGCGATGTTCATATTTGGCTCGAAACTGAGGTCTTTGTTATTGAAGATGTCACGGCCGAAAACCTTACTGCGCTTCTGGTTGAGCTCAGCCTGCAGCTGTTTTACCAAGGTAGCAGTATCGGGTACCAGGGCGTTCATTTCCTTGCTGAAATCGTCATAATCTGGGTTGGTTTCATCATAAGATGAGTAGTAGCTGTCGTTCTGCTTGCTCTGGATGCGATAGTTGCTATAGGTTGAAGCCTGCTTCTCTTTGTCCTTGTCCTGGTAATCTTCTCTATGCTTACCATTGTTGGTCCGCATTCTCTTGTTGCCTGCATTTCCTGCAGCGGTTGTGCTGTAGAGCTCGTTCTGCTGCGACATCTTCTGATACTTATTGCGTACACGTCGAATCTGGGAGATGTCTACGCCCTTCTGCATCAGTTTGGTAACAATCTGCGAATTGGCTGTGCCACGCTCATGTTCTTTCACCACAAAGCTCATGACCTGATCATCGGTCATGTGTGAACTCTGTGCGAAAAGAGGCCCTGAAGACAGGACGAGCGCCAGTACAAGT
Source organism: Segatella copri (assembly GCA_052349145.1). Lineage (GTDB taxonomy): Bacteria > Bacteroidota > Bacteroidia > Bacteroidales > Bacteroidaceae > Prevotella > Prevotella copri_V. The sequence goes on along the minus strand of DAWDQD010000015.1, from coordinate 3,300 downwards.
ATGATATGTTTCTTCATTATTATTCTTTTATCTTAGTTTAATTTATATAATAACTCGAAATGAGTTATTTTGTTGTAGTAGAAGATTGAAAAGATGTTAATAAAAACAAGAAACCCAGGGTTCAACCCTGGGTTACTGATGTTCTGAGCGAGATACGGGAGTCGAACCCGCCTCACAGGCTTGGGAAGCCCGTGCACTACCGATGTGCTAATCTCGCGAAGGAAAATACTAACTCCTTTCACAAGAAAGAGCCACGAGCGGGACTCGAACCCGCGACCCACGCATTACGAATGCGTTGCTCTACCAACTGAGCCATCATGGCTTTTTGCCCGAAAGCAGATGCAAAGGTAATGAATATTTTTTGAAATAAGAAATTATTGCCTAAACTTTTCTCGTGGTTAACTCTTATTAACTAAAGTTCGTTGGTTGCTATACCCGGTTCATAATAAAAGAGGGACTATCGCCAGTGGATAGTCCCTCTTCAGATTATAGTTTCTTGAATGTCAATTCTTCTTTTTTCGAATTTTTGCCTACCAAGATGGTGTCGCCTGGCTTCATTGTGCCATCGAGTAACATCTCGCAAACGGAATCTTCGATGTAGGTCTGGATGGCGCGGCGGAGTGGGCGGGCACCAAACTGTACATCGTATCCCTTCTTGGCTACCATCTCCTTTGCCTTTTCGGTAATCTGGAAATGGAATCCCAGTTCTTCTATTCTCTTGACCAGTCCTTCCAGGTCGAGGTCGATGATGCGCTTGATGGCATTGAGATCCAGCTGGTCGAAGGTGATGATGTCATCGAGACGGTTCAGGAACTCTGGAGCAAACTGCTTGCTCAGACTCTTCTGGACGATGCTGCGGGCATACTCCTTGTCTTTCTCATCCATCGCCAATCCGCCTTTTATACCTGCAGAAGTAAAGCCGACGCCTCTGCCGAAATCTTTCAGCTGGCGGGTTCCTGCATTAGAGGTCATGATGATGATGGTGTTGCGGAAGTCGATGAGTCGGCCGTTACCATCGGTAAGTCTGCCTTCGTCGAGTACCTGTAAGAGCAGGTTGAATACCTTGCTGTTGGCTTTCTCGATTTCGTCGAGCAATACGATGCTGTATGGTTTGCGGCGTACCTTTTCAGTCAGCTGTCCGCCTTCGTTATAGCCTACGTATCCTGGAGGTGCACCTACCAGACGTGAGGTGTTGAAACTCTCGGAGAATTCGCTCATGTCTATTCTGATGAGTAAATCTTTCGAACCAAACATTTCCTCGGCAAGTTTCTGGGCAAGATAGGTCTTACCTACACCTGTAGGACCCAGGAACATGAATACGCCAATAGGATGGTTAGGGTCGCGCAAGCCTACACGGTTCCTCAGAATGGTCTTTACCATCTTGTTGATGGCATTATCCTGAGCAATCACCTTGTGCTTCAGGTTGTGTTCCAGATCTTTCAGACGTTTGCTTTCACCCTCTGCCATGCGTTGGGCCGGTACGCCGGTCATCATGCTGATAACGTTAGCAATGTCTTCGGCTGTCACCTCAACATATTCGCCAATCTCTCCCTGCTGCCATTGCGCCTTCATGTCCTCAATCTCTTTCTCTATTTTGGTCTGGGCATCTCTGCATGAGGCTGCCATCTCGAAGTTCTGGTTGGCTACAGCCTGCTGCTTCTTGCTGATTATCTTTTTCAGTTCTTTTTCCAGCTTGATATATGGAGCAGGAACACTTGCATTATTAATATGTACGCGCGAGCCGGCTTCATCTATCACGTCGATAGCCTTGTCTGGGAAGTGGCGGTCGGTGATATAGCGCTCTGTCAGTTTGACACATGTCTCGAGAGCCTCGTCTGTATATCTCACACAGTGATGCTTCTCGTAATGTTCCTTGATGTTGTGCAGTATCAGCAGGGTCTCTTCGCGTGTAGTTGGTTCAACGATAACCTTCTGGAAACGGCGCTCCAGGGCTCCGTCCTTCTCAATGCTCTTGCGATACTCATCGAGCGTGGTGGCACCGATACACTGGATGATACCTCTTGCCAGGGCTGGTTTCAGAATGTTGGCTGCATCCATGCTTCCTTCGCCGGAACCGGCGCCTATCATGGTGTGAATCTCATCTATGAAGATGATGATCTCCGGATGATCCTCCAGTTCCTTGATGACATTCTTGATGCGCTCTTCAAACTGTCCGCGGAATTTGGTTCCTGCAACGATGGCTGTCAGGTCAAGACTTACCAGACGCTTGTTGAAGAACATAGGTGATGTTTCCTGGTTGTTGATGAGTTGTGCCAGTCCTTCTACGATGGCACTCTTTCCTACGCCCGGTTCACCTATTAATACTGGGTTGTTCTTCTTTCTGCGACCCAGAATCTCGAGCACACGCTGAATCTCCTTCTCTCTGCCCACGACAGGATCCAATTTTCCATCGGCTGCAGCCTTGGTCAGGTCGAAACTGAATTTGTCGATGGTAGGGGTACTGCTCTTTTTGCGTGGAGTCCCATTTGAACGGGTAGACAGTCTCATCGGGTTCTGGTCCTTTTCCATATCGAATGGCTCTTCGTCAGTTTCCATCATGCCGTTCTGCTCGTTGTAGTCATCTTCTGCTTCTATTCCACCTGCCATCTCCAGATTCTCTGCTTCCTCCTGCCTGTCAGCATCAGGGGTTTCTGAATCTGGTGTTTGGGGTTCCATTTTGAAATCTTTCGGCTCTTCTGTCTTCTGCTCATCATCCTTGTCAGTAGGATAGAGCATTTCGATGGCACGGTCGTAACTTAAGCCCAGTTGACTCAGCCAGTTGGCTACAGGGTTCTTGTCATTTCTCAAGATGGCAAGCAGCAGATGTCTTGGCTCTACAATCTTGGAGTGCTCGTAGTTGTTTGCCTCGCGGATAGAGTCTCTGATAATGCTGTCTGTTATCTGGCTGAATGGGATGTGGGTGTTCTCCTTCACGTTATCGGCAGGAGTTTCTTCCACACGCTTTTCCAGTTTGCTGTTAAGGACTCCGCTGAAAGCCATCGGACTGATGTCTGCGCCCTTCAGGAGCTTGTTGACATCGCTGTCGTTCTGGCTGATCAGACTCAGCATCAGATGCTCCACGCTGATTTCTCTTCCCATGGTGCGTGCTGCTTCTTTGCTACTTCTTTTCAGTATGTCCTGTATATGTGAAAACGGATTTATCATATTTGCTTATATTTTTAAATATTTCAGTGCAAAAGTACACATTATTTTCAATAATAGCAAATGATATGCCAACTTTTTTGCATGTAACTACTCAGCACCCCTATAGAAAACTTCTCGTTAATAAAGCATAAACTT
>DAWDQD010000014.1:0-61976 GCA_052349145.1 Segatella copri | reverse complement strand
TAACAGGGATGTTTCCAGCTTGTTTTTAAGAACAGAGAACTGGACACCCTACTTATTAAATCTTTTTATGCTTCCTTTTAATTCCCTAAATGCTATTTTCCAATCAGAACGAATTCCTAATTTAAACAAATTCAATCCCTTTAATTTTAATAGACCAGGATATACAACAAGAAAAGGAAAAAGTCTAAAGATCTTTATAAACCTCAACCTATATTGCGTTGGTTGCATCTCTTTTATTTGATCCAATGGCAATTTTTCTATTGTAACTCGATGTTGCTTAATGGCAGCTTGCAAAAATTCGTTGCCAACATCTGTCCTCACTAAAACAAAAGAACGTCCATCACTTTCGGTAAAATCAGGATAGCCATCTTTTGTTTTCCATCCATCACCTATAGTTAAATCCGCAGAAAGCCCTATTGTATCAGGACATATTTTACATCTAAACATTACATGATGTCCCAAAACTTCTCCCCAACTTTCATTGTATGATTTCTTCAATTCATGCCCATTCTTAAATTTTGCGATAAAGTATCCAGGCCATCCATCTCCTCTATAACGCAAAGATACCAAATCACAAAAATTGTTTTTACCTAAAAGTTTTTTTGTAGCGTTTAGGCTGGGAACTCCACCACAGAAAATAGCAATACACAACAATATTCTATTTTTATATTGAGGGTATTCTTTTAGTAAATTTTTGATTGCTACTATATCACAAGGCTTTCCTGCAAAAGCATATTTAGAATTATCTTTATCTAACAATTGTAATATCTCTTTCAAAAATAAAGATGGAGCATATCTACTTCCAGAAGCTTTCGTAACATCCTCGGGTGTTTTAGAAACTGTCAACACATTTTTCAATAAATCCTTCTCATCTTGTTTTACATGAATGAAACCATCTATAAAACCATTCTCCAATAAATAGATAGCTAAAGAAGCAACTACACCACCAGATGAAGAATTTTTTCTAATACATTCATTATTGGCCCAGCCCAAGTAGGCTGCCTTAATATTACCCCAAATCAAGTCGTTGCCCTTTGGAGCACTAACATTAATAGATGGACATACTCTACCCATTATTACTTCTTTGTCTTTCTGCCTCTTTTTGGGGAAACGCGGATAATAGAAACCGTTAGGAGTCATTTCCATTTTATAAGAAGGACAAATTGACTCACAAAGACCACAACCTAAACAAAAATGATTTTTTACGACATTATAAATTGTACTCATAATATTCCTTTAATTGCTTCTATTAGTTTATTTTTACGAACCTTAACAATACTCTCGTTTATACATTGAATGTCTGCTTTAGTAACATTCAAAAAACTATCTTTGATAACATTAAGAGCCATCTCTGTACTTTGTTCATTCATATTAGCAATATATCTATATCCTAAAGTGTCACCAAATAGCCCTGTAAATTTTCGACTATACGACATTGGGCAAACTGGTACACCTGAAGAAAATGCAGCTATACAAGCATGCATTCGAGCACCTGTAAAGAAATCCAAACCAGAAATATAAGATTTAATTTCACAAGGGTCAAAAGAATAAGGTGCTAAAATCAGACGTCCACAGCCATACTCTTTCATTATTTTCTTACAGATAGCATAATCATTTTCAACATCAAACCAATAAGATCCAAGAACATGAGGGATCAAATGTACATTAACATTTTGGCCCAAAAAGAAATCTATAGTTTCGTGAATTAGCTTTTTATAATTTACTGTCAAAGAAAATTGATTATTGCCAGTATATCCTCCATTCCAAAGAAGAGCAGAAACATTTATACCAACATTTATTCCTTCTTCTAAAACATATTTACTATATGGCAAGAAAAATGCCATATCAATCAATTCTAAAGAATTGTGTACTTTATATTTTTGCAAAAGATTAAAGCTTTTACTATCTCGTGCAAAAACAAAATCAGCCTTTTTCATTAATTCAACAGCATCATTTTCATTTGCAATATATGAAAAAGGACCTATTGTCTGCGGAAGGAAAATCTGTTTTTGGGAAAGTTTACGATAAATCTTTTTACTACCGGAAACTTCGTTATATCTGTTCTGACCATAAATATCAGCAAAACTATCACCACCAGATATATCAAAAATCACATCAAATTTTTTGTGAGATTCTTTCCATATTCTTCGCTTAAGCATGAGCTTAACAGACTGTTTATAGCTCTCTGTTAATAACGGATTTAATTTAATTTCTAAAATTTTTTCACCAAGAAAAATTTTCTTTTTCTCTCCATGGAACTGAGGTTCAAGGAAACTTATATCATGCTTAGATAAATCTCCCAATACCAATCTCAAAACTTCCAATGTGGAATACGCTAAAGCATTTACTCCACGATTGTTACAAAAAGGATTACATCCTATAATACCAATACGCATAATCTTATTTTTTACCAATAACACCCATTTTCAACTTTTTCAGCACCCTCAGGCCTTTCCGATACCAAAGGTCTAGTCCAATACTCATTAATATATTTTGAATATTGTGGCTGGTCTTTTATCCATCTTTCACCATAAACCCCAAAGAGCATCTGAGTCCAACCTGCAAGATGAACAGCTTGCTTTCCTAGTCTCTTCACATGAGCAGCTAAACACATCCCATAGGCTCCACAACCAATCAAAGCTATGTCAAAATCTACCTTTGAAATTTCATCTTTCATATATTCCAAGGCATCAAACCATGTATCAAACCTTGAGTCTTGCTGATCAGCAATCGTTTGTACCGCTTTTATCGTATGCAACTCAGCAAACTTTGGTAAAACGTCTGGATTTTCAAATAATTTCTCTCTGTTGTGTTCATATTGATAGCGAATAGAATCAACAAAAGGATGAATAACCAACACTTTTTTACCTCTCAAATACTTCGTCCATGGATTATTCCATAAAAATGGAGCATAATACCCTTCCAAATCTATTTTTTTGCAATTTAAGTACTTATCAATATATTTTTCTTCATATATATAAGTCCCTAAAATATCTATTTCTTTCATATCATCAAGCATAAGCTTATAATATTTTTCACCTAAAAGAAGATCATTCGGAAAGAATCCTGCTTGTTTACATAAAGAGTTCAATACCTTATCATTATACAAAGAAACTCTTCCTCTCATAAAATCCATATAATATGAATTCAAGTTATAGTTTTTCTTTATTTCATAAGCTCCAACAACCCCAAGTTCAACAGTTCCGAACTTTGCGACCATCACAGGTGAACCATTCAATAGGCACTTATATACATACTCATTAGCTTTCTCACCTTTATAGTCTGCATGACTATCATATATACTAAATGGTTCTTGCTTATAGAGCATCTTTAAACCATTCAATATTTTTATCTTCAAATCCATATTTTAAAATAAAAAATATAATTACATTTTAAGCTTTCCAACAAGAAATTACTTACCATTTCTATCAGAAATAATATCTAACAAAAAAAGAGAACATTTTCACTGTGCTATTCACTTATTTATACAAAATGTATGAGACCATTATTTTATTACAAACATAAATTATTTCTCTCACTTTATAAGACTATAGAACAGATATAGCACTAGAAAGCCATACGAGATGCCGCATAATTCTTTAATATAATTCAATATTGTCTACATCTCCTTCATAATTTCCAAACTCCTTGATTCATTGTTCTTCCTTCAAAGAGCAAACAAGCAGTTGTCCGTTCTTCTCGGCTACAATATAGCCATCAAAACCTTGAACTATCACCTTGCTACATCGGCTGCATGAACCATGCAGTTCTTGCATTCATACAATCGGATGTCCTTACTTACCTTGGCATTGCCAACTTCATTCTGTTGAAGCTAGATACAGAGGCAGTCCTGCTGCCTAAGTCACTCTAGCCAAACTCGGCTGGCAAGGTATAGATTTCCTTTGACACCTTTATCACGGCATAGTCAATGCTTAAAGAACAGCGTATTATTTGTTTATTTGTATAAATCCACGTTGATATCGAATGGACTATCAAAATCCTTCAGCATTGCATGCTTCGTATCTTTCTCTGAGAGATTAGCATGCTCTGTTGGAATCTTCCAATCAATACCAAGGGTATCATCTAAGATACTGATACCACCATCTGCCTCTGGGTGATAGAAGTTATCACACTTGTATTGGAAGACTGCTGTTTCTGAGAGAACAGCGAAACCATGGGCAAAGCCCTTTGGAATGAAGAACTGGACATGATTATCTTCTGTCAGCTCTACAGCCACGTGCTTGCCATAGGTTGGTGATCCCTTACGAATATCCACTGCTACATCAAGTACTCTACCTTTTACACAGCGTACCAGTTTGCTTTGGGTATAAGGTGGGCGCTGGAAGTGCAGGCCTCGCATCACGCCATAGCTGCTCATAGACTCGTTGTCTTGGCAGAAGTGAACACTATGTCCCAGGATTGGGGCAACCTTCTCTTCAAACTCTCGCTCGCTGAAGCTCTCGAAGAAGTAGCCACGAGAGTCGCGGAAGAGGCGTGGCTCTATAATGAGGACGCCATCTATTTCTGTTTTTACTATATTCATTGTTTTTTATTTTCCAAATTCCTTAATTCTCTGTTCTTCCATCAATGAGCAAACAAGCAGCTGTCCATTCTTCTCGGCTACGATATAGCCATCCAAGCCTTGAACCACCACCTTGCTTTCATCGGCTGCATGAACCACGCAGTTCTTGCATTCATACAAGCGGATGTCCTTGCCAACCTTGGCATTGCCTGCCTCATCTTGTGGAAGCAAGGTACGGAGGCTGCCCCAGCTACCTAAGTCGCTCCAGCCAAACTCGGCTGGTAGTGTATAGATTTCCTTCGACTTCTCCATTACGGCATAGTCAATGCTTATCTTCTCGCAGGTTGGGAAGAGTTTGCCGACTACCTCTTTCTCCTGTTCGGTATAGAAAGAAGGTGCCATTTCGTCCATGATGCTGGCAAGGTTTGGCTGGAAGGTTCGGATTGCCTTGCTGATGGTATCGATGTTCCATACGAAGATTCCGGCATTCCAATAGTAATTGCCTGCGGCAAGGTATTGCTCTGCTGTCTCCAGGTTTGGCTTTTCCTTGAAAGCCTCAACCTTGTAGATTTCATCTACGGATGTTGGCTCTGCTGCTGCGATATAGCCATAGCCTGTTTCAGGGCGGCTTGGCTTGATACCGATGGTAACGATGGCGTTCTTATCGGAAGTATAGCTCAATGCCTTGCTGAGCACTCGCTGATACTCCGAGGTATTAATGACTAGGGCATCGGATGGTGTCACCACGATGTTGGCATCAGGATGCTTCTTCTGGATCTTCCAGCAGGCATAAGCAATACATGGAGCGGTATTGCGAGCCTCCGGTTCTGATAATATGTTATCTACTGGCATGTCAGGGATTTGCTCCTTGACAATGCGAATGTATTTCTCGTTTGTCACTACCCACATGTTTTCGACAGGACAGATTGGCTTCAATCTATCTACTGTCAATTGAATGAGGGAACGGCCGACACCCATCACATCAATGAACTGCTTTGGGTAATCGGGGGTTGACATAGGCCAGAAGCGGCTGCCTACGCCGCCGGCCATAATAATGATATGTATGTTGTTGTACATTATAAATTTATTAAGACTATAGGAGTTAGCCTTTTCTGATGATATCACTTATATATGATATAACCATTGCATCAGTTTAACAAGAACAACGTATTATATGTATAAATCCACGTTGATATCAAATGGACTATCAAAATCCTTCAACATCTTATGCTTTGTATCTTTCTCTGAGAGATTAGCATGCTTTGTTGGAACTCTCCAATCGATGCCGAGAGTATCATCGAGGATGCTGATACCACCATCAGCTTCTGGATGATAGAAGTTATCACACTTGTACTGGAAAACGGCAGTCTCTGAAAGGACTGCGAAACCATGAGCAAAACCCTTTGGGATGAAGAACTGGCGATGATTGTCTTCTGTCAGTTCTACAGCTACATGCTTGCCGTAAGTAGGAGAGCCTTTGCGAATATCTACAGCTACATCGAGGACTCTACCTTTTACGCAGCGTACCAGCTTGCTTTGTGTGTAAGGTGGACGCTGGAAATGCAAACCACGCATTACGCCATAGCTGCTCATTGACTCGTTGTCTTGGCAGAAGTGAACACCGTGTCCCAGGATTGGGGCAACCTTTTCATCAAATTCTCGTTCGCTGAAGCTCTCGAAGAAGTAGCCACGAGCATCACGGAAGAGGCGTGGCTCAATAATGAGAACGCCTTCTATTTCTGTTTTTACTATATTCATCGTTTCTAATATTCTAAATTCTTTTTTAATGTTTGATTTTTCTCTTCAAGTATTGAAAGGAGATACTTGCCATAGTCATTCTTCAACATTGGCTGGGCATTCTCTCTCAACTGTTCTGCAGTAATCCAACCTTGACGATATGCGATTCCTTCCAGACAAGCCACCTTCAAGCCCTGGCGCTTCTCCAAGACTTCGATAAAGGTTGATGCCTCTGAAAGGGAATCATGGGTTCCGGTATCAAGCCAGGCAAATCCTCTTGCCATGGTCTGTACCTTTAGCTGTTTATCCTTCAGGAACTCCTGGTTAACGGTGGTGATTTCCAACTCACCACGAGCGGATGGCTTGATATGCTTGGCTACTTCTACTACCTTGTTAGGATAGAAATACAAGCCTACCACTGCATAGTTACTCTTTGGATGCTGAGGCTTCTCCTCGATGCTGAGACAATTGCCTTGTTCATCAAACTCAGCTACTCCGTATCGTTCAGGATCGCTGACACGATAACCGAAGACGGTAGCCTTGTTGTTCTGCTCTGCATCTACTACTGCCTGATGCAGCATCTGATTTAATCCTGCACCATAGAAGATATTATCGCCTAATACGAGGCAAGCAGCCTCATCGCCAATAAATTTCTCTCCGATAATGAAGGCTTGGGCTAAGCCATCTGGTGATGGCTGCTCTGCATATTCGAACTTGACACCTAACTGGCTTCCATCGCCTAAGAGGCGTTTGAAACCTGGCAAGTCAAATGGTGTTGAAATAATGAGTATCTCACGTATACCTGCCAACATCAATACTGATATTGGGTAATATATCATTGGTTTGTCAAAGATTGGTATCAGCTGCTTGCTGATACCCTTTGTGATGGGGTATAAGCGTGTTCCGCTTCCACCTGCTAATACTATTCCTTTCATAAATGTTATCTTCTTATTAACTTTGCTGCAAATTCAAAGAAATCTGCAACGTTCTTGAAATTATCAAACATTACAAATCCATATCAATCTTCTCACCGACAGTATCTAGATAGGCATTTATATCTATTGCTGGTACTGTGCCTATCAATTTAAGATACTGTACGAGCTGTAAGAAAAAAGTGAAAATAGAGTTCTCTGAATGATGGTTGAAAATAACATTCTTCACTTTACGTGAATCGTAAAGTTCACAAATTTCTTTTATTTCCGTTCCTTTAAATTCAGCAAAACTCTTGTCATACTCTATATAAAAACTGTATTTATCAGCACAACAACAAAGGTCAAGGCTTTGCATACCTGTGAGTTTTTTAAGATTCTCCTCTATTGTATTGGTTTGCTCATAGCTACTTGTTGAAGATAAAATACCGCCTAAGATAGGACTTAGAGGACGAGCGGGATGTATACAACCTGTACATATCATAGGAATAGAAGTGCGCTTCAGTTTTCTTACACTTTCTATTTTCTTTCCTGCATATTCGATATTATTCTTAATATCTTGCTTTACTTCAAACACTGCATAAACACCTTCTGCAGGAATGTATTTAAACCCATCATGATTGAAAATAAAGGGAGTGTAGAAAACATCATACAAAACAATGTCTATCTGCTGGCTCACGTTTCCCTCATGGTCTATGACCATCGCCTTATCTACATTGTATCGTTTAGGCAAATATGTTTGTAAGAACTCTATCCATTTATCTTCGGTGGCATCACCTTTACTTCCTTGATGATGTATAGCTAATCTATTGATGTTTAATGCCGCATTCATTTCGGTTTGCAAACCTGCGAACATTTCTTTTAAATCTATCATAGTCTCAAATTTCAATAAAATTCCACTATCGTATAAGTAAGCCTTGCTGTCTGTTATACTACTTTCACTCAATGAGATGATAAACAATAGTGGAGTTGCTAATGCAACATTTTTGTCGTTGGCAATACCCATCATCGCTTGATAATCAGTATTGCTATATTGCGTTGTTCCTTTCGGATGTGTATGCCATTCTCCCAAATAGGTTAGGCCTTGCTCTGAAAGTTCTCTCCACATCTGCTCCATGCCATCTGTTTCACGAACGAATGAGGCATAAGTGCTTTCTGTTTTGGAAGGCACAACTATAAGATCTACAATAGCTTCATGCCCATCTTCTGAAATGTAGCCAGCAAACATTCCTCCTGTCTCATTAGGGAATGATGCTAATGCTTTGCTATACATCTCGTCTAAAATATCTTGACTTATTTTTAGCGAGAGGTTTCTATTGGCTATATTGTACTTCATAAGCGATAGATTGTCATATCATCTTGGGTTTCAGAAATATAAAAACTACTTTCATGTTCTGCAGCTGATAATATTCCTATAATATGTTTCATTGCAAATTGAAGCTTTGTCGCTATATCATTATAGGATGCCTTGAATGTCGGACTCCAACAACCTGTTGGATAAAACATATCTGTTGTGTCAGATTCGATAATCTGTAAATACAGAAGTTTGATGGTTCTAGCAATATTACTGCCTATAGCACAAACTATTTCGTTAGCATGATTACTGATAGACAAGTTTATAACTTTTGCTTTCAAATTAAGTTTGTCAAGTGCATACATCAAACCGTCATCCGTACTGCAGTCAAAGATAATGTCATACCTGTTCAGAACTTCTTGTACAGTTTTCTTTATCCCCTCATTGTCAATGGATAGTTTTATTCCAGAGTCCAAAGCCTTACTCGGAATCTCACATTGCACAAATGGGGAAATGGAATGCAAAATACTACTTAGTTCATAAGTTTTATCAGATACGCCTGAAAGAAAATCGTAGTCCGAACGGCAAATATTACCTGGCTCTTTTAGGTCAATATCATAATAGTCCAAATACTTTGCGCCACATCTCACCAATGTCGTAGCCACCATACTGCCGATGGCTCCGATTCCTATAATCAAAATTTTCTTTTCGGCTACTTTTGAGGGTAAGCTTCCTCTTCCGAAGAAATAGTTATAAGAACAATTGTAAGTCGTAGCCCAGTCAATCAGTGTTTTTGTAAACGCATTATTGATGATTGGACGTCCACCACATCTTGTTTTTTCTGATTTGATGGGGAAGTCGTTAGCTTTAAGCATTGCTACTTGCCATCGTGTTTCACCATTTGGAATTTTATAACCACAAAACAAAGGGACTCTCTTGGCTTCATTCTTCCTTTGTGACCACATTTTTAAAAACTCCATCTGACTCCAGGAGAACAAGGAAGACATGTCGGTATATAACTCAATTATAAATTTGCCATATACGGATGGTGCTTTGTCTAAAAAACAATAGATTCCCTCAAACTTGATTTGTCGTTGCATTCCTTGTTCCCATTGGCAACTGTACTGAGCATTGTGCACCTTGCTATTAAAAGTGTTTGCCAAAAAGGTGTCCATTCGTTTGCCATCATGACAGCCAGGCACTAACATTACTAAATCCACAGTACCATAGTCTCCATGAAGGAATTCATTCGATGTATCCGTATAGAAGAAATTGTAATAGATATCATCTATCAATTTGCGCTCGACAACCAATTCTTCATAATGATTATCTTTTTCCTTTCTGACATAGTACTTGTCTATCCATTCTTTTAGACGTGACAAGTCTATCAGAAATTGCGTCTCGGCATCTTCCACTTTTGGTGTATGCAAGCAGACGAAACCAGAACGCATGATATGTGGATAGGTTATCAGAGAAGTATTGAAAAAGTTTATGGGCTCTTTATCATCTATCTTGAAAGGATAGGAGGGGCTGATGGCTACTTTCCATTCCAAAGGAGATAGACCATCTTTAGTCTGAGTTTCAATAACAAAGTGCTTGACAGAGTTTTCTTCTTTTATTTCACTTTTCAGCTGCACAAAAGATAACTTGTCAATAACTTTTTCAATAGTTTTCTCGTTAATCATCTTTAGCCAAATCTTTGAGGATTCTTTGGATATGAAACACCTGTAAATCCTTCTTTTTTCTTATATCCGTCATCTTCCTTTTCCTCATATTTCTTGTTCTTTGGGAAATAGAATGGCAAGAAGACTTCTTCATTTGACTCTATGTTTCTAAGCATAGCATCCATTTCAGCTTTCAAAGATTGTCGCTTAAACGAGTCCATTGCTGCAACAACATCGTTGTTGCTATTTCCTGGATCATAAAGATGGAAACTGTCTTCGGCTATATTGTCACGAATATATTCCATTGTCAGTTTCAAGTCTTCCCACAATCCTGCAGAGTTCTTTCCGTCCAAAGCTTTGATACTTATCAGTTCCAAGAGGAACGATTTGTAGTCTTTATTATTATGCTTTTTCCAAATCTTCAACAGACGAATAACCTTACGTTCCGTGTTCTTTCCACTGATGTGATCAATCTGCTTGCTTATGTTGGTCTTGGTGTATGTTCCCTTTTTGAATCCCCATTGGTCTTCATTGAAACAGAGATTCAAGTCTTTTGTCTTGCTGTAGTCATCATCGGATAACTCTCTACCTGGAACGACATCAATCTGTATTGGTAACTCGTCACCATCCTCTATAGGAAACTCCAAACCTACAGAAACTTTTTGCTTTCTGACAACATTACTGCCATATTCCTGTACCAATATGTCATACACATCATCAAACATGGCTTGTAGTGTGTCAAATGAGTCACGTTTGAATGGCTCTACTACATCCATATCAAACTTGATGTTTGTGGCAGTATGTTTAGCTATGCTTCCAGAATTGAAAGCTGTATATTTCTTGTTGCCATAGTGGTCGGATAACACCTTTTTGATATTATCACGTTTGGCTTGCACTTTATCAACAAACTTTTGGACGTGATGCAACTTATGTGTTTGCAAAACGTCGCTTAAATATTTATTCTTATCAAAACTCATATTTCTAACCCTTATTTTATGTTATTAGCTTTCATTTCTGCTAAGACTTCTTTGCAAACGTCTCTCTGATAGGGAAAATTACTAAAAAACTCTTTTGCAGCATTTTGCTTTTGAGCATCTTTTGATAAAGCATAATCGTGATATTTGCTTATTAATTCATCTTGATGTTCATATTCATAATCATCCTTATTCAACTCAGAAGCTCTTTCTCGTGCTATTTTCTCTGTATACCCAGATTCTATCACTTCATATTGTCTTGTGACAACGTTGAATTTTGCTACTTCGTATTTGCCATTTATGTTTGGCTGTGATATGTATTTCTGTATCATACTGATTTCTTTAATTAAATTTTTATTCTTCCACCACTGCAAAGTCCTCTTTGTGTAATCCACGAATGGCTACAGCGTAGCCTCCGAAGTCAAAGACTAGCTGACGGTCACGGTCGATACGGACGATGTATCCCTCGCATCCTTTGAAAATGCCTGTTTTCACACGTAGTTTTACATGGTCTTTGGCAAATTTCTCGAATGGGTCTCTAAGAAAGGTCACTCTCTCCGGATTCTCTTTCAAGACTGTCATAAAAGGTTGCATCACCTTGTCGCTAATAGATGCAGGCTCACCCTTGCTTCTGTCATTTACTAAATGATATTGTGGGTAATGTGCTCTTAGAAAATCTTGCAAGTCGCCAGTTTCGCCCTGCAAGAATACAAGTCCGCTAATGGTTGGCTTCAATTCTTTCTTTACTCCTCCGTTCTCGTTCTTTTGTCTGTATGTAAAAGAACGATGGATAAAACATGCATGGGAAGATTCTGGATTTGCCTTATTATAGGCTTCCATTTTTCTTTCAAAAACCTGGGCTGTCTTGTTATGGATAAACAGATAACCCCAAGGCATTCCTTCTATACCTGGATCCGATTTTTTATCAGCCCCAGTAATGTTGATGCCCTTTGGTAAGCGCTTGCTTACGTCGGCTGTAGAAGGTGAATTCAAGCAGTCCTGCGTCATTTTCTCTTTCTACTTTATGTTCTTGGCTACAACCATACATGATGATTGATGAAGCCTAGCTACTTTTATGTAATTATGCATAATCTTAATATCTTATGAGCATTAGTCGATATAATCTTGCACATGCTTATTTATTTTACATTCGTTGCTCATTCTTATTAGGAATGGGCAAAGCATTCGGAAACAAACGAAAATCCGCAATTTAGAGGAAGCATATAATGCCGATTAGCTAAACATTTGTAGTATATTTTGGGAGCTGCATACAAAAAATGATAAAATTTGACAGATAATTCAGGGAAAATTAGTATTTTTGCAATTAGTTATATCATTCCTAATAAGAATGGGCGAAGTTTGCTAAACATTTCCACAAAGTGGTTTTGCGGGTGAATTTACGATAGTTCCTTTACAAAGGGTACACTTTTCTTATATATAAAAAAAGAGTTATCAGAATAGGTCTAAAAGCAATAACCTGTTCTGATAACTCTTTTCTATGCTAGCGTATTCACCGTTTTTTGCTCTAAAAACGGGCAGTAATCACCTGTTGGATGATTTTCTTATTGGCCTCATTGATGGTTGCTACGTCTATTGACTCCAGATAGATTTGTGTTGTCTTGTAGGAATTGTGTCCCATGCCCTCGCTGATGGTGGCTACCGGTATGTTCATGTGCAAGGCTACGCTTGCCCACGTGTGGCGTGCCACGTAGGTGGTCAGCGGTATCTTCAAGCCTATCGTCTTTCCGATATTCTTCAGATTGTAGTTGGTGTTGTGCTCCACCTTTCTGTATGCAGAATAGGGTGTAGCCTCTTTCCCTGTCAGGATAGGTAGCATATAGGGTGAATCCTTGGTTTGCTCGGCATATTTGTCGATGATGTCTTGCATCGGTTTCATCCACTCGATATTGATATTTTGGTGGGTCTTGCGACGGTTATAACTCACCAAACCACATTTCAAGTCGCTCTTTTTCAAGAATGCCATATCTACGAATGCCATGCCTCGCAGATAGAAGCTGAGCAGGAATAGGTCTCGTGCCTTGTCAAGGGATGATCCTCTTGGCAAGTCCAACTTTTCTATCTTGCGAATATCCTTTACAGTAATGGCTCGTTTGGCGGTTCTCACGTTAGCGGTCTGTACGTGAGAAAAGGTATCGTTGGGTGGAGCTTGCCCTGTTTCCACCGCCTTGTTGTAGAGTGTGCGCAGAGTTCGCAGATAGAAGGATACGGTGTTTTGCCCAACTCCTCTGTTGAACAGCCATGCCTGGTACATTTCCATCATCTCGCTTGTCATTTGTGAGAAGGCCAGGTCTTCATTGCCACGGAATTCCATGAATCGGTTGGCTGCATTGGCGTAGTTATTCTTGGTGCCAATGCACTTCATTTGCTCTTTCTTGGCTATCTGCTGCCGGAAGAAGGTAAAGACGCTCTGGCAGGGTGGCAGCTGCTGTATCTCTTTGGCTATATCGTCAATGGTATAAGGGATGCCCTCTGCATCCTTATCACGGATGATACGCTGCATCTGCTTCATCTCCCAATCTATTTGTGACTGGATGAGTTGCAGATGTGCCTGTCGGTTGTTGCGGTTAGAAACAATGATAACCGACTTCTTGTCGTTCCACTCTTCCGGAAAGACATGATAGTCGGTACTGATCCAGCGCAAGTTACGCTGATGAATGAGGTGATAATACAATGTGCCTTCCTTTCCCGGCACCGAGGATGCTCTGAATTTTACTTTTACTGTTGCCATAATACTAACTTTTTATTTGTGAACAATGTTGCTTTTTGGTTATTTACACCTTAATATATATATGTAAGCAACGGTATGGCAAGAATGTAGTTGTATATCAATAGCTATTTGGGAACACTTCGTCGTTGTAGCTTCTATGGCTTGTATAACAATTGCAGCTCTGTCTGTCTTCTCCTATGGATAGAGGCAATCTTACGTCTTTGGTATCTGCAAAAGTCAAGATATTCCCTACGTATGTTTCTTTCGCCTTGCTCTATTTTCTGCAGGAGTCGGCTCTTGGGGTACTTTCCATTCCCTAATATCTTATAGGGACCGACATTATAGGCAAGTACGGCAAGGACTAATGAGTCTCTACCGTACTTTCTGAATAGGTTACAGAGTTTTCTCAGGTCAGAACGCAATAGCGAGTCTGCCTGTTGTAAGGTGAGGTTCTTCCTGAACTTCTCATGCGGCAATATCCGATGTCCCCACCCGATATAGGGATAGTTGCGCTTGATGTCGTGCCACCCTTCATAATACTTGATGCACCGCACGGCTCGCTCAAAGGGTGGTAAAGCGAAGATGCCCAAGTCTTTTTGGCTTGGGCTATCTGTTGTGGGTGTCTTGTTCTGTGCCATGATATTCTGGCACAGCAGCAAGAGTGCTATAATGATGTATGTCCGTATCTTTCCTGTCATGAATCTCGTTTTGTTTTACTTTGATGTATTGTCACTTGGCATTCTTCTTGTTGAATATCTCTGCTATCATGGCTTTCACGTCCTCGCCAACTTGCACGAAGTTCTTATAGAGGATGCGCTCACGTTCATCACGGCTCTTGAAGGTGTAGAACTTGGGCAGTGGCATATACTCGCTTTCCTCCTTTTTGATGTCTGCCATATCGAAGTCGGTCTTGCAATAGAACTTACTGGTCTTGAACTCGTCGCTCTCCTGTATGTTCATACTGCCATTCATGCCGGTCTTGGTTGCCACAAAGTCTCTTGCCGTCTGTCCGCAGATCCATCCTGTCGGCATATCCGAGATTTTACTGGCTGGCACCAGACTGTCCATATTCTCATTCAGGTTGATGCTCGTCTTGTCTCTGTCGATGGTCACGCCTTTCTTCAACTGCACCACTTTTCCGAAGATGTCGGAGGAAAGCCATTCCAGTGTTTCCTTGCTTCTTGCCGAACCGCTCACCACATTGCCTACTGTGGTGATGATCTTCTGCATACCCACCTTGCCGTAGTCGGCTTCCAACTGTGGCAGTTCCTGGAATCCCAAGGCTACGCTCACTTTGTTGCTTCGGGCTGTACCTATCAGTCGGTCTATCTTATGGAAGTAGAGTGTAGGCAACTCGTCCACGATGATGCTCACTGGGATGTTCTTGCCCTGCCCTGTGTTCACTCGTGTCACCAGTCGGTTGAGGATTAGGGCATTCAATGCTCCGATGATGCTCTCCATTTCTGGGTCATTGGCTATCAGCAGATAGCTCGGATTCTTCGGGTCACTGACTTTCAGGTCAAAGTCATCACCGTCCTTGTGGAATATCCAATAGCTTTCCTTGGTGGCAAGACGTGAGGTATAGACACGCAGGGTACCAATCATACCTTCCAACTGCTCCATCGCCTTGTTCTTCAAGGCGGTCTGGAACGGTCCCAATAAGGGTGCTACCTCATTGTCGGTCTCCAGCACATTGAAGATGGTCTGGTAACTTTCGTTCAAAAAACTGAGGATATGGGGCATATCGCTGTACTTGCCTAACCAATAGGCTGGCTCTACTTCTTCTCCTGCATGGTTAAACACCTTTCCGGTCGGCTTCATCTGCATGGTCTTCGGGTCAAGTACTTTCTCTGCTATCAGCATCTTGCCGTCCTTGTCGTATGGCTCCTTGCCATAGTTGATGAAGAAGTAGATACAGGCGGCGAGGAAGTTGACGGCTGATGTCTGGAAGAACTGGTCGCTGCCGCCACCGCCTTCTTTCTTGCCTTTTTGCAGGGATTCAAGCAATGTCTCTGCGGTCTCGCTCGCTGCTGCCAAGTTATTGATATACTTCTGTTGTATTGGGTTCACTCGCTTGGAGTATTCCACATCCACAAAGTTGATGATGTTGAACTTGCAGCCTTCTGGCAGTTTGCCCAACTGTTGGTTCTTCTTGTAGTGGTAGTACAGTTTGGTTGCCAAGGTCGGGAATTTGTAGTCGTAAACGACCATGGCAAAACCTTTTGCACTGTGCTGACGGATAAACGGCTCGATGATGGAGAATGTCTTACCGCTACCAGGCGTACCCACCACCCAAGTCCCTCGGAATGGGTTCACGATGTTCACCCATCCCTTGCGGAACTTGCACTTATAGTAGTAGCGCATAGGGATATTCACGCTATATTTGTTGTATTCCTCCTTCTGGCACTGCTCAAAACTCTCGTTCTCAAAGTTAAAACGGTCTTTCATCAGTCCTTCCTTCAGGAACTTCGAGATGTTATCCAAGGCTACATGCACCAGTACGGTTCCGATGATGGTTGCCACCATATATAGGATGATGTTCAATCTTAGGGTATAGAGACGAGTGTCCATCGCATAGCCGAAGAGCCACACGGACAGTGTCAGCAGTCCCACGCCACTTACCAGTGGGTACAATACCTGCTTTCGGGCATCAAACTCCAGATGCTTCTTGTTTCTCGTGCCTACACAGGTGATGCACACCAACAGAAATGTCACCACCTTGCTATACACCAGGTTTCCGTCATGGTAGATAAACCACTGCTTGATGCGGTCGTGCAGGTCGCACACCACACCGCCAAAGCCGTCTATCGTCCTTGGGTCTATGGCATACTCAAAGAACTCCATCAACACGGATATGTAGATGACCGCCCTGAATATCTTGTAAAATCCTTGTAACTCCTTGCTTTCTTCCATGTTATTTCAGAAAAATCGGATTGAATGAGTCTGCCGACAATACATCGCTATAGTTTACTTTCAGCGATATGGTGCGACCGCTGATTTGATTCTCCGTCATTTCTATCGTCAACTTCTTGTCATTCGGGAATGTCATTTTCCGAATGACTATCACGTTGCGGTAGCCATAACGGAATCGCTTGGTCTGCTCCAACGTAAACACTGGATGCAACTCGATCATCTGCGAATTGGTGGCCTTGGCGGTCTTCTTATCCGTCAGTTTCAATCGTATTTGGTCTATATCAAATGGTATATGCGTCTTGTTCTCCACCGAGAAGTCCAGGAAGAAATAGTCGCCCGATGAATAGATGTTGTTCAGTCGCATCACCATTTTATGGGCTTTGGTCTTCACATTGTTCACATGGGCTTCCGAACTCCATATCTGGCGAGCATATCGAGCCATGTCAGTAGAGGACAAGGTTACGGCAGGGTTGTTATAGGCATTCTTCTCTATCTGTTGTATCTCCTTATCCGTCACAGCCTCTTGCAGCCTCGTGGTATAGAGTAGCGCATATTGGGTGCGGTATCGTTCTGTCACGATGGTCACGATGGCAAGCACTTCGCCATCTTCATGCAGTCCTTCCTTGGGCTTAAGACGCACGGTATTGTTGATGGGTTGGTCTCCTGCTATCTTATCGGTGGATATATCCACAAAGCGGATGGGTTCACTTGCCGTGATGACTGTAGTCACTTGCTCGTTCACAGTCAGCTGCTCCATCTCCTGGTAGGTGCAGGGCTGATAGCTCTCCGCACAGGTCTGTTGTGCCATCATCGGAGTGGCACTTATTGCACACATAATCAGTGTGCCAATGGTCTTCTTGATATTCATATTCTTTGGATGTTGATGTTTACTTACTCTTGGTCTCTTTGCTATTAATTAGATACACAAAGGTTCCGTATTTCAACTTTACCTTGTTCTTCTTGATAGCCTTGCCTATGGCATTGCTTGTTTTCTGATAGGCATTCTGCATGGTCTGCATGCCCCACTGCGAAAAGCTGCTGCCAGTATTGGTGGTGTTCATATCCACATTGCCGGTCACGGCTCCGCTTGCCACATCCTTGGTGGTCTCTCGGAACTGGCTGCTTGGTACATACAAGCCTTCCATGCCGTCTGTGTCATAGAGTGACAGGTTGATTTTCACTATCTCGTCATCCACCAGCACGCTTTTCACCGTTCCTTTCACTCGTTGCGAACTGAAACCGCTCATGGTGGCATACAGGTATGCACCTTTCTTCACCACCATCTCACCGATTTCCACATCATCAAGCAATCGCAAGCGAACACGGCTTCCATCCATAGCCTTGATGTTTTCGTCAATGATGGCCTTTATCAGTGTAGGCTCTTTCTCGTTTACTGCCAAGGTGTTGAAATAGTCTGATGATGTCTTCACCTTTTTCACCACCTCACTTGGCTTGTCATTCTCGTCTGCTTCCTTTCGGGCATTCTCATTCACCTTGATTTTGCCCTCGATGTTGATGCCGCCTTTGGCAGAGCCTTGCGAGTCGGTAGGAGAGGCTGTAGAAGAAGTCGAACTATTCGATTGGGTGGTTTGCTGTCCTTTTAGCCTTGCCTCGGCAAGTGCCTTGTTCAGTTCCGCCAACGCCTCATTCTCTCTTTGTCGCTCATGGGCTTCTTGTGCTTCTCTCTGTTTTTCCATTTCAGCCTGCCTCTTGGCTTCGGCATCCAACTGTTGCAGTTCTGCATCCGAATACTTGCTTTGGTATTCTTCTTTTTCTTGCTCATTGTCTCGGTCTATATTCTCCACGGCACTATGGTCTTCTATCTTGCCGTAGGCGTTCAACATGTTCTCATACTTACCTCCAATACCGTCACCGCCCTTGATATGGGCTTGTGGCAGGTTCGGATTCAGATATTCCGTGGTCTGCATATTGGCATCCTGCTTCTCTGCTACCTTGGTATCAAAGAGGTCGAAGATAAAGTAGGAGGCACCGAGCAGTGGGAGATAGACAATCGCAGGTAACATGTACTTGGGTTGTCTGAAATTGATTCTTTCTGTCAGCTTCATCGTTATTTGTCTTTATGAGGATGGCGTGCATCCTCATTGGTTCTTACTATGTTCTTTGCATTCCCCATATTCTGATGGCGTGCTTTTATCAGTGAGTCCTGCCGTTCCGTGGCGGTGCGTCGCTCTCCCTGATAGTGATAAGCTCTTGCCATGCGATAGATGTTGAAACTGAAACTCACACCTACAAAACCGAACACGATGACCAAGAACAGTGTCTTGTGCAAGTCGGCAAACCTCTGCACCTTGGCTGCCGCCTTGTCTATCCTGCACATCTTGGCAAACTTCCTTCCGGCTCTCACGTCTCGCTCATAGCGTTCCTTGTATTTGGGGTCGTCCTTGTCGGGCATTTTCTCCCCAATGAGCATCTGCTTAAATCCTTTTGTGTTCATCTTGTTACAATGTTAAATGTTCAATGTTAAGTGCTGAATTAGGCATGCGCCATAAAGGTATTGAATTCTTCACTCTTCACTTAATCAATAGTTGCTCTTCGTCTTCTGGTCAATATCCTTATTGAGCAAGGTTCTCCAGTTCACTATCAGCAATCCATGTGGGTTGTTGTCTGTCCTCGGAACTCGTTTCAGTTGTCCTGCCGTCACCAGTTCACGTGTCAGAACATTGGTTCTGCGTTCGATGCGCTGTCTGCCGTAATAGGTAAACTCCATCTTTTCCTTGTCAAACTTGATGCTGTCACAGAAGATGCTGAACACGGCACTCGTTCCCATGATGTTGGAGTAGAATCCCTTCTCCTTTAGCGTATTGTACTGTGCCAATCCTGTCTCATCCACCAGGTACATGGCTTTCTCCATAGTATATTTGATGTACTTGTCATCAGGTGCCAACGTAAAGAAGTAGTGATGGAACATCTCGATATGACTCTTTGCTTCCACATCCAGTGTCTCATCCATCGTCGTACGCTGCACCAGGATAGGTACGTTGCCATCCAACACATAGATTTTGTTCTGTGCATCCACCACCATGTTCTTCGCAGTCCAGATGCTACTGATACTTATCAGCACGCACCCAACCAGAAACAGACTACAGATGATAGTCACCAACTTCACCTTATTCTCTAAATTCTTGATTACCATTGCTATTTCGTTTTTTACCTTTTTACTCTTTTACCTTTAATGAACAACATGGGCAAGTGTCCCCTGTGCCGACATTTTGGCTTGCTGTGCCACACCCTCACCGAAGTTTCTGGTAGAGAATGCGGTATCGCCCTCTGGTATCATCCATGCCGCAAGATCTGGAACCAAGTTCAGGCACTTTAATGCCACGATACTTGCTGCCATCAGATACCCTGCTGAGAAGAACGAGTTCTGCAGATATGCTGCCATCGTCTGCTCACTGGCGGTGATAGCCGTCAGGTTCTCCACCTGTATGCAGAGCACAATGTCGAAAAGCAACAGTACGTAGAAGCCTACGAAGTACAGCATCGCTCCATAGAAATGCACCGTCAGATACCTTGTCAGCCACTTCGCCCAACTGCTTTCCCATTTCGGCAAGAGCGAGAATGCCCATTGTATCGGTCCGAATATCGTCAGCATTCCCAACAGTATCTGCTGGCAATAGATGGTGCTCCACCAACCGATGCGGAAGACGATCAATGCTATCAGCATCACGATCTTGTCGATGTTCACTACGGCTCCTGCCGTCAGCGATGTGAACCACAGCTTGGCTGCCTCCTTCTCCATATTGGTCACTTCATCCACACCAGTCTGCTCCATGGTCGATTCCACCAGATTCGGGTCTGTCGTTCCCTTATGGGCAATGTCTGCTTGGGCTTGTACATTGGTGTACATCGTGTCTCTAGTGTAGATAAGCTGTTGCACCTCCGTAAACTTATCTTCTATCTGTGTGGCTTCTGCCTCATAGAGGTCATGGGTATAACTGCCGATGGAGTTGGGGATGTAACTCAAAAAGTCCAACACGCACCAACTGCTGCCACTGTTCGTCATGCCGGTATCGGCAGGTGGGTACCACCAACATAGGATGATACTTATCACCAGTGGCTTGAATAGTTTCATCACATCCAGTGGTTCATGCTTCACCATCATCTTGTAGGCCATGTTCGCTGCCACGACGATGGAGAAGAGGGCTGCTAATGCCATACACATCTGTACAACCCACCAAAAAGGTCCGTTTGAGCCTGTAAAAGTAGCATCACACAGAAACTCGTTGGTCTGGAAAATCACGTCATCAATCTCTTCTTCTAGGATGTTGATGCCGAAGTCGGATAATATGCTGCTGTTGTCTGCCATATCTTTTTATCTGTTTACTGTCAATTCATTGTCATCATCATCAGGCCCATTATTGTCATCGCCTGATGACGTGTCGTTTCTCACTGTCATTCCTGCCTCTCGCCATTTGCTGGATGCACTGCTGATGATGCTTCGTTTGTTGGCAGTCTGGTAGTTGCCGTTTGCTGTCAACAGTTCCTTGGTCTTGTTGGCATTCGACATCTGCACCAGTTGCTTCACCAGTGTCTCATTCTGTTTCGCCACATCTGCGTAAATCTGCAGATACATCTTCTTGCGCTTGGCATTAGGCATATAGGCATCCTTGGTGGCTTTGATGGCTGTCTCATAGACATGATAGTATTCTGTCCAACGTTGCTTGTCACCGATAGATCCGCCTACAGGCAGGATGCGGTCGATGTTCTTCTTGAAGGCATCCATCTTGCTGTTTATCTTGCTTCCTTCCACCTTCCATGCCAGATCTACCTGTCGGTCTGCCATGTTCAGTGCTTCTATCTCCACTCTCTTGGTCAGGGCAGAGTCGATGGCTTCAGCATATTCCACCTGATTATAGGCTCCTATACCTGCCGTGGTACGATAACCGAGTTTGTTCTTGCTTGCAGCCGATTTCATGTAGCTGCTATGCAGCAACCGGTAGTACTCCGTTGGCGATAGGCTACCACTACCGGTTTCCATCACCGTTATCTGGTTCTTCTTAGCACTGTCGTGGTTGTATGTCACACCATTTTGGGCTCTGCCTGTCATGGCTATGCCCAATATCATCATGACGGCTACTGCCTTTATCTTCTTTCTGTCCATATCTACACCTTATTATATATAGGAATTATTTTTCAAGTTTTCCTGCCACTCGCCACCGCCCGAAGGCATCCTCCAGTATTTGCTGCTTGCTCTTGGTCCGATACACTTTTTCTTTCCAATAGCCGATGCGCACTTGGATATACCGCCACGACTCAAAGTAGCTTTTGTTCAGATGCTTCTCTATGTTGTCGAGCGAGGAATTGATGCTTTCCAGCACCACTAGCAGGTCTGCCGTCGAACATGCTGCTGCTCCTGTGGCATACAGCACCAGGTCGCTCACGCTCTTGTACAGGTATTCTCCTTCCTTGGCGATGTTCTCTATAGCTCGCTTGTTGATACCTATCAGTAGGGTGTCGGCAATCGAGATGCGCTTTCGTTTGATGACTTTTTGGTTGTAGTCATCCAACAGCTTCTTGTAGTCTGAAATCCTGTTGCTCACACCCTCGTAGGTGGAATATACATTCAGACTGGTTCTGAGACTCTGGTACAGCACGTCTATCACATCAAACGCCCTGGTGTACTTATCCAGATCCACGTTTAGTTCCTTATATGCCTTGGTCGCATCATTGCTGTAGCTGTGCAATAACTTGTTACTGTACTCCAAGGTGCTTCTTGCAAGCAGCAGACTTCGCTGTTTCTTGTGGTCATTGATGTATGCTTCTACACTGCTCACATCAAATCCCCATTGAGCGAATGTTTTAGAGGGGAGGGCGAGGAACATGATTGCTGTCAGCAATGTCCTCACAATGCTCAATCTTTGCTTCTTGCTCACCAACCCTGCAACCCTCTCCGCTGCATCAGCCTTGTATTCTTTTCTATTTCTCATTTTCATTGTCTTCATCATTGAATTTTCCGTGATAGTCATCCGAATGCTTGGTGTTCGCTGCTTTCCTTAACCAGCGTTTCTTGCATTTCTCCACCAGTGTTAACCGTCTTCCTTCATCAGCATTGATATGGGGAGCGATGTCCATCAGCACATCGATGATGTTGCGCTTATAGTGCATCATCTTCTCCAACGACACTAGGTCGGCATATATCTTCGTGATTCTGCTGTCCACCTCTCTGGCTATCTCCAGTCTGTCACTCGACCATAACAGATGATAGGTATCATCGGTGGTATTGTCTTCCACGGGTGCGCTCTTGGCATATTCGGTGATTATCTTGCACAACGGATATTCCTGTGCTATTTCCGATATGCGCTTGTTCACCTCGTTGGCCTTTTCCTGTTCCGTCTTGCTGGCATCGAGCGTTATCACATCCACCACCGATGTATGGGTGTATTCCGATGTCAGTTCCCAACTGATCTGCATAATGGCTCTGTGTATCTTGATGCCGAGAAGGTATTTCGGCTTTCTGGCTATCTTTAGGGTTGCCTTGAAGGTGATGATGCCGTTGATGTTGGGCATGGTGGCTTTTCTTATATATGTATAGCCACTCCATGTTCCTTCTCCTTGCCAAGTCAGATTGTAGGCACTCCTGCAGTCATTCATGATGGCTGGTATGCGATAGTAGTCATCGGTTGCCACCTCATTGTCCTTTCCTGCCTCGGCCTTGGCTTCCTCTATTTCCTTTTGCTTATGTTGCCATGCTGCCAGTTCTTTGTTCAACTGGTCGATGGCGGTCTTGTTCTTGTTGTATTGTTCCCGATATTTGGCTGCATCTTCCACACTCGCATTGGCGATCTGTTTGAGTAGTGACTTGTTCTCTTTCTCCAACTGACTGATTTGCGATTGCAAAGAGGCTACCTTGGCATTGGCTTCCTGCTCCTGCTTATACAAATCTGAGAGGTCAAGGTTGTTTTCTGTCACAGATGTTGTCATGGCGCATTTCTTGCTGTGGTCATTCAGCGAACCGCCACATCCCTTGCACTTATATTGCGTGGTGCCTTGCCCCAACTGCACGCCATCGCTACACGTTACGCTGATGGTCACGCTCTCGCATCCCTTCAGTTTGGCGGCATCGGTGCCCTGATAGTAGTTGCGTGCATCACAGCCTACATAATAGGTATAGCCTTCTTCGTTGTCGTTCCATTCACTCAACCGGGCTTGCAGTTGTGCCTTGAAGGTGTTCAAGTCCATCGAATAGGAGTCGAAGACGGCCTCATACACTTCTTCTGTTTTGTTCCAGCTCTTATACACCTGTATCTCATAGGCGTATGCCTTCTGTTTCTGTCCTTTCTTCTTGCTGCTGATGATATAACTGTCCATCCAGTAGTTGATGCTGTAGCTAAAGCCGTCTTTCAGGTTGTTCTTTTGCTGCACCTTTGCTCTCGACCATCCAGCATGATTCTCCGAATTTTGTAGGATAGCTTCTCTCTGACTGCTGTTTGGATAGAAGTTGACATCTTTGGTGTTGATTCTGTACCAGTGGTCGCCTTTCAAGATGCTGTTGTCATCGGTGGGCGGCACATAGTCACACAATTTCTCTCGTCCTTGGTTTCTTCGGGCGATATACCATCTTTGGGTGTAGTAGTTTCCTGCTGTCTCATCCAGATAGTCGGTCATCCACGAGGTCAGGTTATAGTTGGCTAGGGAAAAGAGTCCTGCCACATTATCCTTGCCTCCAATCATTCCCAACAGGGTATTGCCGATGCTTTTATCCATAGTTTTCCACAATTCGCTGTAGTTATCCACAATATCGATGGCTGCATCGAGCTTACCTTGGAAGAGTTCGTTGAACTGGCTGCTTTGCAACAGGACATTGCCTACATTGCTCATTCCTGCTCCGGCAAGGTTGGCTCCTGCCTTGTACAGGTTGTCAATGTCGGCTTTCAGATTGTCCACCGTGAAGTTGCCTGGCATCTTCGACAGGTCATCCAGCATCTTCTTCCAGTCCACGTTGCCAATCTCTGAAAGTTTCAGGATGGCGGCTATCTCCTGGTTGATTTGTAGAAAGGCGATGTTCGAGAAGGTGAGGGTGCTATTTGTCACCACGCTCTCAAACTGCATGCACAGGTTCTTGGTGTCGTCGCATATCTTCATCAGATAGGTTCCCCAATACAGGGCTGTCTGCGGACTTTTCAGCATCATGCCTGCCACTGTCCATATCTTCGGCATGATTTTATTGCTCACCATGTTGTAGATACGGTGGTAATAGTAGTTCTCTGTGCTACTGTTCCAAATGCCCAACTCTGTCATTGCCTTGCGCTCCAAGAACTTGGAGGCATAGATACCGGCACTCGCCACTTCTGCGGCATTATAGTGCTTCAAGATGTTCTGCACCTGCTCGTTATAGTATGCCTCTGCCACGGCTTCTGTTCCGTAGGCAGCAGCCATAGCAGCCACCGTCTGCTTGTCATAGTTTACGCTGTAGTACTGTGCGTCAGCCTTTTCCAACACACAGACTATCAGCATTATGATGGATAGAAGTCGTTTCATTTTCTTTACCTGTCTTTCTTTTGTTATTACCAAATCCTTACACTAACATGTTAGTGCTTTTTGCTCCAATCTTGTGGATTATGCTTCAAGCTCTTTAATTTTTCCATCATACTCCAGATGCTGATAGACAGTGGAACGTAGTCCCATGTCGTGTCTGTACTCTTGCATGATATAGTTGGCTTTCTGCATAGCCACTTTCACACGATAGTTGAAGGAACAGAATGTTTTCATCAGCCAACTCTGCTGCTCCAATACCGACATCACCAACTGGTGTCGCATAAACTCCAAGTCGTCGCCTCTCAGCATTTGGCATGGATCACACAGTATTCTTGACATTGCATGGTTATAGGCTTTTCGAGCATCAAATTCCTCCTTATGCTTTGCCTCTGTTTCTTGCAATGGTTCTGTCTCTTTCTTCTGCATACCATCCGTATCGGCAAAAGATGTAGCTTCTTTAGCTTCATTTTCCGCTATATCTTCCTCGGATTTTCTTTTGGATTCTACACTTTGATGTCTTGCATCATATTCTGCATCATGATAGGCATCCAACTCTTTTTCTGTCATGCCAAGATGTAGTCCTACGTCTTCTAGAGTTTCTTTGACATGCTCCACCAACTCTGGTGTTACATGTCGTATTTTCAACAGTTGTTTCTCTGTACAAGCACACAGGTCTTTATATGTCCATAATTCTGAATCATGGAAAGCCTGACGTGTTTTCTCCACCATGCTCGGACGTATATCCCATTCTTCACGATGGAAATCTATAAACCCAACAATATTAATTCTTTTCATCTTCTTCTATCTTTCAATGTTTATTTGTTTGTGTTACTTAACCTCAACACTCTTCCTGCCTGATTTACTTTTTGTGCAAAGGCGAGGCTCTTGCTGATACCACTTGCATCCCAATCTCTACAATAGGCTTCGATGGCTTGCTGATGATTGCATTTCAACTCTCGCTTGTATAGCTTCAATGCTTCCTTCTCCGCTCGTTCCGTGGTGTAGGTCATATAGCACTCATGCGGCTCTTCCACACCATACACATTGCTGGTCTGTCCTCGTCTGATAAAGACCTCACGGAAGAAACTGCGTCCTTCCTTGTTCTCCAGGCGGTTGATGGTGAATATTTTCTTGCAGTCCACATCGGTCAAACCGAGTATTGCCTTGATGGTATCAAAGCGTTCCTTGAACTTGCTCTGGTCGAGCAGCATTACCACATCCGAGTTGTTGATGATGGCCTCCTTCACTATCTCACTTCCGATGATATCCTGTATCTCCTGTGTTACCACACCCACGCTAGCCCAGAATTTTCTGGCGGTCTTATACAGATATTTTATGTATTCCGCCATCATGGGCGAGGCGATGGCCTTCCATGCCTCCTCGATGATGAGCATCTTTCTGTTCTTCTTGATGCGCATCTTCTGCAGGAACACGTCCATGATAATGAGTGTCACCAGTGGAAAGAGCAGTGGATCATCTTTGATACTGTCGATTTCGAAGACGATGAAGGTCTCGTCAAACAGACTGCTGTCCATGTTCTCATTCAGCGTCACTTCGTGGCTACCTCCTTTATAGAAATCTTTCAACAGATAGTTGTAGGATGACAGGTCTATGCCATGCAGACCGTTCTCCTCGCATATCTTCGGCAGTCGCTCCGTACTGAACTCATAGAAGGTGTTGAAACAGAGGTTGCTTACTCGTTTGGTGGTAAAATAGGCATCGTAATACTCGTTGATGACTTGCTCTATCATCCTGTCCTCGGTCTTGCTCACCGTGCCTTGACTTCCTTTCCATATCAGCATCACCAGGTTCTTCAGGAATCCCAACTTCTCGATGTTCCATTCCTCTCGTCTGATTTTGAATGGGTTCATCGTGATAGGATGCTCCTCGGTATAGGAAATGTATTTGCCACCAAAGTATTCACATAGTCCTTCATACGAGTTTCCTGTATCTACCAACACGATGTCAGTGTCCTGCTCATGGGCTTGACGCACCATGGAGTTAACATAAAAACTCTTGCCGCTTCCCGAAGGACCGAGGACAAAGAAGTTGCTGTTGTCGGTCAGCTTGTTTCGTCCCTCTTTTCCTGATATGTCGATGGCTACTGGTACTCCTTGGCGGTCGGTATAATAGACCTTAAAGGGGGTGTCTTCGCTATGTACTATCTTCTCCTTGTACATCAGGCAGGTAGCAGCGTCGCCCAAGGTCATAAATCTGTCGTAGTCGTCATTCATCCCATAGCAGTTGCCGGGAAATGAATTGACAAACAGTTCCAATTGGTTATAGGCTCGCTTCGAAATATGGATGCCCATCCTGCCAAAGGCATTCTCTAGATGGTTGGTACACTTTTGAATGTCTGTGTCTGGACTCACCGTCACTATCAGATTATAGTGGGTATATACCAACTGCTTGTTTTCTCTCGCTATCACCTCCTGCACTCGCTTGATGTCCTCTACGGCAATCAGATTGCTTGGGTTCGGCATGCTGGCATGGCGGTTCTTCTTTTTGTCTAGCAGTGCAAGCTCACGCTTCTGGTTCGGTACAAAGATGATTTGGTTATACACCACACTCTCCACACCTGGTATGCTGTCCACCAATGCTACCAGATCCACTGGCATGCTGGTGTTGTTCACCTCGATATTGGTGAATGGGCGTATCAGTGTCGGCAGATTAGCGCAATCCACATCCACAAGACTATACACCTTGCAGCGTCTGTCACCCATACCTATCATCTCGTCATCCACCTTGAATCCTGTCATGCTCACCATCTTGTCACGGAAGTTCATGGCAAAGAAACGGTCAACATATTGGCTTGCCTCTTGCTTGTTCAAGAACTCCGACTTGATACCGGCATCCTTCAGCTGGTCTTGCACCTTTCTGATTTTCACCAGGAAATCTCGCCACTTCTTGTTGTCGAAAGACATCAGACGGCTCTTCTTGTTCTCCTGCGTAATGGTCAGATAGGTCATGCTGTCTGTATATTCTCTTCCGTTGAAATAGCGGAAGTAGGATTCTGACAGGAACTCATGTCCCTTGCCACTCTCATCCTTAAACTGCTTTCTGGTAAAGATGTCTTGCTTGTGCAGGGCATAACCTTCACCCAGTGTCTGTGTAATGGCTGCAAACAGGTTAGTGAACTCATAATAGCTGTCTATATTGGCAGAATACTTCTGCACTGGATTCTCCATTCTCAGGATAGCAGAATATTCTCCAGTCTTGGTATAGAGCACACCGATACCGTCCGTGTCTTCCACGGAGAAGTAGATGTCTTCAAAGATTTTCTTCCGTTTGCCACCAGTGCCAAAGGCATAGACCGATATGGCCATGCCAATGCAGGTTGCCACGAAAAATAAGATTACATATAGTACCATATTCGTTTATTCTTCAGTTTCTTCAAAGGATGATTGATGATTTTCTCTCATACTGGATGATTTGTTGCCATTCTCTTTATATGAGGTATTGGATCTTTCTTCACTATAAAGGGCTGATACACTATCTTTTGAAGTGGAATCCATCCTGCTTGTTTGTATTTCCACGGTTGCAGGACGTTCTTCGGTTTCTCTCGCCCAAATAGCCCTTGCTTTGTCAGCACTCCTTATGGCATCCAATGTGGGTGGCTTGTAGGTCTTGTCCTTGCAAGCGGTCAGCAATGTCACTGCCAATGCGGTTATTATAATATTCTTTCCTTCCATACTCATAACTGTACTTTAGTAGCGAAGATGCAATGTTTTCTGCTGAAACAAATAATGGTAGACCCACACCCTTGGGGGAGAATGAGCCTACCAGTCGTTCACTTTCTACTTGTCATCCACATCTTGGTCATGTCGATACTTTTTTGTTTCACATTTTTATATGCGCTTGCTGTAGGCATAGATAAACACTCCTTGGTCGTTCTTCTTGGTATGCAGTCCCTTCCGTTGTTTGAACATGATGAGACCTGTACCCGTCGTAATTGCTACGACCAACACTATCAGTCCTGTAATGATACCCATCAGACAGTAGGCGGCAATGAAGCCAATGATGGCTCCTCCTGCCGTGGCTGCTGCCCAATAGATGTACCGCCCTTGTATTCCCATGAATTCAAGGGGCTTCTGGAGTCCCTTGAACAGTGGGTAGTCGGGGTAACGGATTTCCTGCTCTTCTCTTGCCATTCTTCACGTCGTTTCTCAATTACTGAATATGCACTGAATAACTCTCACTCGTTAGTTAGTCACACCGAAGAACAGAGGCAATGCCTGTGCTGCTGCCACGAGGAAGATACACGCTCCTACAATCATCATGATCTTCTTCTTGAGAATCTGCTTCCGAATTGTAAAGTGCTGAATATCAACACTCCCAAAAAGCAAAAAGTACCAAAAGAAACAAACTGGAAACAAAAATTTCAAAAACCCAAAAATGAAAACATCTGCTTAACATATCTTAACACGGAAATGAACGGAAATTTTCATTTTCTATCATTTTGTGCTGCGTTCCTGAAGGTGCAAAATCAGGTATTGTGAACCTTATTGTCGTTTCAGCAATCAGGTTGAAAAAATGGCTTTAGTTGGAAAAATGTGCACGAAAAGTGGGCTTTTCAGGTGGCATTTTATAGTATTTTCTGCGAAAATACAGTTGTATGTTTAACTTTCTACGTATAAGTCTCTTTAGTCTCACGGAATTTTATTAACTTTGCACCAAAGTTTATTTTTATTGACTAATATGGTTAAGTTAAATCGTATAAAAGCTGTTCTTGCCGAGCAAGAGAAAACAAGCAAATGGTTGGCAGAGCAAGTTGGGAAGTCTGCGTGCACTGTTAGTAAATGGTGCGGAAATACAGTACAACCAGACCTAAAAACACTGGCTTTGATTGCCAAGTGTCTTAATGTGAAAGTTGCAGATTTGATTAAGGAGCCTAACGAAGAATTATGATCTACGGCAAAGAAAATCATATCCTGTCAACAAAGGATGTTGAAACATTTTTCCATCACCTGGTTTATGAACGCAAGGTGAATTTCCATCCTGATGATATGTTCGAGGATTATGTGTCATGCGAGGGCGGCATCAATACTTTTACGATTGATGAATGTGCTATTTACAATCGCTTGATGGACGAATGTTTCAGAGTATGTGATAATGAAGGAGTTGATATTTACTCCATCGGATTGAAGGAGCTTCAAACGGCTCTTGGTATAAATGTAGCATAAAATGGCAAAGAAAAAATACAAGGTGTTAGACCTATTTTGTGGTTGCGGAGGCATAAGCGAGGGCTATGCTCTTGCAGGCTTTGATATTGCAGGTGGCATTGATTTCAATGAATATGCAACCATTACCTTCCAACATAATTTCAAGAAGGCAAAAGTTCACAACATAGACATCACAACCTTCCCAGATAGTCAAATCGAAGAAGAGTATGGTGATGTTGATGTAATTGTTGGTGGACCTCCATGCCAAGGTTTTTCGTCAGCTAATCGTTGGCAGAAGGAGATGGAGGATCCACGAAACAAGTTGTTCTTTGAATATATTCGATTTGTTCAAAAGATACATCCTAAAGTAATCATGATCGAAAATGTAAGAGGACTTCTTACAAGAGATAATGGTTACGCTATTGAGCGTATCAAGGAGATATTAGGTGCTGAAGAGTATAACATAACTTATCAGGTACTCGATGCGTCCGAATACGGTGTCCCTCAAAATAGAAAGAGAGCAATTATTGTAGGAGTTCGTAAAGACTACAAAGATATTAAATTCGACTTCAGCAAAATAGAAAAGCAAGAAAAGACAACTGTAGAAGATGCAATTGGGGAATTGTATTGCTTTGAACAAAGTCCAGACGGAGTTAAGCAAATATCTACACCTGCAGATACACCACTGCGAAAATTCTTAAGAACAAAGGATAATTCTATTCTTGATCAAGATATTGTCTATCCTGCACAAAAGGTTCAAGACCGCATAAAGCATGTCCCACAGGGAGGTAATTGGCAAAATGTGCCAGCAGAATTGTGGCCGACTAATCGTCAAAACCGACATTCTTCTGCATACAAGAGACTTGATCCCAGAACTCAATCTTGTACTATTGATACAGGAAATGCACATAGCAATTATTTTCACCCACTGTTTCATAGAATCCCAACTATCAGAGAGTCTGCAAGACTACAATCTTTCCCTGATAGCTTTGAGTTTCAAGGACAAAGCGCAGAGATTCTTCGATAATGGTCGTAGAAATCGGAGTTTCTTCGATTGTTCTTCGACTTCTTACAGCAAACAAGGGGGTTCTTTCTGAAGGATTCGTTATATTTACACAGATAAATCGAAATTTTATGGTCACTTATTTTGATGCATGTGAGATTCTTGAAATGCTGTCTGAAGCATCTGTAAAGGTGTTTCTGGACGGCGGTTGGGGTGTCGATGCACTTATAGGCAGAGAAACAAGAATACATAACGACATCGATCTGTTCGTAGAGAAGAAAGACTATGGTAAGGCCATATCCGTGATTACCTGGAAGGGATACAGAGAAGTTGTAATGGACTATACGACCGATAGCCATACTGTCTGGAAAGATGACAACGGAAGAATAATCGATCTGCATTGTTTCGAATATGTCGAAGATGGAATTCTATATGACGGATACACTTTCCCAAGCGAAACTTTCTCAGGTAAAGGAAATATCGGGAATATTGAGGTAACATGCATAAACCCGGAGGCACAGGTACAGTTCCATCTTGGATATGAATACGATGAAAATGATGTCCACGACGTCCTGTTATTATGCAGAACTTTCAATCTTGAGATACCGGAGCAATATAAAACTCACATCTGATTCAATATGCTATGATTACTGATAGTTATGATATTGAAACTGAACCAATGATCAATCTGTTTGATTTCTACGGCAGACGTGGAGATTTTGCAGATATATGCCTGATAATATTCTCGAAGGAGATTCATCGGCATTTACTTGATTCCTACGAATCTGAAATTATTGCAACTATGCCGGCTTGCAATGGCGATACGCATATCTATAAAACAACTTATAAAGGAGTTACGATAACTTTCTACCTGTCAGGAATAGGTTCAGCAGTAGCATCCTCTCAATGTCATCTTGCAAGCTGGCTAACTGGAGCATCAAAGTTCATTATGTTCGGTTCCTGTGGCAGTCTTGACCGTACAACCACACAAGGTAGATTTATCATACCGACACAAAGTTACAGAGGGGACGGGTGTTCATATTATTTTGCAGCACCAGCCGACTATATTGATATAGCCGCAAGCAAGGAACTTTCCATAATTTTCGACAAATTATCTGTACCATATATTACAGGTAAAATATGGACGACAGATTCGATGATCAGAGAAACAAAAGGACTTGTACGCAAACGTATGGAAGAAGGGTGCATCGCTGTAGAAATGGAATTGGCTGGAGTTCAATCTGTGTGCGACTTCTACAATTTGAAGTTGTATGCTTTTTTTGAAGCAGGTGACATTTTGGATACAAATGGATATGAAGCCAAAGGCTTGAACAATGCCAACCATAGTTTAAACAAACTTTATATTGCTTTAGAAACGGCAACCTACATCTGAAGTATATCAGAATTGTAAATTCCCATTTAGCGGACTATATAAAAAGTATTCCATAACCATCTATACGTGGTTTACGGAATGCTTACTTTATAACAATTAGGTTTACACTCGTTTATTTTGACGGTGCAAAGTTACTCATGCTATCTGGCTCCCACAACGGGCAATAGTGCACATTTTCAAGAAAATGACGTTTTCAAGAAAAAAAATATCCCTACAAACTTAGACTATGCCAAGTTTCGTAGGGATTTTGGAGGGTATAAACATTAGATTACTTCGTCCAGTGGTAGTGACTGTCGAGCATCAGGAAGATAGCCAAGCCGAAAATAACGAGTCCAAGGACAAAGAAGAACCAGAAGAAATACTGCACATAGTGTCCGAGGTAGGTTCCGTCGTACTCCTTGTACCTTTCCTGAACCCTTCTACGTTCTTCATAAAACATTTGATTGACCTCACGGATATGCTTCTGCATCTGAGTGGTCATCCATTCATGTTGTTTGTCGAACATGTCCTGAATCTTCTTCCAGTCAACATCATCGACTCTGACTGAAACCTTCAACTTGGTTGGGGCATCCTTCAGAACATTGTCAATGTGGGTATTGATGGTGTCAACCTTACCACTGATAGTGTCAACGGCATTGCCAAGAGCAGTCTGAGCTGAATTGTACTTACGGATGGCAGACTCCAGTTGAAGAGTTGCATTGATCCAAGTGTTGGTCGCTTTGTCAATGTTCTCACTCAACTGCCTGAGTTCAGGCGCACGACTGACAACAGCATCCTCGGCATCATGCTCTTCAATCTCTTCCTGGACTTCGTTCATCATGTCATCGAAGTCAGGCTTCTGCTCGTCATCTTCGATGAGTTCTTCTACATGTTTTGTTCTTCTCATTGATATGTAGGATTTGTCTAACGGTGGAATGAACGTCTTTTCTGCGGTGGCTTGCACATGGCATGAGCCATCTGGAGGCAACGGCGAGCCCGCTCACGCTCGTCTTCGTCATCATCCTTACCCCAACCAGAGGAAGGAGCAGAACCACCACCGCCACAAGATTCGGACACGGTTGTTGCTGCATCAATCATATCAAGGAAGAGAAGCATACCTACATGAGAAATGTCCTCTCTTGATGCAGTCATATCAGAATCAGGAACCTGAACCTCATTGAGGAAGATGTCCTTGACCGTGTTCGGAATATAGATTCTCTTCATTTCACCGCTAACATTGACATTGAAGGCAGTCTTGGTAGCAACTGGCAATGGCTTAGAATTGGACTGGGTAGGTTTCGTTGTCTGAGCAACAGGGCGAGCAGGGCGAGCCGGTGAAACGGAAGGTGAAGCAGGTCGCATCTTGACCTGAGTAGGCTTAGGATGCATCTTCTTCCATGTGGCTTCAAGCTGTGATACCATGAACTTTCGACCGATGGCAGAAGCCTTGAACACTGAGGCATTCTTGCCGATGGTGTAGCCCACAAGTTTGCAGTTAGTAGTGTCATACCTTGGATTGACCTCATAGCCTCTCATGCGAAGCATATCAAAGTAACGGTCAATGTCGAAACTATCCATCTTCTGAAGGGTATATTCGCAAAACTCCGCTATATCTTGTTGGCGCATTTCACGAACCTCCTGAGGTTGCTCCCAACCATGCCTTGCGTTGATAATTTCCGCAGCCCTTATTGCTCTGATGTGAACATCGTGAACATCGTTGGTCTTGCCGTCATTATCCACACGGCAACAGTCAAGATGCAGGTGAAGGGTTCCAGACTTGGAATCCCGATGCAAGGCAGCAACACTCATAGAATTGCGGAAATTGGTCTTGACCTTCTCCTTAAAGCCTTTGGGTAAAAGTCCGACTGAATCCAAAGCTTCCAATCCTTCATCAGCGAGGTTTGCCCAGTCATCCAAGGTATAGTTCTCTGACTCTTCCTTGGATGGGGAGAGTACAAACGTGGTCATGAAGCGTTCCAACTTTCGCCCAACAGTCCTGTCCTGTTGATGCAACTGGCAGTGATGCTTCATCCGATACCAGATTTCGGTGGCATCGAGATAGTCAGGCATGTGGTTCACCTTGACCACGGTTGCATCCTCCTTCTCCATTGCGTACCTTGCGGCATTGCCGCCATAGGCTACTGGTCTTGCGAGTATAATCATTCGTCTTCTTGAACTTTGGTCAGTACAGGAGAAGTAAGGTTGTCTTCAATGCTATACCAGTGTTTGATGAGTCGTTCAACGGCTTCAATCCACCACTTCATGAACTTTGGAGATCTGAACATCTTCTGCTTTTCCTCGGGTGAAGCATCGTGCAACTTACTGCGGACTTTTATCAAGTCGGTACGTGCCTCAGTCAGAGAGTTCAGGGCTTTGCTTTCCTCTGGAGTGAGTCGCTGACGTGGGTGATGCTTCTTGCCAGTCTCAACGAGATACTTGCCTATGCTCATACCACATTCCTTAGCGAGTTTTTTCAGTTCCTTCCAGTCCTTATCGGTACAGCGGAAGGAATGCACCCTTGTGGGTGTCTTCTTGATAATCTTCTTTTTCTTAGCCATATCTTTGAATATGATTAAAGGGATGAATATAAATCAGTAAAAAAGAAGGACATAGGTCTGCGAGCCTGCGAGTAGCCCGAGAAACTTTTAGGACTGCATAAATTTGGTCACAAATAATGTAGTACAAAAGGATTTCTCGAAAAGTACCTCTTAAAAATCGGTCCTTTTACCTGCTAAGTTCCCGTCAGGGCTTAGAAGGTCGTTTCGGCTTGCCGTATCGTCCTGTATCGGTAAACGTCCTTTGGGATGGTTTGGCGTTGCAGGTCGCATTCCTGAGTCCTCAGACGGCTATTTGTTGCCGTTCTGGTGATAGTAGCCGTTAGGCTTCTGATAGCCGTTAGGCTGCTGTGGTTGCTGTCCTCCCTGCTGAGAAGTAGTCTGCTCATGCTGCTTCCCTTCATTCTGCTTGCCATCGGCTTCACCTTGGGGCGAAGGGCTGTCAGCAGACTGAGGGGAATTGTTTTCAGGAGGTGATGGTGACTTGTTGCCATCTGCTCCAGACTTACCCACATTGCCACTATCATTAGATTGTGGTGATTGGTGCGACACATTGCCAGTTGTCTGAGGATTGTTGCCCTCGGCAGAGTCCTTGGATTTGTCATCGGCAGAAGCAGAACCTTCCTTGTCCTTCTTCTTGTCATCAGGATCCTCAGTGATGATGACCTTGGAGGCAGGAACTTCCGCATGGATGATTGCCGTGCTGTCATTATTGCGCTTCAAGGCAAAGGCATTCGACACGAACTTGGCATCCACATACCAACCTGAGAGACAATGAAGGGTGTAGATGCGGTTATCTTCCACTTCCTGAGAAGAGAAAATGCCCACTGCCTCCATAGCATCCAACAGCTTTGGAACCGTCTTGCGGTCTTTATCCCAGAGTTTGGCAAGTTGGGTGTTGTCAGCCATAACCTGACCTGCCAAGATTTCAACTTGCTTGGTCTTGCTGATTTGCACAAGTTTTGGAACTGGCTCGGCAAGATCCACAAGCGACATGAAGCATTCCATACGGTCAATCTTGTACTTCTTGCTTCGAAGATGCTTCAACTGTTCTTCTGAGAAGGTGAAGCAACGATGTAACTTTTTATCGTCCATAGTTTATGATATTTGAAAAATGTAACCTAATAGAGGGAAAAGGAATATGCCATCAAAAAGAAGATAATCACTGGATAAGTTCAACCAGGGATTTCTTCATGTCATCATCAATGACTCGGTATCGGGCAAAAGCAACGCTGCCTTTGGCATGACCTGACATAGAAGCAACCAAATCAGGGTCTTTGACCATGCGGTAAAGATTACCGATAAAAGTCCTTCGTGCAAGATGAGATGTAGCCACATCTGAGATTGGCTTCTTCTCTTCAAGACGTGTCTTAGGGTTAATCACAGTGACAACACGATTTACCTTGGCACGCTTCAAGATTCTACGGATGGCATCGTTGAACTTGAAGTTATAATGCTTGGGGAAGATTGGTTCATCATCACCATGGTCATGGCCATCAAGGATAGCCATAGCCTTGGGGATAAGAGGAACCCTTACAACGTCACCAGACTTGCCCTTGGTCTTGATGGGTATATATTCCAGAACACCGTCAATAATGTTCTTGGGGGTGAAGGTCACAAGATCACTATGACGGCAACCGACCATACATTGAAACACGAACATATCACGATACTCAGCAAGTTCTGCATCATCCGTTAGGTCTGCATCCAGAACTTGGTCGCGCTCCTGAATGGTCAGGAAATATGGAGTGCCATAGAGAGCCTTGGGCATGTCATAGCCAAAGAAGGGGTCATTGTTTGTGACTCCCTGCATGCGAACCCAGTTGCACACGGTTCGTAACATGGTCATGTTAGTGACGATGGTATTCATTGATATGTTATAGTCAGAAGACAGGAAATCCGCAAACGCACGAAGATCATCGGCAGTCATGCTGTCAATGTTCATCGGGTGTTTGTGCTCATCCTCAAAGCGAGTAACCTTGTCAATCAGGCATCGGGTGTTACACTCCTGATGCTTGGCAAAATGCTTGTTCTGAAGGTATCTCTCTGCCCAGATGACAAAAGATTTGCTTACCGCCATGCCATTGCCCATAGCATAGGCATTGGGGTGGTGATAGGCAAATATCAGTCGTCTGAGCCAGTCGGAGTTTGCTCCGATATAGTACTCCCTGGTTATGATACCTGTAATCTCCTTGACCTGTGAGTCAAAGAGGTTTCTGGTATCGTCATCCACAAGATTGACACGGCTCTTGTAGCCCTGTCGTTCTTGGCTCCAGTGATTGGGATTGATCTGAAGTTCGCTTGCGCACTTGACATCAAGCCCTTTGTCACGGATACGGAAGTACACCGAAGCACGGCTTTCGAGGTCGTTCTTCGATGTATCTTTCTGACGTATGTAAGCGGTAACTCTCATTGATATGTCTATGATATGACAAAAGGGAAAGAAGAAACTATCTGCGGAAATGCAGGTGACGATGCTCGGGATAGTCCGAAGCAATGTCCTTCAGCTGCTGTTCAAGTCGCTCGTTCTGGTATGGAGTGAGCGCATGGATAGCCTTGATGCAGACACTCTGCACAAGCAGGGTTCGTCTGCCGATAGTGTTCTCTTGGTCAATGCCCTTGTTGGCATGAGACAACTCGCACAGTTCATTGAAAGCATCCTTCATACTGTGATAGCCTGTGCCATCCTTGGCATAGGTAACGGCAAGACTGGCTACCTGAGACAGTTTGTCGTTGTACTGCTGTTGATTGAAATCCTGATTCATATACTCATTGATTAGTGGTTGGCAAGTTCGTTCAGCTTCTGGGCTGCTGCCTCCTTGGTCTCAGCCTCAGACATGTTGCGGTTCTGACGCATCCACTTCAGAAGTTCAGCCTTCTCAAAGTAGATGAGTTTGCCGTTTGGACGGAAGAAAGGAAGCTCATGACGATGGGTCATCTTGTAGAGACTGCTCTTTGATATACCCATGAAAAGGGCTGCTTCTTCAAGTGTCAATACCTCCTTGGCTGCGCTGAGAGTGTTCTCCAGAACCTCGATGCGATGCTCAAATGACTCTACCTTCAAAAGAAGAGTCTCGTTGTCAATAGTCTTATTCATAATCTTGATATTTAGTTATTTACGTTATCCTGAATGCTTGGTTTTGAGATAGCAAGCCCCTAAAGGTAGCGGAAACCACTACCTTGAATCAGGGCACTGCTTTTGATGAAATGAAACTGGTTGTTATCCTGAATCGGCTCGTTAGCCGTTATTCGTTATCCTGTATATCTATGACCTTGCGAGGGTGCGTGTTGGTCGCTGCCGTTCGCTTGGTTCGTGGAATCTTCTTGTTCTCGGTGTGTGGCTTGCGACTCCTGAATACCGTCTTGGTATTGGAGATAGCCTTGACCTTTTCCTCAGTCAGCACGTCTGCATAGACTGCGGTTGATTTGAGCGACTTGTGACCCATGAGTTTCTTGGTGGTCTCAATGTCACCAGTAGCCGCTTGGATCAATGTGCCAAAGGTATGTCGGGAGGTATGGAAGGAGATTGTCTTCGTAATACCTACCTTCTTGGCTATTCTTTTGAGAGCTGCATCCACATTGGCATGGGCAGGAAGGTGGAAAACCTTGTCATCCTTCTTGGGTGGCATCCATGCTTCTGCGGTTGAGCAGATTGGGACGGCATTGAGTTCCTTGGTCTTCTTCTGGACGATTACAAGTGTGTTCGTTGCCTCGTTCCTCATGATGTTTGACCATCGCAAAGCCCTTATGTCGCTGATGCGTAGTCCTGTAAGGCAAGCAAAGCCAAATGCCAACTGGGTTTCCCTGACTCCGTTAGTCTCTTCTGATGCCATGAAGAGTTTGAGTTCATCGGGTGTAAGGTACAGCTTGTGACCTGCCTTTGGCTTGGAGATAGTGTCTTCCTTCTCCAACTGATAGAAGGGGTTTGCCTTCAACTTGCCAGTCTTGACAGCCTTGTTGAATACTGCGACAATGCGTTGTTGGACGTTTCGCAAAGTGGCTTCACTCAACGGCTTTGCCTTGACTCTCACATACTTCTGAGG
Source organism: Segatella copri (assembly GCA_052349145.1). GTDB lineage: Bacteria > Bacteroidota > Bacteroidia > Bacteroidales > Bacteroidaceae > Prevotella > Prevotella copri_V. The sequence goes on along the minus strand of DAWDQD010000014.1, from coordinate 22,584 downwards.
TACATAGTCATTCTTCAGCCAAAGAAAGAATGCCTTGAACCATGTCTTATCAAACTTCATCAGAGTGATGTGAGGTCTGCGCTTTGCCTTCAGGAACTCCTTCATGCGTTCTTGAAGGTATTGAGTCTGCTCGACAGTCCTCTTGGAATATTCGGGATTGCCGTCCATCCACTCCATGTAGGTCTGGATCCAGTCAATGACCTCGGGAGAATCATCATTTGGAATATCGGGTACGACCATCAAATGACCTTTCTCGGGAATGGTCTCGGGATGAAGGATGCGCTCGGCACGAATCTCCTGCGCACGTTTCAAGGTAGCCTCGTTGCGTTCCTTTGTCTCTTGGTTAATCTCTGGGATTAGGTAGAGGGAAAGGAACTCAAACTTGCGCTTGCTATTGTCATAGATGTCAAGATACAGGCTCTTGTTGTCGTTTTCAAGGTCTTTTTGTCTGATTGTGATGGTCATATCAATGAATTGTTATAAGTGGTTATACCACTGGGGTAAAACACCACCCTGGTTTATCAAAGGGGGTGATTTCAAGTCACCTCCCTTAACTCCTTGAAGGGAGTACTTTCAAAGTACATCCTTTACTTGAACATTCCATCAATGAGGTTGATGGCTTCCTCCTTCTTCTTATCTACGATTTTCGCATAGATTTCAGTGGTCTGAATGTTGGTGTGACCCATCAACTTGCTTGTGGTGAACAGGTCTGCGCCAAGTGTCAGCATCATTGTGCCGAAGGTGTGACGTGAACAGTGGAAACTGATGTGCTTCTCTACACCTGCTGCCTCTGCCCATTTGCGAAGGGCTCTGCCTATGACGGTCTGAGTAGTTGGTATATCAAAGAAGGGAGTTGTTATTCCCTTTGGTTTTGGTAACCAACGCTTTGCCTCTTCCGAGAGTGGGATGATCACAGGCTTCTCAGTCTTCTGCATTTCCATGTCAATGTACTCGCCCTTGCCGTCAGGAGTCTTGAAGATGTGAATCGGTGCAAGTTTGTACATGTCGCTGAGTCTCAATCCAGTGAAACAAGCAAAGATGAAGGCTTGCTTGACCTCTGGGCGGTAACTGTCGGTTGCCATGAGAGCTTTAAGTTCCTCAATGGTAAGGTATTCCTTCTTGCCATCCTTTGGCTGAATGCGCTCCTTGGCATCCAGTTCCTTCATAGGATTGTTACGGATGATACCTTGACGGACGGCATTGTTGAGAGTTGTCGAGAACATGCCGAGGTAACGGCTTGCCGTGTTCTGACTGATAGGTCTTGGCTCAATGTACTTGCAGTGTGAGTTTGGGAAGGTGCGAAGGAACTTCACATACCCACGGCAGAAATCAGCATTGACCTCTTCAAGGGTGATGAAGGTCTGATTGGACTTTTCAAGATACTTCTCCACGGTGTGAAGCATTTCAACACGACAATGGAGGGTTGACTTCTTGGTGCTGACTCCACCTTCACAATACTTCTTGATCCATCCTGTCAAGAGTTGTGAACCCTGCTTGACGGTTTCCCAGTCTTGCACTCCGTGACCATGGAGAGCCTTGATGCGCTCTGCCTTGATGCGTTCTGCGAGTGCCATCGTTTCCTTGTTCTGCTCCTTGCAGAGTGGATTGACCTCAGGAATGATATAGAGTTTCAGATACTCATACTTCCTGACTCCCTTCCAGTAGATGTCAAGATAGATACTCTTGTTGCCATCTGCGAGAGGTTTGAGACGAATCTTTATCGGCTCCTTCAGTTTGACTTGTTTCTTTGGTCTTGCCATGCTTGTAGTTATTTTATTTTGGTAATTTACTCCCGAAAGAAGGGAAAATGAATTTTGCAGAGGGTCTGCGAGGTTTGGGCTTTTCGGATGCTGATATATCGTTTCTGCATCGTGATTATGCCCTTGAAAGCATATGCAAAGATATGAAAATCAAGCCATATATGAGAAACAAATCAGAAACAAAAATCATTTTATTATATCTTTTTAAGAGTCGGTTGAGCAAGAATCGGAAAATTCAAAAATTCGCTTATTCGCTTGATACTAAGCACTTTATTTGTCACTTCCTTTCTTATCCTTTCTAACCAATTTTGGAGGACTAAGATATTCTTGACGTCCTGCTCCTCGTTGTTCATAGCGATATAAACGCTGATGGCACCCACTACGGCTACAACACCTGCAATGGCATAACAGAGCTTGACCACAATAGGCACGTATTTGGCTATTTCCTCCGTCACTTTTGTCAGGGCTGTGGTTCCTGCAGTGTAGTCACCTGCCGAGTTTTGCGCCATGGCAATGCCACCACCCACAAGGAGCATCAATGCCAATGTCTTCAAGCGTCCTGAAGAGAGAACGCTCTTGGCGGTCTTCTTCAAATAGTTGGTCGTTTTCTTAAACATTCTTTCTTGTTTTACTTGTTAATGATTTCGTTTCACAGTTCATTCTCACCTTTATCCCCAGTTTTCTTCCACGCTTTCGGCGTCTTTCCATTCTGGCATACGGCTCGATGGTACTGCTTTCTCTTTGCTATATACTCTTCTGCAGTTGAGTCTTAAATCTGGTAGCCAAAGAATGCAGGGAACAGAATGGATGCTCCAATCATAAACAGACAGGCACCTATCAGAGTCACTATCGATTTGGTCACACCTTCTTCTCCTGTATTCATCTTGATGTATATCTGCAATGCCGATATTACCACCATCACAGCAGCGACGGCGTATGTCAGATACAGTACATACAGCATCATCGTCACCACATAGTCGTGCATCCCTTCCAGTGCGTCTGCTCCCCAGCTATAGTCCACATTGCCACATTTGGCTGATGCAGACAGGGGGAGCAGCGCAAAGACAATGATTGCAACTACATTCTTTATGATATGGCTAAATTTCATCCTTGATTGGTATTGTTTTGATGTTTGGTTGTCCTGGCTTTGTTTCACCTTGTCGCAGCAGACTCTCCGTGAACTCGTCTTGCCAGAGCCCGTTTATCCATATAGGAGAGGTATTTTCCATCTGGTCATTCACTCGCTCCTGCAACGACTCGGCAGCTGTCTTCTTTTGTTGATTGGCATCATCACCATCGGAAGTCATACCTCCAGCTCCTATGCCAGAATCATTGCTCCCTGCATGACAGGAACCATCTGCTTCATTTCCATCCGAACTATAGCCGCTTTCAGCAGCTCCACTTTCAACAGCACCACTTCCTGCAATTCCGTTTCCATAACCATCATCACCTGACTGTTCATTCTGATACCTGGTATCATACTGTTTGTTGGCAATGCAGAAACCGCCATCGCTTTCATTGACAGCTACGGTAGCTTCCTCTTCCGTGATGCTGCTCACATCAAACACTTCCTCGTTGCTCTTGTTTTCTTCCTTCTTGCCATACAGGTCTCTTGTTATCATCACCGCATAGTAGATAACGTATGCAATGGTAAGGCTGATGGCGAATATCACAAATGGACTCATATTATACTTTGTTTTATAATTGATTTATACTCTGTATCGTGGCAATCGTGCCAGTTGCGAGTGCAAAGTAAAGCCTAAAATCCGATATAAAAGAATTTTTCAAAGTATGACCCTCTAAGTTTAAGATATATTCAAAATATAAATATATATCATACTCTCAATCATACTTTAAACTTTTGTTTTCCTCTGCTTTCACATTTTGGGTAATGGTGTTTTGTCCCACACCGGTTTCATGCCCAAACGTATAATTTCGTTCTTCCATTTTTCATCGAATAGACTGATTTCACGATAAAAATAGCCATTATTCGTTAAAAATATCTATAAATACGATAATTTCCGGTTATCAATTTTGATAATCAAAATAAAAGTATTACCTTTGCACCATTAAAATATGGCTGAAATTTTATGAACATAACATCAGAAGACGAAGCTTTACTCGAATTGTATGAAAATGGCAAGACATCAGACAAGAGATACAGGAGGTTGCCAATCCAAGTGATAAAGGGGTACAAGAAAGCTGTTGATTACATGAGGGCTGCTCAACGTATCGAAGACCTCTTTCGCTTAAAAGGATTGAATTATGAAGCGTTGCATGGTGACAGGAAAGGACAAGAGTCTGTACGTTGCAATGACACATGGCGATTGATCTTCAAAAGTTCTCCTCTCGATGGAAGCATTGTCATTACAGAAATAGAATTATTAGAAATATCACATCATTATGACTAAGTTTAGTTTCAATCAGGCAGTACCATTTGAGGCAACTCATGTGGGAGAGGTGATTAAGGACGAACTCGCTGCTCGCAATATGAAGCAGAGTGAATTGGCCGAACTCACTGGTATACAGAAATCAATTCTGAATGATGTCATAAAAGGTAAACGTTCTCTAACACCCGAAATGGCATTATTGTTGGAAAATGCCCTCGGCATTTCTGCAAAATTTCTCATGAACATTCAGACACAGTACGAACTTGACTGTGCAAAACAGAGTGAAAGAGTTGTGTTGCAGACTAAAATGCTGGAGATTTGGAATGTACTCAAAGAACACGTGAGTACTCTGTTCTTTAGAAAAGTAAATATTATCAAAGGCAATATCATCGAGGATGTCAAACGCATCTTTGATGTGTTTGCTGTAGATAATTTGGATGATTTCTTTGGTCTGAAAGCCAAGGAAATGGAATTGGCATATTATCGTAAGTCTGAAAAGGTAACAACTAATCCTGTTGATATTTTATCCTGGAAATACTATTGTTATTACTGTTCCAAAAATGACGAGCAATCATTGGGAAGCTTTGACAAAAATAGTGGTGGCTTACTGACAAAAGAACTCAATAATGTTTTCAAGGAAAATTCTGAAACAGTAAAAAAGACTGGCGAAGTATTGAATAAGTATGGCATACGTTTTATGGTTGTCAAAAAGGTGGGGCAGGTTCCTGTAGATGGCATGTCTTTCTGGATTGGCGACAATCCGACTATCGTTGTCACAGAACGTATCTCGTCTATTGATAATTTTGCTTTTACTACTTTACACGAAGTGGGACACGTTTTCAATCATCTTACGAAAGATGGAAAGGCAATGATTAATCTGTCTGACGAAAAGAAAGATTCCGAAGAGTCAGAAGCAGACGAGTTTGCATTGAATGCAGTTGTTCCAAATGTTGATTGGAAGAAGTTCCTTGCTAGAACTCGTGACATTGTTCCTTACAAAATTGCTCCTTATATCAAGGAAGAGGCTGACAAATACGATGTCAATCCTCAAATTCTTTTTGGAAGATACAAGCACGATATTGGCATATATAAAATAAAGAATTACTTTGAAACAAAGATTTTGTAGTAGCCTATAACAGAACCATCGTTTGCATCCCTATATGGAATGAAAATGATGGTTTTGTTTTTACCAAAGCAGATACGCTATATAATACACCAGCAGCATCCCAAGCAGGAACACTGCCACACTGCATCCTATCTTCAATCGTGCCAATACCTCGTCTTGCCCCAGTCCCTTGCTGTGTTTGATGATGACAACGATTGATACTATATCTATCAACAATACGGCATATATCATGGCTGGCAGATAGTGAATATGATCCACCATCCACCAGTGCATATCCGCTATATCGTCATATTCCACTTTTGCTTCCTTCATGCTTTCTTTCTCCCAATTAAACAGTCGTTTACATCCTTGTATTCTTTGTAGCGAAAGCTCATGTCTATCGCCTTGGTGGGATAAGCATTCCTGACAATTCCATAGCCATCCATTCCTGCCTTGTCATTGTCCAAAAAGCAATATATATGCTCATACACGCCCAGTCTTTGCAGGCAACGTTGCATGTTTGCTACAGAATTTAATACGATATAGTCACATGGCTCATCCACAACAGCTCTTCCGTCTCCTTGCTTTTCCAAGGTTTTGAAGGAGAGGAAATCCATAAATCCCTCAAATATGCATACTGCTTCCTGCACTCCAATGGCTTCTGCATGCACTATGGATATATCTTTGTGTCCCATACATCCTTTGTAGTATGGATTTCTGATTTCCATACCTTTCTGTATGTTCTCAAAGGCTATGCCGAAATAGCGTTTCTTGCCATGAGTGTACCATACTTCTTTGCAATATTTCATGCCCACCTCTGCGTCGATATGGCGTGAACGCAAATACGACATCAGGGGATCGTATTGCAGGGGTTGTAGATGTACGTTCTCCATCTTCACTGCCGTCTGTACCGCAGCCGCCTTGATTGTCTTGCATGAATGTTCCACATGACTTATGTTCAATTTGTCCAACCGGCTCAACACCTCACTCACATCATTGGTCTCAAACAGCCGCTTGCTCAGGTTGATGATGTCACCGCCTTGCCCCAATCCAAAGTCATACCACTCATTTCTTTTCTTGCTTACGCAGAATGAGGGTTCTTTCTCGGTTCTGATAGGAGAGAGATAGTTGTATCGGTCTCCTTTTATGCTCACCGGAGCGTGTTCCAATGCCGTCAGCAAGTCAATGATGCTGATAGTCTTTGCTGTATCTATGTTCATGTCTCTTCATTTTCTGTTTACTCTATCCTCATTCCGTCATCTGTTCATCTGTCCACACCATATATAGATGTGGAGTGAACGGATTGATGCTTTTTGAATCATGTATCTTCATCTATCAGTGGCAGACTGGGATAATTCTTGGGCAGACAGTATTCATTGCTTGCCAATTTCACTACTTTCTTGTTTGTCAACAGATAGGTCAACAGCTTGGATAGTGTGGTTCGACCTCTTGCAAATCCAATCTCACCATATCCCTTGCTCAATGCCGTCAGCATATGTTCATATCCCGACACCACCTTGTCTTGGAATGCTACTTCCAATGCTTTCTCGTGTTGCTCTTCCGTGATGTCTCCGATGGTCATCTTGGATGTCTTTCCGTCTTTCTTTCCAAACTCGTAGTCGTAGATGTCAACAGGCATCCCTTCTTCGTCTATCTTGAAGGCGAATGGTTCAAACTCTCGGTCTCGCAGACTCAATGGTTTCACTTCGCTTGCATTGGCTAGGGTCTGACTCTTGGCGATGACCAACACCGTCTCTGCCTTGTTGTTCAACTCGGTTCCGATGTGTCCTCTCACATTGTCATCACTTTTGTTCAGATGCAGCACGCAGTGGATATGCAGATTGTAGATGCTCGACCATTGCATCAGCTTGTTGATGATGCTTACCGATTCCGATGGATCATTGATGTCCAGCATCAAGTCTCTGATGCCGTCGATGACAACCAGACCGCACCCGGTTTCTTTTTGCAAGGCGTGTTCTATCAGTTGCAGTCGCATGGTAGGATGATACTCTCTCAGACCATAGAATACCAGGTTGGCGGTGTTCACGTCTTGTGGAACTCCTGCCAACCTCAGGATGCGTTGCATCACCACATGGCAGTGGTATCTGCTCTGCTCGGTGTCTATATACAGTATCTTACGTTTTCCTTCTGGCAGACAGGCTCTGTACTTCAGAACCTGCTTGTTTCCCAACGAGGCAGCAACGATTGCCGACACATTAAAGGTCTTCCTGCTCTTTGCCTTTCCGGTCGATGCACTGAAGTTGCCAAGTGTGGCAATGGTCGAATTGTCCACCCACATAATCTGTGGCGGCACCTGATAGGTGTCGTCTGCCAGTATTCGTGAGGCTTTCAGCAACTCGTCCAGCACATTTCCGTTGTCTGTCTGACAATTGCTTTGTTCCATGGGTGTCATGGCATATCACTGTTTATGTTCATACCACCCACATTCATCGCTTCCATTTCATTGCAATGTGACTCGTCTGAAACATTTGCGTTCATGTTCTCTTGCTGTATTCCTCTTCTTCGGGCTGGACGGCTATTCACCCAATCTATGATTTCTTGTCTATTGAAGAAGATGGTTTTCCCACTTGGCTTATAGTGGGGGATAGATAGTGTTCTGGTCAACTTATACAACTGACTTTCCGATATACCAAGAAATTCCTTGGCTTCTTTCACAGTCAGTATCTCCTTGGCAGCAAACAGATGTTCTTCCACTTGTGTCAAGCGTTCATGTAACTCTTTGATGTCTCCCAATGCTCTGAGGACATCTTCTATTTGTCCTACTCGCTCTGTCAACCGTATTACGACTGGTACCAGGTTGGCTTCCGTCAGCTCTTCCTGACGAATACCTCCTGCTTGTGTTTGTATTCCCATCATTGAATCCATACTCAAATATTTTTTTGTTTGATAGTTATACTACTTTATCTGTTCAGTACACATTCCGTGCTATTTGATCAGTTTTGAAGTTTTTTCCTATACAAATCCTGTGATATGGCTTCCTGCTACAAAACTGGGTGCAAATATACTTTTTCTAATACGAAAAAAGATCAATAGGGGGTTGACAGTTCAGCAGTATCAATCCTCCTATCAATCTTTCTTGTTGTCATATTCTGTCTTTTCCGGCAGATTTTGCCCATTCCGCTATTTCTTTCACCTTGCTCTTGATGTTGGCGAAGATGCTTCTGTCCGACAATCTTGCCTTGCATGCAGCTGAAGACAAGTCCGAGGCTTTCATGTTCTTCCCTGTGGATGACAGCAACAGTCTGTGGGTACTCACCACATCCTGCCATTGCTTGCTGATGAGTCCGTTCTCACATAGCTTGTCGAAGAAGAATGCCAGTTCTCTGTTGTTCCTTGCTACCAAAGGGCTTTCCAGACTGCAGCAGAACAGTTCTTTTATCTCTGCCTCTGTCACTTTTTTCTTGAACAGTCTGAATTGGTTCATCGCTTCCACGATTATTCCCAACAGTCCTTCTCTTCGTAACAACTGCAGCGAAGACGTTCCTGCGTCTTTTCCTGTGTCAGAACCGTATAGGCTTTTCATTTGTTTCTTTTTCTCACAAACGCCATATTCTTTCTGATTCACTATAAAGGCAGACACCCATCTTGTCGTTTTGCAAGGATCTGCCGATGATGTGTCAGGAGCCGACGTGGTGTTCAGCTCTCTTATGAGTGCTTCAACATCTTCTTCGTCCATACTTTCCTGGCAGAAATACTTCTGCACCAAGTCGGGTCTTGTCTCCAACAGGTCTTCGATAATTCCCATGTCCTTACGGTACTGGTTCATCACTCTTACATCCCAACTGCCGCAATAGCGATGCCCATTCAGAAAGTCTTTCACATAACGTGAATACACTTTCTTTCCTTCTGCAACCTCCTTGATATAAGTCGATTGTGCTCCTTTCATCAATGCCACAATGCTCTCAGTTTTTCCATTTTCCATATACGTCATCAGTGGACAGTATTTACAGGAAGACAAAAAAAGAGAACGAGCTTTCTTTCATTCTCATTGTTCCTCTTACTTTTTATAATATATACTATGTCACTTTTTTACTATTATACTCTTCTACTAAGTTACTATATTCCTATGTATGCAAAGTGGATGCCATGCTATGTCAAGCACGACAGTAGTAACCCTGTGGTCAAACTGATTGCGACCTCGATGCTTCCTGCAACAACTGCAAGCTGCACCGCCATATACCTTATTGCAGTTTCTCATATTCGCCTCGTTTTATCTTTCTTATTACCTTCATGGTCTGCAGATCTGTCAGCGTGTACATCACCGACCGCTCCGACAGTCCCATCTCTTCACCTATCTTTAATGCATCAGCTGTAGTGAACTCATGCTCCAGTCCGTCCAGCAATATCTTCTTTTGCGGTTGAATGCTGTCTATGGTCATGTATTTCTGCAGCCTTGCATAGCATTCCTCGAAATACTCACCTAGCTCTATAGCTGCCTTGACAGAATCAATGTCCACGTTGTCATTGTCCGCTTCTCCACAAGCCCAACGCATCATCTGTATCACAAGTGCCAACCTTGCCGTATTCAGATGGGTCTTCATGATTCTGCCGTCTATCAGTGCATCATCCTTGATGCTGTTGATATAGTCAACTGTTCGATTTCTCCAGTCAAAGAAGTGTTGCTGCGCATCCGCCGTAAAATTGATGATGGTGGGTATCACCATTCCGGTCTCATCATCATATTGACAGGGCAATGTCAGTATTTTCTCCACCACATCTGCCCACAGGTCAAAGCATTCACGACCATCGTAATTACTTTCTGTTCCATGTAGTTGCCATGGACTGATGGTATGCCTCTTGGGATAGGCAAACAGAATGCGGTCTATCAGACCATTGTCGCCATACCCCTTGTCCACCAGCTCATGCACTCGCTTGGTCTGGGTGGTTCCAATGATATTGATGCAGGGCTGCTCTATATGGATGGGGATGTCCAGACTGCATCGGGTGATGTCCAATGGCTTTCCGCTATGTGCCGTCAGCAGCTGCTCTATCAGCTGCCCCTTGCTGTATTGGTTCACGGTGTTGAACATACCCATAATCTCATCCACAAATGCCACAATGCCCCTTTGGTTCACATTGTGCGCTTGCATCAACGCCTCTGGGGTAAAGTCCGAAATCACAGTTCTTTGCAGTATCGGTATCTCCGGAATCTCCGATTGCGAATAGGTGAACTTTCTGCTTTTTCTCTTTTCCATAAACAAGGAATAGGCTTCATCGTCTTCCTTGTATTTTTTCAACAACTTATAGTCGTGCGCTCTAATGGGCTTGAAGGCAAAGTCCAGTGGCGGTGTCTTGCCTACGCCTGGTCGTCCCACAAGGATGACGTACAGGATGGGACTGCTCGTCCAGCATCCCTTGATTCTTATCTGGCAGGTGTTCCCAATGGCGGTAGCCACAGCCGACAGCATTGATACCAATAGGTAATCCTGGTTGTAGTTCTCATATTCTACCAGTACCTTCGCCATCTCTTGTATCTTCTTTGGGAATGCCCCCAAAGGAATGGTAGTTCCAGAATTATCATCACCTATAGTCCTGTCTTTGTCTTCCTTCCCCATATCGGTATCTACATTCCATGTCCCTATGGCTGCATCCCTTCCCATAACTTCGTCCTTTCCTATGTCAGCATCCGGTCTCTTTGACGTTTGGATGCCATAGTTGTTTATTTTTCTTTTATTCATTTACTGCAAATTCTAGAACAATGGTTTACGCTTCTTCTCAATGAAAGCCTGGGCTTCATCTTCTAATTCCTTGATGTATGGATTATATCCCTCATGCAACCATTTGTCCACTTCCGATTTTTTAAATCGTAGTGATTTTCCCTTCTTATGAAAGGGAATGATGGCATTGCTGGTCCATCCATACACGGTCTGACGGGCAGGATGCTCCGGCAGATACTCTCTCAATTCATCCACCGTAAACCATCGGTCAATCGGTTCCTCTACGGTCGGAATGATTTTGTCCATCTTGGCACACAACTCTTCCAATTTAGTCATCATCATTTTGGTGACTTTTGGCAGGTCTTCAAATCTGATTTCTTCTGTCATCTTATCACATTTTTATGGTTATTGCTATTTTCTTTGTCACACGACTTTCTGGGTGCAAAATAACCATAAAAATCAATACTGATTGGCTTATGATTTCAATCAGTATCAGTTCCCATAATCGAAACATAATCCCATGACATCCCAACACCTCTTTTTACCGATACTTCTTCATATCCCCAAAAACAAAAGTTTTTATCGCTCTCTCCACATGATGGCTATCATCATAAGCCTCCCATAAGGCAATCATAATAAACGTACAGCCGTCAACCTCTCAGACATTCTTATCCGATTCATCGTAGCTTGTCAAAACTTTGTCTTTCCGCTTTAGTCGGTTCAAGCAGTCCTTCACGATAGAAACCACCTCTTCCATGTATTTATACGAAACGAGCCACTTATGATATTTCACAAGCGGCTCGCAGGATAGTGTGGATGTCCCGAAAATTATCTTCTCGTTACTTCCTGAGAAAGTATCAGTCAAACTCCTTTTCATCCAGATCTATCTGGATAGCATTAGCAGCCTTTTCCTTTTTCTCATCAATCACTTTCGCATATATTTGTGTCGTCTTCACGTTGGTATGTCCCAACATCTTGCTTACGGTATAGATGTCCGTACCATGTGCCAACTGGAGCGTAGCGTAGGTATGCCTGAAACAATGGAAAGTTATTTTGCGTGTGATGCCTGCAGCAACTATCCATCGTTTCAATGGCTTTGATATCCAGGAAGGGGCTGGCAACCCTGCAAACACCAACAAATTTGGGTCTTTACGCTCACCGCACAATTTGTATGCCTGTTCCGACATCGGCATGTATTCCACACCCTTTGTCTTCTTTTGGGTGAAGTTCAGTCTGTATGTGTCGTTTATCTTCTGCACTTCCGACCATTTTAGTTTTTGGATGTCGCAATGTCGCAATCCTGTCAATGCCGAGAACAATGCAGCTCTCTTGATAATAGGATTGTCACATGGTGTTGCGGCCAGTACGTTCAGTTCTTCCGTCGTCAGAAACTCTCGTCTGCTTTCCAGCTCTTGTATGTTCTTGCTCTTGGCGGCCATATCGATGGTCAGGTAGCCATCGATGAAAGCCTGATGCAGCGCAGCCTTAAAGATGGAGAAATAGGTGGCTGCAGTATTCTGTGATATGGTTCCGCTCTTGCTACCACCTTGTGGAGCAGTCATTACCCATTGCTTGAAGTCCTCTATCAATTTCAAATCTATTTCCGAGAATAGGATAGAGTCACCCTTTGCAAACAGTTTTAACAACTCATATAAGCGATTCCAGTTGACGATGATGGATTTCGAACTATTGCCATGTCTTTTCTCTTTCACATACTTCACATATTCGATAAAGTTGCATTTCGAACGTTCGTTCTGTTCTGCTTGGGCTGCTTCCGTTTCCGTATATAGGGCAGCGTTGTCATATTCACGCTGTCTCGCCTCACGTATCTTGTCAGCATAAAGACAGGCACGTTGATCTACAGCTGCCTTACATTGAATCACACCGTTCACGTCACGCTTCGGCATATAAGCCTCCTTGCCTTTTGCACCTCCTCGTGTTGTTTTACTTTTGTCCCATAGAGGAGTAGTAATTACACGGTTGATGTTCTCACGAATACGTTTAGGCTTGTCGCTAAACTTTTCATACACAGGATATGACTCCACAACGAGATACCATTCGTCTGCACGATTTGATTTTCTCAGTTTCACCGAGACCTTTGTATTATGGAATGTTCTTCTCATACTCGTTCATTATATAGTAATTGATGATTTCATTATTCAGTAAACATGAATCAGAAGTTCAACATGTTCTCAAAAAACGATGATCTGTCACATACATCTATTTGTACAGATTGTCTATTTCATACTTTGGAACATACACATAGTTTCCAATCTGTCGGGTTGGAATACCATATTTTCTGATATGCAGATATACCGTACTGTCATCCATATTGTATTTCTTACTGATCTCTCCAATGGTGTAGCAGTTCTCTGGTTCCAGGTTGTAGAGCTTTGGCAAAACCCTGACTGGCTTCTTGTCAAAGCTCCTTTTGGGGAAATATTTCTCCAGTTCTTTTCTGCTCACTCTAATGAGTCGCACACCCAAATTAATAGACGGTATTCTTCCGTCATGGATATATTGGTAGAGCGAAGTCCTGCTCACCGAGTACATCGCCACAGCCTCAGGAACCGTAATATAGTCCCTGTCATCATCAATCTGTTCAGTCAACTCTTGAAGCTTTTTCAGCTTCTTCGCTTCACGTTTGCGTCGTGTGTAAGCCACCTGTCCGCACTTCTCCGAGCAGTATCGTGACTCCAGAGTTTTGGCGAAAAATGGATTTCCGCACACCTCGCATCTGCGTTCTATTTGAAATTTTGCCTTACCCATATTTTGCTTGTTTTTTACCCATTTACTTACAGTTTTTAATCGCATAGACGCTTAAGTATCAATAAGTCCAACCTTATAGACGTTTAAGTCCTGTGCCAAATATGTGGCAAAAATACGGCATTTTTCTGAGATAACCAAATAAGTTTAGAATTGTTAAGAAATAGAAAAAGCCGTGCAACTCATTGAGTTACACGGCTTTCCTGATAATATTCAATTTATACTTATGTCATTTTTATTGACTTTACTTAACTTCTTCGAAGTCAGCGTCTTGTACATCCTGAGCGCCATCATTGCCGCCCTGTGCCTGCTGACCACCCTGTGCACCCTGAGGACCTGCCTGCTGGCCGCCCTGATACATCTGCTGTGAAGCAGCCTGCATGACGGTGTTCAAGTTGTTCATAGCTGAATCGATAGCTGCAACATCACCTGCCTTGTGAGCATCCTTCAACTGCTGTAATGCCTGCTCGATACCTGGCTTCTTGTCAGCTGGAATCTTATCACCGTTATCCTTCAGGAAGTTCTCGGTGGTGAAGATCATGCTGTCAGCCTGGTTCATCTTGTCAATCTTCTCGCGCTCAGCCTTATCAGCAGCAGCGTTCTGCTCTGCCTCAGCCTTCATGCGGTTAATCTCGTCCTCGCTCAAGCCAGATGAAGCCTCGATGCGGATGCTCTGCTCCTTACCGGTAGCCTTATCCTTAGCTGATACGTTCAAGATACCGTTGGCATCGATATCGAAGGTAACCTCAATCTGAGGAACACCACGGCGAGCTGGAGCGATACCCGTCAGGTTGAACTGACCGATACTCTTGTTCTGAGCTGCCATTGGACGCTCACCCTGCAATACGTGGATGGTAACCTCTGTCTGGTTATCAGCTGCTGTAGAGAATACCTCGCTCTTCTTGCAAGGGATAGTTGTATTGGCATCGATGAGCTTAGTCATCACACCACCCATAGTCTCGATACCGAGAGTCAATGGAGTAACGTCGAGCAATACGATGTCACCAACACCCTCTTCCTTGTTCAGGATGGCACCCTGGATAGCTGCACCTACTGCAACAACCTCATCTGGGTTAACACCCTTAGAAGGCTCCTTGCCGAAGTAGTTCTTAACGAGTGTCTGAACGGCTGGGATACGGCTTGAACCACCAACCAGGATAACCTCGTCGATATCTGATGTAGAGAGTTTAGCATCACGAACGGCATTCTGGCAAGGTACCAAGCAAGCCTGAATCAGGTTGTGAGCCAACTGCTCGAACTGTGCACGGGTCAAAGTCTTAACCAAGTGCTTTGGCATACCGTCAACGGCTGTGATGTATGGCAAGTTGATTTCGGTAGATGTAGAGCTTGACAACTCAATCTTAGCCTTCTCAGCTGCCTCCTTCAAACGCTGCATAGCCATAGGATCCTTGCGGAGATCTACACCTTCCTCTGCCTTGAAACCATCAGCCAACCAGTTGATGATTACCTGGTCGAAGTCATCACCACCCAGGTGAGTATCACCATTGGTAGAAAGTACCTCGAATACGCCGCCACCGAACTCCAGGATAGAGATATCGAATGTACCACCACCCAGGTCGAATACGGCAATCTTCATATCCTTGTTAGCCTTGTCAACACCGTAAGCCAAAGCTGCGGCTGTAGGCTCATTTACGATACGCTGAACGTTCAAACCTGCAATCTGACCAGCCTCCTTTGTAGCCTGACGCTGTGAGTCAGAGAAGTAAGCAGGAACTGTGATGACAGCATCTGTAACCTCCTGTCCGAGATAATCCTCTGCAGTCTTCTTCATCTTCTGGAGAACCATTGCAGAAATCTCCTGTGGAGTATACTTGCGACCCTCGATTTCAACACGTGGATAACCACCCTCGTTTACTACTGTGTAAGGCATTGCCTCAGCCTCTTTCTGGCTCTGAGCGTATGTCTCACCCATGAAACGCTTGATAGAATATACTGTGTTCTTAGGGTTTGTGATGGCCTGACGCTTAGCAGGATCACCTACCTTGCGGTCACCATCCTTAACGAAACCTACTACTGATGGAGTAGTACGCTTACCTTCACTGTTAGCGATTACAACTGGTTCGCTACCTTCGAAAACGGCAACACAACTGTTTGTGGTACCCAAGTCAATTCCAATTACCTTTCCCATAATTATATCTTTTTTTATTTTTATCGTTATTAATATGTTATTTATCTCATGAACTGCTGGCTAATGGAAGTCTGCCGAAGATATGCATCTGTCGGGAACCTCTCTATTCAGCGTTCACGCTTTCCGTTATAACAAAGCATGTGCCAAGGGATTGCAAAATTTAAAGTGGCTGACAAGGTGTCAGATTATGCTGACAAAATAAAAGGAATCAAGATATGGGAGGCGATAAAATGTCGCATTCTCCCTATCTTGATTCCTGTAATATGATTGAGAAATCTTTCTTTTCAGATAAAGCTCCTATATATAATAATAAGGTGTGAAACCTTATCTGGCTTTATTTCTGTTCCTTAGCAGCAAGTGCTTCGCGAACCTTAGCTTCCAGTTCATCGAGAAGTTCAGGGTTATCCTTGAGCAATGCCTTGCAGGCATCGGCACCCTGTCCGAGTTTAGAACCGCCATAGCTATACCAGCTGCCGCTCTTTTCGATGATATCGTTGGCTACAGCCAGACCGAATACCTCGCCGGCACGGCTGATGCCTTCGCCAAACATGATGTCGAACTCTGCCTTGCGGAAAGGAGGAGCCACCTTGTTCTTTACCACCTTTACGCGAACCAGATTACCTATTACCTCATCGCCGTCCTTGATGGCTGTTGCCTTGCGGATATCCAAGCGCACTGATGCATAGAACTTCAGAGCATTACCACCGGTGGTTGTCTCTGGGTTACCGAACATTACACCAATCTTCTCGCGCAACTGGTTGATGAAGATGCAGGTAGTGTTGGTCTTGCTGATGGTAGAAGTGAGCTTGCGGAGAGCCTGACTCATCAATCGAGCCTGAAGACCTACCACATTGTCACCCATATCGCCTTCGATTTCCTTCTTAGGAGTCAAGGCGGCAACAGAGTCAACAACTACGATGTCTACAGCAGCAGAACTGATCAGCTGGTCTGCAATCTGCAACGCCTGCTCACCATTATCTGGTTGTGAAATCCACAAGTTATCAACATCAACGCCCAATTTAGCCGCATAGAAACGGTCGAAAGCGTGCTCTGCATCAATGAAAGCAGCGATACCGCCAGCCTTCTGCGCCTCTGCGATGGCGTGGATAGCCAATGTTGTTTTACCGGAAGATTCCGGACCGTAAATTTCGATGATACGTCCCTTAGGATAACCGCCTACGCCCAGTGCATTGTCGAGAGCGATACTGCCTGTAGGGATAACTTCGATGTTCTCAACGTGCTCATCGCCGAGTTTCATGATAGAGCCCTTACCGAAGTCCTTTTCTATCTTAGCCATGGCTGCCTGAAGAGCTTTCAGCTTGCCTTCATTGGGATTCAATTTTCCCTCTTGCATTTCTTTTGCCATATCTTATTTAGTTTAAAGTTTAGTCGATTTCCAAATCGCCATCAAACACCTCGTGCCATGGCAATCCCTGCTTGTTCAACTGCTCCATGAATGGATCTGGGTCGAACTCCTCTACGTTCCATACGCCTGGTTTCTTCCAGATGCCCTTGAGGAACATCATGGCACCAATCATGGCTGGCACACCAGTGGTGTAGCTTACGCCCTGCATACCGGTTTCGTTGTAAGCCTCCTGGTGCTTGCAGTTGTTATATACGTAATAGGTGCGCTCCTTGCCGTCTTTCTTGCCACGGATGCGGCAACCGATAGATGTTTCGCCGTCATAGTTCTCGCCGAGATCCTGTGGGTTAGGCAATACGGCCTTGAGGAACTGCAGAGGAACAATCTTCACCTTGGCTGTCTTGCCAGAACCGTCTGCCAATGGAGCCTCGTATTCGATTTCGTCGATGCGGCTCATGCCGAGGTTCTGAATGCAGTCGAGGTAGGTGAGATACTGCTGACCGAAGGTCATCCAGAAGCGTGCCTCCTTGATGGTAGGGTAGTTCTTCACCAGACTCTCCAACTCCTCGTGGTGCATCAGATAGCTCTCGCGAGGGCCAATGTTAGGGTAGGTGAGCGGCTTGTGGATAGAGAGAGGGTCGGTTTCAATCCATTCGCCATCCTTATACCAGAGTCCCTTCTGGGTAATCTCGCGGATATTGATTTCTGGGTTGAAGTTGGTTGCGAAAGCCTTGTGATGGTTACCGGCGTTGCAATCCACGATGTCGAGCACCTCAATCTCATCAAAGTGATGCTTGGCTGCATAAGCGGTGAAGATGCCTGATACACCTGGGTCGAAACCGCAACCGAGTATAGCGCAGAGACCTGCCTGCTCAAACTTATCCTTGTATGCCCACTGCCATGAATATTCGAAGTGAGCCTCGTCCTTAGGCTCATAGTTAGCGGTATCCATGTAGTTGCAACCGCAAGCCAGACAGGCATCCATGATAGTGAGATCCTGGTAAGGCAAAGCTAGGTTGATGACAAGCTCAGGCTTGTAGCTATTGAAGAGAGCCTTCAACTGCTCAACGTCGTCGGCATCCACCTCAGCTGTCTGAATATCCATCTTGTAGCCCTTGGCATGGATATCCTTAACCAGCTTATCGCATTTTTCCTTGCGACGGCTAGCAATCATAAACTCGGTGAAAACGTCCTGGTTCTGGACGATCTTGAAGGCAGCCACGGTAGCCACGCCACCTGCGCCAATCATAAGTACTCTACTCATTTATAATCTTATTTTTTTTATGTTTATTATTTTAAAGTTTATTTTATTTCATTTGCCGAAATTCCCAGGGCATTCATGAGCGAATAACCGAGAATCTCCTGTCTGAAGTTGCCGCCTGGCATGGGCTGCATGGCAAAGAGGGTGATGCGCTTGTCATCGTCATCTACCTTGCGGAGTATCTCGCGGAGTCGGTCGTAAGCATCTCCATCCTCAGAATTTGGGATTACCATCACTCGCTTCACTTCCTTGGCGTTGCATACGGTGCGTGCCACATCTACGAGGAAGTCATCCTTACCTACCATCTTCTCCTCTGTAGGATAAGAAGAGATGATGAATTCTCCGAGCTTATCATCCTTGAAAGCCTGAGCGTTCAGATCCTTCTCATAGTTGGCAGGGCGGAAGTTCTTCATCGCCATCGACTGCTTGTCGTGGATAAGCACAACCTGTGTCTCGTGCTCGCCCTCTCTCAGACCTCCGTCAAGGGCAATGCAGACTGCCCATTGTGCCATATCGGCTGGTTGGATGCGACGGTTAATCATTCGTTCGAAGTTGACTATCAGGTCGAAAGCCACTCGGTCGATATAGTCGGCATCAGCGATAATTACATTCTCGCTCCATTTTATGTTGTTTGTATCTAATGTATTCATTGGTGCAAAAATTAAGCAAACGAACATGATGAAAGCTTGCTTTCAAATTGTCGAATGCAGATTATTTCTGCAAATTTACGAATAAATTTCGTAATTAAGGCATTTTGGAAATATAAAATAATAAAAAAGATAGTATTTTCATCATTTCTTCATTTGATGGAATACTATCTTCAGTATTTTATGTGATAAACCGGGCTCTTCTTCTTTCTGTTCTCCGAAGTCTTTTATGCGATAATCTTCGCCAGATAATGTCCGGCGAGAACGGCGATAAGTCCCAGCGCCAGACTTCCGAAGAGATAGAGCATCATATAGACATAATTCTCCTCCTTCATCAGTCCTGCTCCCTCGTTCATAAAGGTAGAGAAGGTAGTGAATCCTCCGCAGAATCCCGTGGTGAGCAGCAGTTTGGCAGATGGCGACATCCATCCCCCTTCCCGCCAGTTCAATCCCGAGAGGAACCCGATGATGAGGCATCCCGCCACATTCACTGCCATCGTTCCGAAAGGAAAGGCAATCACCGTGCAGGATTGTACCAACTTTGAAATCCAATATCTCATGCCGCCCCCGAAGAAGCTGCCGATGCTTACTATCAATATTTCTTTCATCTTCTTATCTCCTTATTTATAATGTATAATATATAATAACCTGTATGATATTTCCTTGTATATACTATCAGCCTTGCCGCTATTCTCTTTGAGTATGTTCTGCAATTCTTTCGAACGGCTTTTCAGTCCGTGCTAACTGATAGAACAATCTTAAGTTTGTTCCTCTCGGACAGAAAAGCCGCATAATCCTTTACATATCATTTCTCAAAATATGTGCCAATGGCTATGATAGGGATGTTTTCCATCCATTCTTGGTCTACATATCCTTTCATGGAGATACGTAACCCTTTCAACCCTGGGTTGTCTTTGATGAATTGTGCCAGGGAACGCGCACGTACGTTTTCCTCTGCCTTCACTTCTACTGGTATAATCCTTTGGCTATCTTGAATGATGAAATCAATCTCCGAAGGAGTCTTGGTATTGCTCCAGTAATAGGGCTTTAATCCCAAGGCCAACAATTGCTGTAGCACATACTGTTCTGTAAATGCACCTTTGAACTCAGTGAATGCATTGTCGCCTATCAGCATCTGGCCTGCTGAGGCATCTGTCATGCATGCCAGGAGACCACAATCTAATAAGAACAGTTTAAAGGCATCCCTATCTTCATAAAATTTAAGCGGCATTTTAGGTTCCTTGATGCGGTTCACCTTATATACAATGCCGGCATCTACCAACCATTGTATGGCCAGTTCAAAATCCTTGGCTCTGCTACCTTTGCGCACAGCTCCATAGATGAACTTCTTGTTTTCACGTGCCAGTTGAGAAGGGAGAGAATCCAGCACCTCCCGGATTCTTGTAGATTCCGCAGCTGAAGTATGTTTGGAAATATCCCTGCGATAGGCTTCCAGAATATCACGCTGCAGGGTGCGAACCTGCTGCAAGTCTGTATTTTCGATGAATTTGCTTACCACTCCTGGCATGCCGCCCACAAAGTAATATTGCCGGAGCAGTTCCGTCATCTTGGGTTTCATGATGTCGATAAGTCCCCAGTCTTTTGAATGGAGTAATTCTATCCAATTTTCATTGCCGGTTGCATCAAGATATTCCTCGTAATCCATGGGGTACATGGTAAGCATATCTACTTTCCCTACAGGAAACGACTCTCCTTTACCCAGGGTAACCCCAAGGAGGGAACCTGCTACCATAATATGGTATTCGGGAGCTTTTTCGCAAAAGTACTTCAAACTATGGAGTCCTCTCGGAACCTCCTGTATTTCATCTATGATGATGAGAGTAGCAGCAGGTGTAATCCTTACGCCAGTAATGGCTTGGATGGTTATGAGGATTCTGTCTATGTTGTAATCAAGCTCAAAGAGCTGTTTCATTCTTGGTTCATCGTCACAGTTGATATATGCTACGTTTTTGTATTCCTTTTTTCCAAAGTGCTGCATAATCCAAGTCTTACCCACTTGTCTGGCACCTAGTAACATCAAGGGCTTTCTGTCCTTGCTTTCTTTCCATTTCAGGAGTTGCTTGTATATCTTTCTTTTCATAACTGACTGGAATTTAAATATTTCTGTTGCAAAGATACACTTTTTCGATGATAAAAACAAGTAAATTACACACTTTTTCGATGATAACGAATGTTAAATCATACATTTTTTCGATGATAAGGTAGTAAAAAGACTGTCACCGCTTGTTCATCTTCGGATGATGACGACACTCCGGCTACTGGTGATATTAAGACCAACATCGTTGGTACATGGGAACTTACGCATATTAAGGGGTGGTATTGGGCTGATGATGAGGATGAAAGCCATATCACTGTAGATAAAAGTCCTGAAAGTGATGATAAATTTAGATTTTCTCTCAATGCTAATGGTGGTTGCATTTGGTATGATTATGATGCAGGGACTTGGAAATCTTATTCAGGAATTACTAAATATGAATTGAATGCCAACATTTTGATTATTAAGGATTCCTATTCTTCAGGGGATGAAACAGATTGGCAAACTTGCAAGCGCTTTAAGATTGTTTCTATCAAAGGTAATACGATGATTTGTACTGTATGCTTAATGGATGAGGGTGATACAGAACTTACATTTACGAAAAGATAAATATTAAAATAAACTAAGGATAGAGAAAAGCAGTATGTTGCGTGTTTTTCATACTGCTTTTCAGCTTACTTTTTGATTCTGTTGTTCTGGCGCAGAGAGTTGATCTGTGCCAACTTCTGCTCCCGCGAGTAAGGATGCAATAACATGTATTGTTCCCCCTTTAACGCAGCCAAGCTGCTCTGACGGTGAAAATCGTTTATATAAGATCTTTCCAGTACTGAATTGTTCTGCATAATCATCTAATTTTGCTAGACCTTCAGATGTAAATCCTTCATTGATTATGTCACTGATGGACATCCAAAAATCATGGTTTGTCATAAATTATATTGTTTGATAAATTCTATTGGTGGCAAAGTTATAGTTTTTCTTCGATAACACCAAATTATTTGGGCTTTATTTCGCATTTGCCAGCAAATTGTTTCAATACATCTTTCTTTTCCCGTTGTCCTTGAAATTACATGGCGATGTAGGAATCTCTGCGTCGGGACGTAGGAAAGATTACGTCGCCATGTAGTAAAGTCTACATCGGGACGTAATTTTTGGGGTATCTATAAGGTATCATATCAGATTCTTTTTAGATTTAGCGTCGAGTTTATACGCACACGAAAAAAGTTTTTTTATGAAAAAGTCTCAAAGTATCATCTTTTGGGTTAAGTAATGGTATAAATAACTGATATATAATAATATACAAGAATGATACTTTTCGGATTACTTTACAAAAAGTATCATCAAAGTATCATGAATAGTAAGCGGCTCCGCGTTTATACCTTGCATAATTCAAAAAAAGCAGAAACAGCTGA
>DAWDQD010000013.1:0-66220 GCA_052349145.1 Segatella copri | reverse complement strand
TATAATATATATTAAATATTTTAATATTATATTATAGCTCTTTTTCGCCCCCCGAAAACCTTAATGACCGATAATGACCGGGCATTAATGACCGGATTCTGAGGCTTTAATTAATACTCTTTTATGCTAGTATTGTACTTGTAATTTATTTTGTATTAATGATTTATAATAAGACATTTATTTTTTTGTCTGTATATAAATGTATGGGAATAAACTACATATGTCAGCGTCCTTTCCTACAATATCATTGCTTCTTTGCCCCACTTTTCGCCTTCCCTTCGCTCTCATTTCAGCCATAAATGCCCTTTCTTTGGAGCATGAATTGATGTGAGGAAGAGCATTTTTGCGTTTTTCCCTTTGGAAATCTATAAAACCACTTTGATATCAGTTCTTTTGCTTCTTTATATAGAAGAGTAAAAATATCGAACATAACTATCCTAAGTATTTTTTATGTTATTATCCTTTGAATAGTTTTTTCCTTTAATATTGCTCTGTTTTGGGGCGGTAAGCATTATTTACATAATCAGCTTTTATACTCATTTCCTTGTATAAAAGGTAAAATCCCTAGGTAAGTCTTTTTCTACATTTTTGTGTTAATATTTATAATAAAATGTAGATGTTTCGCAATTATTTTGTACCTTTGAAGGCAATTCTGCTATAAAAAGCAGGCTATAAATATAAAATTTAATATATAAGGAAATGACAGAACAGCAAAAACAAGCAATTATAGAAAGTGGAAAGCAATATTTCCGTTCTATTATCATTCCTAATCATTTGAAGAATCTGAATAAGCTTCATCTGAGTAGCTTTGATATAAATCCGTTTCTAATCAACTATCTTGCAGCATTCATAAAGGAAGATTCTCAAATTATTGGTTTAGCTAAGGCTTTAGTTTATCCACATATATTTGATAAGGTTATTGATGCAAGTAGCGAACAAGATGTTCAGTCATTAGTTTCCCTGCTTCAGGAAGTTACCGGAGGAGCATCCAATTTTGATGGTATTGATTTCGAATTTGTTGATGCTGTTGACGGTCGCCGTAAATTCTGTCAGTTCAAGGCAGGAGTCAAAACGATAAACAAGGATGATATTGCCTCTGTTCTCTGTCATTTCAAACCTCTTATAAGCCAGCCAAGTTCAGACTTACAGTTTGAGGATCTCGTAGTTGGAGTTTTATATGGTGAGAAAGATAATCTTTCTGATTATTATAAGGCGATAGCTACACATTATCCAGTGTTGTGCGGTTCAGATTTTTGGCAACATCTTACTGGAGAAAAGAACTTTTATGCTCGTCTGCTCAAGGCAATGGGAGAAGTTCTTGATTTGGGAGATTTTGAAGGGAGCGAACTCATACAAGCCCCAATTGAGGAGATTGCAGAAGAAATTAAGCAGGAATGTTGTTTGATTCTCTGAACCCATATTTTGCCTATATAGTTCTAAAACAATAGATAATTCTGTAAACCTATAAAAATCATTTATGCCTATGAGTAGTTTTATGCCCTTGACAGAAACACAGTCAATGATATTTGACATCACCAAACTTCACCAGAAATATTGGAGAACGTTTTGTGATGTTTACTATGTTCATTTGGGATTTGAAACAGAAGAGGTACATTCTTATGAACAGAAATATGAAACTTTCTGTCGTCGCAAGAGTGTTTCCGAAGAAAAAGATTATGAAGAAAAACTCTTGTATGTAAAAATAGAAGATTTGGACTTTCTGAAATCGTATGCAGAATTATTCTTTACTCAAACAGAGAGTTTAGAATTCATAGCCTCGCTCTATTTTTTTGTTAAGAAAATGTGGAATATTGAGACTAAACTAAGACACGATGCTGAATTACTCTCTTTTATCTGCCCACGTTGTACTAAAGTTGATTATTCTAAGTATCTGCTTGATGAGAGCAAATGTCTTATAGTTCGCCAAGGTAACTGGCCAAATGTGAGAGAAGTTCTGAAATCTCCTATTTACAGTGCCATGTTAAGGGAAATTTTAGGTCAGGAAGCTTTTGATCATTATACGTTGGATTCACCTCAGTTCATTGATACTGCTTGTGGTAAAATAGAATACAATATGGCTGATGAAAGTATAAGGAATTTTGTAAATATGTTTATTGGGAGCCTAATTGAAGAATATAACAGTCGGCTTAATTTTTTTATTTCTGTACAGCCTAAGACTTCTAATTATCCTAAAGGATGTGAACAGATTGCTTTTCTCTATCGTTTGTTTATGTCGTATGAGGACTCTTTGCCTGAAATAAAGGATATATTGGATGAGTCTCCATCTCCGCTCAATCTTGAAGTTTTGCAAGAAGAACGCAATAATCTGATTACTAGCTTTAGAGAAACCACTCTCGGTAAAAGTTGGATGCAACGTATGCAATACAAAGATGGAATCGAACACGTTGCCAAATATTTTATGCATCATCTTAATGGTTTAACAAAGGAAGAAGAAACTCTATTCTTCTATACGCTTGACAAGATTTGTATTATCGAAGATATACTTAAAGGTAATGCAGATAAATATAGGTTAGACGTAAAATATCCTGAAGGATGGTTTGATAATTATTCATCAACAGAAGATTTAACCTCTCCTGGGTGTCCTTTTGTAAAAGAACCTTCTCAAACTGATGTTATTCTTTCTAAGATTAGGGAATATCAATCGGTAAAAAAGAAGCCTAAGGATCTGGCTATGCCTGTAAGGGCTGCCATAGATGCTGGGGTTATAAAAAGACCTACTTTAAAAGAGTATGAGGAAGTAAAGGGATTCGCAAAAATTGCAAAGTCTAGTTTCGAGGATTATACGAACCCTTGCAAACAGCCTTACAATGATTCTGCTTACAATGGGATGGTAGAAGTATTTAAAAAACTATAGGATTTTGAAAAATGAAAGAAAATTCGATATATGATGCTAAGTCGTTAATGACGGTTTTTGGGAAAAAGGCTGATTTTCCTGAACTAGCCAAGGATTGTGTTGCTTTTAGTAATGCTCAGGGTGGTTGTATGGATATAGGAATAGAAGACGGAGAAACATTACCTCCTAAAGAACAGGTTATTCCAGAAGAACTTCCTACGATTATAGTGAATAAAATTTCCGGATTAACGCATGGGGTTAGTATTTCAGCAGAAATCATTATTGCAGAGAATGGAGGAGAATTTGTACGCCTTCATATTCAGAGAAACCCTAGTGCTATTGCGGTGACTTCTTCCGGTAAAATTTATATTCGTATAGGTGATAATAGTATACCTGTGGGGTCGGAAGATATTGCTCGTCTGGCTGCAGATAAAGGATGTTTGAACTGGGAGGATATAATTTCTACTTTCAGCTGGCATGATGCTGATGAGGAGAAACTGAATAATTTTTTGTATCTTATCAAGCATTCTGATCGTGTCTCTTCTTTTGTAAAACAGAAGGATGTAAAAGAATTGCTGGATTATTATTATATGACTGATGCTGATTCTGACAAGATGACGCAGTTAGGTGTATTATTTATAGGCAAGCAGACACAAAGAGGAAGAATTATGAATGCCCCTGTGATTCAAGTAATTAAATATGATTCATATGGGGACAAAGTTAATAAATGGTTATGGGATGATTTTAGCAAGACTCCATATGAGCAGATAAATGAAATTTGGAATGAGGTTCCTGAATGGCGCGAAAGTTCAGAAATCAGCGATGGAATGTTCAGACGTAATATACCTGCATATCCAGAGAGTGTTATAAGAGAGTTGATATCCAACGCTCTTGTTCATAGGCCTTATACCATTCGTGGTGATATATTCATCAATATCTATCCGGAATATATGGAGATAGTTAATCCTGGTCGGTTACCACTTGGAATAACTGTGGAGAATATTCTTCATAGCACCAAAAAACGAAACGAACACATGGCGGGAATCTTCTATGCTTTGCACCTGATGGAGCGGGAAGGTTCTGGATATGATATGATGTATGAAACATTGTTGTCTAATGGCAAGACTGTCCCTTATGTAGAAGAAGGTGAAGATTGGGTTAAGGTTAGAATTGATCGTCGAATTATAAGTCAGGAGATGATAAAGGTTATTGATCATGCTGAGAGAAATATGCTTTTTAAACAAAAGCAGCTTATCTGTCTTGGCCTGATTGCTCAAAATGAAAGTATTACGGCTACAGGGCTCATCAAATTACTTCATTTGAAAGATGCTGATGCCTTGCGCTCTTGGTTACATCCTTTGATAGACAAAGGGTATGTGGTTGCTACCGATAAACGTTCGAAATCTAAAGAATATCAAGTTGATCCTAGAGTTCTGAAAGATAGTCAATACAAGGGGAAAACTACATTGAAGAGGATTGAAAATTACAGATTGAAGGAACTTATAATGGAGGACCTTAAAATTTATGGGCCTTGCTCTGTAACAGATATTCATGAACGAATAGGTAAAGAGATTCCTTTACGTAAAATTCAAATTCAAATCAAATCACTAATTGAGGAGTTGAAAATTACTGCTGAGGGACAAAAAAGATGGACTCTCTATCGTATAAAAACATAAAAAATGCGTTGAAAGGCTTTATATGTTTTTAAAAATGTTTTTATGATAATTGAAAAGGAAGAAAGGGTAACCCTTTGGTAACCAGTAAAAATGCTGGTCTTTTTCGGTCATTTTCGGTCGTCCGGGAATGACCGATTTTGTTTTTAGGCACTTATATAATTTTATCTTATCTTTGCACTCGGATTGGGGAATCAGTTTTCTCATTTCCGAGTATTTTATTTTAGTTTAACCTGAGCGGAGGCGGGGAACCTCACAACGTGATTGAAGATGGTCATCGGGAATCCACGGCTTCTCTCGCAAACCGATCAGGAATCATGGCAGAAAAAAAACATCAGCTTACGGCTCTGGGCATTGCCTATGAAGCCGTCATCAAGCTGGGCTATACGCACAGCAAACTGGCAAGGCTCGACAGCAGCATCAACTATCCTACGCTGAGGAATATCAGAGACGGGAAGAAGATGAAGAAAGCTACGGAGCGGTTCTATCTGAAACTCTTCTTCGACCTTATTAATAAGGAATATGAACGGCGAATGGCCTGTGGGGGCGACGGAGCCGTCAGCCTGCTTATCGTGATGAAAAACATCCTTGAAGCAGAGCTGAAATAAAAAGTGGTGAAAAGATGAGGGGGCATTCTTTCACCAACTATTCCGCCGCATCGAAAGTGTTGCTATCTTTGCACCAGCTTTAGCAAGGTTGGGCGGATTAAAGAAAACCTTAAAGGAAGGTTAGACCTTGCGGTTTATAGATTATGAACGGAATGTTTATGAGAGTGGTGCAGCAGGGCGAGGCGTTCGCTGTACAGAGTCAGAAAAGTGAGAACGGACAGATGATGAAATGCAACATCGTTCTCCAGGAGATGGGTGGCAAGTATGAGAACCAGTATGCTGCGGTAATGCTCGGCAATATTGCCCAGTGTAAGTTCGCTCCGGGAACATTGGTGGCGGTTACGCTCCGATTCACGACTCGTGAGTATAATGGTCAGGTTTACCAAGACATCCTCGTTACAGACATTGAAAAGGTAAAAGGGTAAAAAAGTAAAAAGGTAAAAAGAACCTTAACCCTTTGCAACCACGTTACCATAAAGGGTAAAAAGTAAAACTGAGTTGAAACTGAGGAGGATTTTCCATGGTAAAGCGCGCAACAATCCGGATGTTTCTTCTCCTAAAATTCAATTCAGATTATGGTTAAGAAAGTAAACAAGGTTCAGAACAATGCTCAGAATAATGTTCAGAACCAGCAGGTGAATAATAACGGCTGCCAGCATGTGCAGCTCGGTGGAATGGCTTACTATGATGATAAGCAGTATTTCCTCTTCAGTCCTGATTCTGTAAATCAGGGGGTTGTAGAAGCTTTTCGCCGTCATGGCGTGGCTCAGCAAATGCAAGACGGAACATTTGATTTCGTAGCAGTTTCTAAGCCGAAAAGCCAGTCGGAACTGATTAAGAAACTGGCGCATGGTCGTGTGAGCAAGACCAAGGATGGGGCTATTCAGCTCACGCTGAAGGTGTTCTTCCATGAGGGACTCAACATCGCCCAAACGCTGGCTGTTGAGTCAGCAGAAGGGGCTGATGCTTTAGTGGATTATCAATTAAAACGATAAGTAATAAGATAGATGAGTTGTTATTTAATTAAGGTGGAGAATGGGCACAAGGTTGCCCGCTCCATCACCTCGGAAGAGGAGTATAAGCAGCTGCGTGGAAGCAATGAGCAGAAGGCGAATCTTCGCCTGGCTCGTGCCGGAAACGATGCTGCGAAAAGAAGACTGGTACAGTTTAACTACTCCGGCCATTATCCGCAAGGCGTGGTGAAGGGAATGAAACTGCCAAGCGGTGCTTTCGGATTTGATATGGATGAGCCGGAGGCTTTCGCCAAGGCTGCCAAGCTGCTGCTGAAAGAACCGGACAAGTACGGACTGCTGATGCTGGAACGTAGCGCACGACAAGGCGGACATGCGGTGTTTGAGCGCGAAAAGGGCAAGACGGTTCTGGAGAATCAGGTGAGGATTGCTACGATGCTCAAGTGTGAAATGGATACTTCGGCTCACGACATTAATCGGGTTTATTTCACTACCACATCGGATGACGAAGATCTGCTCTTCCTTTCGCCACGGCTCTTCAAGGATGAATATGATGAGGCTGCCGTGGCAGCTGAAGGGAAGGTTCTGGAAGAGCGTGAAAGATACGGACAGGAGGAACTGCCGGAAGGAGCGCACAAGGCAAACAAGCATTATGAGCCCTGGAAAGAAGAATTCAAGAAGGATTCTCAAGGGGTTTTTAAGGGTCAGAAATTTAAGAATTCGAGAATTTCATCTTCTGCTGCTTCAACTGCTGCTGCTTCAGCTGCTTCTGCTGCTCAGGACAATTATCTTGGGATTCCTTATGGCGAAATCATTAAGAAGTGGTGGCAACTGTATAATGATGGGCAGGAGCCGATGCGCTCCAACCGCAATACGCTGACCTTTGAGCTGGCTGTGAATCTGCGCCATATCTGTGGTTTTGACCGCAATCTGCTGGCTCAGATCATTCCCTGCTACGATGGGTTTCCTGAACAGGAAAAGATGGCTTGCATCAACTCGGCATTGAACGAGAAAATCACGCAAATGCCTAAGCGACTGAAGGATGTGCTGGCTGCGCTGAGACAGGAGAAACTGAAACTGGGGGCTTCGAACGGGAATGCAGATGAAGACAGCGAGGCGCTGGTGAATGCCTTGGACGAAGCTAACGCCAAGGATGATCTGTTCTATTACGATGCTTTACCCAAGATGCCACAAGGCGTGCGTGATTCCATCAGTGCTGTTGGGCCGGCTCTGGCAATGCCAGTGATTACAGCCATCTGTCCTGCAATCGGAATGCTTGCTACTGGCGTGAAGGTTTCCGTTCACGGCAAGATGAACTCGCTGAACCTTATCTCCTACATTGCCGGTGATTTTGCATCAGGCAAGGGAAGCATCGACCCCGTGGTTGATGCATGGACTTCGGAAGTGAAACAGATGGACAAAATGTATCAGCAGCAGGAGGATGAATGGAGAGCCAAGAAGCGTGCGGCTAAGAACAAGAAGGAGCAACCGGAAGAGCCGAAACTGCCTGTAAGATGTCTGACACTGAACAATACGGTGGCGAATCTTGCAGAACGACTGGCTAATACTGAAGGCAAGCACGCCTTCTCGTTCACTCCGGAAGCTGACACCGTAGCACAGAAGTGGAAATCGGCGATGAGCGACTTTTCCGTCATGTTAAGACAGGCTTACGACGGAACGAGCTATGAGCGCGAGGCAAGAAGTGCAGATGCGGTGAATGTTCATATCGAACATCTTTTGTGGAACGTTGTGATGTGCGGAACGCCAGATGCACTCTATCGAGTAGTGAACAATTATACGGATGGTTTCCAAAGCCGTATTGTCGTGGCGCGAACGCCGGACAACACGTTCACTCCGCTAACAGACAATCTCTTTGTGCTGACCCAAACTCAACGTGAGCACATACGGCAGATAGCTCATCTCTTGCCCCTGATGGAGGGCGAGGTGGTTCTGCCTAAGTTGGAGAATAAGGGCAGGGAGTGGCTGGAACAGATACGATTGGAGACCATGAAAAATGACGACAAGGTGAAAGCCCGCCAGCGTTTCCGTATCTGTCCTACGACCATGAGAATGATGACCTGCATCATGCTCTGTAAGGTGGCCGAGACGCTGATTCAGAAACATGGTTTCCAGGGTGCCGAGAAGCAGCTGAAACAGAATCCGCTGTTATGGAAGGAAATGATCGTAAAGACGCAGACACCAACCATGCTCGAAGCCTTCAATATACTGGCAGATTATCAGTTGGACAATGCACTCTACTTCTTCCGTAGTCGCATAGAGGATGCATTCTCATCCAAGAGTTATTGCGGTCAGACAACTTATGATCGTTCCCGACGCGGCAAAAATGATTCCATCTTCGAGCGGCTTGACGTTACTTTTTCCTTTGAGCAGGCATTACAGCAAAGTATAGCAGTAAAGGGGGCAAACGTAACTCGTGAGGTTGTTAGACAGATGTTGAAAAACTGGAAGCGGCAGGGATTGATAGGTGTGCTGCCCGATATGCGTTACCAGAAGGTTCAACCTGCAGTATAATAGTGGTTTAAAGTAAGTGACCATTAATACATCCGGTCATTAACGGTCACGGTCATTTTC
The DNA here is from genome assembly GCA_052349145.1 of Segatella copri. Classification (GTDB taxonomy): domain Bacteria; phylum Bacteroidota; class Bacteroidia; order Bacteroidales; family Bacteroidaceae; genus Prevotella; species Prevotella copri_V. The sequence goes on along the minus strand of DAWDQD010000013.1, from coordinate 57,522 downwards.
GGTCATTAAGGATTTTCAGTAAGGAAATCCTTAATGGCCCTATCAATAAATCAATTTTATTTTTAGATATTTATGGAAATAATCATTTATCGCCGTCGCTTTACCCGATGGGGAGTAGATGGCACATTAGTAATAAAGGGTACGAAAGTTTGTAATACCATAGAACATCCTGAGCATTATTTGCCTGCAGGAGACTATGAGATAGCTTTTGTTTCTATAGCTAATAAGAGTAGGAAAATGCCTGTTATCCTGAGGAAGGGACAGCCTGTTTGGGAAGTGGGCATCAATTCTCCTTGTCTCAAGCCCGGAAATGGTCCGATGACGCTGAAATATGGATGTATCATTCTGGGTAAGGCTGTAGCCTCTGGGCTGGTAATTCATTCTCAGGAATACTTCGACCGACTTTGTGAACGATTAAGGAAGGCTTCTAAAAAGATGGAGTGTATCAAGTTACGTATCATAGATTGGGGTAGTGATGAAATCTCGATAGCATTTTAGGATTTCCACCCTAACATTCATTCATTTAAAATAGTAATATCATGCGTAAGATAAAGGAAATCATCATTCATTGCAGTGCGACCAAGGAAGGTCGCAACTTCACCGTAGCGGATATTGACCGCTGGCACCGCGAGCGCGGAATGCGCTGCATAGGTTATCATTTCGTGATTTATCGTGACGGCAGCATTCATGTAGGCCGTGCGATAGAGGAGGTTGGCGCCCATTGCAAGGGCCATAATTCCATCAGCATAGGCGTCTGCTACATCGGCGGCTTATCGAAGAAAGGCAAGCCGAAGGATACAAGAACCCGAGACCAGAAAGCGGCAATGCGCTCGCTCATCGAGCAGCTGAAGGAGGAATATCCATTAGCCACGATTCATGGTCATAATGAATTTGCCAACAAAGCCTGCCCCTGCTTTGATGTGAAGAAGGAGTGGGGCTAACAGATAGGGAACGCACTGCGTTCCCTATTTATACTTATTACCTGATGCGCCATACGTAGAACATTACATCAGGTCACACTTCTCCCCAGTGTTCTTCTCAACCTTCTCGCCATCTTTCAGGATGCGAGCCTTATAGCCAAACTTCTCAAAACCTTTCTGGAGCTTCTCTGGGGTTGTCTTGCCGGCATTATACTGTACTGTGACTGTCTGGTCTGGCACAGAAGTCTCAATGCTCTTGATACCCTTCTCAAAGCGAAGGTTGCTCTTGATTTTATTCTCACAAGCCGCACAGTGCATCTGTGGGGTTGTGGTGAACACTACGGTCTTGATGTCCTTGGCAAAGGTTACCATTGCCACCATCATCATTGTGAACATTACTAAAATCTTCTTCATAACTTTTCTATTTGCTATAATAATTCAACATTCAACATTCTCCCTTAAAAGTGTACTCTCACTCCTGCGTAGAACATCCTGCCCTCTACAGGTCCCCAAACCAAGGTTGGCTCGAAATCGCTTCCCCATGGGTTGCTGGCACCATAGATAGGAGTTTTCTGCTTGAAACCAGTAAGGTTTTCGCCTCCCACATAGATACTCCAATGGCGGAACCATCTCGTAACCTGCGCACTCACTTGCTCGAAGCTATGGAAACGAGGAGACCATGACTGGCTTCCATCTGCCAACTGGTAAGGCTCAGGATTTCTGCCTCCACCATTCAACTGCACGGTGGCATCAAATTGCCATAGGCCAAGTGGAGTCTTATAGGAAGCCGTGAAGAGCGCCTTATACTTGCTGGTCAATGGTTTTTCTTTCAAGGTTTTGCCATAATCGTAGGTACACTTCACATCGTTCAGACGATAAGCCGCTGTTATCTCCAAGCCCTTCAGCAATGGATAAGAGGCATCTATCTGGAAGGTGTGGGAATAAGACTTACCCATCAAATTGCAGATGGAGATAAGCCCCTTGTTGGCATCATAATCCACCACTGCTTGATTCTTGAAGTCGGTATAGTAATACTCAGCGTTCAATTTCAGTGTCTTGCCAAACATCGGGATGTAGAAAGCGGTACTCATACCATAGTTCCAAGCCTCCTCTTGCTTAAGTCTATCACCCGTAATCTGAAACTCCCTGCCGCTCGCCAAGAGATAGTTGTACTCTGCCAAGCCAAATACCGTGCGATAGCCCTTACCTGCTGACAAGCGGATGCTGATGGCATCGACAGGCGAATACTTCACGTGGAACCGAGGGGTGAAGAAATTGCCATAAAGCGAACTATGGTCGAAACGGACACCTGCCATCGCTGTCAACTTCGTGCCTAACGTATAGGTGTATTGGGCGTATGCTCCAGGAGTCGTCTCCTTCTCGTTCATTCTCTGCATCTCCGACAAAAGATAAGGAGAGTCTTCTTGCCCTACTGCCGGTCTTGGAGAAACATTCACATTGGCGCGCTGCCCCAGGTAATCATGGTTGACGCTCAAACCTACCGACAAATTGTGCTGATGAGTAAAATTGGTCTCAAAAATCAGTGAGCCATAGAGATTCTTCTCATTGAGGTTGTAGAACCTGTTGCCATACTGGGCATCGAGCTGGTGCATCGAAGCCGAGGACATGAAGGCAATATTGGTGCCATGCTCGTGATTGAGGATGAAGGCATGTTTCATATAACCCTCATAGCGGTTGGTATGGAGCTTGATTCGATAAATATCATCACTATGAACATGCTCCTCATCCTGCCCACTGGTACGAATCTCCTTCAAAGCCCCAAGGCCGCCATGGAAGATGTAGTGCTTGCCTTTATACAGCCAACGGTTCTGTACATTATATTGTTCTCTGCCTGGCATATCATAGAAGCCATCGCCATTGTCATCATGGTTTTTGAGGATATTCTCATGATGCAACAATATCTCCGTTGCCCACTTATCCGACAGATGAACATTGGCATCGGCGTTTGCTTCGATTCGGCTCTTGGTATCACCAAAGAGGTTTACCTCCACCTGTTGCTCATCCTCAGGCTTCAAGTAATCCACATTGATTTGACCTGTAATCGACTCATAGCCATTCTTCACCGAAGCACTACCCTTGGATACCTGAATGCCTTTCATCCAAGGTCCCGGCACATAGCCCAGGGCGTATGGGATGGCTGCACCACGGAAATTCGGCAGATTCTCGGTGAGCATCTGTACGTAAGTGCCCGAAAGACCGAGGAGTTTGATTTGTCTTGCGCCCGTCGTGGCATCATTATAAGCCACATCCACCGATGGATTGGTCGTAAAACTCTCGCCCAGGTTGCAACAAGCCGCCTTGAAGAGCTCATCCTTGTTCACGGCGATGCCATTCACGGCACCAGCCAATCGGGAAGTGCCCGACTTGCGAGCCACCACCTTCACCTCATGCAAGGTCTCGTCCTTGAAAATGGAATCCTGAGAGGAGGAATCTACAGAGTTATTTTCTACAGAATTATTATATGATGATGACAGAGACACAACCTCTGTCTTATTATTTTTTGCATAAGTCTCAGCACCAATAACCAGCAAGGCACTGAGCAATATATATCTTGAATACATAAATATATTTCCTTTTATCCGAATCTTAAATCTTCGCTTCGGATGATTTTACCATTTTATATATGTATGCAACCCTAAGATTTTACTGATAGGGATAGGCATACGACAATCTTGGCTGCAAAAGTACAGAAAAACTTTTGCAACCTATTTGCAAATATGGAAAAATCAAATAATCAGGAAGTTAAGGAGGGCAAGATAAGCCCTTGGAGGCGAATGCGGAACATTCAGATTCCAATATCTTGCCTTCTGAATGCTACAGATAACAGGACGAGGCAACGTCTGCCAAAGGGCTGGCGCGATGCCTGCAAACATTGGTGCTGCATCGAAATCCAAGTGTTGGATAGAGACCGTAGGCGACAGTTTTACCAGCTCCACTTTCATGCAATGCTTGTTCACCTGTGTGCCCAGCTTACCTAGGCAACAGTCATGGTGCATGCTACGTTTCACGCAACAGTCAGTCACCATACCCACCATCACCTTGTCATAGTGAAGGCAGTGCATGACGGTAGTACCCACGCTCAAGTAAACCACCATGAGCGAGAGCATCAAAGCCATCAATATGTTGAGCGAACGTTTCATACCTATTTTTTGCACCTTTCTTTTCTCAAGTTGCAAAATTAAGCATTTCCATCAGAATATGAAGCTAATACCCCCATAAATTAATTACCTTTAACGGTTTTTCTTTTTTGCAAGTCTCTTATATTTTATTTTCAGGGACTCCTAACCCCTCTTCTTTCTGCATTCATACCTTATTATATAGAGTTATTGTCAATTCTGACAACTCCATCACTTTTACTTTCGAAACCGCCATTTCGGAAAAACAAGAAGCATACAAACAAATAAAAAAACTTAAATTAGCAAACAGACAAGCTGATATTCAGGCATTTTTATTACCTTTGCATTCGAAACCGCCATTTCCGAAACAGCGGTTTCGAAAAATAACATCAAAAAGAAACTGTAAAATTATAGAAATATGAAGTTCTTTGGAAGACAAAACGAAATAAAAGAATTGCAAGAGATAAGAAATCTATCTTTGCAAACGGCCCGTTTTACAATCGTAACCGGACGCCGACGTAGCGGTAAGACATCCTTATTGATAAAAGCATACGAGGATGTTCAGGATATGCTGTATTTCTTTGTTGCAAGAAAATCAGAAGCAGAACTCTGCAGAGATTTTATCGAAGAGATAACGAGCAAACTTCAGCTTCCTATTCTCGGTGAAGTAACACGCTTTGCTGACATCTTTAAATATCTGCTTCAACTATCCAAGATTCGCCCTATCACTCTCATCATTGATGAGTTTCAGGATTTCAAGCGGGTTAATCCATCAATCTTTTCAGATATGCAAAAGATATGGGACCTAAACAAACAGGAAGCTCATATTAATCTTGTGGTCTGCGGTTCTGTTTATTCACTTATGAACATCATCTTTAAAAATAACAAGCAACCTCTTTATGGCAGGCAGACTGGAGAAATAAAAGTCACTCCATTTCCTCCTTCTGTCATTAAGGAAATTCTCTCTACATATAATTCTGCCTATACCAATGATGACCTACTGGCTCTCTACTGTTATACAGGCGGAGTAGCAGAATATGTAGAAATGATGATGGATGCAGGAGCCACGACCAAGGAACAGATGACAGAGCGGTTTATTGCAAAAAACTCTTATTTCATCTACGAAGGAAAAAATATGCTGATAGAAGAATTTGGCAAAGACTATGCCCGCTATTTCGAGATACTGCAACTTATCGCTTCAGGCTACACAACTCGAGGTGAAATAGAAAGCATCATGAAAATAGAACTTTCGGGCTATCTCACCAAACTGGAGAACGACTATAGCCTGATTTCCCGTTATACACCGATGTTTCAAAAGACCAATCGCAACATTCGCTATCAGATAGAAGACAACTTCCTTCGCGTCTGGTTTCGCTACATCTACAAATATGGATACATGATAGAGGTTGGCGCCAATAAAAAACTAAAAATGGTCATGGATAAGAGCTACACCACATACACCGGCAAGGTTCTGGAAAGATATTTTATTGCCAAGATGATAGAGAGCGAAGAATATACCCAGATAGCCTCCTGGTGGGACAGAAAGGGAGAGAATGAAATCGATATTATCGCTGCCGATGAACTGGAGCAGAAGGTTATTTTTTATGAGGTAAAACGCCAAGCTAAGGATATAAATCTCGGCATTTTAAAAGATAAAGCCGAGCATTTCTTCCAAGCTACAGGAAAATTCAAGAAATTCGATATCGGATACCAGGGGTTGTCGATGGAAGATATGTAAAAAAGGCTTAAGAAATTGTCTTACAAAGACATAAAATAAGAGAGAAACTATTTTTTAAGGATAATATTGACTCATAAGAACAAATGAAAAAAGGACTATTTGCACTCGCGCTGGGTACCTTTACCTTAGGCATCGCTGAATTCATCATCGAGGGCATCATCACAGACATCGCCAACAACATGAACGTTTCTATCCCGGAAGCAGGACATCTCATCTCCATCTATGCACTCGGCGTCTGCGCCGGAGCTTTCTCGTTGATTCTCATGCATAAATACAGACCCAAGAATATTCTGATGTTCCTGGCTTCGCTCATCACCTTCGGAGCTGTCCTCGCCTCAGTAGCACCTAACTACTGGCTCTTGCTCTGCGCCCGCTTTATAGAAGGTCTGCCTCATGGCGCCTACTTCGGAACGGGTACCATCGTGGCGGTGAAGATTGCCAAAGAGGGTAAGGGAACCAATGCCGTGGCGATGATGTGTGCAGGTATGCCGGTGGCTAACCTGCTGGGTGTGCCGGTGGGAACCTTCCTGAGTCACATGTTCAGCTGGCGAGTACCTTTTGTCAGCTGTATCGTGCTCGGACTCATCACCTTATACATGATTCACAGATGGGTTCCGGATGTAGAAGCACTGCCCAACAACGGTATGAAGGCACAGTTCCATTTCCTCCGCAACAAGGCTCCGTGGCTCATCATCGCCGCCACCTTCCTGGGCAATGGCGGCATCCTCTGCTGGTTCAGTTATATCTCGCCGCTGCTTCAGATGGAGGGCGGATTCAGCGCAGCCAGCATCTCTCTGCTGATGATTCTTGCAGGCGGCGGAATGGTAGTAGGCAATCAGGTGAGTGCCTTGCTTGCCGACCGCTTCAAGCCGGGCCGCTTTACCTGTTATCTCCAGTTTCTGGCAGCAGCGGCACTTCTGCTCACCTTCTTCCTCGCCCCTTTCGGCTGGGTATCAGTGGTGCTGATGTTCATCTGCTGCGCCTGTCTTTTCGGCATCGGATCGCCTGAGCAATTCCTCATCGTGAAGCATGCCAAGGGTGGCGAAATGCTGGGCGGCTGCTGCATTCAGGGCGCCTTCAATCTGGGTAACGCCATGGGAGCTTTCCTCGGTGGTATTCCTGTTGCGATGGGATTAGGATACAACTTCCCTGCCCTTATCGGTGTGCCGATGGCATTGGCAGGAGCCATCTGTCTGCTGATTTTCCATAAGAAATATGAATAAAAATGCGATAATCCGAAATAAATGATTATCTTTGCAGAAGAATTTCAAATAAACAAAGAAACATGATGAAACTTAACAAGACTTTCCTTACCCTGGGCTTGGCTGCAACACTCTTGCAGATGCCAGCCTCATCGTTCGCACAGACTGCGGGCGGTAACCGTCAGAATCCTCTTTTAACTAAGAGCAGTCTTCCATTCGGTGCTCCTGACTTCAGCAAGATTCAGGAGAGCGACTACCTGCCAGCCATCGAAGCGGCTATCAGGGAGCAGCGTGCCAACATCCAGAAGATAGTAAACAACAAGAAGAAGCCTAACTTCCAGAACACCATCCTCGCCTATGAAGAGAGCGGTGCGCTACTAGAAAAGGTGACTAACATCTTCTTCGGTCTCACCAGTGCCCACAAAACTCCGGGCATCGCCGAAACCGAAAAGAAGGCTACCCCATTGCTGACCGAACTCGACAATGAGATTTCGTTCAACAAGAAACTCTTCGAGCGCATCAAGTATGTTTACGATAATGAATATAAGAAACTCAAGGGCGAAGACAAGCGCCTTACTGAGGTTATCTATAAGAGTTTTGTACGTTCAGGTGCCCTCCTTTCTGCCGAGAAGATGGAGCGCATGAAGCAGATCAACTCCCGCATCTCTGAGTTACAGCAGGAATGGGGCAACCTTCTTCCTGCCGCTACCAACAACGCCGTGGTTTGGGTGAACAGCAAGGAAGAACTCGCCGGATTGAGCGATGCAGACATTGCACAATGCAAGAAAGATGCTGAGAGCCGCGGAGGCAAGGCACCTTACTGCATCGTCATCATCAACACCACCCAGCAGCCTATCCTCACCAATCTCCAGAACCGCGAACTGCGCAAGAAGGTGTATATGGCAAGCATCCACCGTGCCGACGGAACCAATCCTGATTTCAACACCTTCCCTATCGTAACCGAGATTGCCAAGTTGCGTGCCGAGAAGGGCAAGCTGATGGGATATGACAACTATGCCGACTATTCGCTCGAAAAGACGATGGCTAAGAACAGCAAGAATGTGGATGATTTCCTGAAGCAGCTCATCAAGGAATATGCTCCTAAGGCTGATGCTGAAACCAAGGCGATAGAAGCGTATGCCCAGAAGACGGAGGGCAAGGACTTCAAGCTGCAGCCATACGACCGCTTCTATTATTCTGCGAAGATGAAGAAGGAGATGCTCAACATTACCGATGATGAGATCAAGCCATACTTCAACATCGACAGCGTACAGGTGAACGGTGTGTTCTATGCCGCCCATCGTGTTTACGGACTGAACTTCAAGCAGCGCAAGGATATTCCAACCTATCACCCAGACATGAAGGTATTCGAGGTGAGCGATAAGAACGGCAAGCCAATCGCCCTCTTCTACAGCGATTACTTCCGCCGTCCTACCAAGCGTGGCGGTGCATGGATGAGCGCCTTTGCCAAGCAGAGCAAGCAGCGCGGCCAGTTGCCTATCATATATAATGTATGCAACAACGCCAAGGCACCGGAGGGTCAGCCATCTCTCATCACATGGGATGAGGTTACTACCCTGTTCCATGAGTTCGGTCATGCACTTCACGGAATCCTTTCCGACTGCAAGTACAATACCCTTTCAGGAACAGCCGTTGCCCGCGATTTCGTAGAGATGCCATCCCAGTTTAACGAATCGTTTGCTTCTATTCCTGAGATATTCGACCATTACGCCCGTCATACCGAGACCGGTGCTGCGATGCCAGCCGATCTGAAAGAGCGCATGCTGAAGAGCATCAGCTTCCAGACCGCTTATTCACTGGGCGAGAATCTGGCTGCAACCTGTCTTGACCTTGCCTGGCACAAGATTAGCGAAGAAGAGGTGCCTTCACCTTATATGGCAGGCGCCTTCGAGAAGGAAGAGCTCCACAACATCGGTTTGCTCAACACCCAGATTCCTCCTCGCTACAGCACATCATACTTCAACCATGTATGGGGCGGCGGTTATGCTGCAGGCTATTACAGCTATCTCTGGACAGAGGTGCTGGCTGTGAACATCGCCGACTACTTTGCAAAGCATGGTGCCATAGATCCAGCCGTTGGTCAGGCATTCCGCGATAAGATTCTGAGCCGTGGCAACACCAAGGACCAGATGGAAATGTTTACCGACTTTACAGGTATGGAGAAGCCAGATGCTTCCGGATTCCTGAAAGCAAGAGGTTTGTAACGCATAAAATTACGATATGAAACAGGTAGAGGGTGTGCCATAAGTTAATGACACACCCTCTTTCTTTATCCTTTAATAGCCTGAGGTGTCCAGCTCTTCAGGAATCTGAGCACCTTTTCTTCGTTATATCCCTTACCTTCTTCCAGGAAACTGGAATCCTGGATATGGAGAACCTTTCCGGATTCATCGAGCACCACAAAGACCGGGAATCCGAAACGCTGAGGATTGTTCAGTCGCTTCATCAGCTGCTCAGCCTTCTTCACCGCCGCATCACCGGCAGTTTTTCTGCGATTGTAGTTCACATGAATATATTCAAAATGATCATTTACAATCTTGTTGACCGCAGCATTCTTCTCTACAAAATCGGCAAACTTCAAGCACCATGGGCACCAGTTACCACCTACCTGACAGATAACAAACTTGCCATTCTTCTTGGCTTTAGCCAAAGCCTCATCAATCTGAGCCATCGGATCGATGCTTTCATTATACACCTTCTTGAGAGCAGTCTGCATCTGAGCAGGTTTCAAAGCTCCAGCCTGGTCGAGCGAATCCAGTTTCTTCATCATCTCCTCCGCCTTCACGGTAGAGAATGCAACCTTACCGTCCGGATTGATCAGATAAGAGGTTGGAATCCATGAGATGTGATAATCCTTGGAAATCTTTGTTTCCTTCCATTTCTTAAACTCACAGTATTGCAACCAGGTATACTGATTATCGCCCAGATATTTCTTCATCTTTGCCTCATCGGTATCAAAAGAAACACCCACTACCTGGATCTTGGTATTGTATTTGTCATAGATAGCCTTCACCATCGGCATGTCTCTTCTGCAGTCTGGACACCAGGAAGCCCAGAAATCGAGCACGGTCCAGACACCCGGAACCGTCTTTCCGTCTTTATCCTTCTGGGTCTTCTTATCTGAAAGCTGGAAGATTTTCTTACCCGTCTTACTGTCAGTAATCGTAAAGTCGGGAGCCTCGGTGCCTACAGGCAGCAAGTCAAGCGAAGTCTGTGCTCTACCGACGACAGCCGTCATCAGGAGCAAAAAGAATAATAGTTTCTTCATACAATTTTTCTGTTTATGTCTGTTACTTCAAAAATATATATTAATATTAACCATCGAAACTAGAACTGATAATAAATGAACGGCTGTACACTCTCCTGAGAAACCTCCACCACCATCTGCAGACAGATGATGAAGAGCAGCAGTTTAGCCACCCAAGGCAGGAGGATGAACCGCGCCTGAAGACGGTGATACTGGCGCTCGGTAAAGAGATAGCTCAGCATGACACCTATGATGCAAAGCGTCCAGGCAGGACGGGCATGGAAGAAAGGCACCAGATAATCAATACTGAAATCATTTGCCACCTTATCATACATTTTCCCCAACACACCCAAATCCTTGGCACGGAAGAACGACCAAGCAAAGCATATATATAAATAGGTGATGAGCCAGCTGAGGGAATTGCCTGCCAGCGTACGGGGAATGCTTATGCCCAACTGACGGCTGAAGAACTTATGCACCACAAGTCCGAAACCATGAAGAGCACCCCAGATGACGAACATCCAGGAAGAGCCATGCCACAAACCTGCCACCAACATGGTGAGGAAGTTGTTGAAATACATGCGCACCTTTCCCTTCCGGTTTCCACCCAGCGGAATATACACATAATCGCGGAACCAGAAGGAAAGCGAGATGTGCCAGCGACGCCAGAACTCGGTAACCGAGAGTGAACGGTAAGGGAAATAGAAGTTGTCGGGCAGATAGAAACCCAGGATGGCTGCTACACCGATACTCATATCGCTGTATCCCGAAAAATCGAGGAAGATCTGGACTGGATAGCCGAAGAGCGCTGCCAGATTCTCGAACCCCGAGAAGGTTTGCGGCGCATCAAACACCCAGTTGTTGAACTGTGCGATATAATCGCTCAGCATATTCTTCTTGACCAGTCCCAGCATGATGAGGAAGAGTCCTGTCCAAAGCATTCTGCTGGAAGCCTGTTCGTTTCGTTTCAGTCTGGGTATCAGGTTGGCGGCACGGGTGATAGGACCCGCCATCAGCAGCGGAAAGAAGGTGAGATAGAAGCAATATTCCAGGAGCGTTACCTCCATGTCAAACTTGCGCTTATAGGTATCTACCGCATAGCTGATAGCCTGGAAGGTATAGAACGAGATACCTACAGGCAGAGCGATAGACTGCAGGGAGAAGTTGGTACTGAACATCTCGTTGACTACATCGCCAATGATGAAATTGGTATATTTGAAATAGCACAGCAGAGCCAGGTCTACAAGCACTACGAAGGTGAGCAGCGACTTGCGCGCCTTCCCCTCATGCAGTCTCATTTCCTGGGTTACGGCATAATTGATGCAAGCCGTAAGCGGCAGCATCCACATCACCATTCCGTTCACCTTATAGGCAAAGAAAAGGCTGAAGCAGATGACATACATCATCATGGCTGTGCGCGAATAGCTCTTGAGCAGGGTATAAATGGCAAGGAAGAAGATGAAGAGCAGCGCAAACGGAATGCTGCCCATCATCAGCGGAGAATCTGCCTGATAAACAAACAGCCGCTCTATCCAATGCCACAAGGCACTTATTTCGAATGTTGAATAATTCATTTGTCTTTTCTGAAGATATTATTTATTGAACTCTTTCTTATACGGAGTCTTTATGGTTTACATGCTTTACCGCTGGAACCGTCTTATCAGCAGCCGGAGCCGTTTTTCCTGCAGTTGCAGGTTCCTTGGTTGCAGCGGGACTTTCTGTGGTTTCAGGCACAGTTCCCTCAACAGGCATAGAAAGAGAATCCTTCTTCATAGCCGTGCTGTCTGCCCTATGTTTGGTTCCAGGAGGCAAGATGGTAATCTGTCTGTATCTGCGGTCACGCTTATCCGGCATTTCCAAACGGAACGGATGCACACAATGACCGCTATTCATCCACTCTACAATCTTATCCATCCACATGGCAGATGAAGCCATAGTCGGATGCCGGCCGTCTTTCTGGCGTTCGAAGGTAAGTTTGTAACTAGGATAATAGCCTCGTGGTCCCATCACCTCACGGAGGAGTTTGTTATATCCATTATCCTCACACCAGTTTGGCGGACCGATCCATATCGTCGGAATATTACCAATCTTGCTCAGGATGGCACGGATGCGTTTTTCACATCCCTTCATATCAGACGTATACAGTTCGTTACTGCCCAGACATACAAAGACATGGGTAGGTTTGATACGTTGGATATAATGCTGCAGGGTATCGGTAGCAGCCCAGTTTCTGGTGCCCGAACTCACCCAGGTAATACAGGTGAGTTTATGACCGTTCTTGTTGGCATAATCAGCCAGTCGCAGACCTAGATATTCCGACATCGAGTCGCCGAAGATCAGTACTCGCTGCGCCGCCGTATCCACGGGTTCCTTTATCATGCTGTCAGCCTTTTCCTCTTCAGCGAGTTCTGCCTCGCTTTTACCGGTGAGCGCATCCATTCCAATCTGTTTCAGCGGAATGTTTTCAGCCACTTGCTCTGGAATAAAAGCATAAGCTAGCAGTCCTCCAATGGCTATTGCCAGCAGGGCTATCATTTTCCAGGTTTCTTTCATTTTATATCTTTAATGAGTTTTAGTTATTCTTTTTCTTATACATTCGCCCGACATTACAGCTGAAAGGGAGTGAGCACATTGAGCAACTTTCCGAAATCGGCCTTCGAGATGCGCCTTCCTCTCAAGCTGCGCACCTGCGGATAGTCTTCGAAATAGTTCTCCATCGTAGTATACCACTGATGAGAAACCACTTCCCTGACCGTCTTCAGTTGATTTTCGATGCGACGGGCAAAACTCGGATTCACTCTCGAGAGATAATGTCTTCCATCATTCATCTCGATGGCAAGCATCAGATAAATTTGCGGTCCCTTCTTCTCTTTCCTGCTTTTTACAGTTTCACTTACTTTCCAGCCCTTGGTGGATGTCGATACTCTGATATCCCAGCCATACTGGCTGTTGAGCTTATCCATCAGTCCCTTGAACACAATCCCGTGAGCCGAGGTATCTTTCAGTCCCGTATAACCGATGATGTAATGTATCATCTCGTGGAGCAAGACACTCTTTGCCTGCTTGTCGGTCATATCATAATAAGTAGACATGGAGAGCTTGAAATCGTAGAGCTTGGTGCGTCCCCATCTGGAGGCCCGCTTATAGGCAAGTTGCCCCAACCGAGTCTTGGCATGAGTAAGTCCGAGTTCAGGAACAGGCAGTTTTCCCCCGAAATATTCCTGGTCGAAACGCCTGAACCACTCCTCCATCCATTCTATTGTAACAATCATGTATGTATATTTATTCAATAATTATTCAGTTCTGTATATCAGATACTACAAAACGTTTGCAAAGATACAACTTTTTCTTTGTTTCTTTCAATATTTATCGAAAAATGCGTAACTTTGCACGCAAATTTACAACAAAAATGAACAAGACAGCACAACATATGCTACTCTACTCCTCTATCTTCATCATCATCATCGGTATCTCGCTCTTCCTGCTAGCCGTAGTCCTTGCCCTCACGGTATTCGTTGCCATCAAGAAGTATGAGCATTACAAGCACAGAAGGCTGTCGAGGAAACACCGCAGAAGACATGTGGTAAAGGTAAAAGGGTAAAAAGGTAAAAAGGTAAAAAAGTAAAAGGGTAAAAAGGTAAAAGAGAGGGGGAAAAACTATTTTATAGGGAAAATGAACATTTTTTCAAGGAAAAGAGAAAAAAATACCGAAAAAATTTGGTAATATCAAATAAAAGCATTACCTTTGCACTCGCTTTTGAGATATAAAGCTTTTGGGTAGTTACCAGAGTGGCCAAATGGGGCAGACTGTAAATCTGCTGGCTATGCCTTCGGTGGTTCGAATCCATCACTACCCACTTTTCCCAAAAATAACTCAAAAATTTAAGAGTCCGACTTTCGAGAGAGAGCCGGCCTTTTTTCTTTTTATATAAATCCTGAACAAAAGAAGAAGAGTAATATCACTCTCCTTCTATCTGCGTATTTGGCCAATTCACCAGATATAGCATTTCTGTGGCTCGTGTAAATGCAGTATAGAGCCAGTGGATATAATCGGGAGTAAGCATTTCATCCGTCATATAGCCCTGGTCTACATAGACATGCGACCACTGTCCTCCCTGCGCTTTATGACAGGTAACGGCATAGGCAAACTTTACTTGCAGAGCATTGAAATATGGGTCTTGCCGGATTGCCTTCATACGGTCTGCCTTCAGTGGTATGTCCTGATAATCCTCCTCTATCTTATGGAAAAGCTGCTCTTGCTGATCATGGGTCAAAGCAGGAGCCTCACTCGTCAAGGTATCCAGCAATACCGTAGCCTCCAGTTCATAATTATCATAATCGGGAAATTTCAACAGAAGGGTGGCAAAATGAAAACCATAGAGTTCGATGCGACGACTCACCTTCATCACCTTCGCCCTATCTCCATTAGCCAGGAAAGCAGGAATCTCATGACTTGAAACTTCGTTACTTTGAACTGTATGATTAGCTAAAGTATTAAATTTTTCACTCTTCACTTTTCGTTCTTCACTTAATTGCCTTTCCTTTATCTTCTTTCTTTCTTCCTCCATCCAATAATAATTGTTCTTCACAATCATCAGCATGTCGCCACTCTCCAGTTCCTCTTCCCTATCAAGCACCATGTTGCGGATGCCCTGGTTGAAGATGTTGGCGCGCTTGTTGCTACGAGTCACCACAATGGTATCGTCCAGTCCTACATGATGATAGCTGTCGCCAAGTGCCTCAATGAGATCTGCGCCCGGCATCTCTCTGATATCCGAGAAACCGGAGAAACGGATTTTAGGCAGTTGGGTAATATCATCGTGGGTAATCATCTGGCGGATACGGGTAGCATTAAAGAGAATGCCCGACTGCTGACTCTGACGGACTACTTCATTCAAATCGCACTCATAAACCGACAGTCCATATCCCTGAAGCATTGCAGCAGAAAGAGCTGGTGATTCTTCCTCACCAACAGGAGGCAACTGTGCCTTATCGCCAATCAGCAAAAGTCGGTCGTTACGCCCCTGATACACAAAATGAATCAGATCATCTAGCAGACAACCGCTGCCAAAGGTGGTTCCGCCCAATCCCAGATTGGCAATCATCGAAGCCTCATCTACCATAAAAAGCGTATCAGTATAGAGATTATCATTGAGATTGAACTGTCCATCCACTCCGGCAAACGCCTTTTCGCGATAGATGCGGCGATGAATGGTATAAGCAGGCATCCCGCTGTTCAGAGAGAAGACCTTAGCCGCCCTACCCGTAGGAGCAAGGAGCATCACCTTCTGGCGAACAGCACGGAGCGTACGGACGATAGCACCCGAAAGCGATGTCTTACCGGTACCCGCACTACCCCGGAGAATCATCACAGCATGAGGATTGCTATCCGTCATAAACTGCACGAAAACATCGAGCGCTTGAGCCTGTTCTGGGGTTGGCGGAAAGCCAAATTGCTGTAATATCTGATATTTTAACTCTTCAATGTTCATATTTCGAAAACTTTTAGTATCTTTGCAGAAAATTTACTGCACCTATTTGCTGTGCAAAAGTAATAATACTTTTTGAAATGAGAAAAAGAATAAAGAATAATTATATTTTGGGAGCATGCGTCATCATCATGATGCTACTCTGTATTCTGAGTGTAAGCCAGCCCATCCGCTTCCAGAAAGCCATGGCTAGCAGAGAAGCAGAGGTGAAGGAGAAACTGATGCAGATACGTCAGGCTGAAGAGAAATACAAGGCGAAACACGGCGTATATACAGGCGATTTTCCGACACTGGTAAAAGGCAAGTTCTTACAGGAAGATGCCCAATACATTCCTTATGCCGACGGTAAGAAGTTTACACTCGCTGCCACGGTTATCGTAGGAAAAAGCGGTAAGCAGATTCCGGTGATGGAATGTGGGGCCGGTTATGAAACCTTCCTCGACGGACTCGATGAAGGCTCCATCCAGCAGAAGATAGAGGAGGCCAACTATGCCGGCAACTATCCCGGACTCAAGATAGGCGATTTAACGACAGATAATAACAACGCAGGTAATTGGTAACAGATATGCAAATAAAAGGTAACAACATTCAGCAAGCACGACTCACCATCCGCGTGAGCAGAAACACCCTCAGTTTTTCGGTAGTTGACCGTGAAGCTGAGCATCAGCTCATCTATGAACCTTATACTGTAAAGAGTGGTGTTTCGATGGCAGCCAACTTGCGTCAGGCTTTCAAGGAGAGTACTCTCCTGCAGCGGGGATACCAGAAGGTACGCGTATATCTCGATTCGCCTATCCTGCTGGTTCCTATCGAAGAATTTCATGAAGAGGATATCAATGTACTCTATCAGCATGCCTTCAACAGTCATAACAGCGATGCCATTCTCTACAGAGTGCAGCCGGAACTGAATGCGGTAGCGGTATTCCCTATCAACAAGGATTTGAAGATGGTGGTAGAAGACAACTTCAAGGATGTCCGCTTCACACCTATCATGCAACCGATGTGGCACTATCTGCATCATCGCAGCTTCACCGGCATTCACCGCAAGCTCTATGTTTATTTCCACGACAAGAAACTGGACGTTTTCAGTTTCGAGAAGAACCGTTTCAAATTCTTCAACTCGTTCAATGCCGAGCATGCCAAGGATGCCCTCTATTTCATTCTCTATGTATGGAAGCAGTTAGGATTCAACCAGATGCAGGATGAGTTGCATGTATCAGGCAATGTTCCTGATAAGGATTGGTTCCTCTACAACACGAAACTCTATATCAAGAAGACCTTCATTCTGAATCCTGCCGCCGAATTCAACCGTGCGCCCATCACAGAGATAAAAGGTCTGCCATTCGATTTGATGGCACTGTACTTAAGTAAGTAAGACAAGAATTGATAGTAAAAAGTTGATAGTTAAGAATTCAACAGAATAGCTTATCACAAAGTTCAATGTTCAACATTCAAAGTTCAAAGTAAATATGAGAATCATAACAGGACAATATAAGGGACGCCATTTCGACATTCCACGTTCGTTTAAGGCGCGTCCGACAACAGATTTTGCAAAGGAGAACATCTTTAATGTTCTGCAGGGATATATTGATTTCGAAAATACCTCTGCCCTCGACCTTTTTGCCGGTACGGGCAGCATTTCGCTCGAACTGGTATCACGAGGCTGCAGCCGGGTAATCAGCGTAGAGGCAGACCGCGACCATGCCAACTTCATACGCCAATGTTTTCAGAAGTTGGGCGAAGACAAAGATATTCTGATTCGTGGTGATGTATTCCGTTTTCTGAAGACCTGCAAGCAGAAGTTTGACTTTATCTTTGCCGATCCTCCATACGCTCTGAAGGAGTTGCCGCAGATTCCAGACCTCGTTCTGAATGGCGACTATCTCAACGAAGGAGGCATCTTCGTCTTTGAGCATGGCAAAGACTATGATTTCTCCGAGCATCCACGATTTCTGGAGCACAGAAGTTACGGAAGCGTAAACTTCTCAATATTCAGATAAAAGCAAATTTTAGGCACGGATTACACGGATTACACGGATTTTTTATGAGATTATAAATTCGGAATATTGAATTTTAGCTCATAACTCCGTGTAATCCGTGTAATCCGTGCCTAAATAAATCCATACTTAAATAAATCCATACTTAAATAAAAATCTGTGCCTAATCACAGCAGCGGCGAGAGCAATCTTACCGTACTCTCGAAAAGACGCTGCAGGAACGGACGTTTTACGAAATAAGATACATCATCTACCAGGATGCTCTTCGCCTCATCCCGCAGATAGACAGCCTTCACGCGCTGTGCCATCCCCTCATCAAAGAAGAACGCATTCGCTTCGAAATTATTCTCAAAACTTCGGAAGTCAATATTCGTACTGCCTATCGTACAGAGATTATCATCACTCACCAGCAATTTACTATGATTAAAGCCTGCCGTATAGAGATAAACCTTTACGCCAGCCTCTATCGCCTCCATCACATACGAACGTGATGCCCACTCTACCAGTTTGGCATCAGCATGACGGGGCAACATCAGACGGATATCCACACCCGCCAAAGCTGCTGTTCTCATGGCAAACAATACAGGTTCGGTTGGCAGGAAATAAGGCGTTTCCATATACACATACTTCCGGGCCTGAAGCAGGATGCGGACATAGCCCTGCATGATGTCAGGCCAAGGACTGATAGGACTGCCCGTAACTATCTGTACGAGACAATTGTTGCGGATATGCGCACTGACCGGCGGATAATACTGGCGATTGGTAACCAATGTACGGTCTACGAAATACCAGTCTACCAGAAAGGCTCTCTGAATGGCGTAAACGCCACCGCCCTCAATACGGAGATGCGTATCGCGCCAAGCCTGTTTCTTATCACCCTTCACATAGCGCAGAGCTATATTCATGCCGCCGATAAAGCCCACTTTACCATCTATGACACAGAGTTTGCGGTGGTTACGATAGTTTACCTTACTCGTAAAAGCCGGAAAGCGGACTGGCATGAACGAATGTATATCAATGCCTGCATCACGCATACGTTCAAAGAATTCATCCTTCACCTTCCAGCAGCCTACATCATCATAAATCAGTCGCACCTCCACTCCCTGCTCCGCCTTATCAATCAAGGCATCAGCTATCAGATATCCCAAGGCATCGGCTTCGAAGATATAGGTATCGAGATGAATATGATGCTTTGCCTGTCCTATATTATATAATAAGGTAAGGAAGAAATCGTAGCCATCAGTATAAATATCCACCTGATTATCTTTAAAAGGCAGCGCCCAACTCTGGTTGGCAAAGAGATTCATCAACGGTTTATTGCTGTCTGGCAGGTGAAGATTCTCCTGCTCTACGAACTCGAGCATGGAGCGCTTGGTGAGCTGGTCCATACTGCGGTCGCTGATAAGCCGTTCCTTGCGGGTATTCTGACCGAAGAAAAAATAGAAGATAATACCCACAAAGGGGATGAAGAAGAAGACCAATATCCATGCCATCGTCTTGGCGGGCTGACGATTGTCCATCAAGACGGTGATGATAGCCGGAACGGTTATCACGACATAAAGCAACAGATATATCCAGTGAAAATAAATCATATAGCATTTCTCCTTTTAAATCTCTAATACTTCTTTACAGAGTTCCTCCCCAAAGGACAGGAGTTCCGGTTAATTGAAGATATTGTTTGCCTGGCTCGCCAGAAGCGTGTTCATCTGCTTGAGTTTCATAAACTCCTGCAGCAGTTCACGATTGGTCGGATTCCTGGCAAACTCCTGCTGAACCTCTATAATACGCTGAGCAATATAATGAGTACGGAAGCTCAAGATGTCTTTAAAGACAAACTGACGGAGCTTATCGGCGCTCATCTTCATCTGCAGACTAGCCGTAGATACCTCCTGGTCACCTGTAGGCAAACCAGCTAACCTGCTGATTTCCGGATTCGGATGATTGGCAAAATAAGTTTCGGCGACAAAATCATCTTCTTTTTCGAGATGCTCCACAGCCTCCTGCATAATCTGATTATATAAATCATTATGAAACTTAAAGCCATCTCCACCCAAATCAAGACTGATATACTGGGCCACAGCTACCTCCACATCATTTCCGTCTACATCCTGTACCGTGATGAGCTGGTCGCCATGATGAATAATCAACTGTACCAGAAGTCCTTCTACCTCCAGGAGTTTATCCAGTGGGGTAACCGCTCTCATCACCGATTGCGCCTGCTGCGCTGCCGCTACAGTCGAATCTTTCAATCCCGCTGCACGTCGCTCTGCCTTTACCTGCTCACTCATACCATTGCGCACAAAATTATTCAAGGCATTCACGATAATTGCCTCGTTCACGCCCAAACGGTGAGAACAGTCGGTGATATAAGAAGCGCGCGTTATCTGATTCTTGATTTTCGAGATGCTCTCTACAATCGAATTGATAGCCTGGCTTCGCTTTACAGGGTCTGTCACGCCGCGTAGCAGAATATCGGTCTTAAACTGTATGAAGTCGGTCTGATTCTCCTGAATATATCTTCTGAATTCCTCTGCCGAATGACTGCGGGCGAAACTGTCAGGGTCATTACCATCAGGGAGAAAGAGCACCTTTACGTTCATCTCTTCTTCGAGCAGCATATCGGTACCTCTCAGCGCAGCATGAATACCTGCATTATCGCCATCATAGAGAAGAACGATATTACTGGTAAAGCGATGCAGCAGTCTGATCTGATGCACGCTCAGTGCTGTACCCGAGTTGGCCACTACATTTTCGATGCCACACTGATGCATCGAGATAACATCGGTATATCCTTCCACCATAAAGACACAATCCTCCTTGGCTATCGCCTTCTTGGCCTGATAGAGTCCATAGAGTTCGCGCTCCTTATGATAGATAACGCTATCAGGCGAGTTGACATATTTCTGGCTGATGCCCTTGGTTCTGCTGTCGAGAACTCGTCCGCCAAAAGCTACCACCTTGCCGCTCACGCTGAACCAAGGGAAGATGGCTCTGCCCGAGAAACGGTCAAGAATCTTATCCTCACCCGACTTATTGCCAGCTTCGTCCTTATCCACCTTGAAGCAGAGTCCCGTATCAACCAGATATTTCGGATTATAGCCAGCCGCCTTAGCTGCCTCAGCAAGAGCAGTACGCTTAGGGAGCGCAAAACCCAACTGGAATTTTCTGATGATATCATCTCTGAAACCTCTTCCTCGGAAATAAGCCATACCGATAGCGATACCATCCACATCATGCAAGAGAATATCCTGGAAATATTTCGCCGCCCAATCGTTGACGATAAACATGGATTCTCTTTCGCTCTCGCGCTGTTTTTCTTCATTGGTCAGTTCCCGTTCCTGAATTTCTATTTTATATTTCTTGGCGAGCCAGCGAAGGGCATCGGGATAGGTCATCTGTTCCAGTTCCATCAGAAAGTTGATTGCATTGCCTCCCTTTCCGCAGGTAAAGCAATGACAGATACCTCTTGTTGGAGATACAGAGAAAGATGGATTGGAATCGTTATGAAAAGGACACAAGCCGACATAATTGATGCCACGCTTCTTGAGCGTAACAAATTCGGATACCACCTCTTCTATCTTGGTGGCATCCATAATTTTTGCTATCGTCGGTCTGTCTATCATTATATATATATTCTTTTTTCTGTTTTTACTATGCAAAATTACTATTTTTCTTTGAAAACACAAAGAGAAACGGACAGAAAAGTAAAAATGAAACATATTAAAAACTAAAGATTACATAAAATAAAGTATATCCGGATAGTTTTGGCTACCTTTGCAACCGGCAAAAACACATTGCTGACAATCGGATAAAATAACAACAAGATAAATAAACATGAAACTAAACAACATCAAGCAAACATTCCTGGCTGGCGCTGCCCTGCTCTCAACAATCAGCATGAGCGCAGCCGACAGATTTGTAGATTTCAAGCAAGGAGACTTGCTGCTGAATGCCAATAACCGGGTAGAAATCTACATGGACACCAACGACTGCAAAGGAGTGAGCTATGCTGCTCATGCCCTGCTGAAAGATATAAAAAGTGTGAGTGGAACCACAGCCACCCTCACCTCGGATGCCGGTTTTCTGAAAAAAGCCGACACAGCCCGACCAGCTATCCTCGTAGGCACCATCGGCCATTCTGCAGCCATCGACCAACTGGTGAAACAGAAGCGCATCAACGGAAATCTGCTGAAGGGCAAACGTGAAAAGTTTATCATCACGCTCATAGATGGTCAGCTCGTCATCGCAGGCAGCGACCGACGAGGCACCATCTACGGCATCTACGAACTCTCGCAGCAGATGGGCGTATCGCCTTGGTATGACTGGGCAGACGTACCTGTAGAGCATCACGATTCCATTTTCGTAAACAAAGGAATCTACACAGATGGCGAACCAGCCGTACGTTATCGCGGTATCTTCCTCAACGATGAGGCACCTTGCCTAACGTCATGGGTAAAGAACACCTACGGCACCGGATATGGCGACCACCGTTTCTATCAGCGCGTCTTCGAACTGGTATTGCGACTGAGAGGTAACATGATGTGGCCTGCCATGTGGGGCTGGGCTTTCTATGCCGATGACCCTGAAAACGAGAAGACGGCAGATGAGATGGGCGTAGTGATGAGTACTTCCCATCATGAGCCGATGGCCCGCAACCACCAGGAATACGCCCGCAACCGAAAGGGATGGGGACCATGGAACTATCAGAAGAACAAGACAAACCTGCAGAAGTTCTTCCGTGAAGGCATTGAGCGAATGAAGGGAACAGAACAGATTGTAACCATCGGAATGCGCGGCGACGGCGATGAAGCGATGAGTGAAGAGGCTGATACTAAGCTGATGACCAACATCATCAACGACCAGCGCAAGATTATCGCTGACGTAACCGGCAGGAAGGCAAGCGAAACCCCACAGGTTTGGGCACTATATAAAGAGGTGATGGATTACTACGACAAGGGCATGAAGGTACCTGATGACGTAACCCTCCTGCTCTGCGATGACAACTGGGGTAACGTGCGCCGTGTGCCGAATGCCAAGGAACGCAAGCACAAAGGCGGTTGGGGCTTATACTATCACGTAGATTACGTAGGTGCTCCAAGAAACTCAAAGATGCTCAACGTTACTCCTGTGCAGAATCCTTGGGAGCAGTTGACGCTTGCTTACGAGAATGGCATCGACCGTCTCTGGATTCTCAATGTGGGCGACCTCAAGCCGATGGAATATCCTATCAGCCAGTTTATGGACATGGCTTGGAATCCACGTAAATACGATGTAAACAACATCACCCGTCATACCCGCGACTGGTGCGCACAGCAGTTTGGTGAATCGCAAGCTGATGAAGCAGCACGCATTCTTAACCTCATCTGCAAGTACAACGGCCGCTGCACCCCAGAGATGCTCAACAAGAACACCTACAGTCTGGAAAATGGTGAATGGCAGGAGGTGGTAAACCAGTATCTCCAGCTCGAAGCCGATGCGCTGCGCCAGTACAACAGTCTGCCGGCATCCTACCACGATGCCTATCGCCAGATCATCCTCTTCCCTATCGAGATGATGAGCAATCTGCATCAGATGTACTTTGCCCAGGCACAGAACCATGCCCTCTATAAGCAGGGCAATCCGAAGGCGAATGTATGGGCTGATGAATGCGAGCGCCTCTTCAAGCGCGATTCCCTCATCTGCGACTATTACAACCATAAGATGGCTGGCGGCAAGTGGAACGGCATGATGACCCAGAAGCATATCGGCTACAAGAGTTGGAATGATGATTTCGAGAAAGATACCTGTCCGGAGCTCTTCCGGGTAACCTCCAAGGATGGAGTGATTATCAGCGAAAACAACGGCGTGGTAGAAATCGAAGCTCCTTACTATAGCAGCAAGACGGATGCTGCCGAGGCAAAATGGACAGAGATTCCATTCATGGGCAAAAGTGTAGCCGGTGTCACCCTGATGCCATACACCAAAAGCGTAAAAGGAGCCAGCCTCACCTACAGGTTCAAGATGAACGCTCTGGCACGCCAAGGCGCATCATCTGCTACTGACAGCAAGAAGGTACGCATACATATTATCACCAAATCTACCCTTGATTATCAGAACAAGGGCGGCATGACTTATGGCGTAAGCGTAGATGGAGCCGAGCCGGTCGTCGTCAACTTAAATCATAATCTGAACGAGAAGCCGGAGAATATCTACAACATCTACTATCCTACGGTAGCCTCCCGCATCATCGACAAGGTGATAGAAATAGAACTGCCCGTTACAGGCGATGGCATCCATACCCTTACTCTCACACCAAACGATCCTGCCATCATTTTCGAGAAGATTGTGATAGATGGAAGAGAAGGTAAACAGAGAGTCAAGGTGATATAATCTGCCGGATAAAAGCATTAATATAATATAAATCTCCCAACATTTCAGATAGAAAAGTTGGGAGATTTCATTTTTTCTCGTACCTTTGCAGTATATGTTAAATTAATACTGAAATTATGTTTAGTGGAATCGTAGAAGAAATGGCTACCGTCGTAGCTATCAGACATGATAAGGAGAACATCGACTTTACGTTGAAGTGCTCTTTCGTTGATGAACTCGGCATCGATCAGAGCGTGGCTCATAATGGTGTGTGCCTCACCGTAGTGGAAATAAAAGATGGCACGTATATCGTTACCGCCATGAAGGAAACCCTGGACCGCAGCAACCTGGGACTGCTCAAGGTGGGCGACAAGGTGAACGTGGAGCGCTCTATGGTGATGAACGGCCGTCTGGATGGTCATATCGTACAGGGACACGTGGACGAGACTGCCAAATGTATCGCAATGAAAGACGCTGATGGCTCTACTTATTTTACTTTCGAATATGAGCTCAATAAGGAAATGGCAAGAAAAGGCTATTTCACGGTGGACAAGGGCAGCGTTACCGTTAACGGCGTTTCGCTCACCGTCTGTGATCCTACAGACAACACATTTACCGTTGCTATCATTCCTTATACCAGAGAGAATACCAACTTCTGCGACATCGAAGTGGGAACGGTAGTAAATATTGAATTCGACATTCTGGGCAAATATATCGCTCGACTCAAGAGCTTTGAATAAGCCAGCAAAGTTAAGTACGGACGTTCTAAAAAACTTGCACATTTCTTGCGTTTTGCGCACAAAGCAAGACTAAATGTGCATTTTTTTTATAAAATATTTGCGTAAGCCATAAAAAAGTGTTACTTTTGCCCCCGTGTTTTGTCCCAAATTGAACATTGGACAGTAACTTATTGGACGATAGCAAGTCTGATAATCGCACTAGACGACGTACAACTTGAGTACTGAGCACTAACAAACTTAGGAAATTATAACAATAACCATTTTTAAAAATATGAGTTTAAAAATCGTAGTACTTGCCAAGCAAGTACCTGACACAAGAAATGTGGGTAAGGATGCGATGACCGCCGAAGGCACCGTAAATCGCGCTGCCCTTCCTGCAATCTTCAATCCTGAAGATTTGAACGCATTGGAGCAGGCTCTCCGATTGAAAGAGCAGAATCCAGGTTCTACAGTTGGTATTTTGACTATGGGTCCTCCACGTGCTGGCGAAATCATCCGCCAGGGTCTTTATCGTGGTGCTGATACGGGTTGGTTGCTTACCGACCGTCTCTTTGCCGGTGCTGATACATTGGCTACTTCCTATGCCCTTGCTACTGGTATCCAGAAGATTGGTGACGTTGACATCGTGATCGGTGGTCGCCAGGCTATCGATGGTGATACAGCCCAGGTAGGTCCGCAGGTGGCTCAGAAGTTGGGATTGAACCAGGTAACCTACGCAGAGGAAATCCTCAAGGTAGAGGATGGCAAGGCTACTATACGCCGCCTCATTGATGGTGGTGTGGAGACTGTTGAGGCTCCATTGCCATTGGTTATCACCGTAAACGGAAGTGCTGCTCCATGTCGCCCATGCAACGTGAAGCTCGTAATGAAATATAAATACGCTACCTGCCCTATGGAGCGCAAGGGTGATGAGCCTTGGGCCAACCTCTATGAAGAGCGCCCTTACCTCACTCTGAACCAGTGGAGTGTTGCCGATGTTGACGGCGACCCTGCACAGTGCGGTTTGAGCGGTTCACCTACCAAGGTGAAGGCCGTGAAGAACATCGTGTTCCAGGCTAAGGAAAGCAAGACCTTGACCAGCAGCGATGAAGACATCGACGGACTGATGAAGGAATTGTTGAACGAAAGTATTATCGGATAATTTTGAAAAGACAATGAACAACGTATTTATATATTGCGAGGTAGAAGGCACAACCGTTGCCGAAGTATCTCAGGAATTGCTCACCAAGGGTCGTAAGCTCGCTAACCAGCAGGGCGTGGAGCTCCATGCCATCGTAGCAGGTACCGGCATCAAGGGTCAGGTAGAGGATCAGATTCTCCCTTATGGTGTAGATAAATTATTTGTTTTCGATGCTGAGGGTTTGTTCCCATATACTTCAGCTCCTCATACAGACATTCTCGTCAACCTCTTCAAGGAGGAGAAGCCTCAGATTGCATTGATGGGTGCTACCGTTATCGGTCGCGACCTCGGTCCTCGTGTTTCTTCTTCATTGACCAGCGGTCTTACCGCCGACTGTACAGAACTTGAAATCGGTGATTACGACGATAAGAAGAGCGGCAAGCACTATGAGGGTCTGCTCTATCAGATTCGTCCTGCCTTCGGTGGTAACATCGTGGCTACTATCGTAAACCCAGACCACCGTCCACAGATGGCTACAGTCCGCTCTGGCGTGATGCAGAAGAGCATCTACGAGGGTGAGTGCAAGAAGGAAGTGGTTTATCCAGAGGTAAGCAAGTATGTTCCTGCTGAGGACTTCGTAGTAAAGGTACTCGACCACCACGTAGAGGCTGCCAAGCACAACCTGAAGGGTTCTGCCATCGTCGTAGCCGGCGGTTATGGCGTAGGAAGCAAGGAAGGCTTCGACCAGCTCTTCGAATTGGCTCATCTCCTCCATGGTGAGGTAGGTGCTTCCCGTGCTGCAGTAGATGCAGGTTGGGTAGATCACGACCGTCAGATTGGTCAGACTGGTGTTACCGTTCATCCTAAGGTATATATCGCTTGCGGAATCTCTGGTCAGATTCAGCACATCGCAGGTATGCAGG
This sequence comes from Segatella copri, assembly GCA_052349145.1. Lineage (GTDB taxonomy): Bacteria > Bacteroidota > Bacteroidia > Bacteroidales > Bacteroidaceae > Prevotella > Prevotella copri_V. The sequence continues at coordinate 30,640 of DAWDQD010000013.1, read as the reverse complement.
ATTCAGGCATCATCATCTCTGTAAACAACGATCCTGATGCTCCAATCAACAAGATTGCCGACTACGTTATCAACGGCAATGTTGAGGATGTGGTTCCTAAGCTCATCAAGTACTACAAGCAGAATTCTAAGTAATCTGCATTACACATTATTTAAATAAGAAAAGCAAAATGGCTAATTATTATACAGACCATCCTGAGATAGAGTTCCACTTGAATCATCCGCTTATGAAGCGTGTTGTGGACTTGAAGGAAAGAAATTATGTAGAAAAAGACCAGTTTGAAGATGCTCCTGTCAACTACGAGGATGCCATCGAGAACTACAAGCGATTGCTGGATATTACCGGCGATGTAGCTGCTAACATCATCGAACCAAACTCTGAGGATGTTGACCTCGAAGGTCCACACTTGGAGAATGGCCGCATGATTTATGCCAGCAAGACATTCGAGAACCTCGATGCTACCCGCAAGGCTGGCCTCTGGGGCTTGTCAATGCCTCGTCGTTACGGCGGTTTGAACTTGCCTAACGCCATCTTCTCTATGGCTTCTGAAATCATTGCTGCTGCCGATGCCGGTTTCCAGAACATCTGGTCGCTCCAGAGCTGTATCGATACACTCTATGAGTTCGGTTCTGAGGAGCAGCGCCAGAAGTACATCCCTCGCATCTGCGCAGGCGAGACCATGAGTATGGATTTGACTGAGCCTGATGCAGGTTCTGACTTGCAGCGCGTGATGCTGAAGGCTACACAGGATGAGGACGGCACATGGCGTCTGAATGGTGTGAAGCGTTTCATCACCAATGGTGACTCAGACATCCACCTGGTTCTGGCCCGTTCTGAAGAAGGCACCAAGGATGGTCGTGGTCTTTCTATGTTCATCTACGACAAGCGTGATGGTGGCGTAACTGTTCGTCACATCGAGCACAAGTTGGGTATTCACGGTTCTCCTACCTGCGAGTTGGTTTACAAGAATGCCAAGGCTGAGCTTTGCGGTAACACCCGTCTCGGTTTGATTAAGTACGTGATGGCTCTGATGAACGGTGCCCGTCTGGGTATTGCAGCTCAGAGTGTAGGTGTTGAGCAGGAGGCTTACAACGAGGGCTTGGCTTATGCCAAGGAGCGTGCTCAGTTTGGTGAGAAGATCATCAACTTCCCAGCCGTTTATGACATGCTTTCAAGAATGAAGGCTAAGTTGGATGCAGGCCGTTCACTCCTTTACTGCTGCGCTCGCTACGTAGATATCTACAAGGCTTTGGAAGACATCGCCCGCGACACTAAGCTCACTCCAGAGGAGCGTCAGGAGATGAAGAAATACACCCGCTTGGCTGATGCATTTACTCCATTGGCAAAGGGTATGAACTCAGAGTATGCTAACCAGAATGCATACGATGCCATCAGCATCCATGGTGGTTCTGGTTTCATCATGGAGTACAAGTGCCAGCGCCTGTTCCGTGATGCCCGCATCTTCTCTATCTACGAGGGTACCACTCAGCTTCAGGTTGTTGCAGCCATCCGCTACATCACCAATGGTACTTATCTCAGCATCATCAAGGAGATGTTGGAGAACGAGGTATCAGAGGATTTGAAGCCATTGAAGAAGCGTGTAGCTAAGCTCGTAGAACTTTACGAGGCAGCCATCAACAAGGTGAAGGAGGCAAACGATCAGGCAGTTCACGACTTCCTGGCTCGCCGTCTCTACAACATGACTGGCGACATCGTAATGTCTCTCCTCATCCTCGACGATGCTACCAAGGCACCAGAGATGTTCCAGAAGAGTGCCAACGTATATGTTCGCATGGCAGAGGAGGAAGTTCTCGGCCATTCAGCATACATCCAGAACTTCAAGGCAGAAGACTTGGAGAGCTTCAAGGCGTAAGATATTTATAAGAATAAGATAATTTAAAAAGTCCGTGGGCAATGAATACTCACGGACTTTTTTTATTACAAACTTTCTTCTTTACTTACCTGATATACTCCCAAAAATTTTTGGGGAATCGGATATTATTAGGGTAAGAATTTCGGGGGAATCGGATACCACATATCTATCTTCCTCATTTTCATTGAATTAGCAAAAATATCAAGTTTTGTACAGCAAAGTACAAGATTAAAGGGACTTTCTGCAAAAAAATGCAACAAGCATCTACCTCAATCGGAGCAAAAGAAATGTACACCTCATAAATATACTTTATAAGCAGATTTCTTCGTAACTACTCAGTTCCCATTGAAGCCCCCTATGGACATGAGTAGTTACCTATAATCTTATTGACAGAGAATCACTTCTGGTTGCTGAATAATTATTGACGTTAACGTAACAAAACGCTCTACAATATCACTCTCAGAAGCATAATCTGACACAACCCATTCCGGTGCATTTTCCTCATTATTATGGAATCCATACTTACTATTAAGCACAATATCTTTCAATTTTCCCTGTACGTTTTTACAGATTCTCTGACTTAAACACTTAATCCCCCAATAGTATCCCCCTTCGTCAACAGAAACCTCACATCGGAATTTAGATTTATGATAATTAAAATCAAAACCGAATTCCGTAGAAGATTGACATATAAGGATAAGTTTATCGTCAATAATGCCAACACATTTATTATACCATTCTTTAAAATTTTCCTCATCATATTCCTCTTGATACTGTTCTTGTAAGAACTCTAAGCGTTCACAGAGTTTCTGAACATTTTCCAATTCATCTTCAATAACCTGTAGCTTTTCAGAAGTAGATTTATTATCTAATTTGAGTTGTTCCACTATCAATTTATCAAGTTTATTATTCATAATTATTTGTCTTTTTGAGTTTCCAAAATATTCTTCTAAATAGCCAATATAAACGACTATAGAACTTTTTAGTTGCTGTTCTGTATCAAAAGGAATTATCCTATTGACAGAATATAGCCAGTTTAGAATATCGACCTTATAATTTTTGCAGATAAAATTCTTACCTAACTTCATTTTAACTTTAGATGATAAAGAATACTCTGACGGATAGGTATATCCATCTTGGTTCAGATATAGTACATAGATTTCCTTTGAAGGATAAATCTTGCTTGCTATATCAACATATCTATCAACCTGTTCCTTTTGTTCCTGTGCTCCATTAACTTTATTCTCTATTATTTATCAAGAAGAAGTTCTTCCCTTTAATAGTTAAATCAATTCTATTTTTATCAGGATATGGTATCGTAATATCATTAGCTGACACATCTTTGTCTAAAAAAAACTTTATAAAATGTTTTTTTACGACATTACTTCCTGTCAATAGAGAATATAATATTCTGCTATGCGCAGTTTCTCTCAATCTCTGATTAAAATGTGCATCAACAAGTGGATTTATGGAAACTGGCAACATCTCAGTATTCTCAATATAACATTGTCGAAATGAACGAGAAAGGGATAGCGTATTCAAAACACTTTCCTGAGTATGAGACGCAAATGTCTGCACAATTTTAAAAATATTCATATATCTTAATCCTATTGTTTTCTCTTCTTAGTATTACTCCTCGCCATCGAAGGGTCAGCAACATACTTTTGCAGTGGATGATTAATCATCTCAGGAATCCAATAGAAAAGCTTGTTTGCTAATCGTAAAGGCTTTATGTACTTATCCTTCATAGGCTTGGCCGCTCTTTGAATTATCAAAGCAAGCTCTTCGTAGCTATAAGGCTTAAAAGCGCATAAATCTACAAGGAGTTGACTAACCTTTTCCCGAGATGCCCACTTTCCTAGTTTTGCAACTCGTTCTTGGAGCCCTTTAGGAAGTTCCCTCAGTAATTCATTACGACTTTTCGGTTGGCTTTCAATCTCAAATGTACCATGCTGAGGTGGTATCTTTTCGCCTTGAGGTGGTATCTTTTTGCCCAATGTACCATGCTGAGGTGGTATCTTTTCTCCCAATGTACCATGTTGAGGTGGTATCTTTTCTCCCAATGTACCATGCTGAGGTGGTAACCTTTCGCCTAATGTACCATGCTGAGGTAGTAACCTTTCGTCCTGAGGTCGTAACCTTTCTCCTAAGGATACCACCTTAGAGGTTCTTATATAGTAAGTGTTACGACCTTGCCCTTTCTTTTCTATGAATCCAAGATCGCAGAGCTTATGAATCTCCAAGCGTGCACGGGCATGAGTAATCGAAGAATCCAGCTGGCGATAAGTAGCATTATCTATCGCACCCACTTCTCTCACGAAGACTAGAGCCAGCTTCTATTCATTCCCCAAACCAAACTCAGCATAATGGGCCAACCACTCCATATTCTCCTTGCTGAGGAAATGATGGAGCAGAAGTCTTGCCGTAAACTTATTTGCTTCATGGTTCGACTCAAAAGTTGGTATACAGTTGTACAGCTAAAAGGTATATAGTCGTACAGCTAAAAGGTATATAGTCGTACAACCAAAAGATGTATAGTTGTACAACTAAAAGGTATATAGTCGTACAACTAAAAGGTATATAGTCGTACAACTAAAGAGTGTATAGTCGTACAACTAAAGAGGGTTGCCACTAGGCTCAGCAGAGCTGCTGACTGCAGTCGGAATCTTCTAGAAACAGGCTTCGTATACTTAATATATTAGTTCATTGAATCTGATTAAACGCCTTTCATTACTTACCCTGTCGTCTCGGTGCGTTTATTCAGTCATATTAGGCTTTAGCAGTAAATAACAATCTCTTTTTATAATCACAGCCATTCCCGAAAAGTGAAACAAATAGCCCAAATCGGGAATAGGGATTTTCCCTTCTACTTTAGGGAATCCTTCTCTTTTTATTTCAAAAGAAAGCTGTACTTTTGCAACCATAAAACAATATAATAACTTATAAAAACTGTATCGCTTATGAAAAAAAATGAAGTGATGGCACTCATCGCCACAACCATATTGATGTTTTCCGTATGCCTCTCGGCTTCGGCTAAAGGAAAAAGAAACGTAGAGCGCGGAATGACCAAACAGGAAGTGATTGCCATCTTGGGAGAGCCTAAGCTCACCAGTTTCGACATGTTTGGGGACAAATGGGAATATGCCAAATATAATAATCTGTTTGGAGATTCCAAGTACATCACGGTCTTCTTCGACAGAAACGGAAAGGTTGTGCAGTACGATACAAGAATCATAGAACCCAACAGCCAGACGTCGAATGTACAGCAGCCACAACATCCTACTCCACCCATCTACGATGGAAGATGTGATCCAGATAGCAGAATGGATTACGGCTATTGTCTCGATGATGCTTCCTTCACCAAACTATATAATAAGGTGAAGAAGGCAAGCTTTGATGACAACAAGTTCGACCTGATAGAAATGGCTAGCCTCGGCTGTTATTATTCCTGTGCCCAAACCGTCAGTATGATGAATATATTCACTTTTGGCAACAGCAAGATGAAAGCCCTCAGACTGATGGCTCCCCATATCATAGATTTGCAGAATGCCACTATCATCTATCAGCAATTCAGTTTTGAAAGCGAAAAGCAAAAGGTAGGAGAAATATTAAGAAGCAGCAGAATATCTCCTCAAAACTTGCATATTCAATGAAAAAGCATTAATTTTGCACTCAAAAATTGCAAAATAAATGAATACAAAGATATTATCAAAAGACAAAGACCCGATGGGTGCCGCTATGCGTGATTATCAGAAATCGGGAAGAGCAGGAAGATTACGTGTGCTCTCCTCTATGTTCGAAGAGGACGAAATGCCGGTGAAACATCTCTTCAGAAAAGTTGAAGAGATGCCGATGCTGGAGCAGAAGGCCTTGCAACTCACAAAAGGGCGTGTACTGGATATCGGAGCCGGCAGCGGCTGCCATACGCTCGCCTTGCAGGAGAAGGGATTGGAAGTGAAGGCGATAGATATTTCGCCCTTGAGTTGCGAAACGATGAAGTTGAGAGGAGTAAAGGATGCGGAATGCATCAATCTTTTCGATGAACATCTGGAAACAGGCTTCGATACCATCCTCCTCCTGATGAACGGAACGGGTATCGCCGGAAAGATAGAAAACCTCCCTGCCCTCTTCAACCGTCTCAAGGCTTTGCTCAACAAGGGCGGACAGATTCTCATCGATTCCTCCGACCTCAAATATATCTACGAGAATGAAGACGGAAGTTTCGACATCAATCTGAATGGTGCCTACTATGGTGAAGTGGATTATCAGATGATTTACAAAGACATTAAGGGAGACTGTTTCGACTGGCTCTACGTAGATTTCCCATTGCTCAAATCCATCGCCGAAACCTGCGGTCTGCATGGCGAACTCGTGGCAGAAGGCGAACACTACGACTATCTGGCTAGGATTTTCTAAGCATATAAAAATAAAAGGAGTTAAGATGATGGTCTTAACTCCTTTTTATCTTTTCTTTCTATTTAATCGTCGAAATCGTGACGTCCGAGAAATCATTCATATAATCCAGAATCTCCAGCGTATGGAACCCCCGTTTGGCTTTTATTTCGATGCTCGCCTCCACAAATTCTTCCTTAGAAAATCTCCGTTCTTTCAGTTCATAAGAATGAACTTCCATGCCTTTCTGTTTGATTTTACTGATGAATTCCTTCACGCTGTCCCTTGATGGAGCAGAGAAATTCAGTTCGATGGTAGAGGTTCCCAACTGCGGTATCAGATAATTCAGCACCTCCAGTCCCATCAACACCATCATCGTAGTAATAGCTGCAGCCACATACATACCCGTTCCGCAAGCCAATCCGATGGCTGCCGTCACCCACAAACCAGCAGCCGTAGTCAACCCCCTGACCACATTCTTCTGGAAGATGATGGTACCGGCGCCCAGGAATCCGATACCAGAAACCACTTGGGCAGCCACACGCGAGGAATCCTTCAGATCAAAGCCAAATCCATACTGGGAAACAACACAGAAAAGCGCACTACCCAAGGCTACCAGGAAGTGAGTTCGGAACCCCGCCTCCTTGGCACGGTATTCTCTTTCGATGCCTATCGCTCCTCCTAAAATGAGAGCTAAAGACAGGCGAACAGTCAGGTCTATATAGGTTGCATCCATAAATATCCTTTCTTTTTAAAAGATGAAAGAAGCATCACAAAATGCCTCTATTTGATGTTATCAATGCAAATATACAACTTTTCTTTGAAAGAAAGGCGAGAATTTCAAAAAAATAATGTATCTTTGCAACTGTTAGTGCCAAACTCGGCAATTTATTCACAAATACACATTTATTTATATACATGGCAACAGTTGACGACAAGAAGATCATCTTCTCAATGGTGGGCGTATCTAAGATTATCCCACAAAACCAGAAACAGATTCTGAAGAACATCTACCTATCGTTCTTCTACGGAGCAAAAATCGGTATCATCGGTTTGAACGGTGCCGGTAAATCTACGTTGATGAAAATCATCGCAGGACTTGAGCAACCTACCCAGGGTGAGGTGGTTTGGAGCCCAGGCTACTCTGTGGGCTACTTGCCTCAGGATCCTCCGCTCGACGAGAACAAGACCGTGAAGGAAAACGTGATGGAGGGTGTGCAGAAAATCTATGATGCACTCGCAGAATACGAGGACATCAACAATAAATTCGGTCTCGAAGAATATTACGGAGACCCTGATAAGATGGACAAGCTGATGCAGCGTCAGGCTGAGGTGCAGGATATCATTGATGCAACCGATGCCTGGAACATCGACTCCAAGCTGGAGCGTGCGATGGCTGCCCTCCACTGTCCTCCTGGCGATTGGGCTGTTACCAATCTCTCGGGTGGTGAGCGCCGCCGCGTGGCTCTCTGCCGCCTGCTCTTGCAGAAGCCGGATGTACTCCTGCTCGATGAGCCTACCAACCACCTGGATGCTGAGAGCATCGACTGGCTGGAGCAGCACCTGCAGCAATATGAGGGTACGGTTATCGCCGTTACCCACGACCGCTACTTCCTCGACGACGTGAGCGAGTGGATTCTGGAGTTGGACCGTGGCGAAGGTATTCCATGGAAGGGCAACTACTCTTCATGGCTCGACCAGAAGACCAAGCGAATGATTCAGGAGGAGAAGACTGCCTCTAAGCGCCGCAAGACATTGGAGCGCGAGTTGGAATGGGTTCGCATGGCGCCTAAGGCCCGTCAGGCTAAGGGTAAGGCTCGTCTGAACTCTTACGAGCAGATGCTCAACCAGGAGCAGAAGGAGCGCGAGGAGAAGCTGGAGATCTTCATCCCTAACGGTCCTCGTCTGGGTAACAAGGTGATTGAGGCGCAGCATGTAAAGAAGGCGTTCGGCGAAAAGGTTCTCTTCAACGACCTCAACTTCATGCTTCCTCCTAACGGCATCGTAGGTGTAATCGGTCCTAACGGAGCCGGCAAGACTACCCTCTTCCGCCTCATCATGGGATTGGATCAGGCTGACGGCGGTACATTCGAGGTGGGTGAGACCGTGAAGCTGGCTTATGTTGACCAGCAGCACAAGGACATCGACCCTCAGAAGACTGTTTACGAGGTGATTTCCCAGGGCAACGAAACCTTGCGTCTGGGTGGCAGAGATGTGAATGCACGTGCTTACATCAGCCGCTTCAACTTCTCGGGCACCGACCAGAGCAAGCTCTGCAGTGTTCTCTCGGGTGGTGAGCGCAACCGTCTGCAGTTGGCATTGGCATTGAAGCAGGAAGGCAACGTATTGCTCCTCGATGAGCCAACCAACGATATCGACGTGAACACGCTGCGTGCCTTGGAGGAAGGTTTGGAGGCATTTGCCGGTTGTGCGGTGGTAATCAGCCACGACCGCTGGTTCCTCGACCGTATCTGTACCCACATTCTTGCCTTCGAGGGCAATGGTGAGGTCTTCTTCTTCGAGGGCAGCTATTCTGAGTATGAAATCAACAAGGCGCGCCGCCTGGGCGATACTGAAATCAAGAAGGGTCGCTATCGCAAGTTGATGGAGGAATAAGGATTCGAAAAAGATAAAGAAGAACTCGGTTCTGAAACAATAAAAAACAAAAGAAAAGGTGTGTCTTTGCCTTAAGACACACCTTTTTTGTTTCTATGCAGCCGTTTTCAAAAGCTTTACCAGATGCAACCAGGACGTTCAGGAAACTGCGTCGCGACGTATCTGGCTGTACGTCGGGACATAACGATTATTACGTCGGGACGTATCAGATGCTACGTCGGGACGTAATTTCTTCTATGTCGCCAGTTAAATTGCAAAAAAACAAATGAAAAAGCCTAGCATTGAACCGAAAAAAAGGATTTTTGCTCAATGCTCTCTTAGTTTTCACCCCAAAATCCCTCTAAAACACCTATATTTCGCTATTTTTATGGCTATATATGGCAGATAGAACTGAAGAACAGAGAATTGCCATACCCATAATACATTCGTAATCAAAGAGATAACCTATCAATATGGCAATATGGCAATTCTTTGACGCAAAAAAATATATATAAAACAGCATGCCCGACCCCCAAAAAAGGGAAGCGCCGAAACGACACTTCCCCATGGATTGGATGAATCATATAATCATCTGTCTCGCAACATTTTATTCTGTGTATGCAGTCTTGTAGGCAGAGTCAAAGAACATAGCGCAAGAACCTACGCCAGTCTCATACTCATGCTGCTTCTGACCAGCTCTGTCATACTCCACTACATAGCCGTTACCATTATAGTCGGGATTACCTTTATCGCCCAATCTATAAGAGAGCACGAAGATGTGACCATTCAATGGGTCGGCGAAGATGCCGCATGGGCTCACAGGCATCTCTGAGAGCGTCATCGTCTGTACTTGCGTACTTCCTGCTACGAGCACACTCACGCTAGGAGTGCTGCCAAAAGGAGCATTGAGCACATAGAAATAAGGACGAACCACATCCATACGTGTTGTAGCACTAGGGGTTACGCATACAGCATAGTTGCCATCTGCCACCTTCTGAGACTTGCCCTCGGCGAAACTCACTGCACGTAGGGCATTCTCGCCATAAGCATTATAAGAAGCATCATAATACTGGTTGTCGAGAACATACAAAACATTAGATGCATAATAGATGCTGGTAGGATTGTTCACGCCCTCAATATTCTTAGTCTCTACATTGTCGTTGGAAAGATTGATGCAAGAGATGTTGCCACCACCAGCACCATAGTTGCTGTTGGCAACGTAGAGATTGCCATTACCGATGACCAAGCCCTCAGGATAGCTGCCCACCTGCCACTTCTTCTGAAGAGCAAAGCTTGTGGTGTCCACGGCTGCTACATAGCCACCGTATGTGGTGAAATAGACCTTGCCTCCGTCGGCGATGATATGGCGAGGATGGACGCCCTCGGCATTGCCCAGCAACTCTGTGGTTTTGATTTGCTTGATACTCCGCTTGGTTTTCTTGTCGATTACCTCGATGGTGTTGCTCTGGTCTACGGCGAGATAAATCTTGTTGCCATATACGATGCCGTCGTTGGCAGTATCACCGAGCGGACGACCATTAGCCGCCTTGAATACTTTCTGTGTGGCTGTGCTTGAAGCATAGTCGATAGCTGTGAGAGAGCTCTCAATTTTGCTATACATGTTACCTGAATTCACGACATAAGCGCCCGTGCTGTACTCCTGGAGATAAGTCTCAGGACCATCGTTGTCGTCGCTACATGATGTCATCACTGCAGTACCCAACAAGAGCATCGCCAAACCTAATAAATACTTTTTCATTTTCTTTTTCTGTTTATATTTGAATCTAATTTGTTACTATCTAGAAGTTATACCCGATGCTTAACATCCAGCTGCGGCGAGGCATCGGATAATGCCCTACGAGTTCATACTGCTCAGACAGCAGGTTCTTCACATCCATCCTGACCTTCACACCTCTCAGGGATTTTCCCCAAAGACTCAGTCCGTCCAGCTGACGATAGAGCGTCAACCCCATGTCCCAGTAGCCATCCACTTCGGTACCGTCATAGTGTTCGTTGTTGGCCCATCGCTTGCTCATTCCCTGCCCATGGAGCGAGACATTCACCCAAGGATTCTCCCACCCCAAGGCAATACTGCCCGAGTGCAGAGGGATATAGGCTACTTGATTGCCATAATATTTGGACGAGCGGTCGGTATGATTCACCACGTGCTGGTAGCTATACGACCCTTGCAGCGAGAGTTGCTGCCCCGGAGCCATCTGCCAAGTGCCACGCAAAGAAGCATCCACGCCAACGACATCAACCCGTGCCAGGTTTACGGTACGCCAAACAAACATATTGTAAGGAACGCCCACAATCTTGTCGGTCACCCGATTGCAATAGCCGTCCAGCGTTGCTTGAATATTCCATCCCTTATAACGTAGGGATTCGCCGTTTCCCCCATCTCCTGAAGAAGTTTTTTTCCACGTAAGCCCGATATTCAACTGTCGGGTTTTCTCAGGCTTCAGATCAGAACTACCATAATGGAAGAAATAGTTCTCGTTGAAAGTAGGAACCCGGAAGATATCCTTGTACGAAGCCCTGAGATAGAGCTCATCGCTGGCAGTACCATTTCCCAGGAGCCGATAAGAAAGCGAAAGCGATGGCGAAAGCCGGCGTGCATCCTTGGCAGCCTGTCCTGCTTTGGTAGGATTGGCGCTGCCTGGCTGAGTCTCTATCTTACGCCCCACGCTGTTGAGGTAAACCGAAACCAGCATCCTGGCAAGAGCTACCCATCTTCCCTTCGCATATCGGGCAGAGAGCGACTGCAGGATGCCATGTCGGTGAGGTCGCAGGTCGGTGGCGAGGGTGCTGTTGAGCGAGTTCATCATCCAGTCGGCAGAGTAATCCAGCGTCCAGCCATCATCCGGCATCCACATCAGTGCTGCCGAAGTATAATATTCCCTCTGCCAGTAGGTAGCATCATTGCGCCGATTTGCCACGAGCGTGTCCTGATAGGCAGAGCTCGCCCAGTTCATCTTGGCTTGCACCTTCAGCATCCAATGGTCATCAAGACTTCTGGCTTGCCATCTTGCCTGAGCAAAGGCGTTGCGGTCGTGCAACTGTTCGGCTGTTACATTGGTATAATATCTCACGATGCCAGGCAACTGTCGGTCGTTGTCATAATAGTAGATCTTTGCCCACAATTGGTTCCGGCTCATACCATCGGCTCGTCTGCCCATCATCCAGTGCATATTCAGTTCGCCATGCCCCGAGTTCATACGACTGTTGGTTCTTCGCTCATGGGTAGTATATTTACCATTGTGCAAAATGAAAGGATAGTCGTTTTCGGCATAGGTGTACTCACCCATCGCCTGGAGAGTGAACCTATCTGACAATCTCTGCACATAGCGCAGATAAGGCGAGACATATCCGAAGGACCCCACCTGCAACTGAGTAGAGAGGTGAGGCTGCTGGTCGATGGGAATCTCGCTCATGGTCTCGATGGCAAGCAAAGCTGCCACCGAGGCTTGCCGGGCCGAGATGAAGATGTCGTCGTTGTCGCCAATGGTGAGTCGCAAAGTCTGCACTTGGTCGAGCGAATAACGGGACACATCAATTTCGCCGCCCTGACATTCACTGAGCAGCACACCATCGTAACTCACGCCCGTGTGTCCCGCTCCGAATCCACGCACAGCTACCGTCTTCATTCCTCCAGCTCCACCATAGTCGCGCAGATTGATGCCTGGCATTCGGTGCAAGGCGTCGGTCATATCCGTAACGCCGAGCCTTAACATATCCCCCTTATCCAAAAGTTGGAGAGGCGATGTGCTCGTAAGTATCCGGTGCTGCCGAGCATTCACTTTTACTTCCTGCAAATGCTCGGTACGAATGGAATCTTGCCCCAGACCCACTTGTGCATACAACAGTAGCAAGCCACCGAGACAAAATATCCTCAATGCCTTCATTCATTCTATTTTTTATATTATTATCTGTGTCTCCATCACGAACCCATCCCACGGGGTTGGATAGAATCATCGGAATCTCTTATCCTAAAGACACTCTTTCATCATATTGTTTCCGATGGCAACGGCAGGTCTTCTGACTTGCGTCCTCCCCGCATCTCACTCTATGTAAACATAAAAAGATGCAAAACTCATGGCAAGCGGTCTTCCCGAAAAAATGTCAGTGACCATGGTGCTTGCCGCAATAAGACGCTTACAGCAGCGGGACTGTCCGGGCTTCTCACCCGATTCCCTTTTAATCACTACGCACTCATCCTGCCAGAGGCGGCAGAAGGTGGCAGCGAACCAATTGCGGGTGCAAAGGTACTATAAAAAAATGAATAAAAGATTATTTTACCTGCTTTTTTATTCTACAAGCGATAAAATAATCTTTTATTCATTTCCTGTTTTATTCTTTTACTTCTTGATTTTATCTTTTTACTCCTTGAGCATTTTATGTTTTCAGAAACATTTATTCTTTTACGATTTCCAGGAGTTCTGCGAAATCATCGATGATCCATTCGGCAGAGGCGAGCTGCTCACGGGTTCCGTTGCCATAAGTCACGGCACAGGCCTTGCAGCCGGCATGATGCGCCATATCTACATCGAAGTTCATATCGCCTACCACGAGAGTTTCATCTGCCGTTCCCTTCATCTCCTTCAATGCTTTGAAGACCATATCGGGTGCTGGCTTCGCATGCTCCACATCATCTCCTGCAACAATGGAAGAGAATATATCCTCCAGCTGCATCTGATGCACGTATCCATCCAGCGAGCAATGGTTTCGACTGCTGGCCATACCCAATACAAACCCACAGCGATGCAACTCTCTCAGGGTTTCTATTACATGAGGAAAGGGCTGCACGATCATCGTCTTTTTGTTCTCCAGGAAAATCTCGCGATAGGTTGCTGCGCATTCCATTCCCTCCTCATCGCTCATTCCGAAGAGCGAGACGAAAGCCTCATCCAGTCTTAAACCGATGGTCTTGGCACAAGCCTCCTCCGATTTCACCTCCAGTTTTCTTGCACGCATCGTATCCTGCAAGGTCTTCACAATCAAGCTCTGCGAATCTCCGATGGTTCCATCAAAATCAAAAATTATATACTTCATTATTCTTACCTTATTTGAAAACGGTCACAAAGGTACAGATTATAACTGAAACTACAAAGCAAATTGCTCACGAATTGCCTTTATTATGTTATTACGAGCCACTTCTGGTTTCATCGCCTCATCCAATGGAATTTCTTCAGGAGTAACCTGAACAACTCTATCAAATCCTGCATCCAGCATAGCCTTTCTATCGCTAACTCCGCCCGATACTAGCCATATTTTCTGATTGGTAACATGCTCAAGAATTCTTTGCGGCAACTTCCCCATCAAGGTCTGACGGTCGCTATGACCTTCGCCCGTAATCACGAGATCAGCATCCTGAATGAGCACATCAACCTCTATTTTCTCTAAAAGCAGTTCAGCCCCTGGTCGTGCCTCAGCATTGAAATATTGCAGGAATGCATACCCCAGTCCTCCGGCCGCACCAGCCCCAGGAGCCTCACTCCTATCATATCCGAAATGCTTGGCGCTTACCTCGGCAAACTTCCTCGCCCTATCATCCAGCATCTGCACCATCTTTGCATCAGCTCCCTTCTGAGGCGCAAAGACGTGAGCCGCCCCGTTTTCGCCACAGAGCGGATTGGTAACATCCGAAGCCAGCACAAAGCTGCATTCCCGGCGGTTTTTCTTCCAGTCGTCGCCCATCGCCTTAAGCATTCCAATGCCGCAATCGGATGTGGCGCTGCCGCCCAAGCCCACGATGAAACGGCGCACGCCCCGGCGATAAGCATTCATAATCATCTCGCCCACGCCCCAGGAAGTAGCCTTCATCGGGTTGCGCTGTTCAGGCCCAATCAGAGCCAGTCCGGCAGTCTGCGCAATCTCGATAATCCCTGTATCATCCACGATTCCGTATTCCGCCTCAATCCATCTCATCAGCGCATCATGGGCATGAATCTTCACTCGCTCTCCCTTCATCGCCGAAAGAAAAGCATCAAGCATTCCCTCTCCCCCATCACTCATTTCCAGGGTAATGATTTCGGGAGAAGCCTCATCAGAATCCAAATTCTTCATTTCGGGAGGAGCATCTTCCGCATTCCATTCCTTCAATCCCGAAGCAATCGCCTCATTCACCTCCCTGCTCGAAAGGCAACCCTTATAAGAGTCACAAGCTATTATTATCTTCTTTTTAACCATTTTCATTTTTCTCTAATAAATCATTTTATACCCAATTCCCCTCACATTGATGATTCTGATATTTTCATCGGCAGATAACTTGTGGCGGAGCTTGGTGATGAAAACATGGAGACTGCGGGAATTGAAGAAGCTGTCATCGCCCCAGAGTTGCAGGAGAATATCCTTGCTCTCTACCACATTGTTCTTGCTCTCCACAAGCATGCGAAGGATTTCGGATTCACGATGTGAAAGTTCTGTATCCTTACCATCCAACTGCAGAATCTGACTGGTAACATTCAGGCGATAACGACCGATGGAAAGCCATTGGTCAGCAGCATCCGGATTATCAGGAGAAACATTCCCCCCTTCCTGTTCTTCAGAAGAAATATTTCCTACTGAAGCCCGATGACAAAGCGACTTGATACGGACGATGAGTTCCTGGATGGCAAACGGCTTCTTCAGATAATCATTGCCACCCAATTCAAATCCCTCTACCACATCATTCACCGCCGAACGAGCCGTGAGGAAAAGCACAGGAGTACGGGAATCCGTCTTGCGGATACGGCGCACCATCTCGAAACCATCCATTTTGGGCATCATCACATCCGCAACCAACACATCAGGCTTCTGTTCATCAAACATACGAAGCCCCTCTTCGCCATCATGCGCCGTACGCATCTCGAAGCCCTGCGCCTCCAAGGTGTCGCTCAGAATCATCGCCAAGGATGTTTCGTCTTCTACCAGTAATACTTTTATCTTATTCATTGTTTCTTTTTTACTTTTTACCTTTTTACCTTTTTACCTTTTTACCTTTAAGAAAATGCAGGGTGAAGCAGCTTCCTTTTCCCGGCTCGCTTTCTACGGAAACAGAACCGCCCATTTTCTCCATCAGGCTCTTAACATAGAAAAGCCCGAGACCATAGCCCTTAACCGTATATTTATTGCCATCCGTCACCCGATAGAACTTGTCGAAAATATAAGGCAATTTATCGTGGGCAATACCGATTCCATTATCTGATACGGAAACCAGCACTTCATCCTCGGCTTTTCGGAAAGCCTTGATTTCTATCTTCACGCTATCTTCAGAATACTTGATGGCATTGTCTATGAGATTGCTCACGATGTTTGAGAAATGCATCCGGTCGACATGAACCATCAGATTTTCCGGTTCTACGGACAATGAAATATTCACCTTTTTATCCGTTTTTTCTCCTGATTTCACTTTCAGCTGATGCTGGGAGATTAATGGTTCAATCACCTCTTTCACTGGAACTTCCACGATATTGAGCAGCATCGATTTCCGTCGTTCCATACTCATCGACAGAATCTGCTCCACCAATCCGCTGAGCGTCTGCAACTGCTCCTGGGCGATGGTGAGATACTTGCGCGCCTTATCAGGATGCTGGAGCATTCCGTAGTTCAGCAGGGAGTCGGTGGCAGCATAGGCTACGGCTATCGGAGTCTTCAATTCGTGCGTGATATTATTGGTGAAATCACTCTTCATCTCATCAAGCGTCTTCTGCTTGAGCATCGTATGAATCAGGAACCAAAAGACGAAAGCCAGGATGAGCATGATGAAGAGCGATGTGGCAAGGATGCCTGCCATCTGGCTGAGCACAGTCATCGTAAGCGGCTCTAGGGTGAGGACATATTTCTCCTCATTCGCCTCCCCCTCATTACAAACCACATATTGGTATTGCTTGGCATTGGCGGAAGGCACATACCCCTTCGTCGTCACTTTCGCCAAAACCTTCTTTCCTGCAAAAAGCTGAATCTGATGCGGAAGCGGATGAATATCGTCGCCCACCAACAAACTGTCTGAAAGCATCTTGGCAACCCATGCGCTGTCATAGTCATTGATGTCAGGTTTGGCGATTTCATTCAATTTGCCAAACAGCGCTTGTTGCACCATAGTTGCCAGCTTGCCCGACATCATCATCATCAATTCCTGGTCCTTGTCATCTTCACGACGCTTCTCGTGCTTGGTAAAAGTTGTTTGAACAGACTGAACGATCTTTCCTCCACGAACCTTTTTAACCTTTACCTTTTGATCAATATCATCGTCTTCATCCATAGAAAAAGCAACAGAACCCGTCAGTTGTCTATGAGGCCCTTTATCATCATTGCGCAATCGTTCGATTCGCTTCTTCATCTCCATGAAGTGAGCGTACTCCATTCCACCCTTAATTTTCGCTTCAACCTCCTTTTCCTGAGACTGATAAAGCCCCACGAGCCAATAGGTCTGATATGCGAAGGTGCAGACCAGAGCCGTGATGACGAGCGTAACTATGTATTTAAGATGTAACTTCATTCTTTTCTTTATTAAAAATTTTTTCAGATGAATTAAATACTCATTTTCTGAAAATCGGATAAACCTCCGTGGTATTCTTCCATCCCCATTTACCATTCTTTTGTGGCGCAAACTCTCGTCCCATCTTGGCTCCTATCCCCCAATGTTGATTGAACATCACTTCCATAAAGCCACCATAGCTGCTCTTGGGATTGAAAGGAGACATGATGACGCTTCGAGGGTCAGAGGTTTTCGTTGGAACATATTGTCCATAGAATCCCACTGTGAGCCAGTCGTTTACTTGATAAGCCATTCGTCCACCAAAAGAAGCTTTGGTGAGATTGCCCAATCCATATACTCCCGTGTTTATCTTTTCTATCCCGACATAAGGAGAAAAAACAAAACGCCCGAAATTTTGTTGATAAACAACCCCTGCTGTCTGCCTATTCATCAGTCCTGGGACTTCAATACCCGAAGAATATACCGCCATCGTACCCAAATTCGGGGAAGGAAGAGAAATATGAGGTATTGCATTCGGCGCAATCTCCAAAGGTTTTCCTTCTTCCGACATCCAAGGTGCATTCGATTCAGAGTAATAAGATTTGCCTTGAAGTACAGGAAATCCACCGAGCGAAGGACGAGAATATTCCAACGACATACCTTCCTTAGGTAAAGATGCCTTCGGAATGGAATCCAAAGAAACACTCTTCACTTCCTGTGCTTGCATTACCAATGTACAAAAGCAAGCCATAACTGTCAATATGAATATTCTTCGTTTCTCTTTCATGCTTGCAAAAGTAATAAAAAAGAAGATAAGTAAGATACTTTTCAGGGAATTATTTCTGATTTGATAAGACTAAATAACACTTCTGATAAGACTTGATAATCAAAATTCCTTGCTGACACGAGATTTTTACAGTACTTTTGCAACCGAAATCGGGAGTTTTTTCCGAAAGAACGATAAAAAGATAAGAAGAATATGAAAAGATTGGTTATATTAAGCGCTTGCCTGGCCATTAGTCTTGCCGGCTGGGCACAAGGAAACAGAAATGATTCCCTGAAAATGGACAGCATTATCCATTCCCTCCCTGATGTGATGGTAAAAGGCAACCGACCTATCGTAAAGGTGAAAGGAGCAGCATTGACCTATGACCTGCCTCAACTCATCAAAAACCATCCGGTGGATAATGCCTATGAAGCCATCAAGCAACTGCCTGGCGTGAGCGAACAGGATGAAGCCTTGACCCTCAACGCCCAATCCGTAACCGTGATGATAGACGGCAAGGCTACCACCATGACGAGCGAGCAGCTCTATTCGCTTCTGAAAACGATTCCTACCAGCCGCATCGCCAACGCTGAAGTCATCTATTCAGCCCCAGCCCGCTATCAGGTAAAGGGACAGGTCATCAACCTCCTGCTGAAGCACAACACAGGCTTTCACTCCCTGCAAGGCGAGCTCTTCGGCGGCTACACCCACCAGAACCGCAACAGTTACACAGAGCGCGCCTCCTTGCTCTTCACCAACAAGAAATGGGAAATAGACATGCTCTATTCTTTCGGTTATGGCAAGAGATATTATTACTATGAAAATGAGTTTGCCCACACCTTGACTGATGGCACTTCCTATGCCTTCTCTACACATAGCGACAATATCAAACGCCATCTCAACCACAACATCCGACTGGGCATCAACTATCATCTGGCGAAAAATCATCAGCTCAGCTTTGCCTACACCTCACAACTCAATAACACGAGAGGAACGTCAGAGGATGATGGCGATTTCACATCCCTTCTCAGAATCCATGCCAAGAGTCAGTTTCACAACTTCCGCCTGGATTACTCCACACCATTCGGTTTCTCGGCAGGAGCAGAATACACCTATTATAATTCACCGGATGAACAATGGCTAAAAAGCAGTCTCTACGATGAGATTTACGACATCACAAGCCAGCAGCGAATCGACAAATGGCACGCTTACCTCAAGCAGGAGCACGACTTAGGAAAAGACTGGGACTTGAACTACGGCATCAATTACACCACATCAAGAGACAAGAGTTCGCAGGAAAGCAACAACAAATCTTCTTATGGCAACACCATTCAAAACGAAGATCAAATGTGTTTCTACATCGGAGCCAGCAAGTCATTCGGACAAAAACTCACGATGGAAGCATCGCTCATGGAAGAATATTACCACACCCCAATCTGGGATGAGTGGAACCTCTTCCCTACACTCTCCATCACCTATCTTCCAAAAGCTGGACACATCATCCAATTCGACTTGGATTGCGACAGAGACTACCCTACCTATTGGTCGGTGAAGGACTTCACCACCTATAATGCGGGCGGATATGGAAAGATTGTTGGAAACCCGACGTTGAAGCCATCACGAGACCTCAGCCTCTCGCTTACCTATATTCTGCACAGCAGATACGTGGCAAGTCTCTTCTTCAACAACTCGAAAGATGAATTTCGTCAGCTTCCTTACCAGAGCGACGAGAAGAAGGAGATGGAATACAAGCATGTCAACTTCGACCATGTAAACCAGGTAGGCTTGATGCTCACAGCCCCAATCAACATAGGCAACTGGTGGCAGAATCGCCTTACCTTCACTGGCGTATATCAGAACGACAAGAATTCCCACTTCTATGATCTTCCATTCGACCGCAGCAAATGGTTCTGTCAAGCCCAGTGGAACAGCACTTTTCTCTTTGGCAAGCATGTGCTTCTCAACCTCGATGCTTCCGTCCATACCGACGCCATCCAAGGAATCATCGACATCCCAGCCTCTGGCTATCTCAACGCAGCCCTCACCTGGAAGCCTCTCAAGGATGACAAGTTCCAGCTGAAAGCCTACTGCAACGATATCTTCGAGACAGGCGACAACCATCTGCACGACACCTATCGAGGTCAGCACGTCATCAACAAAATGTACTTTGGCAGAATCATCGGCCTCTCCCTCACCTATCGTTTCGGCGGCTACAAGGCCAAGCAGCATGAAGAAGTAGATACTTCCAGATTCGGGAAATAAAACGAGAAAAGCTCGCCAAGACCATCAAAGTCCTGGCGAGCTTTTCTCGTTTCATATACACTATTCAAGTTTCTTTACTTCAAAATATTGACATATCCCTTATTCTGTACCAATTCAGAATTTAAATCAATGCATTTCTGAGGAATCGGGAAGACAGTGGTGTAGCCGGAGGATTCATCCTGAAGAGGCGTACGGAGATCGTAGGCACCGGTGAATTTGCCGAAACGGATGAGATCCTGACGACGCCATCCTTCCCATACCAACTCCAGCAACCGCTCTTCCAGAATGTTATCGAGCGTAGCCTTACGGTAAGGCATTCCCACACGGGCACGAATCCTATTCAACTCCTCGTCACCATTCTCTCCGTTTCGGACCTTTGCCTCTGCCTTCATCAATAAAGCATCTGCATAGCGGAAAAGAACTATGTCGTTACTCTGCAACTTGCCGTCCATATAAGAGGTTCTATCCACCTCATACTTCGCCATTCTCGCTCCAGCCGTCTTGACAAACTTACTGTTGGTCAGGTTTTGAGCTACTTCAAAAGGCTGATACTCCAACGGCTTTCCATTATCCATCAGCAGTTCATGACCATCTACCTTTACCACTCCCGCCACAAAGTTCATCTTGCAACGGGCATCTTCATCAGCCTCGCCATAATGATTGGCTTTCATCGTAGAAATCGTGGCACAGGTACCATTCTCACTTCCCCATCCCAAGACACCGCCATGCGTATAATGGTAAGAGCGGAAGAGATAATGGAACTGGTTGGTATAGATATTCTTATCCATCGGAATCGTGAAGATATTCTCCTTCGATGTCTCATTATGCGTAGAGAAATTGAATGAATCATCCGACTCCAGGACATAGCCTTCTTCTGCCAGCTTATCACAATAATAAATGCAGGTTTCCCAGGCATTCAACTTCCTACAGTCCACCTTATCGCCACTGCGCAAAGAGGCATCAGAAGCCGGCACAGAGAAATGAATGTCACTTCCCTTCGGACGGCTCGCATAACCCTGGGTCCAGTCATCATACATATAGATTTCTGCATTCAAAGCCAATTTCGCCAACAGAAAGTTGACTACCGGCTGGGTGATGCGACCATAATAATTGCCTTCCTTATTGCTGTGCTGGTCTGGAAGTGAAGGCAATACCTGCTGCAACTCCTGAAAGACAAACTGGAAGATAGAACTGCGATCTGCCTGACCTTGGAACAGGCTGGAATGGAGCTGTTCTGCACTGGAAAGGACCAATGGAACCCGACCGAACATATCCATAGCATAGTAATAGAACATAGCCCGGATGGCTCTTATCTCAGCCCGATATTCCTCCTGCTGTGCGGCAGAAAGCAGGGCCGACTTGTTGCTGATAATATCCAAAGACTTATTAGCCAGCACGATAACCTTATAAAGGTACTTCCACGTATCATAAAGAGACTGGTCATCGGCACTCCACCGATGCTGGTACATGGCATTCCAGAGACCACCATCATACCAGTCGCCGCCTCGAATCGGAATCATCGCCTCATCAGTGGTCAGCGTATTATAATCGTAAATGCCACGGCAGGTGCCCTGGATGCCCTCACTCTCGTTAGCTCCACCTATATAATTATAGAGAGAAGCCACGGCATTGATATAAATATCAGATGCAGAGCCATAGATGGCATCCTCGTCCAACTGATCCTTAGGATGTTCGTCCAGGCAGGATGTCATAGACAATGCCGCCAGCAGCAGAAATAAAAATCTATATCGTTTCATAACTTTCTGATTTTAGAATTGAACACTTAAACCCAATGAGAAGGTTCTGTAAACAGGATAAGTCCGCTTATCATCAATACCCATCGTACTGTTCACCACGTAGCTGTTAATCATCGGAGTCAAGCCGCTGTAACTGCTGATGGTGGCAAGATTGTTGACACTCGCCGAAACTCTGAGCGACTGCACCACGCCCTTTCGGATAGGGATATCATAGCCCAGCGTGAGATTCTCTAAGTTGAGATAATCGCCCTTCTCCAGCCAATAATCAGAAACATTCTGGTCAACGATATTCTTCTCAGGAGCTCCCTTCAGCACATTATAATCCGGGAAACTCGACATATTGGTGTAGGCTAAACCCGTACCATTGAATATCTTATGTCCGAAGGCTCCGTTCATCTGCAATGAAAGATACCAGCCGCGATAACGGAAACTGATATTGGAACCCAACGTTACCTTAGGAGTAGCCTGACCGGCAATATATCTGTCACCACCATCACTCAAATCTACGGTTCCGTTCTTGTCCAAATCTTCGATATCATAGCGGTAATGCCCATTTCCATCTTCTATAATTCCCTTGCAATGAGGAAGATAGAATACCCCCAAAGGCTGACCAACTATCTGATAGACCACATTGTTGTAACCACCATGCTGACCGGCACCCGACAAGGCACCCATCGCAGTAATATCGGCTGCCGACATCTGCATTCCGTCATATTCACCACTCAGCGAGAGGAGTTTGTTTTTCTGCCAGGAGAGATTCATATTGATATTCAGTTCCATGTCCTTCTTCTGGATAGGAGTGAAGGAAACGCCGACCTCCAAACCCTGGTTGCTCATAGAACCCAGGTTTGCCAACAGTTTATCATAGGCAAAAGGCGGAACCGGCACATCATAGGCATAGAGCATGTCGGTGGTCTTGGAATAGTAATATTCTGCCGTCAGAACCAGCCGGTTGTTCCACAATCCCAAATCAGCTCCGATATTCCAGGTAGCGCGGGTTTCCCACTTCAAATCAGGATTGTTATTGCTAATCATTCCCATCGTAACCGTAGGAGAACTGTTCACCGAAACAATTCCATTCTGCCGCACCGTATTCAAAGTGGTATAAGAAGATATTCCGCCAAGATTACCTGAGCGTCCATAGCCCGTACGCAGTTTCAGCATGGTAATTTCCTTGAGAGAACGGAGCCATTTCTCCTGCTTCATATCCCAGGAAAGAGAGACGGATGGGAAGAAACCCCAGGTATGGTCATTGCCCACCATCGAAGAACCATCGCCACGCATGGAAACCGAAAGCCTATACTTATTATATAAGGTGTAGTCGACATTGCCCATCACAGAAGCCAGAGTCGGATCTTCGTAATTACTGTCTGTCCCACCGAAAGGCCGTGATGCAGCAGCACCTATATTATGGTAATACATGTCGTTGTTGGTGATTCCCTTCGCAGAAGTCCAGAATCCCGTTCGAATATCCTTCTGATATTCTGCACCCACCATTGCCTTCAGATTGTGGATTCCCCACGAATGCTGATAGTTAAACGATACATTGGCAAGCCAGTCCTCGCTCTTGAACTCCCCACGATAGAGATTGCCCTGCGCCCAAAGCCAGGTAGGACAGAACTGGTTGTTCTCGCTGGAAGCATAACTGTATGCTCCGAAGGCAGAAACACTCAGAGAATTTGTCATATCATAGTTCAACTTCAGATGAGCATTGAAGTTCATGTTCTTCGTATCATTACGCTCCTTGAGCACGGCACCGGGAGGATTCACCTGAGATGCAGCCCCATTCTTCACCCAACTACCGTTCAGCTTATCATAAGGATAAGTAGGATTCATGGCATCGGCAGAATAGAAAAGCGTCTGACTGTCGAAGATATCATTGTTCTTGAAAGACGAACCGAACACGCCGAAATCTCCCGTCAGTTTATCGCCAAACGCCTTCTGGGTGACATCAATCTTAGCCACCAGATTACGATAGCCCTTGCTCCGAATAATCGTGTTATGGTCGATATAGCCAAAAGAAGCGCGGTAGTTGCTCTGCGGAGTGCCACCGCTGAAGGCCAGATAATGGTTCTGGATATTTCCGGTTCGGGTAATCGCCTTGCGGAAATTGGTATCATATCCCTTATTGTTATACTCCAGCCCATACTTCTGTGCAGCAGCTATGTATTCGGCGGCATTGAGCATCTCCATACTTTTGTACATCGCCTCTATACCATAGTTTCCCTCGTAAGAAATCTGAAATCCCTTACCCGTACCCTTCTTGGTTTTTACCTGGATAACGCCCGAAGCACCACGGGAACCATAGAGTGCCGTTTCGCTGGCATTCTTCAGTACTGTAAAGCTCTCGATATCGGCGGGATAGATTGTAGCAAGCGTCGCCACATCAGAAGTAACACCATCAATAATCACCAGAGGATCATTGCCGCCCATGATAGAAGTTGTACCGCGAACCCGGACGGAGTTCAACATAGCAATACGGTCAAGCCCATTGGTAGTGACGTTAACACCTGCCGTCTGTCCGCTCAAGGCATCCAGGGCATTATTGAGTACACCCTTCTTCAGAAGTTCAGGCTCCACTACACTCACCGAACCTGATAAGCGCAAGGAGTCTAGGCCTTCGATGTTCACAGACTGAGCACAGAGGGTTTGGGGTGCAAGAATCATCGCACCCATCGCATAAAATATGGTTTTTAAGTTCTGTTCCATAACTATTTCATCGTTTAGTCAAGGTTCAAATCGATTTTCGATTGCAAATATAATAAAAAAGAGTGATTCAAAGTCCATTTCCTTGAAAAAACTTCAAAAAAAAAACGCAGGCTTAAGAGTTAAGACAGAAGAAAAGCCCGCCAAGACGTTCAAAATCTTAGCGAGCTTTCTCTTTTTATATCAGCATTTTATTTCACTTTCACTTCTATCACATTCTTAGCAGCCTCAGCACTCGAACCACCTACGAAGATCTGATATTTGCCGGGAACCACACGCATGGTATTGGTCTGGGAATCCCAACCCTCGAAACTCTGGCGAGGAAGACTGATGGTTACCTGCTGCTGTGCGCTGGCAGAAAGCGACATCGCCATCAGCATCGCCATAAAAAATTGTTGTTTCTTCATTGATCTTATATTATTTATTCGATTTATGCTTTGATTTTTAAGTTGGTGACAAAGTTACACTTTTTTGTTGAGATAACCGCATCATCTGGCAGAAAAGTTTAAAATATTTATCCTTTTGTGCCAACATTACCACTTTCAGTCCGCTGGCACATAAGTTGCAAAAACAGAAAGTGAAAGCTGAAGCCAAAAGATAAAGGGGTTCGGAAGAACAACGGAGGTTCGAGGCGAAAGCAAAAAAATAACAAGAATATTAACAAACAGAAATCCCGACGGAGCCGTAAGGAACCGAGAGGACGAGTAAAATAAAATTTGGAGGTTTTAATTATGTTGTTAGCACGTAGAAATAATGATTCAGATTGGTTGAGTAACTTCTTTGATGATACTTTATTCAATACCGAAGTAATGTCACGTATGAATGCTACTGCTCCTGCCATTAACATCAAGGAGACAGATAAGAATTACATCATGGAGGTTGCAGCTCCTGGCTTGAAGAAAGAGTGGGTTCGTGTAAACATCGATAACGATGGTAATCTGAACATCGCCATCGAGAACAAGATGGAACACAAGGATGAAGACAAGCACGAGCACTATCTGCGCCGCGAATTCTCTTACAGCAACTACCAGCAGTGTTATACGCTGCCTGAGGATGCTGATCGTGAGAAGATTTCAGCAAAGGTAGCTGATGGTATACTCGAGGTCGAGATTCCAAAGCTTACTCCTAAGGAGGAAGCTAAGACTACAAAGAACATCGAAGTCAAATAATCATCTCCCATAAATGATGGAGGCAGATTCCAAAGCAATTTGGAACCTGCCTTTTTTTGTGCCCTTACCTGAACCATCGCATTTTTCATCTACCTTATTATCATGATTTTTATCCATCCATCGGGATATTTCTTCCATAAATCTTGCGGGGTTCATAATTAATATGTAATTTTGCAGGCAGAAGAGCAGATATCAAAGTTTCTGCTTATCCGTAACGGAGAAGATATGGGCTATCATTTCCTGTTGCCCATACGCTAAGTAATATGTATATTTATAAACAAGCAAGTTGATATTTATTCACTTGCGAAACTTCAGATTAAAGATTAAGATTATGGCAAAGCAAAGACAGCGTCTGGTAGAAGTGCCGTTCAACAAGACGGATTGCGGCGTAGATTTCTACATCAACACAGCTTATGGCGGCGAGTGCCCTTGAGTGCTTACGGAGCATGAAGTGTTCAAGACCGACTTCTTCGAAATATTTTTCATCAAGAAAGCTAATGGCTACGTTCTGATAGACTACAGGAAGATAAACCTGAAAGATGGTATGGTGCTCTTTGTGAAGCCACACCAGCAGCAGGAATGGCACATTGATGAGGCGGCTCTCGAGTACGAATTTCTGATATTCCGTGAAGATTTTATGCGAACCTTCATTGCCGACAAATTCTTTGTCTATCGTCTGCAATACTGCCAGCAGACCGAAACACCACCCTATTTGATGTGTTCGGGAAATGAATGCGAAGAATATCAGCGGCTGCTCAAGAAAATACGGGCAGAGCTTCGGCAGCCTCAAGCCGACAGCTACCACATCATCGTCAGCGTACTCTACTATCTGCTGGCAATTATGAATCGCCATTACACCCTTGAGTATCAATTGCCTCTGGCTGCTCCTAAGAATTATTATGCCTTTCAGTTTGTGGAATTGATGGAAACCCACATCCGGAAGTTGCAACGTGTGCAGGACTACGCCTCACTGCTCAAGATTAGCCGCATCACCCTGAACCATAGCGTGATGGCGCAGTATGGAGTATCGGCTACCTATCTGCTGAAACAGCGACTGCTGGCAGAAATCAAAAACGAACTTCTGTTCACCGACAAATCTATAAGTGAGATAGCCTATGCTTTCAACTTCTCCGAACCACCCCACCTGATGCGTTTTTTCAAGCAGCAGACGGGCAAGACATGCAGAGAATTCCAAGAGGACTATAAGAATGGTGTGTATGAATGAGAATGATTTATATTCATAAAATAATAAATCCCGGCAGGAGATAGCATTCAGCTATTCTCTTGCTGGGATTTTTAGCAATATAGCTTAGCCCCTACCTGTTGGCGGAACTAATTTAATGATGATGCTCTTCTCCGTAGCCACCGGTGTCGATGTGGTTGTGGCGATTATGCTCACGACTGTCGGATTTTCCGAAGGTATAGGTGATGGCCAGACGTAATGTGCGACCTCCCGACCATTTGCGGATTGACTGCGTGTAGCCGTTCCCATAAAGGACATTGTTCGTCTCTTTTGAGTTGAAAATATCCTTGCAAAGAAGCGATATACCCCAAGAACCGATATTTTTGCGTACTCCGGCTTCGACATCCCAATCGGGTTCCAGCATCCCCTGCGCGGTGATACGGCGCGAATTATAACGGCCTGTGGCCTGGAAAGTCATGTTCCACGGCAGACGTACCGATGCCATACAGCGCACATCCCACACAAAACGGTTCTGTTTGTCACCATGTACGGCATAGAAGCTGTCGTGCAACGGATAGTCTGCACTCCAAGCCTTGAGATGACTATTGTAAAGGTTCAATGTGGTGGTGAGTGTCAGCCGTCTGAACAGCAGGTTACGGGATATAATCTCCACTCCAGAGTTTACCATGTTGCCCACGTTGGCGTGACCGTAATACATCGTGTTTACATTGGGGTCTGAAGCCATAGGCGCGAGAAAGCTGACTCGTTGTTGGTACGTAGATAGCCTGACACGGAAAGCATGTGTCCAGTCCAATTCTTGATGTACGACAGTTCCACGGCATTGCTGTACTCGGGCAGGATAAGCGGGTTTCCAAGATGTACTTCCGAAGGGTCAGAAATATTCTCAAAAGTATTGAGCTGGGGACCGAAAGGACGGCGTATGCGGCGGGAATAGTTCAACTTCAGCTCATTGTTGCCAAGAAAAGACCAGCCTATTGAAGCCGATGGGAATAGCGCGAAATCATTTTTCTTGAAGAGAGCAACGTCCGCATCTGTCTGGCCGTAGCCCAAAGAACGTGTCCGTATCTGCCACATTTCTCCACGAAGTCCGGCAGAGAAGGTCAGGTGTTCATAGCTACCGGAAAAGTTTACATACAGGGCAGAAATGTCCGTGTCGTATTTGAAACGATTATAGAGCTCGTCAAGAGGTAAAAGGCCGTTCTCGTCAGGACCTCCTGCATACGATGACGGACTGTTCTCGTGGTTGTAGTTGCCCTTATAGCCGGCTTCTAAGCGCAGCCACGGCAATGCCTGTAATGAATAATCAAGCGCTGCTTCCCAGTTGCTGATTTTTACATCCTGATGCTGGCTTTGCCAGATGGATTCCTCCGTGCCGTCATCCCAAGTCTCATTTTCCTGAAACAGGTTGTCATTGGGACCCCTCCATATATTATAGCTCACGTTCATGTCGATAAAATGGTTGGGATTGAACGTGTGCTTGTAACCAAGCATGACGTTTGCACCACGAGTATCGCCACTTTCACGCATATTATTGACATTGCCGACCCATTGCCCCGGCACATTGCTAAGGTGAGTGGTTGTCGTACATCCCCATTTGTGTCCGAGCATTCCGATTGCGCTCAGGTAAACTTCATTCTTGTCATCAGGTCTGAAATTCGTACCCAGACGAAGGAACATGCTGTTTTCATGCTTCTTGCTATCGCCGTCTGAGTTGAGATACGTTCCATTGTCATAACTGCGGCGCGATGCCGTACCTCCGGGTACATGTTGGGTTTTAAGTCCGATTCCAGCGAATGATTCAAACTTGCCTTCGTTGTAATTGAAATTAAGATTCACGTTTGCCGTCCCGCGTGTATCCACATTAGCCTCGGCGTTGCCAAAGTAACCATGACGGTGATCTTCCTTCAACCGTATATTGATGATTCCGGTAGTTCCCTCCGTGCTATGCTTGGAAGACGGATTCGTCATGACCTCAATGCTCGCTATGGCTTCAGCAGGAAGCTGACGAAGTATTTGGGCACGGTTGTCATCGTTCATCCCCATCTTTTTGCCATTTATCCACACAAGTACATCGGCATTGCCACGCAATGATATTTCTCCCTCGCTGTTTACATCAACCGACGGGACAGCGGCAAGAAGTTCATCGGCAGATGCACCAGTGGCGTTTATGTTTGAGCTTACATTGAAAATCCTGCGCTCCGCATTGACCGACAACTGGCTTTTCTGCCCGGTGACGACTACTTCCTGAAGCAACTTGGTGTCCTCTGCAAGTTCTATTTTTCCAAGATTTATCTCCGAATTCCCTATTGTGATTTCACGTTCCTGTGTGACATTACCTATCATGCTGACACGGACAATATATTTTCCCGAAGGTGCATTGGGGATCATAAACACTCCGTTCTCATCGGTTGTGGTGCCAATAGGCAGTGGCGCACCTGTTTCCGCTTTCACAAGAACGACTGTAGCGAAGTCAAGAGGTTCGGATGTCGTCTTATTAAAAACTGTACCTGTGATGTTGCCATCGGCATACGCACTTCCTGAAATCATCAGGAAGGCTGTTGCTAAGGAAATCGATATTTTTTTCTCATAATCTTTTATAATTTTGTTTTCTGGGTGCAAAATTACGCAATCTCCAATGCAACCCATTTGCAAAGATGAATCGGAGGCTTCATCCTTAGAAAAAACTTCCGCAAATATCGTTTTGAACGCTTATTATTCTATCTGCAAAGATAATCATCGGTATTGATGTTGAAATCTACACCACATTCCGTTTTGCTGAAAGGAACTTGTGTAAGTTCTTGGGGGGTGACTCTCTAATTTCATGCAACAAATGTACGAATAATTAATGGTTTATCAAAATGGTAGAACATATATTATTAATGGTAGAATGTGTCTTTGTTTTTTGCACTACCTTTGCACTCGTAATCAAGACAAATAGCATTATGAAAGAAATTAAAATTGTAGAAAAAGGTGAGAACTTCACCACGGTGAACGTAGGTAAGTTGAATGAAATTAAGGAATATGAGTTGGCTATGGGCAATTTCTCTATCCCGGGAAAGATGTTTGCCGGACATGCACTACAAGCAACAGGCGCAGAATTGTCTTTCCAAAGTCTTGCAGCTGGGCAAGATTATGGCACACGCCATACCCATAAAACCCACGAAGAGCTTTATTTCATTCTTAAAGGTGAAGGCATTTTCGATGTAGACGGCAAACGATTTCCTGTTTCAGAAGGAAGCATCGTGAGAATTGCGCCCAATGGCAAACGTGCTTTCAAGAACACAGGCAGCAGCGAAATGCTCGTGCTTTGCGTACAATATAAGGCAAATTCGTTCTCTGATGATGATGAACCTCTGAAGGATGGTATTATGTTGGAAGCCAATGTTAAACTTTAATTTTAATAAACCTCAAATCCGCAACCTATAGGGTTTAGTGGGATTTTGCTTGCAAAGCGACAA